>JAJCYR010000085.1 GCA_029262775.1 Bacteroidota bacterium
TCGAACTGCGGAGCATCGGGATTCGGGCCAATGCGAACCGTATCGCCAGGCGTGTGGCCTGAGAGGGCGCGCGCAACGGGCGAGGTGAACGACACGTCTTCCGTGCGGGCAGCGGCCTCGTCGACGCCGACAATGCGGAGCTCTTTTTCGGCGCCGTCCATGGGGCCACCGGTAATGCGAACGCGCACTCGGGCTCCGAAGCGGACTTCGTTCGCGGGCTGGTCGGCAGGGTCAATGACGCGTGCCGTTGCCATGCGCTCGCGAAGGGCGGCGAGTTGGCCGCTTACGAGCGTCCGCTCCCGGATCCGGTCATGATCGTGCGGATCCCCCTGCTGCAACTCGTCGCGTTCCAGCTCAAGCGCCGCCTGCTCCTTCTCAAGAAGCCGCATTCCGCGCGGCGTCACGTAATTCGTCGCGCCCGGAGGGAGCGGCGGACGTGGGGCAATGTAGACGTCACCCAGTTCATTGTCTTCACTTCGAAAGGCTCTGTTCATTTCGTCTCCAGAAGCGTGTTGAGGAACCAGCGTGCACCAAGATGCGAGCGCCGGAATGACAGATGCAAGGCGTCACGACGCCGAAAAAGGGTGTGTGATGGTTTTTCAATACGCTTCTATACGCTCCAGCCAGATACTGGCCTTCATGTTCGGCTCATCCAGTTGATGGGCTACGAGCATACCCTCCTCCTGGATCCATACCGTGTCACTGTCCATCGAGAACGAGTCGGAATCCCCCATGACAAGATTGCCGTCCTCGTTGATGAACCAGGCGCTGTATTCTTCATCCGCGTCGGCGTCCGAGTCGACATCCGTCACAATTCGGAGATCTCCGCTTTCCTCGAAATAAAACCGGATGTCCACCTCGGAAATCAGCGATGCAGCCATGGCCAGGGCGGCTCGGGAAAGGGCGTTTCCATCCTCGGCATCTGCCTCTCCTCCCAGGTCAAGGTGCATGCGCCACTCGGTGCCCACAAGGTCCTTGTCGCGCAGGCGTTGGGCATCGGACGTGTTTGGCATGAGTGCCGAGAGGAGCAGGAGGATGGCCATAATCCGGACGGGAAAACGGCGGCAGGAGCGGGGAGAATATGTCATGACAGGATGTGTGAGTGCGTGTTGGAATGAACCCGCTGTATATCGGATCATCGGCAGACAATGTTGCACAATCCGGCGTCAGCCGTCAACGCGCAGCATGAGGAGGGCGGCGATGACGAAGGAGGAGCCGCCCGTAATGAGCACGAAAATGGCTTCGCCACCGAACACATGGTCGAGCAGCGCCCCATAGATGGTGCTGGCCATGATCTGCGGCAGGACAATGAAGAAATTGAAGATGCCCATGTAGATGCCGAATTTGCCGGCTGGCAGGGCGTCCGTGAGAATGGCGTAGGGCATGGCCAGAATGCTGGCCCATGCCATGCCTACTCCAATCATGGAGATGAGCAGCGCATTCGGCCCCGGCATGAAATAAATGCTCATGAGGCCGAGGCCGCCAGCCACCAGGCCCGTGATATGTGTTCGTGAGCGTCCCAGACTGCGGGCCAGAACGGGAAGCGCAAATGCAAAGAGTGCGGCCACGCCGTTGTACGCGCCGAAGAGTACACCCACCCAGTCGGCGCCGTCGTTGTACGCCTGGCTCGTGGCATCGGTGGCCGCGAAAATGTGACTCGTGATGGCGGGCGTCATGTAGATGAACATGGAAAAGAGTCCGAACCACGAGAAAAACTGTACCCAGGCCAGCTTGCGCATGGTGGGCGGCATCTGCAACAGGTCGCTGAAGACTTCCACAAACCCGCCCGTGTCGCCGCTTCGCGTACGCCAGGAGGCGAACCAGAGTAGAAACGCGAACAACATCAGACCAACGCCGAGGATATAGAGCTCCTTCTCCAGCCCACCGAAGAAATAGACCAGCACAGTCAAAACGGCGCCGCCCGCAAACCAGCGCGGCGCCAGCCGCGCGTAGGCCAAGGATGGCAGGAGGCCGTGCGCGGGCGGCGCATTGTCCGCACTGGCGGCATCGAAGGCAGCCATCTCCTCGGGCGAATATTCCCGCACGCTGAAGACCGTCCAGGCTACGGCCGCCAGAAAAACCGCCCCGCCCACGTAAAACGCATAGACCACAGATGGCGGAATTTGGCCCGCTGGGGCGGTGTTCGCAATGCCCAGCCAGTTGGTCAGCATCCATGGAAAGAGCGAGGCCACGACGGAGCCGAATCCGATGAAAAAGCTCTGCATGGCAAAACCCATGGTGCGCTGCTCGCTTGGAAGCATGTCGCCCACGAATGCGCGGAACGGTTCCATGGACACATTGATGGATGCATCCAGCAGCCAGAGCAGCCCGGCCGCCATCCAGAGCGCCGACGAATTGGGCATGGCAATGAGGGCGAGCGAGGCCAGGATGGCTCCCACCAGGAAGTAAGGGCGTCGGCGTCCGGCCCAGCCCCACGTCCGGTCGCTCATGTGGCCAATGATGGGCTGCACGATCAGGCCAGTCACGGGCGCCGCAATCCACAGAATGGCAATGCTGTCAAGCTCGGCGCCCAGGGTCTGGAAAATGCGGCTCAGATTGGCCAGCTGGAGCCCCCAGCCAAACTGGATGCCGAGAAATCCGAAACTGATGTTCCAGATCTGCCAGAACGAGAGACGGGGTTTGTTCATGGGGGGCACCGGCTCGGCGTGGCGACGGGGTCTGTTGAAAATCGATTGGGACTATTCCGAAGTGATAATGCTGCGGTAGTGGCTCTCGTCTCCCGTCATCTCCCAGCGTACAAGTGATGTAGGGATGATGCCGGAGGAGAGGAAGGTGTCCATGAAGCCCTGCAAGGAGAAGTCGTCGCCGCCGTCGTGCGCGGCAACCCGCATGAGATCTTCGATTTCAACTTTTCCGGTGATGTAACTGGAGCCATAGCCTGGCTGCTGCAGGTAGAGGTGTTGTTCGAAGACGACGAGCTCACCGTCGGCGCGCATCCATCCACGGGGCGTCCACGTGACGGCGAACTCGGAGGCTTCCGCCATGGTGAGTTCGTTTCCGTGCATGTAGAGTCCGCCCAGCGCCCGCGCGGCCCGCTGGCCGAGCATGATATAGATCAGCTCCTTGGCACGGGGGCGGTCGTCCATGAGGCCCGCAGCCAGCATCATCTCCTCAAGGCCCGTCGCCAGGCCTTCACTGCGGCCGTCATAGATGTTGTAGAGCGGCAGGGCAGACCGGATAATGCGCTCGTGCGGGTCGTTGTCGTGCATGGCGAGCTCAATCCAGTGGAACATGTGCGGCCGCATGGGCATCGCGTCATGGCTGTTGATCTGCGTGAAAAAGGAACGCTCGCCAGCATCGGCCACGAAGGTTCCGATGTGCTCGAGCATGGCCTGCCGCATGTAGGGACGCGTGGAAACGAACCCGTCATCCAGAAAGGCCATGAATTCGTCAACAGCCTGTATCATTTCACGTCGGTACTCGGCCTCGTTCCTGAAATCGCTTCTCGGTGGCTCGGTGCGATTGCTGTGCTCGGCGAGCTTGAGATAGGCCCAGCTGCGCGCGAGTTCGCGCTCCATGATGGTGACCTCCTCCTCCCAGGACCAGGGCATGAGGTGCACGTTGTTGAGGTACCACGTGTAGTTGTCCTTGCCAATGCCGCTGGGGCCGTTTTTTGAGGCCAGTTCGGCTTCCAACCAGTCGCCGAAGGACTCGGTGGCCGCGAGCGCCTCGTCGGCGGCCGACCGGACGTTGGCGTCATCGGTAGCCGCTGCAATGGCTCTGAGTGCATGTTCCTGCTCCTCGATGACACGGATGCCGCCGAACCACAGGTCGCGAGCGTTCCCCGTAAGGTTGGTACGCGCCTGCTCGTAGAACGCGGGAATCATCCCGATTTTTTCAGCGGCGGCCTGGGCGTCTGCGGCCGAGAGGGGTTTTTCAAGCGCCCACCAGTCGAAGTACGCATGGTTTTCTGGCCCCTCGTGGGCCGGCACATCGCTTCGCGACATGTATATGACCTTGTAGAAACCGGGGTCGCGCTGCCAGGGCCGGCGTACGCGGTGTTCGAAATCAAGCCCGCTCATCTCGGCGCGAACGAGTTCGAAGTCAACGCGGTCAGGGGTCGTCCAGCCGGTCGTATCGAACGTGGCCAGTGCGTGCTGCCAGTCAGGGAGCACCGCGTGGCGCGCGCTCATGGTGGGTTCAGTGTAATCCGGAACGCCATTTTCAAACGGTGGCCGCTCAAAAGCGCGCCACGCCAGGAAAAATTCTTCGAGCTCGGCGTGTGTGGCGCCGGGGGGCGGTGGTTTTTCCATCTCAACACTCGTTGGTGTGCCTTCAGGGCCCTGGTCTCCAGAGGTACAGGCGGGCAGGAATACAAGTGCTGCGATGGCAGTCAGCAGGCGAACATAGGGCGTTTGTACTGGTAACATGGGAGTGGTGGGTCAAAATGATAGAAGCTCCCGCAAACAGGAGACTTCGGGAAATATACATTTTCCAGGTCCATCTATTATATCCGCCCGGCCCTGCACCAGCCTTCTACCGTCAGTCATCCTCACGCATTTTTTGGCACAGCTGGAGAGCCCGGCGAATCCGCGTTTCGCCTTTTTTCCGGATGCGACCCAACCAGCAAGTCCCCGTTGACGCCCGGGAGACAACGAAGCGAACGCACGGCCTGCGGCGTCGTCCTGGCGCAATGCTTCGGCAAGTTCGTCGCAGATGTCAATCCGATTCGAGCCGCAACACAGGCGATGGAAACTCGAATTTCACAGCGCGCCGTCGAGCAATCGGGCCAGTCGGAAGGCGGCCATCTGCATGCGGGTCTCGACGGTAATGATGTTTTTGGCTCGGTAGGCGTCGTCCACTTCGCCGCTGGAGCCAAAATCGTAGGCGGTTTCGCGCACAACCGTGTACGATTCCTCCGCCCATCGCGCCGGGTTCAGGGAATTCCAGGCCTCGCGGTCCGACGCGCTGATGTCGAAGTAGAGATGCGTTGCCATGTCGATCCAGTCCGGGTAGGTCTGTTCAATGAGCACGTAGTCCCACACGCGGTGCAGGTTGGTGGGCTCGCCGAAGGCGGTGACCGCGGTGTCGTTGCCGCCCCGATCGAAGCCGTATCCGGCGTGCATGGGTTGGTGCAGATCGCCCACAAAATGCGCCAGGAATTTGAGTGCATCGAGCCGCTCGGCCCGTGGCGCCCCCGGCCGCTCAAGCGTTGCCAGCGTCTCGGTAATGGCTTCGACCGCGCAAAACGTTTCGCCGCAGTCGCGTTCCAGGTTGAAGGCCGTTGCATCTCGCGGCAGGTTCACGTAATGGGCCGTTGTATACCGGTCGTAGGCGGGATCGGCCCCGCGCACCTGGTCGGCCCAGAGGCAGCTTTCCATGAACCGATCAAATGCGACATCGTCTGCCAGCAGCGTGCGAACGGCCTGCCGCGTCCGGGGCTCCATTTCCCACCATGCCATGAGGCAAATGGCTTTGTGTCCGTCGCGGCCCCACAACGCGGGCGTGGCAGGTAGGGCTGCAGCAGGTACGGGCACAGCCATAGCCGGTGCCGTCACCATAGGCGCCGGCACCACCGACGCCGCGCCCGCCGCGCCCGCCGGGGCCGCCCACAAAGTAAGCGTGATGGTCAGTAGAAAAAGGGCGAGGGTGTTGCGGGACATAGGATTCAGGACTGGAGTCGGAAAGCCGTTGCCAGAACGTGGGTACAGGCTCAGCGCCACACGCCGAGGAGGGCGCCCATGGCAAGCAGCGCGGCCAGATTGTATGCCATATTGAGTCCCCAGTTCATCAGCGACTTGCCCTCAAAGGCCACCTCCTGCCAGGAAGCGAACACCACGAAACCAATCCACATCCAGAACGCGCCCTGCATGCCGTATGCCCACCCAGTTGCCGCGAATGCTTCTTCCCACATATTCAGGACGTGTGCCAGGACAAAGGCGGCGACGACGCTGAGGACCCACGTCACGCCGAAATTTTTCCAGGGATTGAATCCGGCGCGAAGTTCTTCCTCGGTTTTCTCGACGAGTTGCATCCAGAGCGAGCCGAAGAGGGGCCCATACCAAAGAAAACCGATGATCTGGGGAAGCAGCGAGGCAACAAGAACGGCCAAAAGGTTCGGGGAGTAGTCCATGTATCGGGGCACACAGGGTGCGAAAGGTGGGCGTGATTATCGCAAAAATAACGCCATTGTCCAGCACAAGTGCAAGTGGCGCGCGCCAGACTCGTTCTCACAGAGGCCTACTGCTCCGCGTCGTCCGCCGCCGGCGGCCCGCCCAGCGTCTGGGCAATTCGGGCATGGAAGGCATCGGCCTCAATTCCCGAGAGCGCTCCCTTGCATACACTCCGGACGTGGGGTGGAAAATCGGCCCGGTCACTCATGACCCATTGCACATAACTTTTATCCTGTTTGACCACATCCAGAACCGCACGGCCGGACCATTTCCCGAAGCCGAATACCACCTCGCCCGCGCTCCAGGCCAGGTGATTCGTCGGGCCCGTCCACGTAGCTTTTTCCGGCTGGGTCAGCGCCGCCAGATCTTCCCAGGTAGATTCTTCCAGGTTGAACGTGCGGCGCATGCCACGCAGGACCTTGACGGCCGCCTGTACGTCTGCTTCGGCCGAATGGGCATCCTCGAGCGAACCTCCGACGAAGCGGCGGTAGGCATCGGACAGTGTGCGGGGTTCGAGTGCCTGCCAAATCCGAAGTGGATCGACGACCAGCTTGTCGGACAGGTCCAGGGGTCGACCCATTCGCTTGAATTCCGCCTCCACGAAGCGGATGTCAAAGCGTACATTGTACCCGACCAGCACGTTCGATGCCGCGAGGAACTGCTCAATCTGGTCGGCTACTTCCGGAAAACGGGGAGCATCGGCGAGGTCCCCCATGGAAATACCGTGCACGGCCTCGGCACCCCGCGTAATGGAAATGTCTGGCCGGACGCGCAGCGTCAGAGCGCGCTCCTTGCCGGCTTCGTAGAGGCACATGGATATTTCCACGACCTGATCGGTGTCCGGGTTTTTCCCGGTCGTCTCCACGTCGAAAGCGATCATTATCTTGTTCATAGCTACTGTCCGCTGCATCCATCGAATTCAGTTATCCATACCGTCCGGCGCTTGTCGAAGAAACGGAGCGTGCCCTCCGTTCGGGTGAGCGCCTGACCGCGTTCAAGATACTCATTGCGCCGTCAGCTGGCGAGGCCCGATTCTTTCGCCTTGCCCTGGCGCGCGCCGGTGTGTCGCTTGTCAATATTGAAGCCCTGACCGTGCACTCACTGGCGCGTCTCATTCTTCGAACGGTACCGGGTGCCGAGCCGACGGTACATTGGGGGGTCGATACATCGCAAGTCGTTGTATCCCAATGTCTTGAGTCCCTCCGAACCCCGGCTGATCACTACCTCCGCCGCTCGCCCGCGACGGCCGAGCGGTTACTCTCGGCGCTTCGCGTTCGGGGTGTGGACGCTTCGGCCTGGAAGCGGGTGGGAGGCGAGCCGCTGGTCGCCGAACTCCTGGTCGCATACACCGATATGCTGCGCCGTCATGGCGCCGTCGACGCGACGGGCACGCTCCTGCTCGCCGCGGAATACGCGCCCGAGTTCGTGCGCCTGCGAAAGCCCACCTTGCTGCTGAAGCTGGATGATGTCCAGTTCCGTCCGGGCGAGCGCCAGCTGCTCGGCAGCCTCAAGCAGCTGATTCCGGCAGTGGAGACCATTGGACATGTACCCGATAAGCCTCCTCAGCGGGCCGTGATGCGGCGCATCACGGCCCGCGATCGGGACCATGAGGTCACGCAGGTACTCGGCGATATACTGGCCACCGGAACACCGTTCGATGAAGTCCAGATTGCCCTGGCCCAGCCGTCTGCCTATACCTCCCGTGTGGCCGCGGCCGCGCAGTCCCACGGGATACCGGTGGTAATGGAACACGGCGTGCGTTTTTTCGACTCGCCTTCTGGCCGCCATGTGCGATCGTTGCTGAAATGGCTTTCAGAGGGTCTTCGTCCCGAACATGCAACCGCCTGCGCGCGTCTGGGCATGTTCAATCAGGACGATGCTTCGCCCGAGCGCAGGCGCGACGTTGAACTCCTTTTCGACATGTGGCCGGTGGATGTGGCCGAGCTGCTCACGCCGTCCTATACAGCGCTGCTTCGCGAGGCTGCGGGTCGGCGCGGGGGAGCCGTCGACAGCCTGGCCCATTTCGCGAGGATGCACCTCAAGGAGCTCCTCGATGCCGACGGGCAGCTTCGCGCGGACATGACCCTCTACGGCATCATGCATTGGGTACAGGATGTGCTCCGGCATGCACCGGATCGTGATGCCGAGTGGACCCCTGCCATCCATTCGGCGCTTCGGGGCCGGGCGGCACAAGTCGCACCGGCGTCCATTACGCTGCCGGTTGCCCGGGCCGCCGACGTGCTGCTCAGAAGTCTGGCGGGGGTTGGCATTTCGGGAGATCGCCTGCTGGGAGATGACCTTCCGGGAGATAACCTGCTGGGAGATAACCTGCCGGGAGATGATACATCCCGCGGGCGAATTCTGGTCGTGCCACTGGAACAGGCTGCGCTCTCCCTTCGCCGGAAAACGTGGGTGCTCGGCATGGATGACAGAGCCCCTCCCGGCTCATTGGCCGATGACACCGCGGGCCTGCCCCGATCCTGTATGGATGTACTGCGCGCGCTCGGATATGACAGCGACACCACGCGTTCCGCACCCGTCCCGCTCGGGCGCCTGCTGGACCGCCTCTCGGTGCGCACAGAGGAAATGACACTCTGCTTGGCCGCGTACGACGTCCGGGAGGCACGCGAACTATTTCCACACGCCGCGTGTGCGGGCCGCGAGCCCTCTTCGGCTACGCCCGAGCCCGTTCCGCTCGTTCCCGTCCTGGTGAGTGGTGCGCGGGAAGGGGTACTCCGGGCCATCGCAGCCTGGCAGGAGCGCTTGGGCCCCTCATGGACCGCGCAAAACGGCATTCTCGGGCACGTCGAGATCGGGCACGTCGAGCGGAGGAGATCGGCCTCCGCCTCGTCCCTGGAACGCCTCTCTGCGTGTCCTTACAGGTATTTCATTACGGATTTGCTCCGTGTTCGGCCCGAGGAGCGGCGAACGGAGTGGTTGACGGCGGCAGAGCGCGGCAGTCTGATGCACGATGTATTCCGGGATGCCCACGCCCGGGGACTTCCTGGGCGCACGGGCGGCCTCGATGCCCTCCTCGCGGGCGTTCGCGGGCGACTCGACACGCATGCCCGGTTGTCGCCGCCTCCGGGCGCTTATACGCGTATGGCAACCGAACAGGAACTCATCTCCATGGTGCGTACGCTCCGTGCACTCGCCGAGCAGGAGGCTGGCTTGTGGATGCAGACAGAGGCAGAATGGGATTTCAAGGACGTGGAGGCGGGTCCGTGGCTCCTTCGGGGCCGCGTCGACCGGGTAGATGTCAACGAGAGCGGCCAGGAGCGCATCCTGGACTACAAGACGGGTTCATCCAGGCGTTTCGACGCGAAAAAATTGACCTCGCTGCAGCACTATCTGCAGTGGTATGTATATGCACTGGCCCGCAACCAGTCGGTTCAGGCAGACGTGGTCCTGTCCGGCTACCTGTTTATGAAAGACGGGGAGTGGGCCACACAGCAGGGCGTTGCGCAGCCACTGCAATATGATGGCATGGAGCACCTGGAGGTGCTCGCAGGCCGCGTCGATGCCGGGTGGTTCCCCCAGGCGGCCGGGCACCGCGATTCACCGTGCACGTTTTGTGACGTCAGGCCGATCTGCGGCGATGTGGATATGCTGGGGACGTTTCTGAAGCAGAAAGAGTCGCCCAATGACGCCTTTGCAGGCCAGCTTGCGTCCTGGTGGTACGCCGAGAAGCAGTTACTACACAGAGGGGCGACATGAGCCGTGTGGACGACTGGAAGGCGCGGGCTACTATTCGCGGCCAGGAGGATGGCTCGGTGCCTGTGGCCGCAGATCCGTATCTGGATGTGGAACACAACATGATTGTGCGCGCGGGTGCCGGATCTGGCAAGACGACGGCGCTCGTGGAGCGCATCGTAGCGCATTTGCGGCTGGGAGAGGATCCATCAACCATCGTGGCCATCACATTCACCCGAAAAGCAGCAGCTGAACTTCGAGGCCGGATTCACGAGGAAGTGCATACGGCCGTCAACCGTGCCGAGGGCGGGGAGGAGCGCGAGGTGCTGATCCGGGCGCGCGGCCGGCTCGATGAAATGCATATCGGTACCATTCACGGCTTCTGCGCGCAACTCGTCCGGCAGTATGCCGATGTAGCCGGTGTGCCTCCGGATTTTCGCCAGGTGGAAGAGGAGGAAGAGGCGGACATGCGGAGCCGGTTCTGGAGTGCGTTTCTGCAAGAACAGGATGAAAACGAGGATCTGGTCAGCTTGAGGGAAGCCGGGGTGAGCCGCGCCTCCCTCGTAGATCTCTTTGGACGACTCGCCGAAAACGCGGACATGGAGGCGGTGCGGGGCGAGCTGCTGGAATTGGAATTCGGGCCGGCCGTCGAGGCCGCCCGCAAGACGATGGACGAGCTCGAACCGCTGGGATGCGCGGGTGACCAGGGGGACGCCGTGCAGAATCTGCTTCGAAAAGCGCGCTTCATGGAGCAATCGCTCCCGGAGATGTCTACCGCGCAGACGGCCGTGTGGCTGCGATTGTTCGCTGACATGGTTGATCTGAAGAAAGGCCGGTTGGCCATGACCATGAACCGGTGGGACAGGCCGCAGAAGTTCATGAAGGCCGTGCGGGATGGTTTGGAGGATGACGAGGCGCCGTGGCGGGTGCTGGGCCGGATACAGGAGCAGATTATTCCCCGGCTCGCGGCGTGGGACGCGCTTGTTCACAGCCGGGCCACGGCGCTTGTGGAGCAGGCCGTGTCGGACTATGCTGCACACCGGAAGGCGGAAGGGCGCCTTACCATATCGGACCCGATCCATATCCTGAACGACCTGCTGCGCCGATCGCCGGACGTGCGCAAAGAGGTGCAGGTCTCCCTGCGCCGCATACTCGTCGATGAGTTCCAGGATACCGATCCCGTCCAGGCGTCGGTACTGTTTCATCTGGTTGCGGCCGAAGTGGACGACGAGGACTGGTCCCGGAATCGCCTGCTGCCGGGTCGGCTGCTGCTCGTGGGAGATGACAAACAGTCCATTTACCGGTTCCGACGGGCCGATTTCGAGGTGTTTGCGCGCTCTGAGGCTGCAATTGTCTCCGAGGGAGGACGAAGTCTGGTGCTGGGCACGAATTTCAGGTCAAGTGAATCTATCTGCAGCTGGATTAATGGGGCGATTGAACCCCTTTTCCGGCCGGCACGAGACGAGGAGCGGATGGAGCAGGCACCCTGGGAGCCGCTGCGCCCGTTCCGGAGCGGGGCCGAGGCGTCCCGATCGAATACAGGGGCGAATACAAGAGAGAACACTGGGGCAAAAACCGAATCGGGCCCAGGCGCAGCGGTGCAGGCCCTCGTGCTCGACCCAAAGCTGAGCGCGGAGGATGGCGTCGTGGCTGAAGCGCGCACCATTGCCCGGGCCATTTGGGAGCGTCTGGACTCGGGCCGCTATGCATCTCCGGCCGATTTCATGATCCTGTTCCGGCGGAATACGTATGTATCGCGCTATGTCGCAGAACTTACGGCGGCCGGCCTGCCCGTGCGGGTTACCGGGGGAAAGGCTGCTGGCGGAAGCGATGTGCTTCCGGCGGTATGCAGCGTGCTGGAGGCGCTTGTCCGGGAGGGCGACGAGGCCGCCGGGGTGGCGGCCCTGCGAACACCGTTCTTTGCTGTGTCCGATGCGGATCTCTACGCATGGCGCACCGAGGATGGTCGTTTTGACGGGTTTGCCGAGCATGTCGCCGATGCGGATTCAGCCGATGCGGACTCAGCCGATGCGGATTCAACCAATGTGGAGGGCCCTGATAATATTGCTACGAGCGCAGTTCACAACCCGGTTGTGTATGCCCGCGCGGTTCTTGCACGCATTTGCCGCCGCTTCAAGACGCTTCCGCCCTGCGAAGCACTGCGCGTGACGGCAGACGAGGAGGGTTGGTGGGATGTGCTCGCTGCCCGCCAGACGGCAGCCGTAGATACAGGTATTCTGCAAAAGATCCTCGCCCTGTTTGCCTCGGCCGAAGACCGTGGCCTTGACTGGATGGAGGCCACGGAAGAACTTCTGCGGTACCGAAACGGGGACGTACCCATGAAACTCCATGCTGCCAACGGTGAGGAGGGGGTCCAGATCATGACCGTCCATCAGGCCAAAGGGTTGCAGGCTCAGTGTGTATTCCTCGCAGACCCCGGTAGGGCGCAGTCGTCAGGTCGCGTGCCGCACACGCATTCTTTTACCCGGGACGGACGGGCGTTCATCGCCCTTGCCCTGAGGAAATTTTCGGGTTTCAGTCCGCAGGTCACCTTCACGCCACCCGCCTGGCCCGAAGCCGTACGCGCTGAGGAAGCATTCAGCCGGGCCGAGCATGTACGCCTACTGTATGTAGCATGTACGCGCGCGGCGAGGGAACTCGTGGTGGCATACCGTGGCGAAGGTCCGTCCGGCTACTGGGACGATCTGGCCCCACGGCTCAGGGACGTTCCGGTCCTTGCCCAACTCGATCACGTGCCCGAGCGAGCGTTCCGGGACGAAGACTCCCCGGGCCAGGAGGCGCCCGGAACACCGGCACGAGATCGTATGCAGGAACGCATGCAGGAGGCCATTCGTGCAGGCTCCAGGCCGACGCATATCCTGCTGCGGCCCAGTGACAAAGAGGATACAGAGGACGTGGTAACCGGGGGCTCTCCCGGCTTGGCGCATGATGCTGCGGGCGGCTCGGGTGCGGGGCCGCTGCCGCCCATTTCGATCGGCATGGAGGGCAAGGACTTCGGCCAGGCGGTGCACCTCGGACTGGAACGTCTGGTAACAGACGCCACGAGTGGACGGACGCCGGAACCCCGGCAGGCGGCCGTAGCCTGTCTGCATGCCGTGCTTGACTCGGAACCGGTGGAGGCCTCCATCGACGCCGTCTTCGATGCGCTGTCCGGGTTCATGCAGGGAGCCGTCTGGAGCAAGGTCCGAGCAGCTGACGAAGTGCTGGCAGAAGTATCCTTTACGACCTCCCTGCCGGGAAGTCCAGCCCGAATCGTCTCAGGTACCGTGGACCTTGCACTGCGGCGCGGTGACACATGGCTAATCGTGGATTACAAGACCGACCGGACGAGCAGACCAGGATTGCTCGCGTTGTATCGATCGCAGCTCGGGCTGTACGCCGCGTGCTGGAGACAGATGTTTCCCGGGCGTAGCGTACAGACGGCCATCTGGTCGACGGCATCCCACGTATTGTTGGAGGTTGCGACAACCGAATCAGACCAACTCTGAAGGCCATGAGGCCCTTGTCAGGCCCGTTCCAGAGCTGGCACCGGCTCCATGGACAGCGTCTCGTGCATGAACCGTTTCCAGTCCTGCATGTCGTGGCTCACAGAGCGCCTGAGTTCCATCATGCGCGCCTTCAGATGCAGCATTTCTTCGTCCTTGCGCTTTTTGGCCTGGGCATACGCGTCAGAGACGGTTTTCAGGGCTGTGTACTGCGTAGTGAGCTGCGCCGACATTTCCTCCACACGCACAGCGAGGGCATCGTGGTGGGCCTGGCCAAGGGAGCGGAGGTGTTCGAGCAACATCTGCTTGTCCGCGTTGATGAGTTTACGCTTGATGGTGAGGTGGTTCACCTGCTTGACGTCACGCGCGAGACCCAGCTTCTTCAGCGCCCAGATCACATACTTCGGCGGGTCGAACTGATACCAGCGAACACCATTGCGGTAATCTCCTGCAAAAGTGTGGTGGTAGTTGTGGTACCCCTCGCCAAAGGTGAGCAGCGAGAGAATGAAGTTGTTGACCGCCGAGTGCTCCGTGGAGTACGGCTTGGATCCCCACAGGTGGGCGAGTGAGTTGATGAACCAGGTGCAGTGGTGTACCAGGAAAAGACGCGCCAGAAAACCGATCACGAAAGCGCCGAAGAGGTCACCGGTGAGTGCCCACAGCGCAGCAACGGCCACGATGTTGACGAGCACCATCAGCGGTGCGAAGTGCGTGTGTTGAACCCGCAGCACCGGATCCTTGAGCAGGTCGTGAACCCAGCGGTCGCGCACCAGGCGCCGGCCGGTGAACATCCAGAGCATGTGGGAGTGCCAGAATCCTTTTTCGGCATTGTACGGATCGTCGTCGGAGTCCACATGCTTGTGGTGCATGCGGTGATCGGATGACCACTGGAGTACGCTGCCCTGGACGGCCATGGTACCAAAAAACAGCAGAACGCCTTCAATGACCCGATTGGTCTTGTAGGTTCTGTGGGCGTACAGCCGGTGATAGCCCGTCGTGATGGCCATCAGGGAAAGTGTCCAGAGTGCCCAGGACCCGAGGATCAGTTCCGAAGAGGGAACACGGTCCATCAGGTAGACGGGCAGAAGGATGAGCAGGGCGACGTGATAGCCACCGATAAAAAGCAGATTGGTCCAATCTATGCGGGTGTCGGTCGTTTCCGAGGGCATGTAAAATCCGGGTATGGATGGAGACTCAGCCTTCCGAACGCAATCATGTGCAACAGGATCCAACCAGTCGATCGATCCAACTTGGACACGCGACGTTTTGCAGGTCTCTCATTGGATTTTCACCATCGGATACGTCGTGTGCGTACGGATAGCATGAGAGGGGACCACACAAAAGGTGCTGACGAAATCCCTGTTCCACGTCTGGCATGGCCAGGATGCCTACCCAGGCACTTGTCAGGACTACATTCGTGTCGCCAACGACGGGTAGTCCCTGGACGTGCGCACCCCAGAACGCCGGGTGGTCATCAAGAAAGGCTACCGGAATGAGACCCATATCGATGTTTGACCGGAGTGCCTCGAGCAGGTTGCGGCCGTCAGAACCTGCTCCGTAAATGACGACGGGCATGCCGAACAGGTTCGATGCAAGAAGAACGCGTTTGACGGCGTGTCGACCGAGCGGTACAAGGAGAAGCGCTGCGGGGAACGCGAGGAGCAAGGCCCCGTGCGCGGGCGACGCAAACAGTATCCAGAGCCCAAACACCACGAGCAGTGTTGTGAGTTGCCGGCTCAGTGCCGCCTCGTGGTTCAGGCCCCATCCAGGATAGAGGCCCCGAATAGCAAAACCAGTGAGACAAGCGGCCGCCACGCCGACGGGTAGCGCCAGAAACTGGACAAGCCCTGCAAAAACGAGCAGATCGCCGGTCAGCAGAAATGCTGCGTTGTGAGCGCACCTCACGTGCAGGCCGAGTTTGGGAACCGGGCGCCGTTCGGCCGCGAGCTGCAGGTGCGCAACGAGGCAGTCATCGGCCGCGCCCCGGGTCATGGGACGGTTCTGTACCAGTAATTGCATGCGAGCGTTGTTCGTGCTGGGGTGTAGCGCGTCAGGGTGCTATAATCGTGCCATGTTGCCGTAGACGTTGCCACTTGGTCGGCCTGATGGGTCATGTCATCAGGATGGGCAGCTTGGTCTCATGTTTGGACCCAGAGTGGGAGCGGCGCTGAACCGAGGGGAGCGTGACAGATCTGTAGGAAATTCTCTGTAGGGAATTGGACTACGCGAGCATATGAGTTCCCCCCTGCATCGTCGCATGTCGTGCGCGCCGTAGAATGACCACCGTAACCGATCGGTTCAACCGGTACAACCTGCCCTTGGACAACGGCACACGGTCGGTTCATCACCTCTCAGTGATGATTGGTTCTGGGTGAGTGGCCCGGCTTTCGAAAGAAAGCCGGGCCACTTTTTATATCAGGGCCTGTTAACACTCCAAAACTCGCTGACGCTGGTCATTTTCGTGTCCACCAAGGAGACCGACGAGTAGCAGCGTTACTCGAGGTGAGGACAACGTCGGTGGGGGCAAAAATGACCCCGTCCCTTGGGTAGCACCCGAAATGGCGTTTCTCTGTGTTTTTCGTTGCTCTGGCGAGGAGTCTCGCCATTTGACGGTGCCATATTTTGCTTCTCACGCCTGGATAAACGCCATTTCTGTCAGCTACAGCGGGCTATGGGGTTGTTGACAGGCCTTGGATTACCGCACAATGAGTTGGCGGGTTTTATCGAAAACTGTTCCAGAAAACCCGTCGACCCTCATCCGGTAAAAATAGACGCCTCCTGGAAGGTCGTCTACGCGAACCGACGTCGTGTGCCAGGACCCGCCATCGAGGAAGCCATCCTGCAGCACCCGGATTTGACGCCCCGCAGCATCGAACAGGTGAATGCGGACAAAGCCATCGTGAGGTGCAAAATAGCGGAACGTTGCATCATTGGTTGTCGGATTCGGCCACGCACTGGTCAGCGTGAACCGTAACGGAGAGTCTACGTTTACCACGACGCTCGCCAGTTCCTGGCGCCGGCCATCGACCGAGCGTCCGACAATGCTGTATGAAATTTCTACGTCTGCTGGAGCCGTGGCGTCGACAAAGGTGCCGCTCTCCGGATCCAATTCTGCAACTGCGGTGGTGCTGCCCCCGATGCTGCGTTCAATAATGATCGATGCAAGCGTGCCCGTATCCAAGACGTCCCATGACAGATGAACGTTGCCCGCCTTGACCTCAGCGGCTGTCACGGCCGCCGCCCCGATGGGCGCATTGCCGTCGATGAGCAGTTGCACCACATCGGTGCGTACCTCGGGAAGCAATACGTAGTTGTTGTCGCCGGGACAAGCGGTCGACGAGAAATCCCGATGGCCACGAATCAGTTCCGGCTCAATTCCATAGCGCTCGCTCAGAAAAGCGAACAGGGTGATGTACGTATTGAGCGCTTCGGGAGTGATTTGTTCCGCACACTGGGAGCCTTCCGGTGGATGGTAACAGCCCAGGATGGCAATCCCAATGTTGCCCGTGTTGGCACCGCCTACATGCGCGCCGAGTGCGAGCAGGGGAACCTGGTCGAGCGAGGTGGCGCCATCAAGGAATGGGCGTCCCTGGTACAGTCGCCCCCCACGGTCAATTAGGAACTGGTATCCGATATCACTCCACCCACGCCCGTTCTGATGGAAATCCTGGATGGCCTTGACGGCTGCGATGCCCTCGGCACGGGTTGTTGCAGACCAGCCTGCCGCATGATGGAAGGTCATAAAGCGAAACGCCCCCGTTGTCAGGGGAGATGGGCTTCCGCCCTTGAAGGAAGCTGCTCCCCACTCGGAACGTGTAATGAGTGGGGGGGGAATGATGTCGCCCGTTGTCTTTCCAGCGATCGCTACGAGTCCCTCCGGCACATTCCGGTCCACATCCCGGGTATTGTCGAATACACCGGATTCCCGGATGATCGTGATGGAAGCCGGATCAGCCAGGACCCGGATCTCGTACTTGGATGCGCTGATCACCTCGTCCCGGTAGAGTCCGGCCAGGAATGTGCCGCCCGCGGGGCTCGCTGTCACATGAGTCGCTTCCCAGTCGGTCCACGATACGCCGTCATTGGATGAGAAGCGCACGTCCACCTCGACCATGCGTGCGGTAGAGCCGATTTCAACGGCGATGCCCGTGAACGGCACCTGAACCGGATCGGACACTCTGGAGACGGACATCCGTTTGCCGAGGGGAGCTGTCTCGACAGGGCCAAGCGCGACCTCCGCATCGACCATGTCATGGGTGATCTGCGATGACGCCGTCGGTACGAGAAGGAGCAGCACGAGGAGTGCTGAAAGGCCGTGTATGCGCATTCGGCTGTGCATGGTATCGATACTGGTCAGAATTGCAGATTGAACGTGTACCAATGCGTCTGTTCCAATCGCCCGAAATCAGCGTAGGCGTAGTCAAATCGGGCTCGGATACTTTTGTCAATACGCAGGTTGAGTCCGCCACCGAAGGTAAGTCCCTGTTCACCATCCGTTTCGAATAGGTTTCTGTACCCCGTACGAAGGGAAATCAGGTCCCTGAAGATGAACTCGGAACCGAGGTTCATGTATTCGCTGTTGTCGTTGGGGTGCGCAGCATCGACAAGGGCGACGACACGGTAATCCGGGGTCCGGATGGCGTCCCAGGCCAGTCCAACGCGGAACAAGAGGGGAAGCGTAAACTCCTCAGCCAAGAATTCGGCATTGACGATCTCTACGTTGCCCTGCTCCTCGGGAGCCGGATCCGTACTGAACAGGATATCACGCCCGGACATCTGCATCCGTGGACCGAAGTTGGCCATGGAAGCGCCGAGTCGCAGGCGTTCGTACGGCGTCGTGAAGAGGATGCCGATATCGAGGGCCGTGGCCGTAGCTGTGGAGTGCCAGATCTTCTCTCGGATATATTTGACAGTGCCTCCTATGGAAAACCGATCCGTGAGCGCCCGGGCATACGTGAGCTGAATGGCATAATCCTGCTTCTTGAACAGTTCACCCGTGCCGAGCGGCTCATCGACCGTGCGAACAGCCATGTCTCCGGAGTCAAGGAAAAGCAGTGAGGCAGCTATCGTGCCCATGGCGCCGAGGTCGATTCCAACGGCAGCATAATTATAGTCGATGTCGGCCAGGTACTGCGTGTGCGACAATTGAACAGCCGAACCGTTCATGCGGGCAAGTCCGGCCGGATTCCAATAGAGCGCCGAAAGATCACTGGCTTCTGCCACGAACGTACCGCCGAGCGAAATGGCCCGGGCCCCAACCCCGAGCTTGAGGAACTGCGCCGATGTCGTGCCAACCTTGGTGATGGTATCGGTTTCACCGTTTTCCAGGACGTTCTGCGCCTGGACGGGGAGCGAGAATGCCAGGAGGGCGACGACGAGGACAGGAATGGATTTGGTTTGCGTCATGGTAGTCATTATTTGATGACGGCAAATTTTCCGATGTACGATCCACCGTCCCAATCGACGTGGAAAATGTACAGGCCGTATGCGATGTTCATATTGTCTTTCGTGCGCAGGTCCCAGAACTGCTTGCCGTCATCGACTGCCGAATCGCGTTCAATGGTGTCCACGAGTTCGCCAGAGAGCGTATAGATCCGGATCGTGGCCTTTGCCGGTACATTCGCGAAATACAGGCGCCTGTCGCCACGGGCCGCACGCGAGACCGGGTTTGTGGGTTCGATCGTGTTGGTCATCACGTACGGGTTCGGTACGGCGTAAATGCACTCTCCGCGCTCGTCTTCACAATTGAAGACGTTCTCCCGGGACGTGGCAATGTCGTCACGTGCACCCACCGTCCTGAACGTGAATGAGTCGTTTTCCCGGAACGGTTTTTCTGTCCGGACGAAGAAGGCGTCTCCGTCGCCAGGTGTTTCGCCGACGTTCTCGAGAGCCACCTGCCAGGTTGCCGTCAGCGTTCCATTGATGGTTTCCAGGAAAATAATGGGTTCGTTCACATCCCATGTGCCACTGCGGTTCAGGTCCGGAGCAAATACCTGCAACTCCGTATTGGCTTCTGTGAGGTTCACCACCCGGAACGGCACGGGAAGATTGTTGCTGAAACTGTTTCCGATATCAGAGTTTGCAAACGTGATTTCATAGTCGGCAGGCTGCGGAATGCGCCCGGGGCCCGAGGTAGCTACGCGCACCTGGAAAGGGATGTCCTGGCCGCCCTGACTCCAGCCCGTTTGTTCATTGTCGATGGCCAGTTCGACGTCCTGCACAAACAGATGCAGACCATCGAATACCGGATTTCCTTCTTCACTGTTGACGAGGGCGCTTTCGGCGATCGGGCGGTGCGTGAATGTGGCCGTCAGGGAGTCGCCATCTGCGACCTGGCCGGCGAAGACCAGCACGCTGCCGCTGGCTTCGACGAGTTCGTAATCCACATTTTCGACGAGCTGCGTGCCATTTGTCGTTCGCAGCACGAACGAGTCCGCATTGATATTGGGAACGCCGAGCGAAGACGTTTTGCCGGTTAGCGCCCGTATTCTTACTGTTCGCAGATTCTGGTCTGTGACGGAATAGACAGTGTTTTCGTCACGCGCGTCAAAGTCAATGCGGTAGTTGCCATCCGGCGGCACGGCCATGGGATCCAGAATCTCGATGGATATGTCGCCCGTGCCGTGCCCGGTTTCGTGCTGGATGCCTCCCGCCTCGACGATGGATGGGGCCAGGTAGCCTGCTGTTACAGGCCTCGGGACCACACTTACTGTGTTGACATCGAATATGAACGATTCATCGACCGGGTTGAATGTGACGGTTTTGGACGTTTCGCTGGGCGGAATGCCGTCCGGACTGTCAATGTCGCCCGAAAAGCCCCTGTCGTATGCCGTCACTGCATAGTAATAGGTCTGGCCGTTGACAACACGGTTTGAATCGACAAACGTATGGAAGAGTCCGGTGTCGTTGCCGAGATTGAATGACACGCCGCGTCCTGGAAATGGGATGGACGACGGGCCCGTAAGTCCGTTGTCAAGATCAAACTTGGCCTCAACCCCGTTGATCGTGGCCAGCGGTTGGAACAGGAATGCAGAGCCGTTGATGTCCGTGATCTTCTGCTGATCACTGAAAGACGGGTCGGTCGAGCGATAAATGGCGTACCCCTCGAAGTCCTTGTCCCGCGAAAGCGGATCCACGGAGTCTTCCGCGATCGCGTCCCAGTAGAGAGTCACTTTCCGGTCGCCCTGTACGGCTCTCAGGTTCGGTTTGGCAGGTGGCCGGGCAAAGCGGTATCCGACATCGAATATCTGCTGAGCCGTCTCAGCGTTTAGACGGAGGTCGTTGAGCGATTCGCCGAGCACGAGGGCAATGGAAAAACGCTTCGTTTCACCCGCACGCAGGGGGAAATACCCCGATCCGTAGATGAAGACGTTGTCTCCCGGCTCCTCGGGGATCTCACTGAAATTACCGGGCTCCACGAATTGCCAAACGCGCTCGTCGTTGCTGACGCGGTTGCCCGCGAAGGGTGGGGAGGCGAACGACGTCAGACCAATCATGTCTGATTCGTCGATGTCGGTGAACTCGAAGTTCGGCTCGCCGGGCTTGGTAATGTCAAACAGGTCGCCGGCTGTGGGAATACCATCGCCCTCGCCCTCGTCGCCTGTACCCGGGATACCGTCAATGCCGACATCATCCGTTTCCGGATCCCAGTCATTGTCGTTGTCAATCTCGTCGGTCCAGGACTCGTCGATCATGCCGTCGCCGTCGTTGTCAATGCCATCACCCTCGAATCGCTGTCCATCAATGATTTCGGTGCCCAGTCCGGGGCTTTCCAGGAATTTGTATCCGAAGAAACCTGGAACGCGGCCCGGAATGTCGGAGCGCCCATCGGCATCGAATGCGAACACCATGTTCAGGCCGGGATCGAAGAAGGCCAGGTCGTCCGGCCAGTCGCCAGGTCCGCCGATGTGAGGATCGCCCCACATGCCGAAAACGACCTTGTCGAGATCCTTTTCTGACTTGTTCGTGATTTTGTACACCATGAAAATGGTGTCTTCGGCGAGAGGGTTTGCCCACTGGTAGAGGCGTACTTCAACTTCGAGCCCGAGTCCACGCTTGGTGGAGTCCGACGGAAACGGATAGTATTTGAATTCCCGGTTGCTGTAGTCATTCATAAAATAGAGCGCTTCCTTGTCGGCATTGGAAGCGCCCTGTTGGAGCGCACCGGGCCACACAAATTCCTTCAGGTTCTCGTTGAACCAATCATCGGGCCAGGAATCCGGCTTGCCGTCGAGGTCCTTGTCTTCTGCGTCGGATACAGGAATGAGCGGCGAATTTGGATTGACCACATTGAGTCCATCAAAATTACCTACGGGCTCAGCGCACGGAATGGGCTGCCATCCCCACTGCTCGGTGCCGTCCGGGCTGACTTCCCCGCCGTTGGAGACGAGACCATCCGAAATAATGTGCATGACGTAGACCTGATCGCCGTTTTCGTCGCGCACGGGCTGCCCGTTTTCATCGACCAGAGGCACAGACTTGGGATCCCTGACGGCGTTGTCGTCGATGATCTCGGCACCAACAAAAGGTCCGAACTCAAATCCATATCCGAGCCCGTTCCAGACAATGTCCGTGATGGTGTTGCCGGGTGAACTGATGGAGCCGAAGTTCAACACCTGGGTCGTAATCCGGTTGCCGTTCAGAATCACGTCACGGCGCGTCGCAAAGGCCTCTTCCTGGCACTCGGAGACGGCCTGCGCCCCGCCCTTGTTGGTTTGTTGGTTAATCCAGGTTCGTAGATCTGCGTAGGACTGGCCCCGGGTTCGTTCCTGACCGTGGGCGGGGACGGACAAGAGGGTTATCGCGAAGAAAACCCCGAAAAAACGTAGAGAAAGACGTGTCATGGGATGACGTGGGTGTCGCAGGTTAAAAGTTCAGCGTGGCGCCAACGCGTATTTCACGGGGAGCAGAGAAGAAGTTGGGCCGATTCTCATACTCTTCGAGCGATTGGATGCCCGGAAGTCCCAGTTGCACGGCACTTTCCCAGGCGGCGAAAACACCGCGCTGCTCGGAGAGTGAACGCGTGGCGCGACCGGTGTCCGAGAACACAAAGTTTTCGTTCAGCCTGTCCAGCACATTGAAAATGCGGGCAAAGACGCGCAGGCTGGCCCGGTCACCCAAGTCCACCGTGCGGTGTATCTGCATGTCGAGCTTGGTCGTCGTCGGTTTGCGCTCCTGGTTGGGCAGCTGGTCAATTTTCTGGTCAATCAGGAGTGGTGTGTAAGGATAGCCAGAAGCAAGTTGACCAATGAACGACACGCCCCAGGCTCTCCCTGGCGAGATGGTGACGGTACTTGAGAGGATATGGCGTTGGTCGAAGTCGAGCGGGATGAGCTCGAATTCAGTCTCCTTGCCGGACAGCGTATTGAAAAAGAAGGCGTTGGCATCGTTGTTGTTGCCTTCTGCCACCTGGAACGTATAGTCGAGTGTGGCTGCCAGGTACCCGCCCGGTGCACGCCGCTTGGTGAGTGCCAGCGTGAATCCCTTCACGTTGGCGTAATCCCGGTTCTGATAGATGGCGAACTGGTCTTCTCCCGAAATGGTGGAAAAGCGGATGTTCTGGAGCGCCAGGTAGTCCCGGATGTCCTTGAAGAAGCCGGTTACGTCGAACGCAAGTGTCTCAGTAAGCTGTTGCTGCAATCCAATTTCATACTGAACGGAGCGCTCAGGGCGGAGGTTGGTGTTGCCGAACGTGGGCGCCGTACCAACCGGGAATTCGAATTCCGGATTCACGTACATATTGCGCAGACGCGGCATCTGGGCAAAGTGGCCGTAGGAAAAGTGGATGATGCCCCGATTGGTGATGGGGAAGGACACGCCGAGACGAGGCATGAGGATGTTTACGACGTCGGTCTCCTGCAGGTCGCTGTTGCGTCTTTGTGGGTCGAGCAGGTTCGGGATGAAGAGCCCGTGTGGGTTGAACCGCTCATACCGCAGGCCGGCATTGATGATGAAGTCTGAAAACTCCAGTTTGTCCTGCGCATAGGCGCTGATCTGCACGACTTTCTGATTCTCGTAAAAGTCGTGGGCAGGTGTGGTGACGTCGGGTACGGTGGGCTCTAGGTACTGATCGCCGTCGAACAGGATGGTCATGTTGCGACGGTCCAGGTAGTGAAGATTGTACTCAAAACCGGCCTTTGTCTCGTGAATGGCTCCGATCTGGCGCGTATAGTCGGTTTTAAGCCGGTATGAATCGGAGCGTTCACGCACGCGACCTTTCTGGTTACCCCCTATAAGGAAGTTGTTGCCCGGAAAGCCGATGATGGCCCCGGTCGATACATATCGGGGGTCATTTGGGTCGTCGTAGAGGTAGTTCTTCGCCTCGTTGTTGGCGTAGGAAAAGCGGACCGTGTAGAAGGACTTGTCGTTCAGCGAATGCGTCCAGGCCACACCGTGGTTGGTACCTGTATCCCGGAAGGTAGACACGCCATCCGGATTCAACCGGTAGGCAAAGTTGAAGGGTGTTCGCTTGCCGCCGTCCGAAATAAACGAATACTCCAACTTGGTGCCTGGCCAGAATTTCGTGTTCAGTTTGGCCACCAGATTGTGCCCGTCGGTAGGGTTCATGCTGACTGTCTCGCCCGGTATGGGTTCATCTTCTCCATATTCATACCAGGGCCGGCCCTGGATTTCATAATACCAGGCGGGACCATCGTAGTCGGGAATGAACTCTCGGATCTGATCAATAAGCCCCGGGTCACCGTTGAAATTGGCCGAGTCCGACGGTAGGAACGTGCGGCGTCCATAGATGTGGCCATCGTCATTGTCCATGCGACCCGACACGAAAAACTTGACACGCTTGGCGAAGGGGACAGGCCCACTGAACGTGCCTTCGAGCGTATAGACATTGGCACGCAACTCGTTGTCGCTGAAGAAAACGTCGTCGTGCGTCGTGAAGTTGTTGCCACCATATAGACTGATGGAGCCTTCCACCTTGTCGCCGCCCTCTTTCGTGACCAGGTTCACAATGCCTGACATGGCCTTTCCGTACTCGGCATTGAACGCACCGGAAATCACGGTCATCTCCTGGATGGCATCGGCCGCGACGGATGTGGCCAGGCCGTTCGTCTCAAATGGATTGCCGACCGACATGCCATCGACCAGGTAGGCGATTTCGTTGCTTCGTCCTCCGCGGATGTGGATGGCACCGCCGGGACCGGTTGTGACACCGGCCTGCGTGGTGAGCACGCCGAAGAAGCCTTCGACCGGAAGCGCCTCAATTTCTTCCGCGTTTGTTGTCGTTTTTGAAGATGTAAGGTCTTTCTGTACAAGCGGACGCTCAGCCTGGACCACAATCTCCTCTCCACCTATCACTTCTTCCGACATCTCAACGTCATAACGCGTTGTCTGACCTGTGGTCACGCGTAGACCTGTTACCTGCTGAGCGGCGAAGCCGATGTAGGAGAATCGAAGCGCGTACTCGCCCGGACGGAGGTTGAGCAGCACATAATTGCCGTCTGCACCCGTCACGGTGCCCTGGGAGGTCCCTTCGATGATCACGTTGACGCCGATCAGGGCTTCACCTGAATCCGCATCGGTGATCTTGCCTGCAATCTTTCCCTGACCTGCGGCAACGTGGATGCCAAGAAAACAGCCCAGAATGAGCAAAATACCCGCTTTGTACATGATCTCTGTTAGGGTGTGTTGAGATATCAGTTGCGCCGGCGAAAAAAATGGGGAGGCCCCTCGCGGGGCCTCCCCAAAGATAACGCTTCGGGGCGTGTTACTTCACCAGAACGACCGACTTGCTCTGGCGGAAGTTACCGTACTCCAGCGTGTAGAAGTACGTGCCACTGGCCGCCATGGCGCCGGCATCTGTCGTACCGTCCCAGTAGACTTCGTGTGTTCCCTTGGCGCGCACGTCGTTGTTCACGAGGGTGCGGACAACGCGTCCCTGTGAGTCATACACGTTTACGCTCACCGCCTTCTGGATAGGAAGCGTGAAGCGGATGCTGGTCGAACCGCGGAACGGGTTCGGGTAGCTCTGCTCAAGGACATAGTCAGAAGGGAGAACGATTTCGGTGTTTTCTATGGCGACGTTCACACCGTCGGTCGTCAGTATCCGCAGGAAGACCCGAGCATTGGGACGAACTGACACCACCTCGTCAGTTTCTGTCGAATCGGATGGATTAAATGTCCGGTTGATGGTAAAGAGGCTGTCATCCACGCCCTGCATGGATACGGCAACTTCATTCCAGCCGTCGTTGTCGACGTCGCCTAGGAAGGTGAGTTTGGACACGAACTCAGGGCCCTGGTCACCGTCTTCCCGGAATTCCGTAACAACGCCAGCCGAGTCGCGCGTGACCGTGCTGAACACGTCGAGTGGCTCGCCGACGCGGATATCGATGGGCTCCGTATAACTGGTCGGGTCCTCGACATCGCCACCAATGTATTCTGACACGCGCAGCCAGGCGGGGGCCAGCCCCTGCTCAAATTGTCCCGGCGTATAGGACAAGCCACCAGCAATCAGATCCGGGTTGCCGTCCTGGTCCAGGTCGCCAATCGTAAGACCCAAGGACGAGAGTCCAGGAATGACATTGAACGATACATTGTCAGCGGTTACTTCAAGGGGGTTTTCTCCCGCCTCATAGTTCATGACAGATACGCCACCAGTCTGTAGGTTGGGGCAGTACACTTCCGTGTCACTGTCACCGTTCACGTCAAATCCGAAGCATCCAAAGAAGGCCACATGATCTCCGATTCCAGCAGAGGCTTGCAAGTTGATGTTGGAGTCGCCGTCGGCAGGGATGGCGTACGTGTCAGGCCCTGTCACCGACATGTTGGTGAAGTTGTAGCTGTTCCATGACATCATGGCGACGTCCATGGTGCCGTCGCCATTCAAGTCGCCCGGCACAATACCATACGGGCTGCCTCCCCCACGACCCACCGGATCGAAGTCCTCCGTCGCGCGCGAGGAAATTTTGGCCTCCTGAACAAAAGTCTCAAAGCCCGAGCCGATGTCTCCGGTAACACCGATCACCATCCAGACATCGGAGGCGCTGGCTGCGCCGTTGTTGCCGAAGTAGAGTTCGTCAAAGCCGTCACCATCAAGATCCATGGCACCCATCTGTTCGGCTCTCCAGCGGTCCAACGGCTCACCGTCAAAGTCGTACTTGACCGGTGTCGTGGAGAACGTATCATCGCCAGTGGCCTCGAAAAAGAAGAGACCGATGCCCGCGAGGGGGTTGTCATCCGTGAAGGACGCACCGGAGGGAATGATGATTTCGCCAAAGCCGTCACCATCCAGGTCGCCACCCGTCATGGTGCGGATGTTGCCCGTCGTGCTGGTTGAGTCCTCGAGGGACGGGGTGGAAAAAATCCATTCCCATGTGTCTGGGCCTTTGTTTTCGAACACGTGGACCCTGCCGCCGAGGGTGTAGTCGGAGACCAGAACTTCTAATTGACCGTCTCCGTCAAGATCGAACGGACCCGCAATCTGGCGTGCGCCCGAGTGGTTCGTGGAGTATGGTCCGTCGGACGATGCTTCTACATTCCAGGCAAAGTCTGTGGTCACAACCTGGGCGGAAGCGCTTCCGGTGAACATGAATAGCACGGCAAGCGAGAAAGCAGTAACGATTCGCATGTGTTTGTGTGGGTTGGTGATATACGGGTGAACGCAGGAGGCTCGTAAGTGGGTTGGCCTCAATACAATTATCTATATTAATACTACACATGCAGAACATCTCTGTCAACTGGCCATGGCGCCTTTCTTCCGCTTAACGCTGTTCTTTCTGGTGGCGCTCGTTCTGAACGCCCCTCAACTTCTCCATGCGCAGGACGCTGCGGGAAAATGGGAAATGAGGGGTGCCTGGATTGCTACGGTCATCAATCTGGATTGGCCGTCGAACGCTTCGCTCTCGGTGGCATCCCAGAAGGCCGAGCTCACGGCGATATTCAACGGCTTGGAGGATAGGGGCATCAACGCGGTCTTCTTTCAGGTCCGATCGGAGGCCGATGCCATGTACGCCTCGACTCTCGAGCCGTGGTCACGTTACTTGACGGGACGCCAGGGACGTTCCCCGGATCCCCTGTGGGATCCACTCGACACGGCGGTGGAGCTGGCGCATGCCCGCGGAATGGAGCTGCATGCCTGGGTCAATCCGTTTCGTGCGGTGCGTCAGACGAATGCGTATGCGATAGATGCTGGACACGTTTCTGTCACGAACCCGGAGTGGATTCTGGAGGTTGGCACCCAGAAGCTCCTTGATCCAGGCAATCCGGATGCACGCGCCTTCGTGATTGACGTGATCCAGGACATTCTGGTCCGCTACGATGTGGACGGCGTTCATTTCGACGACTACTTCTATCCGTACACGCCTGTCATTGGGGCGCAGGACGATGCGACGCACGCTGCTTACAATCTGGACGGTCTGCCCAAGGGCGATTGGCGTCGTGAGAACATCAACATCTTCATGCGGGACGTGTACGCGGCCGTGACGACGACCGACCCGGAGGCGCTTTTTGGCGTGAGTCCGTTCGGGATCTGGCGTAACGGGGTGCCAGCGGGAATTATGGGGCTTGACGCGTACAATGTTGTCTTTGCCGATCCTCTTGCGTGGTTCGAAGACGGATCCATCGACTACCTCGTACCGCAGCTCTACTGGAAATTCGGTGGGGGGCAGGATTTTGCGACGCTTGCAGACTGGTGGCCAGCCCAGGCGCAGGCATCCGCCAATCCAAGGCCCATCTATGTTGGGCACGCGGTCTACAAGATGGACATTAGCGACAGCTTCAACTGCTGTTACGCGGCAGACGAACTCCCCAGGCAAATCCGGCGGGTCCGGGCCACGCCGGGCGTGGCGGGATCGGTGCATTTCCGCGCGGCTGACCTGTTGACATCCACGAATCAGGGTTTCACGGACTCCCTGGTAACAGATCTGTACGCTACGCCCGCATTTCGCGGCCCACTGGGTCATCGGGACATGTTTCCGCCCGGGGCGCCGGGAAACCTGACCGCACTTTCGGCGGCAGGTACCGTCCTTCTCACCTGGAACCCATCCTTTTTCGGTACGCCTGCCCGGCGCTTCGCAGTCTATCGTGTAATTGGCGAGGAGCCTGTGGATGTGCGCGCTGTGACGAACAATCCGGAGAATCTCGTAGCCCTGACCTATGAGCCCCAATTCAGCGAGCCCGTGCCAGCGGGGGTAGAGCCAGGAGCGCCGGGGACTGCATATTATATTGTAACGGCGCTGACATTCAACAATGTGGAAGGCCCCGAGAGCAGCGTTGTCAGTGTTGCCACGAGTACGGCGACAGAAGCTCTCGTACCGGACACACGTCTTGCAGTGGATGTGTACCCGAACCCGGCGCGTAGTCATGTCCGGATTGCCGTGAGCGGCAGGCTCGGGACAGACGCACCGCGTATCCGCATTTATGACGTGGCGGGACGGCATGTGGCATCGCTTTCCGGAACCGACAGCACGTGGGACCTGTCGGCGCAATCCGGGGGGCGAGTGACCCCGGGGCTGTACCTGATCACAGTGCAGTACGGCGCGGAACGGCAGACGCGGACCGTTCTTATCACACCATAAGTCGATCCTTGAGGATTTTCGAGCGCTCGCGGCTGGCTATGACCTCGTGCCCCCCGGTGAGCACGAGCTTGAACCGGCCGGAGAACCACGAAATCAGTTCTTTGATGTGACGCTGCTGGACAATGGCAGATCGATGCACGCGCATGAAGTCCTCGGGATTCAACAGCTGCTCAAGCTGGTCGAGGGTATAGGATACAATATGCTGTTTCAGTCGCGGACGGGGGGTGTCCGCATCCTGGTCCAGCAGAAAAACGCGCGTGATTCCCTCTGATATTTCGACCGAAACGAGGTCCGTTACGGGGACGATCAGAATGCGGTCCCGGTAGGGGATGGAGAGTTGTTCGAGGTACTCGGCCTGCTTTCCAGGGGCGCGGGTGGGTGGGTCCTGCACGGCCGACGCATCCATCCAATCCAGCAGTCGTGCCAATCTGTTTTCAAGTTCCGTACGGGAGACAGGGGCGTTCAGTACACGGGTGGCGCGCTCAATGGCGTCTGCGAGCCGGTCTTTGGGAATGGGTTTGAGCAGGTAGTCGACCGCGTTGGCCTCAAAGGCCTGGATGGCATACTCGTCGTATGCAGTTGTGAAGATGACAACGGGACGTGCGTCCGGTTCGAGCCGGTCCAGGACTTCGAATCCGTCGTGTCCCGGCATTTGGATGTCCAGAAATGCCAGGTCGGGTTTTTCGCGGCCCAGAAGATTGAGCGCGGACGGTCCATCGTCGGCCTCACCCACGACGTCAATGTTTTTGTGATCGGAAATCAGCTTGCGGAGACGCCGCCTGGCGGGGGGTTCGTCGTCAATGATTACGGTTCGGATCATGGGATGGCGTGCTGTTTGGGATGAAAAGTCGGGCCGTCGTTCCTTCACCCGGCGTGCTGGCCAGTTGCAGGAGATCATCGCGCCCGTAGAGTTGGGACATGCGTTCAAATACATTCGAAAGGCCAATTCCAAAAAACGGCTGGCGTCCCGAAGAAAATCCGTTCTCGGAAAACAGGGCTGCAATACCAGCGCCCGAATCCGTCACTTCTACGACGACCATGGACGCGCTGGCGCCAGTTGGCTCGTCGAGGTGGGCTGAGATGGAGAGGCGGCCTGCTCCACGCACTTTTTCAATGCCGTGCTTGATGGCGTTTTCAACCATGGTCTGGACTGCGAACGCGGGTACCGGATGCGTGCGCGTCTCCGGCTCAATGGAAACGTCGACCTTGAGGCGGTTTCCGAACCGGGCCTGCTCAATGTCCAGGTATCGGTTGACGAGCTGTATTTCGTCGGCGAGTGGCACGAATGGTTTGCTTCCCGTGTGAAGCGTGTACCGGAAAATGGCAGCGAGGTTTTCCACCACCTCCTCTGCTTTGGACGGCTGTTGTTCAATGAGGGATAGAATCGTATTCAGTGCATTGAACAGGAAGTGTGGATTTATCTGCGCCCGGAGCGCTACCAGATGCGCCTCAGAACTCTCCGATGCCAGTCGTTTTTCGCGTTCCACCATCTGGAGGCGTTCAGCGGCAAGTCCAACATGGACGGCAAAGGAGCGCAGTTGCTCCAGGTCCTCAAGGTTATACACGGCGCGGCGGGCAGTCTTTCCGGCCAATATGAGCATGCCTGCCGGGCGGCCATCTCCCCGGACCGGAATGGCAAGAGCGATTCCGTATTCCATGAGCGAGCGGTGAGCACGGGCCGGGAGGGTGTGGGTATTGAGCTCCGGGTTACGCGCCCAGATGGATGGGTTGGTCCGGAAGTGGGGCCAAAATGAGAGAAACACATGTTCCGTCACGTAAGGGGGCGCCGGGCTGAAATTCCCCATCACCCACGTGTCGGGTTCGGCGGGTGATTTCAAAAAGAGGATGGCGCTTCGGGCGCCGAAGGCACTGGCGGCGACGCGTACCGCCTCGGTTGCCAGCGTCTGAGCGTCCAGATAGTCTGTGATTTCCTCAAGGAACCGGGAAACCTGTTTCCGTGCGCGCGAACGCTCGGCGCTGAAAATGCGGGTCACCTGTACGCGCAGACTGCGGCCGAGCCGCTCGAACAGCATCAGGAGCACGACCACAAACAGGCCCTCGATTACAATCCGCGAATGCCCACTCCGCGCCAACCACGAGTCGAGAACTGTGACGCCGACGACGAACGTGAAGAAGATGAGGCCGAGCGCCAGTGTGTAGACGAATGTGCGCGACAGGATGTCGTCTACCTTTCCGTAGCGAAGTGTACCAATGGTATACACCGTCACAGGCACAACGGCCAGGAGCTGGGCCGACACGATGATCCAACCGGTCATTTGTTCGGTAAGCGCCGTGAGCAGAGGAATCACGCCGAGAACAGCAAGGGCGACGACGAAGGACACGGCCAGGATCACGGAGCTTCCAAGATGCCCCCAGTCGCCCACCCGTTCCGGGCTGCGGGCCGCCGGGTCGGCCAGAAGCGTGACGGCGGCTCCGACGCCGATATAACAGGATGCATAGAACAGGATGGGCATGAGCAGGTCTTCCACGCTGACCGGGCCCAGTGCGCCCTGCGCCAGTGTGACGAGGACTACGAAGACGAGCACGAGAGGGACCATGAGCAGGAGGGGGAGCAGCCAGCGTCCGGACCGGGAAATGATGCCGACATCGGTACCCACCTTCAGGACGAGGAACAGGGGGAACCCGATCCAGCCGAGCAGGCCGACGGTCGTAAGCACCTCGAAGAGCGTATCGTACCGGCTCCCTGCGTTCGGTGGCCCCAACAGTTCGACCAGCAGCATGCGGGCCAGGTTGCCGAAAATCCAGAGGGAAGACACGGCAATGAGGGCCAGTTCGAGGCGTGCGGCCCGATTGTGGCGTGCGAGCGGACCGGCGATGAACAGGCCGAGCAGGTGCAGGAACGATCCGAACGTGAAACCCCAGATCGAGAACTGCCAGAGCATTCCGGACCGGGGGTAGAGAAACGTTGGATGCCGCGCGAGAACGACCGAAGCTTCGACGAAGTCGTTGCCGCGCGTAAGCAGATACGTGCGTGTCGAACCGGGCCCCAGAAAGGCGATGGAGTTCTTCAGGTCTTCCGCGTAGAAATACTGCTGATTGTCCCACAGAAAGAGGATATCCCCGTCGCGGATTCCGGCTTCATAGCCGGGCCCGGCCGGAAAAACGTATTCGGCTGTGATTGCGCCGTCATCATCTTCCCATACAATCCAGTCGGAAGCCCGGGCACCGGATTCCATGGGCGTGTTGGCATCCTGCTGGTAGGAGGCCACCTCGTACCAATCGAGGCCGACCTGGAGGAGCGGCCAGGACGACAGGGCGGCTGCAAAGAGAAGCAGCGCATGGAGAATATGGGATCGTCTCACAGTCATGGAACGGGCAGCGATGTTTGCGCGTGGGCACATACAGCGGGTCCCGCGAGTATAGGGTCCTGATCTTTATCGTGCCATCCATAACGCAGTCCGTTTCCACACATGCTGATTGACTCCCACGTACACATCAACCATGCAAAATTCTCGGACGACCGCGAGGCGGCACTGGACCGGGCCCGCGAGGCGGGCGTGACTGCGTTTCTGATTCCGGGCATTGACATGGCGTCCCTCCATTCTGCGTTTGAATTGGCGGCTCGTCATGAAGATGTACACGTCATGGTGGGCATACACCCGAGTCACGCCCGGGAAGTGGACGATACGGCCTGGGAGGAGGTGGAGCGCCTGGCCACGGAACCCGGTGTCGTGGCCATTGGTGAGACCGGTCTGGACTACTATTGGGATACGTCCTTCAACGACGTCCAACACGATCTTCTGCGGAGGCACATTCGCCTGGCCGCGGGCCTCGGGCTGCCGCTCGTGTTTCACAACCGGGACGCATCGGAAGATCTGGTCCGCATTGTGCGCGAAGAAAAGGTCGCCCACGAGCAGCCCGAGCTCATTTACGGAGTTTTCCACTGTTTTGGTGGCCCCGATTGGCTGTCTGAAGCCATCATGGATCTCGGCTTCCACGTGGGCATTGGGGGCACATTCACGTTCAAGAACGCCGGGGTGCCCGATACCGTCCGCACGATTCCCATGGACCGGATTCTGCTCGAGACCGACAGTCCGTTTCTGGCACCTGTGCCGCACCGCGGACAACGAAATGAACCGGCCTATGTGCGACTGGTGGCCGAGGCGCTGGCCATGGACCGGGGGCTTGCGCTCGATGAGGTGGTGCGGGTGACCGGTGAGAACACGGAGCGACTGTTCAAACTGCGTAGTCTTCGTTCGTAATCTGAATGCGCGATCCGCTCCGGACGGCCTCATTTCCACGGATGGCCACCACGGTCGATTCGTAGGAGCGCTTCCAGTTTGCCACGGCGTCGAACGGACCGTAAAAGTAGTTGTCCATGAACGCCTTCAGTGCCCAGTAGAGCGGCGTTTCAGCGTTTGGGTCATCGGCTGCGGGGTCCTGTCCAAGGGCCTCCAGTTTCGTGGCATTTGCGAGCAGCGCAATGCCGGTTTCCTTGTAGAAGCGGTCTTTTCGGGCGTAGACCTCCCAGCCCAGCATCGGTGCATCGACTTCCTTGAACATCCAGGCCTTGCTGTCGCGCAGGATAATGGTGGAATCGGAGCCGTAGAACAGGTCGTACATGCCGTCAAATCCCGATACGAGTGTGGCATCGTACATGAAATTCTGCCCGTTCGCATAGGAAACAATGGTCTGGATGGTATCGGCCACGTCGCGACCGTCCTTCCAGAACATGACGCTGCCGAACCCGGAAACTGACTCGGGACGGCCGCCGAGGACCCCGTTCGCGGTATCGACCTGTTGTATGCCGATTTCGCCGAAAAGGCCCAGCGACCGCTCGGCATCGAGCCGCCAGTTGAGGGCGAGTTCGCGCTCGCGGCTTGCCGACGTGCGCCGCCAGCTGTCTTTCATGTGCCATTGGGAGCGGGCCATGGCGGTCTGGCCGAGTGCGCCGCTGCGGACGAAGCCGAACACGGAGCGGTACTGGGGCTCCGTGCCGTAGAGCAGCCCGCCCTGGAATACCTGTTGGCCTGCCGCCCGGGCGGCCCGGGCAATGGCGCGGGCATCATCGAGTGTATGGGCGAGGGGAGCTTCGCAGTAGACATGTTTGCCGGCTTCAAGCGCATGGAGCACGACGTCCCGGTGCAGGTGGGTCGGCGTTGCAATGAAAACGGCTTCGATCTCCGCGTCGTCGAGCAGGGCTCGGTAATCGGCGTGGGTAGCCACGCCCGGATGGTCGCGCCGTACGCGGCGCAGCATGACGGGGTAGTTGTCGGCAACTGCCCGGAGGTCCGCCTCCTCGATCCGCGCGAGGGTGGCCGAGATTTCGCGGCCCCACTCGCCGAACCCGATCACGCCGCACGCGAGGGTTTCGACGTTGCGCCGCGGGGAGCGCGGAGCAGCGGGCGCGGCGCGTGGAATGCGGTGCACAGCGGCTGCGCTGGCGGCGGCACCCGCGAGGGAACTCATTTTCAGGAAATGTCGGCGCGAAAGAGACATGTTCGTGCGGGATCGTAAAATGATTACACGGCCAAGATAACCCAGTTATCAATCAGAATTCCCAAAACCAGCATTCCCGAATGCCGTCTGGCCAGGAGGATGCGTGCCTCAGGGCCGGCTCCACGAGGAGGGCTGTTGCCCAGGCGTCGGCAAGCGCCGCACCGGTGGCTCGGACGGCCGCCAGGCGCCGTTCGGTGAGAGGAGTTCCCGAGCGCGGATCCATTACATGACCAATGCGGCGCTTGCCATCATGGCCCGACCGGCCGAAACTGGCCGATACGCCGAGCGCCTCGTCCTTGAGGTCAATTGTGGCGAGGGGGAGAAGGGGATAGTCGGCGGCGCAGGGACGATCGTTCAGGTCTGGATCTTCGTAGGGGTCAGGATCGTCGGGATGTGCTATGCCTACCCGGAACGGTCCCCCGATGGCCAGAATGCTGCTCGTGCCGCCGTGCACGAGCGCGCGGGCTGCGCCCACCTCATCGGCCCGATACCGGATTTCATCGAGGGCCACGCCTTTCCCAATGCCGCCGAAGTCAAGCGACACGGCGTCGGATTGGAAGGCGACGGTGCCCTGATCGGGGTCCACATGCACGAGCCGCCACTGGCTGGCGTGAGTGGCGCGGCGAAGCGCGTCATCGAGCGGACGATGTCCCGCGCCGCGGCCGTCGACAGCCCCAGTTCCCGCGCTGCGCGTGTCCATTCCCCCCTGCATGCCCCAGGCTTCCATGAGCGGAAAGGCGGCGGCGCTGAACGCGCCGCCGCTCATCCGGGTAACCAGGTCGCAGAGCGCGAGTGTGCGCAGGAGGAGCGGCGAGACACGCACCGGGCCGCGCGCCGCGCGCGCATTCACGCAGAAAAGTTCACTCGCCGCGTCGTAGCGCGAAAGTGTGCGCTCGACGCGCCCGGCTTCGCCGAGCAGCGTCTCGCCCATGGCCGTCAGCCGCGAGTGGCTGGCCCGCAGCGGGTCTGTATCCAGGAGGCACTCAAACCGGGTGGCCATGCAGCGCCGTGACGTGCGGACCGACACGGGTCCGGCAGGTCCCGCACCGCTCACGACTCGGGAAATGTTCCGTAGGTCGGAATGTCCAGTTGTGTGCCCGTGCCCGTGTGGAATACGTGGTTCTGGCGGTCCAGGTAAATGGCTTCGCCATACCGCTCGGACGCCTCAGCCATGGAGATGATGGACTGCGTAATGAGCGCGACGTCAATATTGCCATTGGTGTTCCTGTCGGACCGGATGGCATCGAAGAGGTCGGCCACGTGCGCCGGAATGTGCGGCCCTGGCTCCAGGTTCTCGTACGACTCCGGGTCTACGAGATCGGCGAAAGGCCGCTCGGGGCGCAGTTCGACCGAATTGCCGCCAAAGTACAACGTGGCCTCGTGGCCGCGGATGACCTGGCCTATTCCCTGCTCGTTGACCGTGGATCCTGTAATCAGCATGCACAGGCCGGACGGAAATTCGGCGAGCAGTTGCGTATTGTCGGTTACCGAACGGTCATCCGGTCCGAGCATGGACTGCGTTACGATGTTATTACCAATGCACACGACCCGCTTCGGAAATTCCGTGATGTTCGCCGCAATGACGAGCGGGTGGATCATGTGGGCCAGCAGGTCCCCCAGGATGCCCGCGCAGTAGGGGAGGTACTTGCGCCAGCGGTGGTAGTGCTCCCGGTTGAAGTCGATTTTATTGTTCACCGGTCCCAACCAGTGCTCCCAGTTCATGCTGGTGGGCGTGACGCCTTCATCGAGCGCATAATAATTCCACTCGCCGTCCGGCGAGTTGCGCATGTAGGAGTTCTGGGCAAACGTTGGCGGCCCTATTTTTCCCGCGCGGATGAGTTCAGCCGCCTTGTGCCACTTGGCCTCGGTCGTGTACTGCGAACCAATCTGGAACTTGCGGCCGGAGCGCTGCACGGCATCGGCTACGCTGAAGGCTTCGTCCAGATAGCGCGTCATGGGCTTCTCGCAGTAGACATGCTTGCCGGCATCGAGCGCATCAATGGCTACCTGTGCATGCCAGTGGTCAACGGTCCCGATGAAGACCACATCCACGTCCTTGTTGTCGATCAGGCGGCGGTGGTCTCCGTAGGTTTCGACCGCGTAGTCGCCGAGATTCCGCGACTGGCGCACCGAGTCGAGCAGTTCCCGTGCCTGCTCACGACGGCCGGAATAGAGGTCACAGACCGCCATGCCCACCGCATTGTAGTCGTAATTGTGCCAGGTTTCCCCTTCGCTGCCCGCATTGGCGACCGTCCGTACGTGCGCGCTGAAGCCCTGTCCACCGACGCCCACGAAACCGATATTGAGCCGGTCATTGGCGCCGAGCACCGAGCCCGCAGCCGGCGTGCCCATAGCTTGACCTACCGCGCGGCCAGCCGGAAGTCCAGATGCCAGCGCTCCGCCTGCTGCCAGGGCGCTTTTCTTGAGAAAGGAACGTCGCGATGCGGCGGCGGGGCTCTTTCGGGGGTCTTCAGGCGTGGACATGGGATATTCGCAGATGGGGAAGTGTTATGTGCCTTAAAAGCGTGTTGGAAAACCATCGCACACCCTTCTGAGGCGGCGAAACGCCATCTACTGCGTTGTCCCTCCTTCGAATAGCGCTGCTATTCGGCGTCGGGACGCCTTGCATCTGTCATTCCGGCGCTCGCATCTTGGTGCACGCTGGTTCTTCAACACGCTTCTA
>JAJCYR010000086.1 GCA_029262775.1 Bacteroidota bacterium
AGAACCTGGGGTATAACCTGTGAACAGCATTTTTGCACGAACGAGTTGCGCCCTGCTTCTGGCAGGCATGATGGCGTGTGCGAGCCAACCGGAAGCGCCAGCGGTCGTGTCAGAATTCCGGACCATGCAGACAGGCGAAAAGGCACCCCCTTTTTCAGCAGTAGACATCGGCGGCACGTCCCACAGCGTCGGACCCGCACAACCCGTCACCCTGCTCAACATGTGGGCCACCTGGTGCGGGCCGTGTATTGACGAATTCCCGGACCTGCAACAGATCCACGACGATCTCGGTCCCAGTGGACTACGCGTTCTCGGCATGAGCGTGGATGATATCGACCCGGAAGCCATTCGGGTATTTGGTCAGCGTTTATCCGTGACGTTTCCCCTGTTGATGGATCCGTCCGGTACGCTGCAGGACCAGTACCGGGCCGGGGCCGTACCATCTACGTTTCTCATTGATGCCGATGGCCTCATTGTACAGAGTTGGACTGGGCGGCTGCCCAGCAGCGCCCATCAAGAAATTGTCAACTACCTGAATACTACCACGCCATGATCCGCATAGTGCTGTTGTCTTCGATTCTCCTCGCTTCCGGGGGATGCACGCACCCAGATGACCCTGGCCTGGAGGCGCTGTCCGCTCCCATTGCCCGGCGATCAGCTTCCAACGTGACGTACACCCCGGACGGACGCGTGGCGACAGCCTGGGTAACCCACGCCGCTGATTCGACCCGTTCCGCAGGCGTGGCACGATTCGGTACGTTGTCGGTCCTTGTTGACGGTGGACACTCCGTTACAATTTCCGAGAATGGGAGCGAGCCTTCGGTGGATCCGGAGTCTCCGCCACAGTGGACGACGACGCCCGACGGGATGATGTACGTGGCGTACGCAGCTTCTTCCACGAGCGAGCAGGTGTCGCGAGCTATGGGAATTCGCGTAGCTGCGTCTCGGGACGGCGGCAGCACGTGGTCGGTTGTGGGGGGTCCCGGCGGCACATCGGATTTCGGTGGATACCGGAGTAATCACGAACTCACCTCCACCCCGGACGGTACGTTGTATGTGGCGTGGTTGGACTCCCGCTTTTCGACGGAAGATTCCTATGAGGTCCGCGTCCTGATCAGTCGCTCGGAAGATGGCGGCAGGACGTGGTCAGAACCGTCAACGCCGGACATGGCGGCGACTTGTGAGTGCTGCCGGGTGGCGCTCACAACCGGTGCAGATGGCACGTTGTATGTGGCGTGGCGAAAAATCCTGGAAGGAGGGGTCCGCGATATCGTTTTGTCCTCGTCGACTGATCGCGGCGAAACGTGGAACTCCCCGGTCGTGGTATTCGATGACGGTTGGGTGCAGGAGTACTGTCCCGACGCCGGGCCGTCCCTTGCGGTATCGGACGACGGCTTGGTGCATGTGGCCTGGTGGACCGGCAAGGAAGGAGAGGCTGGTGTCAAATACGTGCAGTCCACAGATCGCGGCCGAACGTTTTCTCCTCCGTCGTTCATCGAAACAGCCCAGGAATCGGCGGCCTCTCACGTCCAGCTCGCCGTGCATGGGCACACCGTGCACCTCGTGTTCGATGATGGCCGCTTGTCCCCACCGCGGGTAGCCCATGCCGTGTCACGCGATGGAGGCGTCCGTTTTGATGCACTGACATACCAGAGCCAAGCCGGCGTCGTGGCTGCGTATCCCCATCTGGCCGTACGGGAGGATTCCTCGGTCATTGTATGGAATGAGCGACCAGCCGAGTCTCCGACCGCCTTGTCGCCCACGGACGTCGCGTGGCGTCCGTATTCCCCATCCTCGATTATGCGCGTAGTCAGAATCCGCCACGCGACGCAACGCTGACGCTGCAGTAACATGAACGATTTGCCCGCCCCCTCCAGAATTACTGAAACGGTTTACTATGATGGCCACGCGTCAGGGATGCAACCAATCCTGAGCACGATGAAGTGGTTCGTCGTGACCGTGGGTCTGGTCTATGTATACAATTTGTCGACCTTATCTGGACTCAGACAAAGCTTTGGAGAATATCAGTTTATTGCGTGGATTGCCATAGTTGGGATCCCCCTGGCAAAAGTGGGTGCGTCTTGGTGGGGATGGAATACTGTCCGATATACATTGACCAACAAAAAAATTATTTTCCAAAAAGGTGTCTTCTCCAAGACAATCAAGAGTATCGAACTGTGGAGGGTCAAAGAAGTGATTTTCAAACGTTCGGTATTTGAATCTATATTTGGTGTCGGCAATTTAGTACTTGTATCGAAGGATCTGACGGGTCCATTCACCAGAGTTGGCCCAATTCGCAAGGCGAAGCGAATATACGAAATGATCAATCTGGCTCGAGATACCGCCATCGAGGATAGAGGTGTGATGGCGGTGGAATCGTAGGAATCAGTGTGGCAATCACGTGACCAATGAGCACACCATCAGCATTTATCAATACTGCCTTGCTGTGGGACATAATAGCTACTCTGGCAACACGCTCGATTCTCTACGCCTGGCGCTGTTCACGCAATTTTTTTTGAAGGATGCGCCAAGATTCTGGTTTTGCCTGCAGAAGTGGCTATATTGCGGTCAGATCGGGTCGATACTTCTGACTCCGATCGGGTCTGCTTATTTTTCAGACCCTCCTTCCGCGCCCGGACACCCTGCCCGGAAGCGCCCTGAAAGCCAATCTGTACTGTCCGTACACCTTCGTACCCAGATTTGTACCCCTGACCCGCTATGGGTCTGTCGGCCTGTTTCCATTCCAATTGATATGAATATTTCCGATCTCCAGGACAAAAAACTTCCTGACCTGAAGGACATTGCCAAGAATATGAAGCTTGGCGGATTCTCCCAACTGCGAAAGCAGGACCTCATTTACCTCATCCTGGAAGCCCAGGCCGAAGCTCTGGCCGAAAAAGCCAAGTCGGGAGACTCTGGTGGCAGCGACGGCCGGCGGGATCCTTCAGGCAAGCCACGCACAAGCCGCGAAGGGCGAGATGGACGCAGGGGCGATGGCAACGCAGCCGACGAGGACAATAAAGGCGGCGACGACAAAAACAAAAACAGCGCATCGGCCGACGGTCGTCCGAAAGGACGGTCCCCCCGGGGGCAGAAACAGGACACTTCGAACCGGAAGCCGCAAAACCAGGTGGGCGACGACAAGACTGGCGACAATAAAGGCGCCGACAGCAAGGAAAACGATAACAAGGGCAGCAACGACCAGAACCAGGAAAGACGGAAACGAGGACGCGGTCGAAACGACGATCGGCGTGGCAGAGATGACAATCGGCGTGGCCAGGGTCGCAGCCGTGGTGACAAGTCCGACGCGAAGGACGGCGACGACAAGAAGAATGACGGCCGTGGCGATCGCAATGATAACCAGGGAGACAACCGTGGCGAGCGCAATGGCAACCAGGGAGACGGCCGTGGCGACCGCAACGACAACCGGAGCGATCGCAATGACAACCGCAATGACCGGGACGATCGCGGCGGTCGCGGTCGTGGCCGGGGCCGCGGACGCAGACGCGGAAACGACCGGGATCAGGGTCGCGATCAGAACCGCGACCAAGGCCGGGACCAGAATCGCGAAAGCCGCGAGCAGCGCCGCCAGCGTGTGTACGCCGAGGCACCCCCCTACATGCAGGAATACGATCCAAAGGATACCGACCTCGAGGGCATGGTCGACAAGGTCGGCGTACTCGAAGTCCTGCCCGACGGCTACGGGTTCATGCGCTCGCCCGAGTACAACTATCTCCCGAGTCCGGACGACATTTATGTCTCCCCATCGCAGATCAAGCGTTTTGGTCTCAAAATCGGCGATACGGTCGATGGCCAAGTGCGCCCACCCAAGGAAGGGGAGCGCTATTTCGCCCTCATCCAGGTCAACAGCATCAACGGCCGCGTGCCCGGCGAACTTGAAGAGCGCCCCAGTTTCGACTACCTGACGCCGTACTACCCGACCGAACAGCTCACGCTCGAGACGCTGCCGGGCGAGTACACGACGCGGGTCATGGACCTCTTCTCACCCATTGGCAAGGGACAGCGGGCCCTGATTGTGGCGCAGCCCAAAACAGGCAAAACCATTATCCTGCAAAAGATTGCCAACGCCATTACGACGAATCACCCGGAAGTCACGCTCATCATCCTGCTGGTTGACGAGCGTCCGGAAGAAGTCACCGACATGAGACGGAATGTGGATGCGGAGGTCGTCGCATCGACCTTTGACCAGGAACCCGAAAGGCATATCGAAGTGGCCGACATCGTGCTCAACAAGGCCAAGCGCCTCGTGGAAGCGGGTCAGGATGTCGTCATTCTGCTCGACTCGATTACGCGGCTCGCTCGTGCGGCAAATGCCTGTGCGCCGAACACGGGCAAAACCATGTCCGGTGGTATGGAAGCGGGCGCACTCAAGGGACCCAAGCGCTTTTTCGGCGCGGCCCGCAACGTCGAAGAAGGGGGTTCGCTGACCATCATCGGTACAGCGCTCATTGACACGGGAAGCCGGATGGATGAGGTGATTTTCGAGGAGTTCAAGGGCACGGGCAACTCGGAGATCGTGTTGGACCGTGACCTGGCGAACCGGCGCGTATTTCCGGCCATGCATGTCGTCAAGTCGGGCACCAGGCGAGAGGAGTTGCTCATTCACGAGGCAAAGCTTCAGCGTATCTGGATTCTGCGTAAAATGCTGGCTGACATGGCCCCGGTCGATGCCATGAACTGGCTGCTCGATAAAATGCGCGGCACGAAGAAGAACGACGAGTTCCTGGTGGTCATGAACTCGTGACCGGCCTGGCGGACGTTGCCAGGCCGCTTGTTTACTCGACGATCACGGTGCCGACCATCTTGGTGCCCTCGTGCGGAATGCAGAAGTAGCGCCAGGTACCCGGTTCGTTGAACACGTGGGTGAAGGTCTCCTCCGGATCCATTTTGCCGGAGTCAAACGGTTCGGCGCCCTCGGGCAGCACGACGCTGCCCTCGACGCTCGCTTCTTCGGGATCGGCCGTGACCGTATGGACCAAGAGGGAGGTGTTCTCCCAGGTGACTTCCGTTCCGGGCTCGATGTAGAGCGTATCGGGGGCGAAGTCAAGCATGTTGGTCATGGTCACAGTAGCCGTGGGGGGAGGCGGCGCCGGGAGCGACAAGTCGCCTCGCCACGCCGCCAAGAGGAGTGCCAGGGCCACGAGCGGGGCGGCATAACGGGGCCACCTGCGCCGAAGACGAAGCGTCTCCGCGGTGTTTCGGATGTTCATGTCGGCTACCGGGTCAGTTGCGTGCGCTGGAAATGTCCAAGCTCTCGAACATCACGTGCCAGAACGGAAGCTCCATTCCGTTTGGGAGCTCGAATCCGGTTGTGACAGGTTTCTGCTGAAACGAACCGTTCTCCATGTCGGGCATGAACGGAGCCACCATGAGGTGGAATTGCTGCCGGGTCGGGGTAACCTCGTCATCAGCGGCCAGTCGGTAGCCTTCCGTACGTACGTACTCGGTCAGCATGCCGTGAATGAGACGGGGTTTGTCAACCACCTCACCGTTTTTGAGTACGGCGCCCATTCCCCAGAAGGCGAAATAGGTGTACTCGGACGGCATGAGGGCCGTGCCTATGCGGGTAAACCCATGCAGGATGTGGTTGGTCACCACGCCTCCGAAGGTTGGAAACTCCATGCCGTGAGTGGCGAGCATTTCGCAGCAGCGGACTTCATACGTGTTGCCCTGCTGGTCCTCCCACGATGCCATGAGCTGCACCTCATCCTTGGTTGTGGCCGCGTCGGTGGCCGTGGCATCGAGCGCGCTGATGGTCAGCGTTCCGTTTCCCATAACCATGTGCTTGTCCCCAAAGGGAGACATGGTCTTCATGTTGGTAAATTTGCCATTTTCGGCGTTTCTGGCCATCATAGGAACACCATTCACACCGGGCGTGCCAGCGAAGGCGCGGGGGGCATTGGGGGTTCCAAAGACGTGCTCGTCCAGTTCGCGCTGGTCGGGTAGCGATACGAAGACGCCACCGCTTGTCTGCCTGATTTCAATCGAAATGGGTCCGCCGAGGATTTCGAGCGGCCGGTCTACATCTTTATGCGCGTCCAGGTATCCTGCGGCAGGTGGTGGGGCGTTGCCAGCCGCCTGGCCCGTGACCTGCAGGGGCGAGAGCGCCCAAAGGAGAAGTGCCAGGAAAGGCACCATGACAAATGTATTTTGAGTCGATTTCTGAGGGTGTGTCAGCATACTGTCGGAATAGGACTGATTTATGGTAATTGCTCTTTTCTCGTCTTTCGGAGACATCGAAACCAGTCCTGTTACCCAAAAGGGGTGCATTTCACACGATATTCAGTTCGTGGACCTCGCCCGGTTCGGGAAGCCGGAAGTGCACGAGGGCCGCCATGGCGAGAATGGCGGCAGCCCCGACAAGGGTACTCGAAACGTAGCCGTACTGCGTGTAGGCGATGCCAGCCACAGCACCTCCGATTCCAATGCCTACCTGGCCAATCGCGACGGCGAGGCTCAGCAGGGCGCCCCGGCGCCTATCCTCTACGAGTGCCGTCATGAGACTTTGGAGCGGACTGATGCGCATGGCAATCATAACCATGGTGAGGCCGAAGAAGATGTACGCCGTGAGCATGCTGTTAACGACCCACGTGGTCAGGGCCATGATAACCGACAGGCCCAGACAGGACCACACAATAAGCGGCTTTCGCCCCGTGGTGTCGGAAATTTTGCCCGCCATCGGGCCGGTCACGACCGTCGCGAGGCCGCCCACGAAGAAGAGCGTGGCAATCACCGTGCCAGACACGTTCAGGTGGCTTTCGAGCCACGTAGGCAGGTAAATCACGTAGAGCCCGATCGAAAAGAACATCAGGAAGTAGGTGGCCGATGCGGCGGCCACGGCAGGACGACGGATGAGCTCCATATACGTGGCCGCGGCGCGCGAAATGGTGAGTGGCGCCTTGTCGCGCTCCACCTTCGGCTGCGGGACGAAGAGCCAGATCATGACCGTGGTCAGCGTCATGGAACCGGCGAACATGATAAACGCAGCCCGGAACCCAAATTGATCTGCGAGCACCGTCCCGATGGGAATACCGATGATCTGCCCGAAGGCCACGCCGCTCATGACCCAACCGTTGGCCCATCCGCGCCGGTTGTAGGGAAAATAGTCGCCGACGTATGACACGGCGGCGCCGCTCAGCATGCCACCAGCCGCACCAGCGGCAGCCCGGACGACGAGAAGCGACACAAACGAGTCGGCCACGCCGTGAAGCCAGAGCGCAACGGCCATGGCACCGCTGCCCACGATAAGCACCACGCGGCGCCCCATTTTGTCGGAAATGGGGCCTACAATGAGCGCAAATATGGACAGAAAGACCGCGTAGGACGTAATGAGCCACCCTTGGAGGGCTTCTTCAATTCCGAGCGCCTCGCCAATCCGCGGCAAAATGGGGGCGATGATGATGACCTGGCTGCTCGCGGAAAATACCATGAGCCAGAGCGCGAAAAGGATCAGGTATTCGTGCGACGAATCGCGCCGATTGGGAGCCGGAGGTGCAGTCATCGGGAAAGGTTTTGCAGCCGGATAATACGGCGAATCTGTGCCAAATGCGCCGGCGGCGCTGTGCGCTGTTGCCGCATCCGGCCCAAAAAAAGAAGGGCGGGGCTTCCATTCGGAAGCCCCGCCCTTGAAACGCCTGTCAGGCGCTCGCAACCAGCAGCGCAGCCAGTGAGCGCCTGGCGCTTACTTGATCAGTATCATGGACTTGGACTCCGTACCGCGCTCGGTCGTAATGCGGTAGAGGTACATGCCAGGTGCCATGTTCGACGCGTCGAACTCCGTGCGGTAGTTACCCGCCGCCTGGACGCCATCGACCAGCACCGTGACCTCGCGGCCCAGCACGTCGTAGACCGCGAGGCGCACCTGCTGCGTCTCCGCCAGACGGAACTCGATGGCCGTACGGCCCGAGAACGGGTTCGGGAAGTTCTGATCGAGCACGAGCGTCGTCGGGAGCTCACCGCCAAGGTCTTCGGTAGCCGTGGACGTGAAACCACCCTGCGACGTAAACGTCCAGCCTTCCAGCCAGTTGACATCCTTGAAAGCGCCGAGATGGGAAGTACGCGTAAAGAACCCATCACGCGGCTGGGCCACAACATTCGACGTCAGCGCTGGGCTGCCGGCCGTGGGGCGCGGGTCGAGCGCGCCGTCATCCGTGCGGGAAATACCCCGAAGCGCCGGGTCAACGTGCT
>JAJCYR010000087.1 GCA_029262775.1 Bacteroidota bacterium
GAAACATGAAGCGCGTTGGGATATCTGAAAAATTGCGCCCGCCGCCGCCCACCGTGTACGGCGAACCATCGAGCCACCGACCGCTCATGTTGAAGTAATAGTCCTGCCCATCTGGTGGCCTGAGTACCAGCCTTTGCTCCCGCCACGCAAACGACGTCAGCCCCAACGGCTTGCCACCCACCTCCGGTCCGCGCGTGAACTGAAGGCCAATCGCGGGCGGATTCAGGCCGTACCCGCGCTCTCCATCGTCGTCATTGTCCGCATTGTACGCGTAGCCGAGCGCCAGCAGCGTATCCGAGCCAACGTAGTCGTCAAAGAAACTCCCGAGGTCCACGTCCTGGAATACGCCAAAATACACGCTGTCAATGGTCCGCTCCGAGCGGTTCACGATCCGGTAGAGGTAATACGTCGTGTTGCCAAAATGCGGATTTTCTGTAGATGCACTCGAAAACGCCATCCCCTGCACCTCGACGCCCATGGGGGGCGTGCCCGTCTCGGTGTGCTCATTCCCGATGTCATTCATGATCCACCAGTGCATTTCATCGCCCAGGAGCAGTGGGTGGTCGCCTGCCGAGAGGTCGTAGTTGTCCGGATTCCCGTCGCCATCCACAACGGGCGCACCGAGTTGCCATGGCCACTGCTGCACGTCGAGCGATGGCTCACTGCCCGAAGCGAGCGCCAACAGGTCCCGGCGCGATACCTTATATATACGGTCGTACGCCGCGCAGTCTTCACCCGCCGCGACAGCGCTGTACGGCCCCGGCCAGAACTCATACGGTCCGTAGTTCGCCGCCGCTGCCCGCAGTTCGCCATCTACGAGCCCTCCCAGCCAGATGCTGGCCGTGAACATCGCATGTACACCACCGCCCTTTGGCACTTCATAGACCGGGTTGCCCCCGTTCCAGAAAAGGCCGCCGTTGTTGAGAATCTTGGCGCGCACATTGTTGGCGTCGAGGAGGGTCTCGGCGGTCGCGGGAGCGCAGTTCATGACCGGGACACTCGCCGTCTGGGCGCGGGCCTCGAACGGCGCACCCATCAGGGCCAGGGCCGCGAACAATGCTATGGCCAGCGCCGCGGCCATAGCAACCGGCTTACGTACACATTCTGTCGTCATCATTGCCCCCTGGATTGCTTCCCAGACACGATACGACCGCTTTTGGCGGGCGAACAGTGCCAAAGGTCATGTTTTGCGGTAGCGGGCAATACTCCCTTCGTGGAGGTTGAACAACTCGCTCAGCGCCAATATAAAAAACGCCTGTTCGAACGGGTCGGGAACCTGTACCGAGCGGCGGCGCAGCCGCCCCTCGTCTTCAGCCTTGTCAATGATTCGAGGTATGGTTTTCGGGTAAAATGCAGACCCTGATCAGGAAACGCGGTCTGTGTGGCGCCTGTCCGCCTGCGATCGCGGCTGGGGCCGTCGGTCACTGGAAGGCCGCTCGCTCGGGCGGGCGGGCCGGTCGGTGCGAGGGGCGGACGCTGCGGAGGTCGGCGTATCGACAGGAAATATCAGGCAGAAGATGCTGCCCTCTCCTTTTTTGCTGCGCACGGAGATGGTGCCGCCCATGAGGTCGACGAGTCCTGCGCAGATGGCGAGGCCGAGGCCCTGCCCTTCGTGGCTGCGCGAGAGGCCGACGCTTTCCTGCGTGTAGGCTTCGAAGAGGGTTTCCATGAAGGTGGCATCCATGCCGATGCCCGTGTCGCGGACTTCAACGATGGCTTCGGTCGCGCCGGTGTCCCTGTTCACATCGCGTAATATTCCAATGCACACTTCGCCCTCTTCGGTGAACTTGATGGCGTTGCTCAGCAGAATGTCGAGGGCGCGGCCGGTGGCATAGGTATCGAGCTGCGCGACAAGCGCATCCGGGGCGGCGTCAACGGCGAGTGTGAGGCCTTTGGTGCGGGCTTGGTCCTCGAAACGGCTGGCGGCGGCGTGGGCGGCCTCGCTGAGATTGACCGGCTCGGGCGTGATATCCATGTTGCCGGCGCGCAGGCGGGCCAGGTCCAGGAGCGATGTCAGCGTATCCATGAGGCGGCCGCCGCTCTCTTCAATGATGTCGAGGAATTCGCGGTACTCGGCGTCCGGCGGAATTTCCTCCTTGAGAATGCTCGTAAAGCCAAGGATGGCCGTCATGGGCGTACGCAGTTCGTGGCTCGTCGTGGCCAGAAACTCGTCTTTCATGCGGTTGGCCTCGACAAGGCTCTCGTTGGCCTCTTCAAGCTTTTTCATGACCACACGGTTACGCGCCAGCTCCTGCTTCTGCTCCTTCGCTTTCCGGTGCTCGCGCCGCATGTGGACAAAACGCCCGCCGATATAGGCCAGTGCGAGTCCGCCCCAGATGTAGAGCAGCATGGCCCACCAGGTAGCGTACCAGGGCGGCAGAATGTGCAGTTTCAGGTGAACGGGCTCTGAAATGCTGCCCCAGTCATCGCGCGAGCGCACCGATATGGTGTGCATGCCGGCGCTGAGCGATGGGAGCTCGACCTGGTTGTCGGTCGTCCACTCGTGCCAGCCCTCGCCGTCGTTGGCGTCGTACGAATAGTAGACACTGCCCAGGTACTCCGCACCCGTCGCGCCGAGCGTCAGCTTGATGCTGTTGAAATCATATTCGAAAATGCCAATGTCATACGTATGCTGCCCGAAATAGAACTGCTTTTCGGCAGGCGGCATGTGCTCTCCGTCAAAGCCCCCGTTATCGCCAAGGGGACTCACGCCCTGGATAAAGACCTGCGCGCGGCGCGACGTGCTGTCTGAACGAACCCGGGCTGCTTCCGGATCGAAACGCACCAGCGCATCGCCATCCGTGTACCAGAGCTTGCCCTTTTTGTCCACATACATCTGCGCGCTCTCGCCCTTGGGCACCTCAAGCGCCGGGTAGGTATGCATGAGGCCATCCGGCATGAAATGCACAATGCGCCCGGTCGTACTCATCCAGATACCGTTCTCCCTGTCGGCATGGATGTCCTCTATTTCCTCGTGCGCCGCGTTCCACGCATCTGTCAGCTCGACAGGCGGAAGACCCGGACTGTGAATACGAAACAGGCGGTGCCCCTGCGCCACGAAGGTGGCTTCTCCCACCGTGATCTTGAGCGGCTCCACCCGGTTTCCAGTATCTGCCAGGTAGGGATACTCCGTGAGCGGTAGCGTCCCATCCTGGTACGATCCACTGAAAAGCTCCCCGTCATCTGTCACCACCCAGACTACGTCTCCGTCCGTCTCCACGTGCTTGACTACGCTCGTCAGCTCCACACCCGTTTCCACCGGATACAGCGTACACGACGGGTCGCCCGATTCCGCATCTGTTCCCGTTTCCACACGAAACACCCCGCGGGAGGTGCCTGCGAGAAGGGCAGAGTGGGTGGTGGTGAAAGATAACACCATGAGAGTCATAGGACCGCTCTGTGTAACATCACTGCCACTGCCCAACTGAGGCTCACATTCTGTCTGCTTGGATTCACGCTCACTCAACAATATTGCCCCCGATTCCGAACCGACCACCGTACCACCCGCGTCTTGGACAAAATCCCACGCCAAATTCGTGTTCGGTACTTGCCTGAAATACGAACGCGACGGATTACTTGAATACGCGGCATTCAGCCGCGTAGACTCATCCATGACCGACAAGCGTGAACCAGTGGCGATGACAAGTTCGCTGTCTATTTCGCCGATGTTATAGATGTGTCCCCAAAGGCCGTGTTGGCGAGAGTATCTCGTCTTTGTCGGTGCTACGTCCATCCGGGCCACACCCTCATTGTTGAGCGCAAACCAGATCTGACCATTTGCACCAACAAGTACGTGGTTAATAAAATCATCGGACATCCCGGCCTCGGCTCCAAAACGTGCGACAACGCCTCCCCACCGGTCTACAATGATCGCTCCTTGACCGAGAGAACCAACCACGAAATAGCTCGAGTCAATCCGCGCGATAGTATATAGGCGGACATCCTCCGCGATTTCTACGAGCTCGTCCGATACGCGGCCCATGGACACGAGTGAATCACCGTCAATACCATACAATTGGCCAGATTGCGTCCAGACCTGGCCGGCTCCATAATGATCGGTGATACCGAACACCATGTCCTTGAGACCAAGGCCGCCACGAAGTAACGTTAGGCCGCTCACATCCAGTCTGAACAAACCGGTGCCGAACTCCTTTACGTATACTTTTCCTCTGTACAAAAATGAGTTGTGGAAGCCATTGCTGGAATAGTAGACACGTTGAGCATCCTGCGTATACACCAGAATGTGATTACGAGTCTGAAAAACGACTGTCGAATCTGGAGCGTACGTTCCCCACACGTCACCCAGGTTGCCAGACAGAGAGTCGGGAATAGGTAACTTTTCTACGACCACCTCATTATCTACCCATGTAAGACGCCCAATGCTTCCTTGGTCTCCGAAATACAAGCTACCATCCTGGCTCGCCGCAAAGGAACGCACGGTCGTTTTTGAAGGAGTCTCGACGAATCGCCACGAGTCGCCAAGTAATACACTGATACCACCTTCCTGGGCTGCTACAATGCTTTCGCTCCAGTATGCTATCTGCCAAATTTGCGGACGAAGGACGCCTGTTTCTGGAGGGTAATGAAAAAGGGCTACGCTCTCACCCGACCTGTCTGGGTGAGACGACTGGTTCTCTTGGGCCTGGACACTACTGATACAGCTAACGACAAGGAAGACGAGCAGCGTACTGCACACCTGGCATAGAGCCGACGGAATACGGTATGATGGAATGAACCTCATATACGCAGTATCGACCATCCTGCGGGTCTTTTAAGGAAATGTCATCCTCAATGTCGCTGTTTGACCGCGTTTTACGTTTACGGAGGTGCAGGGTATCTGCATGCATGCTAACAAACCGCTTACAGAACAATGAAAAAATCTTTCTTTACACTCGTTACCATCTCGGCCATAGCGCTGTCATTGAGCGCATGCTCGACGGACTCGCTTGTCGGACCGTCTAATGGTGAAACTGTATCTGTCGGTGCCGATGTGCACAACGCCGGTGGCGCTGACGTGCACAATGCCGGTGGCGCTGACGTGCACAATGCCGGTGGCGCTGACGTGCACAACGCCGGTGGCGCTGACGTGCACAATGCCGGTGGCGCTGACGTGCACAATGCCGGTGGCGCTGACGTGCACAATGCCGGTGGCGCTGACGTGCACAATGCCGGTGGCGCTGACGTGCACAATGCCGGTGGCGCTGACGTGCACA
>JAJCYR010000088.1 GCA_029262775.1 Bacteroidota bacterium
CAGGGTGACGCGAATTGCGCCATTTGAAATCTCTACCGACTCGCTCGGCGTCAATTGCATTTCTGGGAGCAAATCGTCATTCATTGGATCCTGTTCTCCTGGACCTCCCTGGTCACAGGCGCTTGCACCCATCCATGCAAGAGCTGCGATGGCAAACACGACTTTATGAAGCGAAGTCAAATTCAAATTAGAGCCTGTTGGTTTTCTGAACAACGTACGAACACCCCAGGCCGTCCGCATGTGCCGATAGTCACGTTATCACCGTGAAGCGCGGCCTACGCCTCCAGATCGTTGCCGCGGAGCCAGAGTTCGAGGGACAGCAGCCACGCGACGCCGGTCGCAAGGTTCATATTGCCTGAGTAGAATCCGTCCACCAGGCGCTGGACCTTATCCATGTCATACCAGGCTCGGGGCGAGAGACAGGTGTCATACACGAGTTCCCTGACCGCGGCGTGGAGAAGGGGATTGGCTTCCGTGTCGGGTGCGGCAGCGCGGCGGTTGGCTGCGGCGCGGCGCATGCGCCGCGCCGCAGGAACGAGTATCGGGGGAACGCCGAACGGAACGCGTGTGCCACCTACGCTCAGGGCAACCGACGCAAGGGCGGGTCGGTTTTTCGCGATCCAGGACCTGACGGTGCGTCCGCTGCGTCGACTTCCCGCCGGGTCTTGCAGAATGCGCTGAACGAACGGCTCCTGCGCGAGCGGCATATAATTGGGTACGAAGGCATCGATCCATGCCTGTCCGTAGCCAAAAAAATTCTGCCTGCGGTAGTGTGCGGCCATGTCTTCTTCGGGTCGAACGCCGCCGGAATGTGCCAGTTCGTCCATGAACTGCTCCACATCCTGGCGTACGCCCTCGTTCATGCGTCGCCGGATGTCGCGGGTGAACACATCGCACCGGAATATCGACAGCGCCGATATGTACGGGTCCAAGCCGCCACGCCTCAGCCAGAACGATCTCCTGAGCAGTTCAAATCGTTTCAGGTGCTGGGCTCGGCTAATCTCTCCGAACCCACCATCGACAAAGACCCTGCCCGGAAACCGCTCACCGAGGACATGATAGTTTCCCATGTGAACCACGGCCGTTGCCGGAGATATGCACCAGTTGTCCCGGGCGTACAAAGCCAACAGGCCGTTTTTCAGGCATGACTCCATGGCCTGGTCGGGAACGACGTCACACGGGATTTTGGCAGCCCTGGCCGCTTCCTGTGCCAGAATTACGTCCATATCTGTAGCCGAGCCGAACACGAAGGCCTGGTCAAAAACATCCATAGCCAGCAGCAACCGGGAGTCGAGGCCGCCTGAGAGTGCCAGGATGCTCTTTCCACCGAGCCTTTGGAGATCGGACTGCACCAAGTCGATGGGGTCTGGCACCTCCTCACGAGGCGCATTGTGGCCCCGAATGTCTTCTTCTGCTCCCCCCTCCACCGGATCGCTGTCTGACACACTGACTTCACCGTGGGCAATCCGCACGTCAATCCGCTGACGCCCGACGACGCGCCGGACGCCGTCAATAAAACTGTCACCGCTGAGTTGACACCAACAGAACCAGTGCGACCCGAAGCGCTCCGGATTCAAGGTAAGTCGACCGGCCAACCTTGACAGCAGGTGCAGATGCGTCGCAAAGAGCACGCGGTGACGCTGGTGGAGCAGATACACGCTTCGGAGCCTGTTCGCGTCCGTCTGAAGAGAGACCGTGTCCGAACGCACGTGTACGGCGGCAAACTGGCCAGACGCAGCCGCGTGGGATCCGCGTAGGGACGGCGCATCGGACAGCAGCATTTTACCGTCGGATGTATCCAGGAAGACACTTCCACACCAGACTCGGGTGCTGTCCGGTTCGGCGTCCATCACGCACGTTTCGCTCTCGGGGGCCACCAGCAATTGAACGTGTTCATGCGGCCTGACCAGTCTGGAGCCGGCATGTTCGGCGGCCAGGCGGCCGAAGTCGTCCCTCTCCAGGTTCCTGGAGACTTCGCCGACAAACCATGAGCCTGGGGTCACCATCGCTGAAAGAGCGTTGAAAGATTGTTGAAACTGCTACCGGCGTCCGAAAAGCCCCGCGAGGTCGCAGAGGCGATCGGCGGCGGATGAGTCGAGTTCGCCCGCGCGCAGGCGCCACCCCCAGTTGCCACTCGACAGGCCAGGCGTGTTCATGCGGGCGCCAGCGCCCAGGCCCACAACGTCCTGGACCGGCGTGACGACGTAGCGGGCCACCGATCCCATGAGCGAACGGATGGCTCGCCAGTGGATGTCCTCCTCCGGATGGCATTCCAGATCCAGATAGGAGCGGCAATAGGCTTTGGCACGATCCGTAATATCCTGCTGCTGCGTGCTCTGCGTATGCATCCACCAGCCCATGAACGTGTCGTTATCGTGCGTGCCCGTGTAGGCTACGAGCGGCTCGGCGTAGTTGTGGGGCAGGAATTCGTTTTCAGGACCGGAATCGAACGCGAACTGCAGAATGGCCATGCCGGGAAAGCCGAATCGGTTCATGAGATCGGTCACGCCATCCGTGATCACGCCCAGGTTTTCGGCAATCAGGGGCAGCGTGCCCAGTTGCCTTTCGAGCGATTCGAACAGATGGGTCCCGGGCCCTTCCTTCCAGATGCCGTTGATGGCCGTCTCCTCGCCCGCGGCCACTTCCCAGTATGCCTCAAAGCCGCGAAAGTGATCGAGCCGGACGAGATCCACGAGGTCCAGAATCCGCGCCATCCGCCGCGTCCACCACGCATAATCGGTCTCCTTCATACGGTCCCAGCGGTAAATGGGGTTGCCCCAGCGCTGCCCCGTCTCGGAGAAATAATCCGGGGGCACGCCGCTGACCACGGTGGCGCGGCCCGCTGCATCGAGCAGGAACAGATCGCGGTTGGCCCATACATCGGCGCTATCCTGGGCGACGTAGATGGGAAGGTCGCCGAAAATGCGGATGCCCTTCTGATTGCAGTAAGCCTTGAGGCGGCGCCACTGCCACTGGAACAGGAACTGGATGAATTTGACGCGCTCAATTCGCTCAGCGAACTGTATCCGGGCCGCATGGATGGTGGCCTCATCGCGCATGGCGTACTCCGGCTTCCAGGACATCCAGTCGATGCGGTCGTGTTCGTCCTTGAGCACCTCGAAGAGGGCGTAATCGTCGAGCCAGTGGGCCTCGGTGCGGCAGAATTCGCGGAAGTGGGTGTGGTCGGCGCCGCTTTTGGGCGCGCCGCTGCTGGGCGCACCGCTTTTGGGCGCGCCGCTGCCAATCGCCGAGAACACCTCCCAGGCCGCGAACAGCACCTTGTGTTTCCAGCGGAGGGCCGCTTCGAAATCGACGTGATCGTCCGGAAACGTGGGCGCGGCGTCCAGAAAGCCGTCCGGCAGCAGGCCATCCTCGGCGAGCAGATCGGGCGAAATGAGGAGTTCGTTGCCCGCGAACGTGGAAGGGGCCGCGTAGGGAGACCAACCGTACCCCACCGGGACAATTGGGAGCATTTGCCAAAGGGACTGCCCGGCGTCCACGAGGAAGTCGGCGAACTGGTAGGCCTCAGGACCCATGTCACCTATGCCATGGCGCCCCGGAAGGGAAGTAATATGCAGAAGAAGCCCGGAGGCGCGGTGCTGGGACATGATCTGCCGAGAGTCGGTGACGCTGTGATTGTGAATCAGATGCGGCAATGTAGCGTATTCTTCGCTCTCGGTGTTCTGCAGATTTGGTGGATACGGTGCGTAACTTGCGTGTAAAAACGACCGTACCGTTGCGGATGAACGAAGCTTTTGCCATTCTTGAGCCCGCCGACCTGGATTTTCTGGCGGGCATCCTCGGGGTGCCGGTGGACGCGGCAGGCGGCGGCGCAGCGGGCGGCGGCGCGGCAGGCGGCGGCGCGGCGGGCGGCGTGGCGGGCGGCGTGGCAGATGGCGCAACGGACCCGCCCGCTGGCGACCTGGAGCAGCGCCGCGAGCGCCTGCTGCACGAACTCCGCTATGCTGGAAGTTCGGACATCATGTTCGCCGCCCGGCGATTCATGGGCGACGAGCCCGGCGTGGCATTCGAGGAGGTAGTGCACGATGTGGCACGCACACTCAGCGTGTCCATCCCGACCGGCCAAGCCAGACCCGGCGACGCGCCACCCAGCAACGCGCCAGCCAGCGACGCGCCTGCCGACAACGCCCGCGCCCTCGTGGAGCACGTCGCCACCGAACACGCGGCCGCCACGTTCAGCAAACTCCCGCGTGAGGAGCAGCAGAACATGCTGGAAGACCTGGGCGTGGAGCGCGAGAAGGCGGCCGCGTTCCTGGCCCGGAGCGCGGGCGTATTTGCGCTTCCTGCCCTCATCCAGGCATTCAACTACTTCGTGGTGCAGGGCCTCATCAAGACCGTACTCTTCGGCAGTATTGCCAGGTTCATTGGCGCGCGCCTCGCCGGACAACTCTTCGCTTTCCTGGCGGCCCGCATGCCATGGTGGGCAACGTGGGTGGGACCGGCCGCTTGGACGGCATCGGTCGGTTGGACCGTGATCGATCTGCAGGGCCCGGCCTATCGCAAGACGGTGCCCGCCGTGTTGTACCTCGGGCTCTGTTCGCTGCGGGAGCGAAATGCGGATGCAGCGGACCCAGTGGACCCGGCGGATCCGGCAGGCCCGGCAGACGTGGACGGCGAACCGCCACTGGAAAGCGCCCCGTAACGCCCATAGACCGTCCCCACAAGTTGCTGCGCCACATCGGCGTGTAGATCCACGACCTCGGCGGCGCGGCCTTCTGACGCACCCGCCGTATCGACCAGAACTGATGCCAGTCCCAGTCGGCGCTGGAACCAGTTGTCCACCAGGAACGCCACCTGCAGCTTCGCGACCGGCAGAATCCAGTCATGTTTGGAGACAACCCCCCGCCGCACGGCGTAGTACGGCCCGTCCAGACTCCACCCCATGTTGGCGTAGCGGCGCACGGCCAGAAGCGGAATGAGCGGCCACACGGCGAGTGCCCAAAGCGCTGGCTGCCACCACCACGCCACCGCCCCCACGGCCACGCCGAGCGCCACCGTCCAGCGGATCATGAAGCGCCGCGAGGTGAGCGGCGATACCTGCTGCCAGGCGAGACGATCCCAGACCGTTCCCGCCGCACCGTCCGATATGGCATCCATGATGGCCACCAGCTCGTGCTGCCGCACCATCGGCGCCGCCACATGAAATCCGCTCTCCTGCTGGTTGATGCCAATCGTCTGCAGTTCCAGCCGGTACCACCCGAAGTACTTCATGAGCGGGTTCGAACGCACAATGTAACTCTGGATGCGACGCAGGGGGATCGTCCCCTCGTTGCGGGTCAAGAGCCCGTACCGGCGGTGCAGCTGGTCCCCTTCGAGCTCGAGGTGGAAGCCGTAGTAGCGATTGAACGCCACCAGAATTCCGGTCGACCAGCCCAGAAACACAGCGCCGAGTCCGCCCACAGCGGCTGCCACGCCGGGCGCCTCGCGGACATCGTCCGCAATACCCTGGAGCGGGCCGCGGAGCAGCCAGTCAATGACCACCATGGGATCGGAATCGACGAGCTGGAGCAGCGAGAACATGGCGGCGATGTAGAGGAGCGAAAATCGGTACATCCCGACCAGGAAGGCACGCTGTGGTGTGGCGGTGAACAGCGGGCGGGGGGCCGGTGTCTGCGGGTTTAAGCGGTCTTGCGAACTATGCGCTGTGGAGCCAATGCCCTGGGCCTCCTTGCGGCTCCCGGCCTCCTCGCGGCTCGCGACCTCCTCCCCCGACTCCTGCATGGACCGGATAATGGCCCGCACCTGTTGAGCCTGGGCGAGCGATACGTACTCCAGTACCCCCTCGGCGGTCGTGCTGCCCGCCGTGTAGACGAGCACCTTGGCCGCCCCCAGCATGCGCGGCAGGAATCCCTGCTCAATATCAATATTCTGGATGCGATCCACCGGGATGTTTCGCCGCCGCCGCGTCAACACGCCCGAATGAATGATCAGCTCGCGATCGGTGATCCAGTATTTGAACCGGAGGAAATAGACCACCACCCACGGCAGAAAGAAGATGCCGTAGATGACGGCCAGAAAAATATTGATCCAGATGCCGGTATCGGCCGAGCGGCCCGAAAAGACGGGAAGCAGAATGAATATGAGAGCGGGCACGGAGACCAGCGCCCGGAGCAGGAGCGTCAGTGGATGCAGGCGTTGGGCGTTGTCCAGGTCGCGCATGGGTCTCCTCAGAGCGCCTCGTCCTGGATGAACGCCTTCATGGCATCGCGCAGGCGCTCTGCTTCGTCGAGCGTGAGACCGGGCAGAATGACGGCATTGCCCCGCGTACCCGCCGTGTGCACCACCAAGCGGCCCAGGTCGAATTCGCGTTCGAAAATATCCTGCGAGACGTCGATATGCTGAATGCGCTTGAGCGGCACAATGGTCCTGATGTGATTGAAGATGCCGCGCCCGAGATACAGCTCGTCCTCCCGCAGGGCAAAACGCCAGGACCGGTAGCGAAGGCGCGTCGTGACCATGATCAGCCCGCCGAATACGACCAGCGCCAGGCCCGGTTTGACGCCGAGCGGAAGCCACGGATCGCTGCCAAACAGCGTCACAATATCCCACCCCAACAGGGCCAGTACCGCTATACCCGCCCAAATTCCGGTTTTTATACGCCAAACGGTTACGATGGGCTTTTCAAGCCCACGCAGGCCATGGGTCAGGAGGTCCTTGTCGAGGATCAGCTTTGGGGAGGGCTCGCGTGCCGGTACGGGTGCGGGCGCGGCCGCGGGTGCCGATTTTCCGAGCAGCATGTCCGAGTAGGACGTGGACACGAGCTGCTCTTCCTCGACGCCGAGGGCGGCCATGAGGTCTTCGCACTGGGCGCGGAGGGCGGCCGGGCCGGGCTCGGCGGCCAGGCCGGGAGCGGGCGCGTCGGGATCGGAAATGGCCTCGATCTCCAGAAAAGACCCGAGCCCCTCCACCTCATCGACGTGAATCTTGACGTTGTCCAGAAACCAGATGTCGCGCCGCTTCCGAACCACGACGAGCACGGGCAGCGCGGCTTCGAGCGCCCGGCGGAGTGCGGCCGCCGCCGCGCCGGACCCCATTCTGAATAAATGCACGTCCGACTGCTTCGGGCCGGCGTCATCGGGCCGTTCGTACGCAATCAGACTCTGCTCAATCTGCCCCTCACGGACCTTCAGCCGGCCACGGGATACGCGGAAGTACGTATCGACCTGTTCATCCTGACCCGTGAACCGGGCTTCCAGGCCGCGGAGCGCCCCCCGGACCCTCTCGGGATCCGGACACCGCGCCTTGATTTCAATATTGATACGACGGACCGCACTCACGGCTCAGCCCCGTTCGCGCTTGATCACTTCGTGGATGAAGGCCGTATTGTTCCAGTGGGCCACCTTACGGCCATTGATGTAGAGCGTGGGCGTGGCGTTGACGCCGATTTCGCGGCCGTGATCGCGGTCGCTCTCGACGCGCCGCCCGACCTCCTCACTGACCACACACTCAGCGAACGCACGCGGCTCAAGCCCCATATCTTCGGCAATTCTGGTAAAGAGGCGCGGGTTCAGCTGCACCTGATCCTCGAACACACGGTCATGGAATTCCCAAAAATCCACCTCGCGCGCGGCGCAAACGCTCGCACGTGCCGCAATTTCAGCGTACTGATGCATGTCCAGCGGGAAGTTCATGAACCGGAGCTGCACCTCGTCACGGTACTCGAACAGCGCCGGACGCAGGTGAAACGCGCTGATACGGCAGGCCGGGCACTGGAAATCGGCAAATTCGACGAGCACAATATCGGCCTCCGGATTACCCCACACGGCGGCTTCTTCCGGAATCTGGATGTCGCGCGGCGTCTGGCGGAAGTGTGCTTCGAGCGCCGACGACATGTCGAAATCGTTCGTACCCGTGATATCCTTCTGATAGTTGAGCGCGCCCGCATACCCGATTCCGAAGACGACCACTACGGCCACCGCCGTCATGGCAAGCGATGGATTGAAGCCGAGCGATGCACGATTGCCCGTCGCCGCCTGGATATAGTCGCGCACGAACGCCCCCCAGCGCTGCGGCGCGTATCCGATGCCAAGCCCCAGAGAAATGGCCGTGCCGAAGTTGGCCACGTACATCCCGATGCAGACCAGACACACCACGCCGAGTTGGTAGAGGTGGTAGGCCTTCACGAACGTGAACAGCACGGCTCCGAAGGAAAGCAGAAGTCCGGCGGCAATGAGCGGCGCGGCTCCGGACCCCTTCGACCCGGTGGCGCCAAGCAGCGCTCCGAGCGCTGCGAACACGTAAAACAGGAAGCCCCACCACGCCACCGGAATGCCGAACATATTTGCGTACGAGGATGCCGCCGCCACATCGCAGTTCACGAGGTCGCTCAGCGAGCATCCGCTGGCCTCGACGACGCCCTGCGTGGCGATCTGGAATGTCATATTCGTGGAATAGAGCGCCAGTGCGGCCCCGATGAGCGCAAAAACCAATGCGGTCCACAGGGCATTCTTATTGAGCGATACGCTACTTGCGGCGCGGCGTCCGCGCTGTTTCCGGTTGTGTGGGTTCGTCGCCATTTTTCGGGATGTTGATTCTGAATGCAGCGTGGGGGTACGCCGGAGCGGGCGCCGTGATTCCGCCTGCGCGCGGCGGGTGGGGCGCGGCGTGACGAGCGGGGCGTGACGAGCGGGGCGTGACGACCCGACCGCCCTACTGCCCGTAGCCCCGGTCAATCGCCGCCATGATATCCGGCGCCCGCCAATTGGCCGGCTTCATCCACTTGCCGTCCTCCCGCCGGTAGCCGCCCTCGGCGAACTTGCGCAGATTCGCCGCATCCACCTCTTCAAGGACCGGCTCGTCATCGACACCAACGGCAATCAACGTGCCCATGGTCACGACACTGATGTCCGCGCAGCCATCGACCACCATTTCGAGATCGAATGCGCCCGTGGCTGCGTACGTCAGCCCCTCCTCCGTCAGCGGCGCGCCGTTTGACTGCACGCGCACGCCGAGCGCATCGACCGTCTCCAGCGCCTCCTCGAGAATGAGCTTCGCGCGCAGCACGCGGGTCTCGTCGTCCGGCCGCGTCGCCTTCTCGGGCGTCTCTTGCCCGGCCTTCTGCATGAATTCCTTGATTCGCTGGTAGTGGGGTGTGGGCATATTTGCGGTGTCTACGGTGTGTTGTTCACGGCGTGCTGTTTGGCGACAGGCCAGCGACAGGATAATACGGAATGTGAAGCCGCGTGATATGATATCCTGGGCACCTCTGATCGAAATGTCGCAATTAATTTGTGTAAGCATTTATATAACCTCTGTTTACCTAAATTTACTGTCATTGTCGCTGTCGGGATTGTGCCTGTGGTGACTTCATTTCTGCCGAGATGCCGCAATTGTCATGTCGCGACATCCCCGGCGGAATTGTGACATTTCAAGGGGTATTGCAACAATCTGACGTTTTCGATATGATTTATAAATCATATATTATTATGTACTTAGATAATTTTATTACGACATTTCGACCAGAGGCCCCCAAGAACCGTATGTAGGGATCGGGGCGGGGGCCGGGGCGGGGGCCGGGCCAGGGCCGGGGCCAGGGCCGGACCAGGGCCGGACCGGGGCCGGACCAGGGCCGGACCGGGGCCGGGGCCAGGGCCGGGCGGGGGCTGGGTCAGCTTGGGTCAGGCCGGTTCAGGCCAGCGTGGCCCGCAAAAATGCGGACGAGCCCGAGCACGGCGCGCACGGCAACCCACACGCCCGTAACCAGCCAGATGGCGCCCAGGTCCAAGTGACCGAGCGCGAGCATCCCGTACATAAGAACGAGTCCAACGACCGTGGCGGTGAGTGTCACGTTTCGCAGGTAGGCAAAATCGGACGTGCCCCACAGCACACCATCGGTCCCGAAAGCGAGCGCGTTCAGGGGCTGAAAGAGCAGCGCGGGAATCCAGGCGATCGGAAAGAGCCAGAGCGCATCGGTTGGGACAAGAAGGCGTCCAATGGGTCCAGCGCCGAGCCACATGACAAGTGCCAGCACGGCTCCGACGCCGCCTGACCACACGAGCACGACGCGCGCCACCCGGCGAACGGCGGCGAGCGAATCTTCGAGGTCGAGTTGGCGTCCGGAGTCAGGGCCGGGGCCGGGGCCGGGGCCGGGGCGGGCGCCCGATACGCCCGATACGAAGGCCACGAGGGATTGGCCGGAGATGGCGAACGTATCCAGAAAAAGGGCTGTGAATATCCAGAATTGGCGTACGGCCTGATGTACTGCGCCCTGGTCGGCGCCGAGCCGTGTGGCTTCGCGCGTGGCGAGGACAATGAAGAGGGTGAGGCTGGCGGTTCGGAGAACTATGTCTCGGCCGGCTCGGAAGAGCCGGCCGAGTCTGCGTGCGGAGAGGGCGCGGCGAGGCGGCCCGGCGACGGATCCGGCGGCCTGCCGCAGAACCAGCCAGATGACGGCGGTCGCACCCAGCCACTGGGCGGCGACGGTTGCCCAGGCGGCGCCGGCGATGCCGTAGTGCGGAATGAGCGAGGCATCGAGTGCGATGTTCACCGCGTTCAGGGCCAGTGCCACGAAGAGCGGTTCCCGCATGCGGCGAAGGCCGCGCAGGGCGCCAAAGCCGGCGATGGTGATGACAATGGCGGGTGCACCCATCCAGCGGACCTGCGTGTAGAGCTCGGCGCTGCGGGCCATAGGGCCCACAGCGCCGAGCAGCTGGACCAGAAAAGGCGTCAGCGGCCAGAGCAGCAGCGCGGCCAGGGTGCCAAGTGCGGCGGCGACGATGAGGGCCTGGAGCATGGTGGCATCGCGTTCGGTGCGCGCAGCAGCTGCGGCCGTGCGGGCGGGCTGACCGGTGCCCGCCGCCCCGTCCCACCGCGCCACGTCGGTCTGCGTCCCGATGCCCAGGAAGTTGAACGCCCAGAAAATAGCAGACAATACGGTCGTGCCCACGCCGAGGGCGGCCAGCGGCACGGCGCCGAGGCGGGCAACGAATGCCGTATCGACCAGACCCGTAAGCGGCTCGGCGATGAGGGAAAACAGGACGGGGACGGACAGCCCGAGAAGTGTGGCGTGCGGCCGGGTCAAAAATTCGTCCTCGGTCGTTTTGAGAATCACAGGCGTCTATATTGTGGGCTGACCCTCATAATGGAAAGTACACAGAAAGCACCATGCGCACCATCACACACGGACTTCTGGTCGTCACATTGACCTTCACCCTGGCATCCTGCACCACGATCAATCTCGGCGACCCGGCGCTGGCGGGAAGTGCCACGAGCGCCACCAGCGCGGCCGGTGCCACGGACGCGGCGGCGGGCGCAGCGAAAAGCGGCGCATCTACCAAAAACACCCTCGGCAAGCCCTGGAAAGACGTGACGAAAGATGCCCGCGCCATCGACGGCCTGTTCAAGATGCACCTGAAGGCGGACCAGTCGCTGCTGCTGGAGATCCAGCCTGATCAGCTGGGCATGGATTTCGGGTTTATTGCCCACTATTCGAAGGGCACGGGCGTGTTCAACATCCACGACGGCCTGGCGCTCGGCGACACGCGCATGCTGCGGTTCGAGCGCGTCGGCGAAACGGTTTACCTGCGCCACATGAACACGCGTTTCACGGCAGACGACGGATCGCCGCTGCGCGAGAGCCTCGACGACAACCTCGGGCACTCGATTGTGGCCGCGTTCAGTATCGAGAGCCGGAACGATACCACCAAAGCGCTGCTCATTGACTTCACGGGGCTCGTCGTGTCGGACTACCTGGACCTGGCCGAGCGGATGAAAATCTATTTCGGCGGGCGGCCTGTGCAGTTTGACAAGAGCCGATCGTACGTGAGTCGGGCGATGGGTTTTCCGAAGAATATCGAGATCGATGCGGAGCTCACCTTCAAGCCGAACGGGCGGCCCATTACGAGCTCGGCTGGTGTATCGGACGTGAGCTCGGTGCCGCTTGGGCTGCGCTATTCGTTCTTCGCGCTGCCGGACGACCCCATGCCGCGGCGCGTGGCCGACGACCGGGTCGGGTTCTTTATCAATGCGCAGCGTGATTTTTCCATTGACCGCGGTGGCGATCAGATGGTTCGCTACGTGAACCGGTGGCGCCTCGAGAAGCAGGATCCGGATGCGGAGGTGTCGGATCCCGTGCAGCCGATCGTGTACTACGTTGACCGGACGGTTCCGCACGAGTACCGCCGCTGGGTGAAAGAGGGTATTGAGGGCTGGCAGAAGGCGTTTGAGGCCGCCGGGTTCTCAAATGCGATTGTGGCGCGTGAGGCCCCGGACGATTCCACGTGGAGCGCCGAGGACATGCGCTTTTCGACCGTCAGGTGGAGCGCGGCGCATGAGATGGGGTACGCCATTGGCCCCTCGCAGACCGATCCTCGGACGGGCGAAATCCTGAACGCCGACGTGCTGCTCTCGTCCGTGTTCATGTCGGGTTGGGGGCGCGAATGGGAAGATTTGGCCGGGCCGGACGGCATGCTGCAGAAACTGGACGAGATGGAGCGGACCCGCCGGCTTATGACGCCCCATGAACAGGGTCAACTCTGCATGGCCGAGTTCGGCAAGCAGTACGAAATGGGGCTGTTGTCGGCAGCGCTGCTCGCCGACGGCCTGGCCGACCCCGTGGGCGGCGTGCCCGAGGAGTTCTACGGCCCGTCGCTGCGCGACCTGGTATTCCATGAGATAGGCCATACGCTCGGCCTGAGACACAATTTCCGTGGATCGGGGGCCATTGCGTACGAGCGCATGCAGGATGAGAACTACACGGCCCAAAACGGCCTTACGCTCTCGGTCATGGACTACGCGGGCTCGAATATCAACCCGGACCGCGACGCGCAGGGACACTACGTGAACATGGAAGTCGGCTCCTACGACGTGTGGGCCATTTCCTACGGGTATACGCCGGACAATGACGCGGCGGCGCAGCTCGCGCGCCAGGCGGCCAACCCACTGCACGCCTACAACACGGACGGCGACGTGGGCGGATTCGATCCGCTGACGAGCGTCTGGGACCTGTCGAGCGATCCAATGGCTTACGCCGAGGACCAGCGGCAGTTGGTATCGCAGATTTACCCCGTGATCGAAAATCGCCTGCTCGCAGACAACGATGGATACTCCCGTCTGCGAAGCTCCGTCAATGGGCTGCTCTTTACGAACTATCGCCAGTTCGGGAACGTGGCGAAGCTCGTCGGCGGATCGCATTTTGCGCGCGATCACAAAGGGGACCCGGATGCCCGCCTGCCGATGACGCCCGTTCCGGGCGCGGAGCAGCGCGCAGCGGCCCGCTGGATTCTCAAAAACGCGCTCGACACGTCCTCGCTGCCCGTCACGGCCGAGCTCCTGAACAAGGCCGCCCCCAGCCGACACGACGATTGGATGAGTGGATTCGGGCCTGGACGCTATGATCTGGCCATCTACGAAAGCGTACAGGCGCTGCAGATGCAGGCGCTCGCGGCGCTTACCGACCGTAGCCGTCTCGCCCGGATGCTCGGCTCGGACATGCGCCAGGACGATCCGTACACGGTCGAGACACTCTTTTCAGACATCGATACGGCGGTTTATGGTGCGTTGACTGGCGGCGACCGCTTCCAGCGCAACCTGCAGCTGGCCTATGCGGACCACCTCGCGGGCATCATGAACAACGAGCGGCCCTTTCCATTTGTGCCTTCGGCACCGGATGAGGCCCGTGCGCTGGCGCGGCTGCATTTGACGGAGCTGGCCGCACGCGCGCAGAATGAGATGGGCAGCGTCTCGCGGCTGGACCGCGCGCACCTGCTCGAGCTCGATGCGCGTATTGCGGCGGCCTTCGACCTCTCGCTCGTCAAGGAGACGAAGTAGGGTTGATAAACCACCACGTTCAGCACATGACCCCTCTCGAAGGAATTTGGGGCGCGAGCATCACGCCGCTCGCGCCCCACGCCGCGCAGTCCAACGCCCTGCAGCCGGACGCTGCGCGGCTCAAAGCCCACATCGAGTGGCTGCTCCAGAACGGCTGCCACGGCGTGGTTCTTTTTGGCACAACGGGCGAGGGCCCATCGTTCACGGTGGCCGAAAAGCGGCAGTTGCTCGATGAGTTGGCGGGCGCCGGCGTGCCCATGGGCCGGCTCATGATTGGGAGTGGATGCGCGGCCATTCCGGATACTGTTGAACTGACCCGCCACGCCGCGCGGCTGGGCACCGCCGGCGCCCTCATCCTGCCCCCCTTCTACTTCAAGCAGGTGTCCGATGATGGGCTCTTCGCCGCCATGGCGACCATATTTGAAGGGCTCGGCGGTGACTCCATTCCTGTGGTGCTGTATCATTTCCCCCGCATGGCCGGCGTCGGGTTTTCGCACGCGCTCGTGGAGCGATTGCACAGCGCGTACCCCGAGCTGGTCAAAGGCATCAAGGACTCATCGGGCGATCACGACAATCTGACCACGCTCTGCAGGCAGGCCCATGGCATCTCCGTCTTCGCCGGATCCGAGGCGCTTCTGCCCTATGCGCTCAACGAGGGGGGCGTCGGCTGCATATCGGCCACCATGAACGTCACGAGCCGCCTCGTTCGCGCGCTGTATGACGGAGACAACGGCAGTGGTGAGCGGGTCATCCGCATGCGAAAGGCGCTCGATGCACTCCCCTTCGTATCGACCATGAAACACCTGCTCGCCGGGCACCTCGGCGACCCGGCGTGGCGCACCGTGCGGCCGCCGCTCATTCCGCTGACGGCGCGGCAAAAGCAGCAACTCTCGCAAATTCTCGATACCATGGGTACGCTACCAAATTTCGAGACCGCTGATATCCCAAACCCCACCTGAGTATGAGCATGGCACCGATGAATTCGTCTTTTCGTTTAATTCTGATTGCGGTTATTTTCGGTGCGATGCAACCGCGTGCGGCCGCAGCGCAGGGGGTGCCGGGTGCCGCCATGTACCCCGGCCAGATCGAGATGGAGCGGGCGCTCGATGAGCGGTCAAGCGCCGAGAATCTGCGCAGGTGGATGCGGGATTTGACGCGGGAAGTGCATCATGCGGGAAGTCCTGGAAGCCGGAAGAATGCCGAGTATGTGGCCGAACGGTTCCGGGAGTGGGGGTATGACGTGGAGATCGAAGTATATCATGTGCTGCTGCCAACGCCGAAGGAGCGCCTCGTGGAGATGGTGTATCCGGAGCGCCTGCGGCTCCGGCTCGAGGAGCCGGCTATTGAAGAAGATGCGTCGTCCGGGCGACGCGAGGGCATGCTGCCGCCCTACAACGCGTACTCGGCCGATGGCGACGTGGAGGCCGAACTCGTGTATGTGAACCAGGGCCTGCCGCCGGATTACGAGGAATTGCGGCGGCGCGGCATCAGCGTCGAGGGCAAGATCGTGATTGCGCGCTACGGGGGGTCGTGGCGCGGGATCAAGCCAAAAGTCGCGGCCGAGAACGGGGCTATTGCCACCATCTTGTATTCAGATCCGCGCGACGACGGCTATTTCCAGGGGGATGTGTACCCGGAAGGGGCGTGGCGCATGGGTATGGGCGTGCAGCGCGGGTCGGTGTCAGACATGCCGACGTTCCCGGGCGATCCGCTGACGCCGTTTGTGGGCGCGGTTAGGGATGCCAAGCGGCTGAAGGTCGAGGAGGCGCCGACGATCATGAAAATTCCGGTCCTGCCCATTTCCTATGACGAGGCGCTGCCCCTGCTTGCGGCGCTGGGAGGACCTGTGGCGCCGGCCCGGTTTCGGGGGGCACTGCCCATCACGTACCACCTCGGGCCCGGGCCCGCCCGCGTCCGCGTGAAACTGGCCTTCAATTGGGACATTGTGCCCGCCTACAACGTGATTGCGCGGCTCGAGGGCTCGGAATTTCCGGACGAATGGGTCATGCGCGGCAACCACCGCGATGCGTGGGCCTTCGGCGCAAACGACCCGATTTCGGGGATGGTAGCCACGATGGAAGAGGCGCGCATTTTGGGTGAGCTGGCGCGCGAAGGCCACCGGCCGCGCCGGACGGTGGTGGTCGCATCGTGGGATGCCGAGGAGCCGGGGCTGCTGGGATCGACCGAGTGGGTCGAGCACCATGCGGATGAGCTGCGCGAGAAACTGGTTGCCTACATCAACACCGACGGCACGGGTCGCGGGTATCTGGGGATGGGTGGCAGTCACTCGCTCGAGGTGATGATCAACGATATTGCCAGGGATGTGGCGGATCCACGGGCCGGCGGCGCCTCGCTGCTTGACCGGGTCCGGGCACGAAACGAGGCGCAGCAGGGCCTCAAGCACGGAGGCGCCGCCGGCCCGAACGCCGACATCCCCATCTCCCCGCTTGGATCGGGCAGCGATTACACCCCGTTCCTCCAGCATCTGGGCATTTCGGTGCTCAACCTCGGCTTCGGCGGCGAGGGCGGCGGCGGGTCGTACCATTCGGCCTATGACACGTTCGAGCACTACACGCGCTTCATCGATCCAGACTTTGTTTACAGCGCCACGCTGCCGAAAGTCACAGGCCGCGTCACACTGCGCCTGGCCATGGCGGACGTGCTTCCGTTCCGCTTTTCGCCGCTCGTAGACCGAATTGAGACCTACCTCGGCGAAATCGAATCCATGGCCGACACCATGCGCGAAGAAACGGCGCGACAGAACGCCCTCATCGAAAGCGGCGCCTACGACCTGTCGGCCGATCCGCTCGAGCCGCTCCTGCCCCCGCAGGCGCAGGAGGACGTGCCTTATTTTCCGTTCGCACCCATCCGCAATGCGCTCACCGAGCTGCGCGTGGCTGCCTCGGCCGCCGACCGGGCCGTTCAGCGCGCCGTCAGTGAACCTGCGAACGGTAGCGGGGGCGCAGGTGCGTCGGGTGCAGGTGCGTCGCGCGCCGCGCTCGAACGCACAAACAAGGCCCTGTACACCGTAGAGCGCGCCATGACGGACATGGAGGGACTGCCGCGCCGACCCTGGTTTCGGCATCAGATCTATGCTCCCGGGTTCTACACCGGCTACGGCGTAAAGACGCTGCCCGGTGTCCGCGAGGCCATTGAAGAACGCAAGTGGCAGGAGGCGCACGAAGAAATCGAGGACCTCGCCGCTACGCTCCGGCGCATGGCCCGCGCCCTCGAGGACGTAACAGCCGCCGTGCAGCAGGAAGCCGCGCAGTAGGCCACCGCCCGAGAAATCAACCTTTCAACAGCCTTCCAGTCCTGACCGGGACGCTACGTGAGCGCCGTGGGCCGGCGTGAACGTGGCGGCCGGGAGGAACAGTGTGAATGTTGTGCCCCGGCCGAGCGTGCTCTCGACCGCGATCTCGCCCTTCATGAGATCCATCAGGCGGCGACAGATGGACAATCCGAGTCCGACACCCTCATGTTCGCGCGACAATCCGTTGCTCTCCTGCCGGAACTCGTCAAACACGTGCGGCAGAAAATCGGGTGATATCCCGACGCCGGTATCGCTTACCGTGCACCATATCCGGGTCGATGCGGCGCCCGCAGCCACAACAATCTCTCCCTTGGTCGTGAACTTGATGGCATTCGCCACCAGGTTTGTGAGCACGCGCATGACGGCGCCCTCGTCGGCCACGGCCACGAGCGACAGCGCGGGTTTGGAATCGGAATCGGAACCGGAATCAGAATCGGCCAATACTCCGCTCGTCAGGATCAGCCCTTTCTCTTCGGCATCGAAGGCGTGGAGGGTAACCACATCCCGGATACACGTGGCCAGATCGACTTCCGTGAAGCGGAGCGGCGTGCTCCCGCTTTCGATCTGCGCCATGGCCAGAACGGAATCGAGCGTCATCTGCAGGCGCTTTCCGCCCTGATGTATTATTCGGGCGAGTTCTTTCGTGTTGCCCGTCGACTCTTCGACCAGCACGTCCGAGTATCCGATAATGCTGGTCAGCGGCGTGCGCAGTTCATGGCTCATGTTCGACAGGATGGAGCTCTTGAGCCGGGCCAAATCTTTCGCCTGTTCCATTGCGCGCCTCAGCTCCGCTTCGGCGCGCTTCGTCTCCGAAATATCCGCCACCATCCCCAGCGCTCCGTCGTACTCGCCATTCGCGTTGTGATGTGGGCTTCCCGCCACACGGCACCAGATCACATCTCCGTCATGACGCCGAAAACGTACCTCGTAGGTATCGCTCACCCCCTGCGCCCTCGCTTCGAACCGTCCTCGCATGCGAACGCGATCCCTCGCATCTACAAAATCAAATACATTGCGGCCCATAAGCTCCTCTGCGCTACAGCCGAGCATGTCGGCCATGCGCCGGTTCACGAAACGGGTGTCCGCGTTGGCATCGACCAACCAGACGCCTTCATGCGCCGTCTCGATAATACTCTTGTACCACGCGTCGCGAATGGTGTCGCGCGTCACGTCCCGCCCCACGGCGATCAGAATGCCGTCGCCAGCCGACCAGTTGATGGACCAGTTCATGTATACCGTCCCCCCGTCCCGGCGAATGAAGCGCACGTTGAATGGGCGCGTGTCACCTCCATGCCGGAGCGTGCGATCAATGTCCCGCAGCTGCTCCTGATCCTCCGGGTGCACAAGGTCCAGATAGCGAAGCCCCTTTAATTCGGCAGCCTGGTATCCCAGTATGGTTGCGCTCGCCGCACTCGCCTGCACGACCCGGCCCTTGGCATTGAGGGTGCATATCAGGTCGCGCGAATACTCGAGGATCAGTTCGACCTCCCTCGCGTGGCGCCGGATGCTCTCGGTTGCCTCAACCTCGGCCGTGATGTCAACGCCGTGCAGGCACAGGCCGCGGACCATTCCGTCCGGCCCGCGCACGGGTTGGAGGGCGAAGTTGACGTGCCGGACCATGGGTGTGCCGGGGGCTCGCGAGTCTGGAGAGTCTGGAGGGCCAGGAGAGTCTGAAAAGTCTGGAGAGTCTGAAAAGTCTGGAGAATCTGGAGAGGCAAATTCGAGCCGGATGCGGCGTCCGACACTACTCTCTCCCGTTTCCAGCACCCGACGCATACGATCGACAATTCCCGCTTCCACGAGTTCCGGGAACGCTTCGGGCACCGTTTTCCCCTGACATTCCCTGTGGTTCGTGTGTTCGCCAAACGCCTTGTTTGTGCGCATAATACGCAGCTCATGACCCTCGATGAAGGCCATGAACGCGGGAGATAGATCAAAATCAAAGGATGGAATCATGTGGTCAGTATCGGCCATCGCGGGTTTAATTCAAACTCCCACCGCCCAGATTGTAAAACGGGCGGCCCTCGCGGGCCGCCCGTTCAGACAGCTGCAGACTTCATCACCAGCCAATCTGGTTTAAACCGAATACTTCGCCGGATCGACGCCAAACTCCTTGAGGAATCGTTTGACAATTGGGCTGTTGGTATTGAGCCATACAGGATTGATCATTTTGGCATTGAGCGCCTTTTTGTCATCAATCCTGCCGTCGACACGGACAGCGTCGAACTCTGACATTTTCCGCGCCTTCCGGCCATCAACTCCTCTTCCATTCGCCAGGTACTTGTCTGGCAGCGACTTGCGACGACGCGTAGTTTTTTTCTTCGTCGCCGTTTTTGCTTTGCGCCCCTTCTTGGAAGTCGCAGCAGGCTTCAGGCCATAAATCTCCTCAACAGACGTACCCGCAATGGAGCACATCCTGTCAATTTCCTTCTTGAGCTCCTTCTGGGCCTTTTTCCTGACGGAATCCAGCTGTCGCTGTAATTCGGCCCGTTCTGTTTCCATGCGTTGCGCTTCAGCAATCAGATCGTGAACTTCATTCATGATATTTTTTTGTTTTCAGGTAATACAGCGAGGGGTGACAACCCAAGTATATAAACAAATTATTGCAGTCCGTTTCATGTGCACATATTATTCACGAAATACGTCGGGTTCGGCATTCGTAGTTTGAAACAAAAAGCAATCGTCCAGTGATCCATATTCTTTCCGTTGTCGGCGCCCGTCCCAATTTCATGAAAGTTGCCGCGCTCGACGCCGCATTTTCCAACAATGACGGCATAAAACACACCATTGTCCACACGGGGCAGCATTACGATGAGAAAATGAGTGATGTTTTTTTCCGCGAAATGGCGCTCCCCGAACCCGATGTTTTCATGGGACTTGGAGGCGGTAGCCACGCCCAGCAGACCGCCAACATCATGCGCGCCTTCGAGAGCATCCTGCTCGGAACGTCGCCCGAGGCACCCTTCGTCGACGCTCCGCCCAGTGCCCTGCTCGTCGTCGGCGACGTCAACTCCACCATGGCCTGCTCGCTCGTCGCCTCAAAGCTGCACATTCCCATTGTTCACGTCGAAGCTGGCCTGCGCTCGGGCGACCGCACCATGCCCGAGGAAATCAACCGCATTGTGACCGATGCGCTCGCCGACGTCCTCTACGTCTCGGATCCGTCCGGGATGGACTACCTGGCCCGGGAAGGCGTCCCGGAATCAAAAATCGAGTTCGTGGGCAACGTCATGATCGACTCGCTCCACGCCTACCTTCCGCTCGCCCGGCGGCGCCCCATCCTGGGCGAGTGGGGGCTTACCGCGGGCAAATACATCCTGCTCACGCTCCACCGCCCCGCCACCGTCGACTCGCCCGATGCCCTCGCCCGCATGGCCAGCGTCTTCGAAGCCCTCGACCAGGCCGCGCCCGACCGGCCCCTCGTCTTTCCAACGCATCCGCGCACGAAGAACAACATGGAACGGTTCGGCCTCGCGGGCCGCTTCGCCGCCATCCAGTCACTCTGTCTATATGAACCCGTCGGCTACCTCGACTTTCTGAAACTGCAGGATTCCGCCGCCTTCATCATCACCGATTCCGGCGGTATCCAGGAGGAAAGCACGGTCCTTGGCATCCCCTGCCTGACGCTGCGCCCGAACACCGAGCGCCCCATCACCATTTCGCACGGCACGAACGAGCTCCTCCCCCCCGACACGCCCGGCCTCGCTTCGCGCGTCGTGAAGTTTGTCGATGCAGCAGGGCGCGGCACCTGGAAAACAGCGCGCCCTATAGACGGCTGGGACGGGAAAGCAGCCGAGCGCATTGCGAACGACCTCGTTGTACGATTCGGCGCTACCCCCCTGCCCCACATGTAGCCCGGATTTCCTTGAGCTGCGCCAGCGCCTCTGGCTTCTCCGCGAGTTCCAACAGCGGCTCGAGCAGGGCATACACCTCCTCCCAGTCAATCTCTGCCCCGCTTCGCTGAACAATACGCTCAATGTCTACCCAATCCTGACCGCGACCCGCAATTGTTTTCGTAATAAGCAGGTCGTCGGGCGTACAACATCGAAGTATACGATCACCTCCAAAATCCACATCTACCGCGCGTTCGATCAGTATTTTCTCGTATTCTGACGCGCCGAGCGATATATCCACTTCCGTGCCATCGGTCCAGACGCCCAAAAACATACGGCTGATCCGCGCCAGGTGGCCGGGATCCGGATCCCGGGACGAGAGAATGGTTGCCAACTTTTTCAGGACATTCTCCTCCTCGCCGAGCGGACACCACACAATGGCATCGAAGTCGTCCGTAAATCGACATTCTCCCCAACTCTGCAGGGCCACCCCGCCAATGAATGCGCTCCGAAGCCCCTGCCCATGGAGCGCCTTCTGCACCTCCTGGGCCGCATCGAAAAAATCACCCTGCGGCTCGCGCACCGACCACAGAAAATCAAGCTGACGCAGCCACAATTCGCGCGACCTGCTCTTCAAGCGCTTCACACGCAACGCTTCCGTTATCCGGTAACCGCGGAGTTGCCGCTGGAAAAGTTCTTTTTCGGTCAATGGATCCATCTTGATGAAGTATACGCGTCTGACCCATGGCAGACCCAGGTGGACCCATGGCAGACCCATGGAGGACCCGTACGTAACCTCGCGTGCTGCGGGCACCGTCCGGAAACACCAGAGGACTACGAGAGGACTACCAGAGGACTACCAGAGGACCACCAGAGGACCACCCGTCCTTCTGCCAGCACCCCGTATAGTTGTTGCTCGGGCCCATACGAACGAAATGTCGCGATTCCGTGGCTACAGTTAACCCTAATACGTTGTGTGGCATTTATTCACAACGTTATAAGACTCAACCACTTTACTCCAGCCTGTCGCAATACCCCCTGTAATGTCGAGATTTGGTGCTGCGTGTCGTAATTCCGGTATTGCGACACCCCAGAGCGAATTGCGACAGTCTGAAGGGTATCACGACATGCTGTAGATGGATGCACGGACTCTGAAATAATGCAAATGCTTGCCACACACGAGATTACGCGCCTCACGACGACGGAATCCCGACATTTCGCCCGTATGTGTCGCAGGACACGATATAACTACCGGCTCGCAGGTCCGCCACTTGTTCGCCCGGTGTCCCGTCCCGATCTTTGCCACATGCGTTGCTCCACCCCACTTCGAACTCCACGTCGAATCCCACGTCGAACCCCATTTCTGCGCGCACTGGCGCGTCTGAAGTGCCTGCTGCTGCCCATGCGCCCCGCAATGCTGGTGTGCCTGATGGGAACGTTTGCGTTTCTTCTGCCGCCCGCCGCAGCGCAGGAAAAGCAAGCAGGGCCAGGCCAGGTAAGCCACACCCAGCAAACAGAACCAGCCCTGGTCGCTGAGCGACTGGTGCGCAGTGCGGGCCACCTGGTGCTCGAGACACGATCGGCCCGCGATACGACGTGGGTGTACTACGAGGACCGGCGAAGCGTGAATCCGGTGGCGGAGGCGCTGCGCCTCCAGCGCAGGCTGCAGTCGGCGGCGGCGCTGCCCCCCCAGGGCCAGACGCAGTCGGCGGCGCCCCACCACGTCGTTTTCGTTCCGACCTGGCTCCAGCAGCCAACACTTGGAACGGGGGCGCGGTCAACGGGCGCAACGGCAGGGGATGCACCGCAGTCCGGCGCATCCACCCGACTCCGGCCGCGGACCACAATCGACTTTACGCTGCATCCACAGGTACGGTGGCAAATTGGGTTTTTTGAGGACTATCTGCGCACGAATCCGCGTTTGGCGCCGGAGGCAACCGTGCGGCGGGGGGGCTTCGTGGCGAGCGCGCAGTGGGTATTCCCGCTCGATCAGGAGCTGCCCGAGCCGAACGAACTCTACCACCGGGAGAACCATCCGGGAATTATTCGCGCCGGGTACCTGGCGCGGCTCGGCCCTAAAACGTTCGCCAGCCTCGATGCGGGGCTCTTCACGCGTAACCGGTATGGCTACAAGGCGAGCGTGCGGCGCTACATGGGGCGCACCATCGTGGGCCTTGACCTGGGCCTCACGGGCTACTACAGCTTTTTCCGGGGCGATGCGGACTATTCGCAGCTCAACATTGTCACGCCCCTCGTGGACGTGATCCACCAGATGCCGTGGTACAACGTCGTGGCGCGCGTACGCGCGGGTAAATTCCTGGCGCAAAGCAAGGACCGGCTGCGACTCGGCGAATACCTGGTCGATGACTGGGGCGTGCGGGTCGATGTACTGCGCCGCTTCGGCAGCTTCGAGATCGGGGGATTCGTGCGATCGAATGAGGCCGAGTACTCGACCGGTATTACGGCTATTATTCCGCTCGTGCCCGGATTTTCATGGGGCTCAGGGCGCGCATCCGCGCGCGTTCGCCCCCTCGCCCACTTCGAATGGGACTTCGGACGCACGCGGCGCGGCGACTTCAGCCGACCCGAGCGGGGCGGCCGTCTTTTTCAGACCGGCCGCGACTGGGACGCGCTCGATCGCATGATGTCGCCCATCTACTGGCGCATGATGGAGGGCCTCGAATAGAGCGCCGCTACGGGGATTTCCATATCAGGAAAAGCCAGCGGGGATATGGAGGCACCCGCCTTCAACACGGAGCACTCCGTGAATGTATGTGCCCGCGGCGAGCGATATACCTCTATCGCGCTGGCAGCGAGGTCCACAATCCACACCTCGGGGATAGCTGCCGCAGCATATATGGGCAGCTTGACCTTCCGGTCGGTTTCGATGGATGTATCTGCCACCTCGATAATCAACAATACGTCGTCCGGCTTCGGGTGGCCCGTCGTGTATTCATCGGGGCGCAGCTTGAGAAGAGCCACGTCTGGCTCGGGTAAATTCATGTTATCGATACGGACCGGGCCCTGGATGCGGACGTGGGCCCGACCGTTGGTGCCCACGGCAAAAAGTGTTGTCAACTTGTCGACGCACGCGGCGTGCCGAATTGCGGTCGGGCTCATCTCAATGACCTCTCCGCACAACAATTCGACCCGCTCGTCCGGGGAAAGAATCCCGACATCTGCCATGCGGTAGTAGTCGTCTACCGAGAATTTTTTCAGCCTGGTGGTGATGGAGCGGGCATGACGGGCGGTAGACATGAAGGGTTCCTTTTCACGCTGCCTGTTCTACATCTTTGCCGATCTTGTGTAGATATTCAGGTGCCAAGTCCGCACCGTTCGGCCATTCTATGGTGTTGGTTTCAGGATTCACCACCACCTGCCTGAAACGGGACTTGTCCCGCAACCGTTCAAACACATCGCCGTAGAGTTCATCTGCCAGGTCTACCTCTTTGACACTTTCGTCATTGAAATGGATTTCAAGGCGGTAGCCGTCTAAATACTCGACTTCAGTCACTTGCAACAGCATTGTACTAACCTCACTTTGCTACGGTAACGGAGCAATAGCCACTAAAGGGCTTCTTTTTTCAGCCAACTCCCAATTACGGAGAAGTTCCTCGTGGTGCTCTTCGGCCCACTCCATAATCAGTCGTAGGGCGCGCTGAGGAATGGTTCCTCATTATTTTGCTGGAGCCAATTTCTATCAATGCAACACTACCCTGATATCGGGCATGGAAATGTGGGGGAGCATGGTCATTGTAGTTCATGAAGATGACGATTCCGTAGAACCTGGACAGGGCGGGCATTGGGGTTACTCGGTTCGGCTGGAGCATTCACAGTCGATTGACCCGAACTGTCAAGAAGCGTAACCCCTCCTTTTTCTATCGACACCTGTGCCCCCCTGAAAACCCCCACCGCCAAGCAGCATGACTCCGGATAACCCGGATGAAATTGAACATGTTCACGGATATGTGGCGCGTCATGTCCAGCATTGGCCGAATTAATCCGCGCGCGTTCGCCCCCTCGTCCATTTCGAATGGGACACGCTCGACCGCATGATGTCGCCCATCTACTGGCGCATGACGGAGGGCCTGGCCGAGCCGTCCGTCACACGTGGAACTGGATGAAAGCCCGTAGGAGCGGGGTCGATTCGAAGATGTCCGGGGCCTGCCAGTCGCGCTCTGGACGAGAGACGGTCACAAGGCCCATGAGCCACGCGAAATGGCCGAAGGTGCGGTGCGTATGGGCCCAGGCTCCCCAATCTTCGTCCAGAACGGTTGGAAACGCACGGGCAAAGGCGTCGGAATAGAACACATTCGGCCGCGGCGTGTCCCCGTACCGCGATAGCGTGCGCAGCGAAAAGCCAAAAAACTGCTGAATGAGCGGCTGTGACGGATAGCCGTCGGCATAGGCCCAATCGTATTTCTCGGCGGCCACGCGGAACAGCTGCGGGTACACGCCTGTCGCCCCCTTGGCCTTGAGCACGGAACGGTACTTCTGCGCAATGATGAACCGCTTCTTGTACGTACGCACGATACCCGCCATCTCAAGCAGCAACCGCGATACGTGCAGCGCAAACACGTCCATCTCCTTGCTGGGCAGCTGCATGCGAAAGAGCAGATCGTACGTGTGATCTGACATCAGGAGCGGCGCCATATGCCTCGTGAATGCGCGCGAAAAGGCACCGGTGGCGGTCGGGCCAATTTTCTCGCCCGCATCGATCGCCTTCATGACCTCGTCCAGTACCGTCAGGACGGGCGCGGAGTGACTACCGCCGAGCTCCCCGGCAAACGTCACCACATCCGGCGCATCGAACGGCTTATAAATCAGCTCGTGCATGGAGTCCGGCGAGAGGCCGTCGAAGTCGACCGGTGGCAGGCGCGTGCCCCTCTCCACATCGTCCCAGTCCTCGTCATCGTCCCAACCCTCGTCATCGTCCCAGTCCTCGTCCCAGTCCTCGTCCCAGTCCGCCCCATCGAACACGCTGTAGTCACCCAAATCCCGCTCGAGCCACGCATCTGGAAAACGGATCAACTCCCGCAGGATGGGCCGAGCGCGGATGGCAGGACCAAATTGCTCGTCAAAATCGATCTCGACAAGACCAAACATGGCCCACAGCCCGAAGATCACCTCCGCCACATACGTCGACGTCGCAGCCAGTCTCCCCTCTCCCTCATTCTGCAGCTGGTCGCGACCCATCGGAACCGCGTCGAAGAACTGCCACGCATACTCCGCCGCCAAATGCTCTTCTCCGCCCCAGCGCGACAATTGGAAGAGCGTATAACCAAAGAACACTTCCAGCGGAGAACCCTCCTCCTCTTCCGGCACAGGCACGGTCCACGGCACCTCTTCAACGAACGTGCGGAACAGGTGCGGATAGATGCTTCGGTAATCGCCCGCCTCCGCCTCGCGCCGACATTTCGGCCCCAACACGTACGCCCGGCCGTCCCACCGCAGGACATCCCCGCACACAAGCGCAACCAACGCGGTCATCATCAGCTTCAGGCCGAGTCCCTCGGCACCCTCCGAATAGGCCATGATTCCGGAGTACTCCGGCAGCTTCCGAAGCCGTTTCATTATGGCCGATATGACATTTTCCGGCAGCCAGCCCTCCTCCTTGCACGCCAGGGGCACGAGGTCTATCAGCGTGTCGAGCACCGTCACCATCGCGCCCGACGGATGCGTCTCGACGCGATCGGCCACCCGGATGTCCCGCCGACTGTCGAAAAAATGGAATCCCAGACGCTCGAACTCTCCTGGCGTGAGCCCCAAAAACTGCGGCACCGGGTACTCGTTATCGAAACGGGGCGGGGTGCCGGGCAGGGCGCCGGACGATTCGCCAGATACTGGATGGTTCAGGCAGCAGTACTTGTACTTCCGCCCACTGCCGCACGGGCACGGGTCATTTCTTCCAGGCATGGTTCCGGGACTGTTCGTGAATAATATACGCCGAGTGCCAAAATACGGAAGCGTCACGACATAGGACGGGGAGCCCTATATTTCGCTATGCCCGGACGAAACCAGCCGTGCCCGTGCGGCAGCGGCCGAAAATACAAACATTATTGACATTGCCTTTTATACACTCCGCAAGGCAGGTGTCATCCGGCGCTACCGCAGCCGGTTCATCGTTGGCAGTGAATACCGGGCGGCCGTATCGCGCCGCAACTACGGTCTGATTTATCCCAGCCTGTTCCGCGCGCACAGCGAACGGGTAGCGTGGAGCATTGGAACCCCGTCTACCGGTTTCACTGTGCGTATCCAATGGTGCTCGAAGGACTGCTTGCGGGCATGAATATCTCGGTCGTGGTCGGCTATTGGGGCCTGCTCGGACTGGTCAGCGAAGAAGGCGACGAAAACGAATCCGTGCTCCGTCCGCATCCTGTGCTCGGCGAGCTGCTCGCCTTCCCCCCGACCTGAGGCGCCGTCCGGGGGGGATGAGCACTTCAGGATTCTACCAGCGGCACGGATTCGACATATAGCGAATCATATCCCATATCCCTTTCTCCCGGCCATTCGAGGGACCCAAAAACGACTCGCACGCGCCGGAACAGGGACAGGTCCCTAAGCGGCGAGAAGACCTGGGTCTGGAGATATGGTTTCATGTCCAACAGTCTCTGCTCACCGTTCTCGAAGGTTAGAGTTACCGTATAGTCGTCATGGGGACGAGCGTCCCTGATATGAGGTATTCTCCGCATTAGTCTATCTTGCCAATGGTTTCATATTTTACGGCTTTTTGCCACATATCCACCAACGATTCACTATTCAATTCGATCCAAGCCTTGACCTTCCGGCTGGCAGATCGGTGGGTCGAACCATCCAGAATATTACCATCAGGTATTCCTACGACGGCTTCTTTCCCTTGAAACCGAACATGTACGTGCGGATGGTGGTGCATCTTTATGTCACCGTAGTACATGTACACGGATATACCGAAGCGGCTGAAGAGATAACTGGAGATAGCCGGCATGAGAAGGCGAGACAGGGTTGCCTCGATAGACTCACGGCCATCCGAAACGTAACTTCGAATTTCGGCTGAACTCTCGACGAAGTAAGAGAATACCGGTCCGCATCCTGTGCTCGGCGAACTGCTCGCCTTCCTTCCTGCCTGAGTCGCTGTGTGTGGGGGGGGATGAGTACACTCTGCGTTTCACGGACGAAATGGCACGATTCACTTATTCTCCTGGCCGTAAACGATCCATGCGCGCTCTATAGTCCTATAATTACGGGTGGCGCGATCCGCGCCGTGTCTGGCGTCGCCAAATTCCCAGTCGCCGTTCGCATATTGACGGCACACAAACCCCGGCTGGTCGCCCCTTTTCGAGAGAGTACGTCCAGTTTCATGTGTGACCGGGCTGGCCGTCGCGACCAACATCATCAATCATGCTTTGCAGGTGCATTTCGATCGCCCCAGAAATGAGACGTAGTGCCTCCTTCTCGGTCTCTCCAACTGCAACACACCCAGGCAATTCCGGTACGTACGCCCCGTAACTGGACTCTCCTTTCTCAATGATTACTGCGTTTCGATCTCGTTGGCTCCGGGCTCCGCCCCCACCCGGTGCGGACGTCTTGAGCGTTGATTCTCCCATCGACTACAGCGGCTCCAACTCAAACGGATTGGCTACCGTCATTTTTCCGAATCGCTTGAGGAGTTCGATTTCATTGCCGGAATCGATTTGTTCTTTTTCGAGCACCCTGACCACCGACGGCTGACCAAGTCCCGGGATGCGGACAGCAAAAAAAGGCCACAAGTCGTCGGAGGTATAAACCTTGTCGATGTTGGGGAAATCCGTCATCGGACGGACGTCGGGCTGCTTCCGGAATGTGTCGGCATATTCGAAGTACCACATTCCATCCTCGTGCCAAAGTCGTCCAATGTCCAGACTTCCGAAGCGGAGAACGAACGCCGCCTTTTGATCTGTCGGAGTCACTGCCCGTCGGTGCTCCGGCTTCAGAAATATTTTTCAGAATGCCTTCAACATATGCTATGGTACGAGTGAGTCTGCAAAATGCTCCAGTCGCAAGTGAACTACCACCACCAAAGGTGGTGGCTTCTTCTTGATTCCACCCTCGACCCTGGAAGGGTCGAGAATCACGTGAACAGGTCATAATCTCGTTCGGCTCTTTCTCGTTTCTTCTCCTCCTTCTCCTGGTGCCGGACGTA
>JAJCYR010000089.1 GCA_029262775.1 Bacteroidota bacterium
TCACCCCTCATCAGCGCTCGGCCCGTACAGCGCGGGTACCGGCACCCCGAGCAGGCGGAGGTACACCGTCAGTTGCCCGCGGTGGTGGATCATGTGGTTGAACACGAAGGAGCGCACGACGGCGACACGCGGCATGGAGAAAAAGACGTCATCGCCCGCCTTCAGCGTCCACGCGACCGAGAGATCCTCGGCGGTGGCAGATTCGAGTGCCGCGCGGGCCTCTTTACAGGCCGTGTCGAAGAGCGCGACGAGTCCGGCCGTCGTTTCCGCTTTCGGCTCCTCGAATGGGCCCGAGACGTCGAGTTCTTCCGTAGCCAGCGTCATGCCAACCCAGGATGGCACATTGGCCAGGTGGGAAGCCAGCTTGTGGAGTGTCATGGACTTTTCGTGGGGAGCCCACCCGAACTGGTCCTCCGGCACGCGCTCCAGCGAGCGGCGGGTGCCGGCCATTTCATGGTCAAACTCGGCGAGAAAATCGGATCCTTGCATGGTATGGGTAAGTTTTTATTATGTTGATGCTTTCGCCACCAAAAGTACCCACCACCATGCTCAGACGCATCACCGCCACGTCACTTCTTTTTCTGCTGTCCGGTCTCGTCGCGATCCTGCCGGGGCTGCCGTCGGTGCCAGGGGCGCCGTTGGTTGTGTCGGCGCAGTCCGGCGCATCTACCGAATATACCGCCATTGAGACGCGCGCTGTGGTCGATGTAGAGCGCGGGACACTCCTGCCGGGCGCGATTATCCTCGTGCGCGGCAACCGGATAGAGGCGGTGGGCGCAGACATTGACGTGCCAGCCGGTGCCCGGCGTATTGACCTGTCGGACAAGTATGTGCTGCCGGGGCTGATGGATGCGCACACGCATATCACGCTCACGCCGGGATACGCGGAGCATAACCCCATTCTATACAAGTCGGTGCCCTACCGCACGGTCGAGGCCGTGGTCGCCGTGCGCGAAACGCTCCTGGCCGGATTCACGACCATCCGCGATCTGGACTCGGAGGGCGCGGACTGGGCCGATGTCGCCGTGCGAGACGCCGTGAATGACGCGCTGGTGCCGGGGCCGCGCATGCAGGTGGCAACGCTTGCCATCAGCATTACGGGTGGGTACATGAATAACGATGGGCTCGCCCCGCAGATCGATGTGCCACAGTTCGGGGCGCTCGCCGATTCGCAGGCCGAAATTGTGCGCACGCTGCGCCAGCAGGTCAAATACGGCGCGGATTGGATCAAGCTGTACGCGACCGGTACGACGAAGCACATTGACCTTGAAAACATGGCGCCGCTGCCGCAGTTCACCGACGAGGAAATCCGTCTCGTGGTGGATGAAGCGGCCCGGTTCGGAAAGCCGGTTGCGGCGCATGCGTACGGGGGCCACGCGGCGCACGCGGCTGTTGACGCCGGCGTCCGCTCCATTGAGCACGGCATGATGCTGAGCAATGAGACGCTCGACCTCATGGCCGAGCGCGGAACGTTCTGGGTGCCAACCATCAACGTATACTTCCCATCGGATCCGGACGCCAAACTTACCGAGCGGCAGATTGCCATCACGGAAAGCCATCGGCGTGTGTTCGGCGAGGCGCTCCGGCGCGGCGTGCGGATTGCCTACGGAACCGATGCCGGCGCGCTGCCGCACGGAGACAACGCGATTGATTTTGCGCGCATGGTCGAGTACGGCATGACGCCCGCCCAGGCGCTCCGCTCCGCAACGCTATCGGTTGCCGAGCTCATGGAACTTGACCACGATCTGGGTACGATCGAAGCCGGAAAACTCGCGGATATTATTGCCGTGGACGCGAATCCGCTCAACGACATTGGCGCGCTATGGAACGTCGGTTTCGTGATGAAGGACGGGGTGGTGTACCGGTGAACCGAATGATCTTTGGGCGTTCGGCATCATCAAAATGACACGCAACTGCATCGCGGATCATTTCACGCAGTTCATCCAGCGTGTCGGCCTCCGTGTAGATGGAATGAGACAACGCCTTTGCTTCAAAACCGCCTTCGGGGGAATCCTGAACTTGAAAAATGATCTCGCTGTCCATGGCGTTGTGTCGGCCTCCGTTTGTGACTCGGCATGATGAAAGGGCATTAACTCCTGTTTCCTCTTCGGGTTGCAGTCATGACGGGTTGATATATCATAGATATATCACAAATATACCAGTTGCAAAGCACCGGTTGAAAACGTTGCAATATCCCGGTTGACATCGTTGCTTTTCACCGGTTACCAGGCGTACTTTGCCCTTCATGGAACGTCAGGAATACATTCCCCGCCTTGTTGACAGGGAGCTGGAAACGCTGCTGGGTATGGTGGGTGGGGTGGTCATCGAAGGCCCGAGAGCCTGCGGTAAGACAGAAACAGCGCGCCGCATGGCCCGGAGCGAGGTCCTGCTCGATGTGGACGAGAACGCCCGGCAGGCGCTTGCCATTGACCCAAAGCTGCTGTTGCAGGGAGATGTACCCCGCCTCTTTGATGAATGGCAGATCGAGCCTGCGCTTTGGAACCACGTGCGGCGCGAAATCGACAACCGAAAACAACCCGGGCAGTTCATTCTAACCGGGTCGGCCGTTCCCAGCGACGACGCAACGCGCCACACAGGGTCGGGCCGCATGGCTCGGCTCCGCATGCGGCCCTTGTCGTCGTTTGAATCGGGTGATTCCAGTGGACTGGTTTCGCTCCAGGAGTGGATGGCGTCGGGCTCATTCAGCAGCACAGATACTCCGGGCGACCTGGAAACGCTCGTTGCAGGCCTCGTGCGTGGCGGGTGGCCGCTGCTGGTACGCCAACCACCGGGGCGGGCAACGAGGCTGCTGCGGGCGTATCTGGAAGAAGTGGCACGGACCGATATCCAGCGCGCAGACGGGTCCCGCCACGACTCCCGTCTGGTCGCTCGGTTCCTGCATGCAATCGGGCGCAACGTCGCGACCACGGCAAGCCTGAAGACACTTGCCGCAGACACGGGTGGCGCTGAAGGAGCGCTGCACCCTGGCACCGTCTCTGCGTACCTCAGTGCCCTCAGGCGTATTATGCTCATCGAAGATCAGCCCGCCTGGAATCCTGAACTCCGCTCCCGGTCCCGGCTCCGGCATTCGGCCAAGCTGCATTTTGTGTGCCCGTCGCTGGCGGCTGCTGCGGTCGGTGCAGACGCAAAACGCCTTTTGGGTGACCTCAGCTACACGGGTACGCTCTTTGAATCGCTTGCCGTGCGCGACCTCCGCATCTATTCCCAGTTGTTCGATGCGCACGTGCTGCACTACCGCGACAATACTGATCTCGAGGTCGATGCCGTCGTGGAGATGCCGGATGGTGCGTGGGCGGCCTTGGAAATCAAGCTGGGAGCACGCTGGATTGACGACGCCGCACGAAATCTGCTCACATTCAAGGGCCGTGTCAAACACACGGAAAACGCCCGTCTTGGCGTCATCATTCCGTACGGGTACAGCTACGTGCGCCCCGACGGCGTCGCCGTGATCGCGCTGAACGCCCTTTCTCCCTGAATGGTTTTGCACGAGTTGGGTCAAATTGACTACCTTGGGGTCCCCTATTCCACCAAGCCCCACCAGTATGATAACTCCACACCTGATATTCACGGCCTCTCGCCGCGCATCACAGCTCCTCTCCGTATTTGCTGCCGCATTCCTGTTCGCCGCCTGCGCCGGCGAACCCGCCCCTGAAACCGACGAGCAGCTCGTTGAGCGCGCACGCGGTATTCATGAGCGTGTCATTACGCTCGACACACACGACGACATCAGCGTCGCCAACTTCACGGACGAGAACAATTACACGATGGATCTGTCGACGCAGATCACACTCCCGAACATGCGCGAAGGTGGATTGGATGTATCCTGGTTCGTGGTCTACACCGGGCAGGGCGATTTGACGGAGGAAGGCTATGCGGCCGCCTACGAGAATGCCATTTCCAAGTTCGACGCCATCCACTGGCTGGCCGAGGAAAAAGCTCCCGATCAGATGGAGTTGGCGTACACGTCGGATGACGTCCGTCGCATTGCAGCCGAAGGCAAGCTTGTCGGTATGATCGGCGTTGAAAACGCCTATCCGGTTGGTCTGGACCTCGACAACATTGCCCTCTTCCACGAGCGCGGCGCGCGCTACATGTCGCTCTCGCACAACGGTCACAGCCAATTCTCGGACTCCAATACCGGGGAGCGGGACAGTGTCTGGCTATACGAAGGGCTGAGCGATCTGGGCCGCCAGGCCATCCCCGAAATGAATCGGCTGGGGATCATGATTGACCTGTCGCATCCATCAAAGAAAGCAAACATGGAGGCCATGTCGCTCTCAAAGGCGCCGGTCATTGCATCGCACTCATCGGCCCGCGCATTGAACGATGTCTCGCGTAATCTGGACGATGAAGCGCTGATGGCGCTCAAGGCGAACGGCGGCGTGGTGCAGACGGTGGCCTTCCGCAGCTATGTGAACAGCGAGAAGGATGCCGCCTACCGCGAGGCAGTGAACGCGCTGCGCAGCGAAATTGCGGCAGAAATGGGCGTGGAGCTTGTTGCCTCGCGCCGCGAAATTTTCGGAATGTCCGCAGATGAACGTGCGGCCTACGAAGCGCGTGTTGCCCCGGTCGAGGAGGCGCTTGAAGCGCGCATGGATGAAATCACCGCCGAGCCCGTTGGCGTGGCCGACTTTGTAAACCACATCGATTACCTGGTGGAAATGATCGGCATCGATCACGTCGGTATTTCATCGGACTTCGATGGCGGTGGCGGTGTCGATGGCTGGATGGATGCATCGGAAACCTTCAACGTGACGCTCGAGCTCGTTCGGCGCGGCTATTCGGAAGAGGAAATCGGGATGCTCTGGAGCGGCAACCTGCTCCGCGTTCTCGACGAGGTACAGGCTGTCGCGGCTGGGCTGCAGGGGGAATAAACACCCAGAATGCGGTTATGTGTTCTCCATGCGTATCTACTTTGATATCTGCGCAATCCAGCGACCTCTGCGTGAAACAGGTCAGTTTGAACTGGTGGCCTCAGCTGCACATGAGATGGAGAACGGGCAGAATCCATACCCTGAGCGACAGGCGCACGCCTCTGATGTACTGGCGCTGGCTCGACACCGCGTACCAAGTAGTCCTGAGGTAGCTGAACGCACTTCGATCTTCGTTTAGGAAGGTAGCAAGCAGCTTGACGCGTTTCACTTGGCGGCGGCTATATCCTCTGGTGCAGAGTATTTCGGTACGACCGATGACCAACTTCTCAAGCGAGGCAAGGCATTGAACACTGGGGCGACATGTCGTATTACCTCTTGAGCTAATCCTGAAACTTGATCGTAAGCATCCGGTGAAGTACACATTGCGCAGGTTGCTGTCGGTCCCCATTTTTCTGGCAAAAAGGAATTTGGATGCCAGGACAACGACGAATAGAAGACATGAGGCCGCTTGTAGAGGCCTTCGAATCGGGTTCGGAGCGGCGCGAGGACTTTGCAGCGCGGCATGACATCAAGGTCGGGACGCTTGACTACTGGCGGCGCAGGTGCCGGGAAACCGGCGAGGAGGCCTTTATAGAAGTCCGGCCTGATATTCGTGAGCGCGGGTCAGCCGTTGACCTTGAGTTCGCAAACGGCGCGAGGCTCTCGTATAGCGGTCCGCTGGACGCGGCGCTCCTTCTCATGCTTGTCGACCGCGCCCGATGACACCATTCACGCCCAGTCAGCGGTTCTTTTTCTACCGCGAGCCCACCGACATGAGGAAGTCTTTCAACGGCCTCAGCGGCATCGTGACCAACAGCCTGAAGCGGAGCCCTATATCCGGCGACGTATTCGTTTTTCTGAACCGCCGCCGCACGCATATCAAGCTTCTGGTCTGGGACCGGAATGGATTTGTGCTTTACTACAAAAGGCTCGAAGAAGGCACGTTCGAGGTGCCTACGCTTACGCCAGATGGCGTGCTCACGTGGCCCAAACTCATGCTCATGCTGGAAGGCGTATCGCAGCAATCGGCGCGCTTCAGAAAGCGATACTTTCTTCCCGTAAAAGTGGCCTGAATGCACAAATAATGGCGCTTTGCGCTCGGATGATCGGGGTGTTTTTCGTATATTTGGGCTATGCAAACGAGTGCCGCACAGCCCACCGCCGAGAGCCTCCAACAGGAGGTCAACATGTACCGCGAGCAGGTCGCGGCGCTCAAGTTTGAGCTGAATCAACTCCGTAAACTCGTCTTCGGCGCGAGAAGCGAGCGCTTCGAGCCGGAATTGCCCGATCAGCTGGGGCTTTTTGGACAGGATGCGGCGGGAGCACCCGTCGCCGCACCTGCTTCCGAGTTTACAATTACGGCAAGTGAGCGTGCGGCGACCAAGAGGCATCCGGTTCGAGTTGTCTTTCCGTCCCACCTTCCGCGGCAGACGACCGTCATTGAGCCGGACATCGATACGACCGGCCTCAGAAAGATCGGGCAGGAGGTCACCGAGACGCTCGACTTTGTGCCCGCAAAACTGATTGTCATCCGGCGCGAGCGGCCGAAATATGAGACGCCGGACGGCCAGGTCGCGATAGCCGAGCTCCCGGCGCGGCCGATTGACAAAGGTATTGCCGAGCCCCGCCTCCTGGCGCACGTCGCGATTGCGAAATACCTGGACCACATGCCACTCCACCGGCAGGCGCAGCAAATGGCAAGGCAGGGCATTACGATTGCCACGTCGACGCTTGGCGGCTGGGTCAGCCAGACGGCAGACCTGCTCACGCCGCTTTATGACGAGTTGACGCGCAAGGCGCGGGAATCGGGCTACGTTCAGGCCGATGAAACGCCGATCCGCGTGCAGGACAGCAGTAAGAAGGGCGATACGCATAGAGGATGGTACTGGGTGTATCATGCTCCGGAAAAAGGCATCGTGATCATGGATTACCATGCGAGCCGTGGGCGAGCGGGTCCCGCCGCGTGGCTGGGCCCGAACTACGACGGGCTGCTTCAAAGCGATGGCTACGCGGTCTATAATCAGTTTACAAACGCAACGCATGCGGTCTGCTGGGCGCATGCCCGGCGCTACTTCCATGACGCGCAGGATTCGACGGCCGAGCGGGCCGAATATGTCCTCGCCGAAATCCAGAAGCTCTATGCCATTGAGCGGCAGCTTCGAGAAGAAGACGCAGCGCCCGCCGAGCGCGCCCGCGTGCGAGGGGAAAAGGCCGCGCCTATCCTCGAGAGCCTCAAAACCTACATCGAAAATAACCCCGGGCTCCCGAAGTCGCCCTGGGGCAAGGCTTCGTCCTACGCGCTCACGCGGTGGGACAAGCTGACGCGCTACGTCCACGAAGGAAGGCTTGAAATAGGTAGAGTCGGGAGGTGGCGCGGTGGTTTAGGTTCCAGCCTATCTGTTTCCGCCCCTTTCGTCTGGCGGTGCCTCAATAGCTGGACCGTGCTCCGTTTCCACCCCCCGCTCATCGAACCGGACGTGCAGATTTCCCGCATCCGGCTCTCATCTCTGACTTTCTGGCCTTCGCATTCGACTGCTCGGCGCGACTCGTGGCAAGCTTGATGAGACCGAGCTTCTCGTAGAGATATTCGTCCGGGTATTGGCGATACCCGGTGCCCCGCTTTCCTCGTCGCCGCACCAACCATCTGCGCAGCCGCCGCTCGGTGTAGTTCTGAACAATGCGATACTCCTTCACCACCGGGCCTTGGTCGAAATATCCGGCCCAGCCCCGCAGTTTCTGGTTGATCACTACCGTTCGTACCTCGGGTGTCGAGGCGTGCCACTGAGAGGTGGTCTCGTCATGGATGGCCCGTATGATCTTTTGGAGGGCTTTCTTCGATGGGCGGGTCCCGGTAAAGGACTTCCCATCTTTCCCATAGAAACGTCCGATGGTGTAGCCGAGGAAGTTGAACTTTCCTTCCGGCACACACACCAGGTTCGTTTTGCGCTCGTTGACCGTCAAACCCAACTTCTCCATGATCTGCGTCATCGCCTTAAGGGCGATTGCTCCGTTTCCGGGGCGACAACAGATCACCAGATCGTCGGCATAGTTTACGATCACTGAATTGGTTCTTTGGTCCCAGCCAAACTTCTTCCACGCCAGAATAAACCGCCTGAAGTACACGTTTGCCAGAAGAGGTGAAATTCCACCTCCCTGTGGTGTACCCCGACACGTGTCCTTGGCCGGTGTTGTTCGGCTCTTCCCTCGTCCCCTGCTGCGCTCTTCTATCGGAACTTTCAGCCATGCTCTGATGAGCGAGAGTACCTTCGGGTCAGCTATCCGACGCGAAAGAGACTTGAGCAGTGCGCCGTGCGGTATGGTGCCGAAGTAATCGCTCAGATCCGCGTCCACCACTTCCGGACGGCCCTTCTGTCTCACCTGATAGTAGGCGAGACGGACAGCCGTCTTCGCGTCGCGGCCCGGACGAAACCCCATCTGCTCTTCGCAGAAGTCCGCTTCGAATATCGGAGCCAGTACAAGCACCGCCGCCGTTTGCACGACTCGGTCTTTGACCGTCGGAATCCCGAGCGGCCGCTCTCCTCCTTGTGATTTGGGAATCCATACCCTTCGGAGGGCCTGCGGGCGATACGTACCCCCGCGCAGTTCCTCCCGCAGATTCCCCAGCCATTCGGCCGTCCCCTGGTCTTTGATCTGTGCGAAGCTCTCTCCATCGACGCCGGGTGACCCGCCGTTGCGGCGGCACCGTTTGTACGCTTCATCGAGCACATCTTCGCGCCAAATCTTGTCCCAGAGGCTATAGAACCGGTAGCTGGGTTCCGTCTTGGCTTTTGTCAGCAGTGTACTCTGCAGCTTCTGAACCTTTCCGGCTCTCGCCGGACGACGTTCGTAGATATTGCTATCAATCATCGTGGATCTTGCTCCTTCGTATCACCTGTCTTGAGATCAGGGGGCCTTTCCTACACCCGCGTTACCGGGCCTCAAAGGTACTACGCCCCCATCCGCCATCTGCCACGACCATCCGCATCCTTCACAGGCCGAATGTTGACTTCCATGGTGCCACCCCGGGTTGCCATCGCCACAGATTTCCCTTGTTCCGTTGAGTTTCTTTCCCATGCGTGCTGCCACCACTACCCCGGTGGAACCTCCGGCACCATTTTGCTCTGACTGCCGGAGGCGGCGGCCTTCCCCGTTATTGTGGCGGGTCGGCTTCCACGTTGATATTTTCGGGGCCTGCTCAGTGTTCACATTACATTGCGGCCCGCATGGATCGCTGATCCCCTGATGGGACCTTTTCTTGGTGTACTTCAGTCCATTTGTTACCTCCTGAACCGCTCCAAGTGCTTCTGGCTGGAGCAATGTCGCCAGCCGGGTCTTTCACCCGGGGAACCTCAACGCCTTGTCAAGGCATACACAACAACCTGGTGGAGAACGTCATACGGCCCGTCGCGGTTGGTCGCCGTAATTATTTATTCCAGGGAAGTCACGCGGCTGCTCAGCGCACCGCCGTCATCTACTCGCTGGTTGCCACGTGCAAAAAGCACGGTGTGAATC
>JAJCYR010000090.1 GCA_029262775.1 Bacteroidota bacterium
GCGTCCCCACGCAACTGGCTGAGCACAAAAGCACGATTGAAGGTGTAGTCCTCGCTATCGACCGTGTGCGGCGCGATACGGTAGCCGCGCTCTCCGAGAATACGCGCGATGGATGCTTTCTTCTCTGCCGTATCGCCGACATGGGTATACGGAAAGCGGAAGAACAGCGGTTGCGGGTCGTGCTTTTGCATCAGCTGGCGAGAGATAATGTCGCCGCGGACAATTTCTTCCCGGTACTCCTCGACACTCAGCACATTGAAGTCCGCGTGCGAGAACGAATGATTGCCGAGCACTGCGCCTGCCTCGACCCACCGCGCAAGGAGGTTCACCCGCGCATCGATCTCCCCCATCCTGTAGAGCTTACTCTCGTTGACGAAGCCGATCACCGGCACTTGGCGTCGAGCAATCACGTCCACAAGCGTTTCTGTCACACGAGTGGCTCGTGACAGGCTGTCCTGGTCGAACGCCCCGACGTACGGTAGATCATCGAACGTGATCGAGATCTGGCGGTCCATGGTTCGCCCTGCCCCCTCAGTCGCCTGCGTCGCTGGAAGCGACTGACGACCGTCGGTCGCCTGTGGCGGTTGGGAGATGAATACCGACATCGTTAACAATACAGCAACGACAGATTTCATATAACGCTCCGAGAGTGAGACGGGATGCCCGCAAGAGAGGTACGGTGCCTTTTTGATAAAAAATGAATGCTGATTACTTCCCCGACAGCATCCGGTTCATGAGACGATATACGCGACTCCCCGAAGATTCTGCCCACCGGCTTTCACGGTCGGTATCCAACTCCTCGGCACGACGAACGGCTTCACGGACGTTTTGAACCAGAAGGGTGTTGAAGTCATCGACACCCTTACCATCTTTTATCCTACTCACTGCCGCTTTCAATTTTTTGCGATCCAGTGGAATATCAGACGATTCGCAGAAATGGAGCGCGATCCAATATTCAAAACAGGGATTACTTAATGCCAGAATGGCGTCATGTGTACTCGCTTCCCGCGCTAACCGTTTCAGCGCCTTGTCTGTCCATCTATCCTTGTCCAAAACGATTGCGCACAAATCATCTGCTTGCCAGTCCAATTTTCGCTTCACCGATATCAACCGTTTTCCGAGATGGACTGGCGCAGACCGGTTCTTCTGCGGCCCGATGAAATGAAATTGCCGCCGGGGAGACGTGTCAAACAACTCGAAGTACGGCTTCTCGGGAATTGACCCCTCGGAAACGATCAGGAATAGTCGCGCGTCGCGCAGTTTTCCCTGTTTTCGTTTGATGGGTCGTTTTCTACGCGAGGTCATTTCGACGGTGGCTCATTCACAAACCACGGTAGATTGGATGAGAACGGGACAGCACCAAAACGACCGTTCAGATAGGCTCCTTCGAGCGCGAGATCATTCCGGATGTTGAAATCTACCAGCGAGTACAGGTCGGAGGCGCCGTTTTCGTCCTTCTCAATGAGCCACGTCTCGTCGCGGCGAATCAGGCTCTGATCCAGAATATTCGTGTCGTGTAACGTGGCAATTATCTGCGCATCGGGTGCACCTTCTGACAGGAAACGGTCGAGAAACCACCGCACCAGGTGAGTGTGGAGACTTCTGTCAAGTTCATCCACAATGAACACCCGCCTTCCTGCCTGTTGGTCGAGCAGGACGGGTAGCAGGTCAATCATACGCCGGGTTCCATCCGATTCTTCCGAAATATCGAACCGAACATCCTCTCCGGAGCTTCCCCTGTGAACCGATTGGATGGTCTCGACCAGGAATTCATCGGTAGCCTTCTTGCGAATGAGAGTTCGAGAACCACCCAGTCCGTGCCGAATGATGGATTCCCCATCTCCGAGCGCATCCATCACCCACCGGAATTCATTCGACGTCATTCCTGCAGGCAGGAAAGATTCCGACGCGACAACCGACTCAACGTCCAGTCGGAAAATTCCGGTATTCATAGAGCGAAGCGAATCGCTGAGAAAGCTTACAAACCGATCATCTCCTACCGCCCGTTGGATGAGTGGTCCATATGACGAGGCAGGTCCAATCAAAACGAGGGAGTCGGTCAACCATCGCCAGACGGTTTTGGCAAGAGTTACGTTTCGCAGGACGAGTTCAGTAAGAAACGGTTGATTCCTCCGCGTCCCCTCCGCCACATGGATCAGAAATTGGCGACCCTGTTTCGTTTCATCAATGAGGAGTCGGCCGGACGTAATCTTCGACTCTCCGCCCTCGGTAGCACGTTCAAACACCATGCGTTCCCGTTTACCGCGTAATAATTCTTCAGCGAAAAGCCACTCCTCATGAATGACTGTGCCGTCAACGACGATGCCGTACGTGAACATGGTACCGCTCACCACGAACGTGCACTCGAAGCGGGATGGTGACTGGCGGCAGCTGGCATCCAGCTTGAATGGGCTGATACCCGTGGGTTCGTTCGGATCCGTACCGTGCTGAATAAGCTTCTGGATCTGAGCAATGGCGTGAACGAAGTTGGATTTCCCGGCCGCATTCGGACCGTATAGAAGTGCCAGCCTCAGGAGTTCGTGACTCTTACCTGTACCCACCGTATTCGTGTGGGACGAATGCCCCCTCTCGGTCGATGCAACGAGCGATAATTCCGCCTCGTCTCGAAAGGACAGCATATTGCTAATGGATATCCTAACCAGCATAAGGTCTCCTTGTTATGTCATGTTGCGAGATTATTTCTCGTTAAACGCACCTAATTATACTATACGACACAGATTATTGCAATTCATAACCTGGTCGCCAGAGCGTTTTGACCATGGGTCGTGATGGGGTAGTTTACCCGCCATGACGCATCCTCTTGCCCCAAACCAGAAGCAGCCAAACGAGAGCCGGCAGCAGCAGCCGGGCGAAAAACCCCCGGGCGACTGGCCTCCGAGCGGCAGGCCGCAGGTTACCGAGCGCCAGGTCATGGAATTGGTGCGCGGCTGGGAGTGGACACATATTGCGGCGGCGCGGCCGCTCGAGAGCGACCGGGATTCGAACTGGCGGCTCGACGGCGAAGATGGAATGCCGATGGCTATGCTCAAGATTTGTTCGGCCGCGACGACGGAGGACGACGTGCAGCGCATAGTCAGGGCGCTCGAAGCGGCCGGGCAGGATGGCCTCCCCGTACCGACGGTGCTCTCCCCGACCCCTTGCCGCGCCCCGTGGCTCGTTCTGGCCACGTCCTGGGTCGAAGGCCGGAAGCTGGCACACGCGAAACCAATTCTGGCCGAGCACGCGCAGCAGGTGGGCCGCCTCGTTGCGCGTACGGCGCGGGCTCTGGCGCGGGCGGACACGGCGGCAGTTGCGGACGCGGACGCGGCGGCGGACAAAGTGGCACTCGCGGACGCGGACACGGCGGCAGACAAAGTGGTACTCGCGGACCCGCAGGCGGCGGACCCTTTCGCGTGGGATCTTCTTTATGCCGACCGGACGCTCAGGCGGCACATCCACCTGATAGAGGACGAGGAGGCGCGCGCTACCATTGAACAGGTTCTCAAAACCTATACGACCCACACGCTGCCGCGACTGGCCGCCCTGCCGCGGCAGCTGATCCACAACGACGCCAACGATCACAACATCCTGGTGGGCCCGCCAGACGCGCGTGGGGTGGCGCCCGTTTCGGGCCTCATTGATTTCGGGGACTGCGTCATGGGCCCGCGCGTCGTGGATCTGGCTGTTGCCGCCGCCTACCTGGCGCTGGACCGGACGGATCCGGTAGCCGCCGTCCGCGAGGTCACGGCTGCCTGGCACGAGGAGTGGCCGCTCACGGAGACCGAAATCGAGCTCATTCCGTGGCTCGTCCGGACGCGCTTGGCGGTGAGCGTCGTGATGTCGGCCTACCAGCGCAGCCTCGAGCCGGAGAACGAGTATTTGAGCGTGAGTGAGCGGCCGGCCTGGACGCTGCTTCGGCAGCTGGGCGGTGAACCGGCCGCTTTGAATGTATTCGTCATGCGGGGAGCCTGCGGCCTGGAGCCCGTTCCGGGCGCCGACCGTGTGCGCCGCTACATCGAGGAATGCGCTCGGGAAGGCCGCATTGACCCCATTATTCGGCCGGCCGTAGCCGGACTTCCGCCCGTTATTTTTGATTTTTCGGTCGGGAGCCTGGAATTTCGCCCGCGCGATTTGACCGTACCCGGGCTCGCCGAGGATGAAATTTGGAGGCGGACGGGCGACGCGGTTGGAATCGGTCGATACGGCGAATACCGCCTGGCCTACACGGGCGTGCAGTTCGCTACCGACTGGGGCGAAATGCGTACGCTGCATGTGGGACTCGATCTGTTCCGCGCTGCCGGCACGCCGGTGCATGCGCCGCTTGGCGGACGCATCCACTCGAAACACATTCATGAGGAGGCGTTCGATTACGGCGGAGTGATTATTCTGGAGCACGAGACGAGTCCGGATAAGGAGGCGCCCAGCGGACGACCGTTCTGGACGCTCTACGGTCACTTGTCGCATGAATCGGTCATGAACGTCGAGGTGGGGCAGGAGGTGGCGCCGGGCGAGGCGTTTGCCGCGCTTGGGGCGTTTGACGAGAACGGTGGATGGGTTCCGCATTTGCACATGCAGCTCATTACTGACATGCTGGGGTGCCATGCCACATTTCCCGGCGTGGCGCCGCCCAGCCGCGAGGCGGTGTGGCGGAGCCTGTGCCCGGATCCGACGCTCCTGGCCGGGTTGCCGGAAGCGGCACCGGGTGCGGTAGCGAAAGGCGCAGATCGAGGATTCTCAGCGCCGAGGCCCGCATCTACCGAAGCACTGCTGGCGCGCAGGCGCCGCGTCTTGGGGCCAAACCTGAGCCTCGCCTACCAGCCGCCCCGCCACATTGTGCGCGGCTACATGCAGTATTTGTACGAGCCGACGGGGCGTGCCTATCTGGATGCGGTCAATAACGTACCGCATGTGGGGCATCAGAACGAGCGGGTGGTGGAGGCGGTGACGCGGCAGTACCGGGCGCTGAACACGAATACACGCTACCTGCACACGACCATTCTGGATTTTGCCGAGCGCCTCGCGGCGACGCTGCCTGCGGGTCTCGATGTGGTCTACGTGGTGAATTCGGGAAGCGAGGCGAACGATCTGGCGCTGCGCCTGGCGCGCGCGGCCACAGGTCGCGAGGACATCATGGTGCTCGATGGCGCCTATCACGGGCACCTGACGTCACTCATCGGAATCAGCCCGTACAAATTTGATGGTCCCGGCGGCCAGGGCCAGCCGCCGGGCACGCACGTCGTCCCCATGCCCGATGCCTTCCGGGGGCCTTTCCGGGGTATGACGCCGGAGACGGGGGCGGCCTACGCCCTGGCGGTCCGCGAGGCGCTCGAACAGGCGGCTGCGACCCAGGGCGAGCAGCCCATTGCCGCCTTCATTGCCGAATCTGTGCCGGGATGCGGCGGGCAGATTGTGCCGCCGCCGGGCTACTTCAAGGCGGCTGCGGCACACGTCCGGGCCGCGGGCGGACTCTACATTGCCGACGAGGTCCAGATCGGTCTCGGCCGCGCCGGCGATGCGTTCTGGGGGTTCGAGCTGCAGAATGTGGTACCGGACATCGTCGTCGTGGGCAAGCCGGTCGGTAACGGGCAGCCGCTCGCGGCGATCATTACGACGAGCGCCATTGCCCAGGCGTTTGACAACGGCATGGAGTATTTCAATACGTTCGGCGGCAACCCGGTGAGCGCGGCCGCAGGGCTTGCAGTGCTTGACGTGCTGGAGTCGGACGCGCTGCAGGAGCACGCCCGCGTAGTTGGCGCGAGGCTCCGTGCGGGACTACGGGGGCTCGCTTCGCGCCACGATATCATGGGTGACGTACGCGGCGTCGGCCTCTTCCTCGGCGTGGAACTCGTACGCCCAGACGGCTCGCTCGCCCCCCTCCCCTCTGTCGCCCGCTACGCCGTTGAGCGCCTTGCCGCAGAGGCCGTATTCACCAGCACCGACGGCCCCCACGGCAACGTCATTAAAATCAAGCCGCCCATGGTCTTCACGGAGCAGAACGCAGACTACCTCGTGGCCACGCTCGACCGGATTCTGGGAGAGGACTACTGCCGGGCGTCAGTGGGCGCCTGAATCTACGCGCGTTCTACGGCCGTGTATTTCCAGTAGCGACATAGTAGTGATTGCCACTCGCATCGTCGGAGTCGGCAATATCCTTGTTATGAATTCCGTTTTATGAAGCCTGCTTTTCAGCCCATCGTAACCGTGACTTCAGATCGTTGTGATGATTATAAGGTATTTTATGGTCATGTTGTAAACGGCTGACAACAATTCCGGGAGCAATTCCCAATTTATCTGCCAGACTGCAAATTGATGACTTCGTATAATCGTCTTCTTGACAAAATATATCGTACTCAAGAGGCGGAATCAAGAAATCAGATGCCCACTCGTCCGCTTCTTTTTCAAGTTCTCCTTCATTTTTTGTGGAATCCAAAAAAATCAACTTTTTCCCATGTAGTAGAATATGTGCAGCTTCATGAAAAAACGTAAACCAAAGATGATCAGTCGTTTTATAACGAAGAGATAACTGAATCAATGCATTGTCTTTATTGAGCCAACGAGTGGCTCCGCTTACACGCGATCCCTTGAACTGAGGAACAAACACGACCGCAACACCAGCAGCAGCACAATGGCGTCGTAACTCCGGAATGAAAACGTCGGGATCCTCATTCGTTATGCCTTTAATTGCATCCAGGGCCCCAAGAAAATTCTTCTTTGAATACGCTGAAAGACGTATGCCCTGAGCCTCCACCAAACCTGCCCTCAACCACGCACCCACGGAATACGGATCTACCTTGAATGCCGATGACTGCCTGAACGCAACCTGGTAGTGTGAATATATATTGTCCCATTGTTTGTCCGAAGTGACTCCAAGAAACTGCAACACGTTACGAACCTGTTCAGAAGGCTCCTTCACCCTTGAAACATATTTGCATGTGTATAGATCAGACAACGGAAACAATTTAATCCAATCTAAAAGTGTCTTCCATTCACTTATTTGTCCCTGCCTGACCAGATAATCCTGATATTTATATTCCCTTGAATTCCAGAATTCTGCTGAAATCCCCAACACCAACTCAAGTTGCGCAGCCGTTTCGGGCGTGATGCTGGCCTTTCCATTGATGATCTCACTTATGGTTTTGATCGGTCGACCCATGCGTGTCGCCAATTCCGATTGTGTCAAACCAATCTCCTCCAGCGCATCTTTGAGCGTTGTGCCCGGTGGACTTACGGAGGTGGGATGGTATTCTGATTCTGCTTTAACCATGGTAGTCAACGATTTCTGTGATGAGGATGGCTGTGACCTTTGTCCAGTCGAGGCCCCCGTCACCTTTGACGACTGGCGGATCTTCGTTTGGTCTGAAAACGAGTCGGTATGGATGTGCCAGTTCGAGCGACAACTCATCTTTGCGATCGCCCACCAATTCATGACATCGGCCCGGAAAGGGTTGCCTCAGGTCATCCAGGCACGATGCGGCATCGATGTCGTCGAGACGCGCTCGCAATTTGCTGGCACATACCTTACCGAGCTTCCGAACGGCTTGCGAATCGTCACTGCAGATGCGTTTGAGTTTGTTGTCCGCGAAGAAGATGTCCAATAGCCGTTCACTGTTTCGTTAACCCCAAACGTTAACATAATATAACTCCAATGTCTCAAAGATGCCACTTGAAGGCCAAGTTTCACCCTTCAGTTCTGACCCCGACGAAGCATGCCGCGCATGAGTTCGGCCTGCTCGGGAGTGTTGGCGTTGTCCAGGGCGTGGGGCACGGGCAGGGTCAGCAGTTCCGTCCGAGACTGGATCAGGATGCGGCGCGGGCAGCGCAGGTCGAGCGCAAGCGCCTCGAGAATCCGGTGCCGGGACCGGGGCTCCCAAATGGCAAACAGGGGTTCGGGTAGCTGATCATGGTTGCTTTCGTAGGCGGTCGCAAGGCGCAACGGATTGCGCCGCTCGACGAGATCCGTCGCCGTTCGGGTATCCAGTAGTGGCAGGTCACAGGCGGCGACGAGCCACGCCGCTTCCGGGTGGGCGTACATAGCCGAGAGCAGCCCCACGAGCGGGCCACCAAACGGAAAGGAGTCCACGATGCGCGCGGCGCCCTTCAGGTCGGGCACGTCCTGCCCGGGACGGACGGACACATGAACTTCGCGGCACACGCCGGACAACAGTTCGCTCGTGCGCTCGAGCTGCGTTTCGCCGGGCACGAATTCCATGGCCCACTTCTCGGAGCCCATGCGCTCGCTGTATCCACCCGCCAGTACCAGGCCGAAAAGGGGCGCCTTGGCGGCCGACCGCATGTGCGCTTCAACAAACTGGGCTATCCGTTCAATCTGGTCACGGTCAAAACACGGCCGGCCCGCCAAAACGTCCGTCGCCGGCTGCCCGCCCACAAAGGCCACTACGTTTGTGATGGCGCCAGATTCGACCTGGCGGAGCGCTTCTCCACCCGCATCGAGCACGACCAGTTTGGGCACCGGTGCGTACTTCATGCCCTCGATGAGCACCATGTCGCAGTCCAGCATAAGGCGCGCACGGTCCAGCGGTGAGAGCGGGCCACTCCCGCCGAGAAGGGCGTAGGCGCCTTCGGTCTCAATGACCACCGTCGCAGCGCCCGCGCGCGCCGCACGGAATGTATCTTTGCCCGACCGGTCCAGGTCCATGGCATTCGCCCCATGCTTGGCGTAGCCCACCGCAAACCGTTCCTTGATGCTGCAGATGAGCCGCTCAATCAACGTCGTCTTGCCAGAAGTCGACATGCCACATACGGCAAGTTCGAACGGGTGGTATGTCCACGATCCAGCCATGTGTCAGTCCGTCTGCGGATACGCTTTGAGTGGTACGCCCAATATACGTTTCCGCCAGCGCCCGGCTTTTTCCTGAACCGTGTCAACAGGCCCCGATGGTTACCTACGCCGAGATTCGTCCTCGGACCGATCCGGAATGGTAGAGCAGGCGACAAAAACGGTTGCCATACCAAAAACGATCACCAAATTCGAGAAGAAGCGCATCCTGGAGTGTCGTGATATCAATGAAGCGGCATCTTTCAGAGGCTGGCCTTCGGGTCTGAATAATTCACCATCCAGTGGATCCCGAATCGATCTGTCAGGCCGCCGAAATAGTCGCCCCAGAACTGGTCCGCGATGGGCATGGTGATGGTACCGCCTTCGGCCAGCGCGTTGAATACGCGGTCGGCTTCCTGCCTGCTGTCCGGTTGAACGGACAGGGACATATTATTTCCCTCGATGCGTTCGGGGCCCATGCCCGCGATCGTGTCGCTCGCCATGATCGTCTGGGAGCTCAAGACGGACGTGCATGACGAGATTCTTCTGCTCGGGCGTGAGTTCAAAACCACCTTGCGGGGGCATAGAGCCGAACCGGTGGATCTCAGACATCTTTCCGCCAAGGGCCTTCGCATAGAAGCGAAATGCCTCCTCGGACTGGGTGTCGAAATGGATATAAGGGTGAATTTTCATGCGGTTTCGCTCTCCTGTTTTTGTGTGGAAGCCAGATATGGGTAAGTGTAACGCTTCACCGGCAACAGATCAATGGTGAGGTCTTGAAAGCGCTAATAGCGTGTAGGGTGTGTGGACCGCTGAGAACCGACGGGAGATCAGCCCGGCCGCAGAATATCCGTATCCAACTTGACTTTCACGGCCATAAGCGTGTTCTACATCCCTGATAGTAATCATCCAGCTGGGACGAGGTCAAAATCAGGAATGCGAAGGCCAGCACGGTGACAGTATGCCAAGAGAAGATCTGTGGTGAACTTGTCGAGATGGCCGTTCTTTATTTCAGAAATGCGAGGGCGCGCTACGCCGAGTGCTTCGGCTGCCTCCGATTGTGTCGGATACTCACTTACGAATGCAGCTAGTGCAGAGAGCAGCCTGGATTTGAACTGGAGAAGGGCGGCTTCTTCGGAATCGTATCCAAGGTCGGAAAAAACGTTTCCTGTCGAGTTGACGAGTTGTGGCATGACTGCGGAGTGTTGGTTCGTAGCTTGGTGCAGCAAAGACATGGCGGTTTAGCGGAATCTCTTTGTACCGAGCACGGGCAAGGTCATTCTGGTATTTCGGGAGATCTATGCCCTGCGTCGACTTCTTATGAACGACGTAGAATGCGTAGACGGCTTCGGCGAAGCGCGCAACATAGAACGTGCGGTACGTCTCCGTATTGTGGTTTGCTGTGATGGAATAGACTCCTTTTCCTATACTCGGTATCGGCTTCGCGCTCCCAGCCCTATTGCCAAGCTGTGCTTCGTCGAGTGCAAAACCCACCCGACGCCTGATTTGGTCGGGACAGCCTCGGAGTACGTCTCTGGCGTCTGCCCACCATCGGAGTGGTTTACGCTTTTGCATGGTATTCGGAGTTTACCCTCGCTTTGTACGTGATTGCGTACGCGTGGTTTCGACTGAACTCCAACTCCCTTGAATAGCATTTCGGAATCACTTACCGTTGAGTCGGTGTGTGCGAAGATGCACCAATAGGGATGTATATAACGGTTGGGCAATTTGCGGCGAGCTCCTCGCCCACCTTCAATGAACCGAAGGTAAACCGTATGCGTCCGGTGAACTACACCTTGTTTTTCTCCCAGTTCATGGGTAGTAGCTCGTCAATCCGTTTCGCTGGGTGCGTCGGTATGCGTGCCAGGACATCGGCCAACCAGGTTTCAGGGTTTACACCGTGCTTTTTGCATGTCGCCACGAGCGAATAGATGATACTGAATGTAGCCCGACTCCCAGGCGTGCCGGGTCAGCTCGTCGTAGAGCGGCGCCAGAAGGCCTGCCGTCTGGCTGACCCAGCCGCCGAGTGTCGATGTGGCAATCGTGATGCCCTGACGCGCCAACTGTTGTGCCTGCCGGTAGAGCGGCAAGTGATCCAGATACTTCGCCGCCAGAACATGAGCCAGGAGGCCGGGCTCGGCAATTCCCTTGTCAATGGGCCTTGGAGGAAGCTCCGCAATCACGACCTGGCCGTCCTGTGTCTCATACTTGGGCCGCTCGCGCCGGATGACAATCAGTTTCGGCGGCACATAGTCGAGCGTCTCTGTGACCTCCTGTCCGATCTTCCGCATGCCCGCCGTATCGACATCCGGCTCGATGACTGTCGTTTGGCGAGGGAAGTGTGACGGAATAATGCCCCGAACCGGCTTTTTCTTGGTCGCCGCACGGTCGCTTGCCGCTCGTTCTCCCGCAGGAGCTGCTGCCGCGACAAGCGCTTCCGCCGCATCCTTTTCAAACAGCCCCAGCTGGTCGGGCGACTCGGGCTCGAAGCGCTCGCTTTTCGCGCCGAAGACGAGGCGCTTGAGCTGCTCGAACTGGAAGCGCAGATTCGCCAACTCCTCCTCGAGGGAAGACTCGCGCTCGCGCAGCATGACAACTTCGGTTTGAAGCGCCCTGTAGGTGGCCGTTTGAGCATCCAATTCCATACCATAAAGATACAAAAACGAGCCCGCTCTTCCCAACAAAAAGCGCCATTATTTATGCATTCAGGCCACTTTTATGGGCAGTACGTAACGTTTTCTGAATCGCGCCGACTGCAGGGCTACACCCTCCAGCATCAGCATGAGTTTGGGCCACGTGAGCACGCCATCTGGCGTCAGCTTAGGCACCTCGAACGTGCCTTCTTCGAGCCGCTTGTAATAGAGAACGAATCCATTCCGGTCCCAGACCAGAAGCTTGATATGCGTGCGGCGGCGGTTC
>JAJCYR010000091.1 GCA_029262775.1 Bacteroidota bacterium
ATCAGTCAAGAATTTTGGATACGACACCGGCACCAACCGTACGGCCGCCCTCACGAATGGCGAAACGAAGGCCCTGTTCCATGGCAACAGGCACAATCAACTTCACCTTGAACTGGGTGTTGTCACCGGGCATCACCATCTCCACGCCCTCAGGAAGCTCAATGTCTCCCGTCACGTCCGTCGTACGGAAGTAGAACTGGGGACGGTAGCCCTTGAAGAACGGCGTGTGACGGCCTCCCTCTTCCTTCGACAACACGTACACCTCGCACTCGAATTCCTTGTGCGGCGTCACACTACCCGGCTTGACGAGAACCATACCGCGCTCCACGTCGTCCTTCTTCGTGCCACGAAGCAGAACGCCCGCGTTGTCACCGGCCTGCGCCTGGTCGAGCAGCTTGCGGAACATCTCAATCCCCGTCACGGTCGTCGTCTGCTTCTCCTCCCGCATGCCGATGATCTCGATCGTATCGCCCACCTTCAGAATGCCACGCTCCACACGACCCGTAACCACCGTACCTCGACCCGTGATCGAGAACACATCCTCGATCGGCATCAGAAACGGCTTCTCCGTGTCACGCTCGGGCGTCGGAATGTAGTCGTCCACCGCATGCATCAGTTCCATGATCTTGTCTTCCCACTGCTCTTCACCATTGAGCGCGCCAAGCGCCGAGCCCTGGATCACAGGAATGTCGTCGCCCGGAAACTCATAGCTGTCCAAAAGCTCTCGAACCTCCATCTCCACGAGCTCAAGCAGCTCTTCGTCATCAACAAGGTCGACCTTGTTCATGAACACCACCACGTAGGGCACACCCACCTGGCGTGCCAAAAGGATGTGCTCGCGTGTCTGAGGCATCGGACCATCGGTCGCCGCCACCACCAGGATCGCGCCGTCCATCTGGGCCGCGCCCGTAACCATGTTCTTCACATAGTCCGCGTGGCCCGGACAGTCCACGTGAGCGTAGTGACGTGCATCCGTCTCGTACTCCACGTGCGCCGTCGCAATCGTGATGCCGCGCTCGCGCTCCTCAGGAGCATTGTCGATCGAATCGAAGCTGCGCAACGTGTTGCCGTCAACACGCTTGGCAAGCACCGTCGTGATTGCAGCCGTCAATGTCGTCTTGCCGTGGTCTACGTGACCAATCGTGCCCACATTCACGTGGGGTTTCGTACGCTTGAATTGTTCTTTAGCCATGTCCTTGTTCGGCTTGTCTATGGATTATTCTGCCGCTACCGCTCCAGCGGCAGTGGCAATGATTTCGTCACGAACACTCTTTGGAACCTCCTCGTAGTGATCGAACTGCATACTGTACAGGGCCCGGCCCTGTGTAATGGATCTCATGTCGGTAGAGTAACCGAACATGGATGACAGAGGCACAAACGCTTTGATTACGTGGACGTCATTCCGCTGCCCCATGCTCTCAATGCGACCGCGACGACTATTAAGGTCCCCAATCACATCTCCCATGTACTCTTCCGGCGTCACGACTTCCACAGCCATGATCGGCTCCATCAGTTTGGGATTTGCCTTACGGGCGGCTTCGCGGAATCCCATTCGACCCGCAATCTCAAATGAAAGCTGATCCGAGTCCACGTTGTGGAATTTGCCATCGTAGAGGCGCACTTTGACACCCTCCACCGGATAGCCCGCGAGGGGTCCCTGTGACATGGCACTTTGAACACCCTTCCCGACCGACGGAATGAATTCACGAGGAATGGATCCCCCTTTTATGTCATCAACGAACTCCAATCCCACCTCTCCTTCATCGGCAGGACCAACTTCCATCCAAATTTCCGCAAACTGACCGCGACCACCCGACTGTTTCTTGTGAGTATACTTGTAATCGACGGTCTGCGTAATCGCCTCGCGGTACGACACCTGCGGTTTGCCAACGTTGGCTTCCACCTTAAACTCACGCTTCAGCCGATCAACAATGATCTCCAGGTGAAGCTCTCCCATGCCGGCAATAATGGTCTGCCCGGTCTCATGGTCGACAGACACTTTGAACGTCGGATCCTCTTCGGCGAGCTTCTGCAGACCCTGGCCCAGCTTGTCGCTGTCCACCTTGGACTTGGGCTCAATGGCAATCCGAATAACGGGCTCCGGAAAGTCCATTTTCTCAAGAATGACTTCCGAGTCCGGATCGGTAAGCGTATCGCCCGTGCGCACATTTTTCAGGCCTACAGCCGCCGCAATGTCACCTGCCTGTACTGCCTCAATGTCTTCCCGGTGGTTGGAATGCATGAATAGCAGACGGCCCACGCGCTCCCGCTCCCGCGAAGTTGCATTAAGCACAGCAGAACCCTTCTCCAGTTTACCGGAGTACACCCGGATGAAGGTGATCTTACCCACATAGGGGTCCGTCATGATTTTGAAAGCAATGGCACTGAACGGGCCCTCCGGATTCGGAGCACGCGTTACTTCCTCATTGGTCTTGGGATCGATACCAGTGATCGGCGGCACATCAAGCGGGCTGGGGAGGTAATCAATAATTCCATCCAGAAGGCGCTGAACTCCCTTGTTCTTGAATGCGGAACCGCAGAACACGGGTGTGATGTCCATGCTGAGTGCCGCCGCGCGAACCACCGCCTTCAACTCGTCGGCCGTGATCTCCTCGCCTTCGAGGTACTTCATCAGCAGCTCGTCGTTGTGCTCGGCAACGGCTTCCAGAAGATTGATGCGCCAGTGTCGGGCATCCTTGACCAGATCTGCTGGAATCTCGATCTCGTCAAACGTTGAACCCTGGGTCTCATCGTGCCAGATGATGGCCTTGTTGCGAATGAGGTCAATGACCCCTTTGAACATTTCACCTTCGCCAATCGGTACCTGCACAGGGACCGGATTGGCCTTGAGCCTGTCCCGCATGGCCTGGATGGCCCCCTCAAAATTGGCTCCCGTCCGGTCCATCTTGTTGACGAACGCGATGCGCGGTACATGATATTTATCTGCCTGGCGCCAGACGGTCTCCGACTGCGGCTCGACACCACCCACGGCGCAGAACAACGCGACAGCGCCATCGAGCACGCGGAGGGAACGCTCGACCTCCACCGTAAAATCAACGTGACCAGGCGTGTCAATAATATTGATGCGATGGTTGGCCCATTCACACGTCGTGGCAGCAGAGGTGATGGTGATTCCCCGTTCTTTCTCCTGCTCCATCCAGTCCATCGTGGCACCGCCATCATGGACTTCACCCATACGGTGCAGACGTCCCGTATAGAACAGAATGCGTTCCGTTGTCGTCGTCTTGCCCGCATCAATATGGGCCATAATGCCGATATTGCGGGTACGATCGAGAGGAAATAGTTTGGTCTTGCTCATGTTCTGTTAGAATCGGAAGTGGGCAAAGGCCTTGTTGGACTCCGCCATTCGATGCGTGTCGTCCTTTTTCTTGATCGCTCCACCCTCTCCTTTGGCAGCGGCCAGGATTTCTGCAGCAAGGCGATTGGCCATGCTCTTGTCGTTGCGTGCCCGGGCATACTGAATAAGCCAGCGGAACGCCAACGCCGTTCTGCGGTCCGGCCGGACTTCGATAGGCACCTGGTAGGTAGCTCCGCCCACGCGGCGACTGCGGACCTCGACGAGTGGTGCCACATTGTTGATGGCCTTGTGAAAGACCTCGACGCCGGGCTCACTCGCACGCTCCTCCACTACGTCGAATGCCTGATACACCAAGCCGCGGGCCACGTTTTTCTTGCCATGCTGCATGACAGCATTGACGAACTGGGAAACGAGCACATCCCCATAGACGGGATCTGCTATCGTTTGCCGTGTTTCTGCTCGTTTTCTACGCATAATCTGACTGAAACAGTGTAAAGCTTATGGTCGGGTCAACTACGCGGCCTCTTGGTGCCATACTTGGAACGGCTTTGGCGCCGGTCTTCCACACCTGACGTATCGAGTGCCCCACGGACTATGTGGTACTTCACGCCCGGAAGGTCCTTGACACGACCACCACGCACCAATACAATGGAGTGCTCCTGGAGATTGTGACCTTCTCCCGGAATGTAGGCGATCACCTCGATGCCGTTGGTCAGCCGCACCTTCGATACCTTGCGAAGCGCAGAGTTCGGCTTCTTGGGGGTCGTGGTGTAGACACGCGTGCAGACACCACGGCGCTGCGGGCACTTGGAAAGCGCCGGTGACTTCGTTTTCTTGTACTTGTCGTGGCGGCCCTTACGGACCAACTGCTGTATCGTAGGCACTTCGAATACCCATGGTTCTGATTAACATCAATGGCTGCATCTGGCAAACGCCTTGCGTGTCAGCGCGAAATAGCCTTAGTCTGTCAATATAAGGACAGTCAGCGCTATTACACCACGGCTTTCGTGAAGAAAGATTGATAAGGTGCCCAGGAAGTCAGAAAAGGGAAGATAAATCGACAGGAGTAACTCGAAAAATGCTTGCTGATATATATCAATATATCACTTTTTTGTCAAATCCTCTTCCTTGTTTGCCACGAGATCCGTTTCTGTTTCGGGAGCGACGTCCAGTTCTGGTTCCGACGTCGGGCCCTCCACCTGGTCATCCACAGGCTTGCCCTCATAGTGCACGTACTCACCATGGGGACGCTTGCCCAGGATTTCCACAAGGTCCTTCGGAGCAAGCACTTCCTGCTTCAGCAGGGCCTGCGCCATGGTATCGAGCAGAGCCCGGTGCTCTTCGAGGAGTGCTCGCGCCGTTTGGCGGACGCCATCAATGATGGCCTTGACCTCCTCGTCAATGATCCGCGCTGTATCGTCCGAAAAGGGCTTCGAAAAGACGGGCGAATCGTTGCCTTCCCGACTCATGTTGAACGAAACATACCCGACCTTTTCAGACATGCCGTAATCCACGACCATGGCATAGGCCATTTTTGTGATGCGCTCCAGGTCGTTCTGTGCACCCGTGGAAATCCGTTTGAAAACAATTTCCTCTGCCACGCGTCCACCCATGGCCATGACCATCCGATCCAGCAGCGCCTCTTTTGTATACAGATAGCGCTCTTCCGGCAGATACTGAGCGTATCCAAGAGCGGCCAGACCGCGCGGAACAATCGACACCTTGACCACCGGATCGGTGTACTTCAGGAACCAGCCGGCGATGGCATGTCCGGCTTCGTGGAAGGCGACAATTTCCCGCTCTTCCGGTGAGATGATCTTGTTCTTCTTCTCGAGCCCTGCGATGACACGATCAATCGCCTTCTCGAAATCGATCATTTCAATGGCCTCCTTGCCCTGCCGCGCAGCCAACAACGCCGCTTCGTTGCACACGTTGGCAATTTCTGCACCCGCAAAGCCGGGTGTCTGTCCGGCCAGGACCTGCTCGTCGACCGATTCGGATACAATGAGAGGCTTGGTATGCACCTTGAAGATCTGGGCACGCTCGTTTTTGTCCGGCTTGTCCACCAGTATCTGGCGGTCAAATCGACCCGGGCGGAGCAGCGCTGTGTCCAGTACATCCGGCCGGTTGGTTGCCGCCATGATGATAACGCCTGAATCCGTATTGAACCCGTCCATCTCCACCAGCAACTGGTTCAACGTGTTTTCGCGCTCATCGTTTGCTCCCATCATCATGCCACGGCCACGCGAGCGCCCCACGGCGTCGATCTCATCAATGAAGATGATACACGGTGCTTTCTCCTTCGCCTGCCGGAACAGGTCCCGGACACGCGCCGCACCCACGCCGACGAACATCTCCACAAAATCCGACCCGGAAAGCGAGAAAAACGGTACCCCTGCCTCGCCAGCAACGGCGCGGGCAAGCAACGTCTTTCCGGTGCCCGGCGGACCGACGAGTAAAACGCCTTTCGGCAATTTTCCGCCGAGCTTGGTGAATTTCTTCGGGTTCTGGAGAAAGTCCACTACTTCGACCACCTCTTCCTTGGCCTCTTCCAGCCCTGCCACATCCTTGAACGACAGCTTCTGCTCGTCCATGGCATCGAAGAGTACGGCCTTGTTCTTCCCGATGTTGAGCACCTGGGAGCCTGGGTTCATCCGGCGGATCAGGAAAATCCAGAGTCCGATGATGATCAGGAGCGGGAAAATCCATGTCAGCATGCCGCCGAACCAGTTCTCTTCCTGTCGGGCATCGAACCGGACCTCTTCGGCGCCTTCGGCCCGCCTCGTAGTATTATAGTCCAGCAGGAACTGGGTCAGTTCGTGATCGGCCGGTTTGGTCGAATAAAAGCGGTTGGCCGCCTGCTCATCGGGAGGCATGAACAGATTATTCTGAACTTCCGGAACGTCCACCAGACCCTCGCGGATGACGTCATCCGTATAGAGGCCTTCGACCCGAAGATTGTTTACGAGTACAACTTCATCCACCCAGCCCTTTTCAATTTCTTCCAGGAATTGGGAGTATTCCACCTCGTTCGGTTCGATACCACCGACGAACAGGAAGATGTGCACCATGATGGCCATGAAGGCCACAAGGTATATCCATAGTACAAACCGGGGACGCTTTTCAGGCAAGCGCGGACCTTTTCCCTGGGGCTTGTCCATTCGGGGGTTTGGTCGATCGTTTTCAGCCATGCAACGATCCTGCAACGGGGTTGGATTTCAGATGACGCAAGGGCCGCAGTTACCATGGCCTGCACCCTTGGTTCCACGAAATTTCAGGGCGCCACCAGTTGAAACAGCCTGATTCTCTCGCGCAGGATATTCTCACGTTCGGCATGAAAGGACGCGGCATCGGTCGCTGTCGGGAACGGCCCGATCGCCGTCACATACGCACCGTCCTCTGAATCGGCGGACCGCAGAACGCGCACGCGCGACGCCTCACCCATCAGAAGTCGTTTCAACAACGATGTATTCTGTCTTGCCGTCTGCTCGTCCGGGTGGTCTCCACCCACTACCAGCCAGAAACCTTCTCCCTTTACCGCCGATTCGTTGCCTTCCGCCAGCGGCCACATGTCTTCTCGGACCACCACCTGCGAGCTGTCCACCGCTGTTTGCGTCGGAATACCCGGTACGTCCAGGACCATATCCTCCTCCGGATCAACTTCGGCCGGATCCACCTCCTCCGGTAGCCGCTCTCGAGCCACTGCATCCGACGAATCGGGTAGCAGTCCCGGGTCCGTCACCACACGGCCTGTCGTGTCGGCACGCGAGGAATCCGTGCCTGAAAGAGGCTTTTCACCGCGCAACATGGCCATCACCAGCGAGTCATTGGCCGAGAGTTGCCGTGCTACCTCCTCCTTGTTCACCGGAGGTGCCGTGAATTCATCCAACAACCGTGTCATCCTGTCCGCTTCGGAGAAGTACGACGTACCGATGAAGTTTTCTTTCACCCAAGCATACAGGTCGCCGAGATGGAGGCTGTCTGGCACAACAACTGCACCCGCATCTGACGATTCCGGGAGCGTCCGCTCTGAAGCAATAGAATCTTCGGCTGCGATGTTCAAAACCGTAGAATCTTCGGCTACCGCATTCGAATCCGAAGAATCTGCGATTACCGCCTTAAAATCCGCGGTTTCTGTGACGGCGGCCTCTGGAGACATTGAATCTGCCTTCGCCCTCTCGGGCCACAAGGAGAGAACCGTGCTGTCCACGGGACTGATGGGTAGCGGCGCAACAATACGCACCGAATCGGAGTCCGCCCATTCCAGATGGGCGCGTGCGGCCGCAAGCATGGATTGGGCCGCAACCGCCTGATCCTTCCACCGAGCCGCCACGCCGAGCAGTTCCTTCAGGTGATACCCATAGCGCCCGGCTCCGGCCTCGTTTTCCATGTTCCTGCGCACGGACTCATAGTCAAGTTGCGCTTCGAGCGCCGAATCAGCGGCTACCTCCAACGATTCCAGACCAAGATTCCTGGCCACAATGGCCGAGAATTCCGACTCCGGATAACGATCCAATACCTCACGATACAGTCGCTTGGCCGTCTCTTCGTCGCCCAGGGCCCGCTGTATTTCGGCGAGGGCATAGAGGGCACGACGTGCCACGGGCTGATCGGCATCCTCATCCACAACCAGCCGATACCACGCTGCCGCCGAGTCAGGCATGTTCATGTTCAGAAACAGAGTGTTTCCAACGTTATAACGGGCAAGCGCACGTTGGCTGCGTACCTCAGCGCGAGATGTAGAGTCCCGTGGAATGCCACTCAGATCAATCTGAGGGAGCCCTACGTTGGCACGCCCACTTTCCGCTCCATCCAGCACCGAATCCAGATCGGTGTTGGGTTGCCCCGCTTGGCCCCCTGTGCTATTCGCTTCAACTCCACGACTTCCCAATGTTCGAATGGCCTCTTCCCGTCGCCAGTTCGGAACCAGAGGCCGATCTCCCCAACGCTCTCGGAATGTGGCCATACCTTCCTGAATGCGAATCGGATCCTCGAAATAAAGAAAGCCCGAGGCATTGCTTCCCGCGCCATCGTTCACTCCAGGAATGATCTTCCCTTCCGGAAGTCCCTGATTCCTGAAAATATCTCCCTGTCCACCGCGCTGCTGTTGCTGCTGAAATTGACTGTTTCGCCGTTCGGTCTCCTGCTGGCGCTGCATTTCAGCCAGTTCGCGTGCGCGAGCCTGCCTCATGGCCAACACCCGCTGATCAAACTCCTCCTGCGGGAGTGAGCCCAGATACAGCACCGAGTCCATTTCGGATATCAGGCTGTACGCGGTCGCGAACGCCGAAAAGGCCGACCTGATATCATTGATGTCGCCCACTGCCTCCGGGGCCAGTATTACATTGTTTCTCGCCAGCGTGGACGACCTCCCGGACGCTGCGCCGGACCGGGAACCGGAACGGGCAGACAGTCCTGTCGCAGCCGAATCGTAGTAGGCAGAGGCCATCACAAAGTCGCCTTCCACCTCCCGATAGAATTCGGCCATGGCCAGATGCACCCGACTACGCACCCGCGTGACCGACGGATTGGGATTTTCCTCATACAGGAGCGCATCGTAAATCGCATACGCATCGTCCACGCGACCCGCCCTCTGGAATATTTTACCGCGCAGTAAACGCAGTTCCCCGGTCGCATCCACATTTTTGTCGTCGCGCTCCATTTTGCGTACGCGCTCGAGCCCCTTGTCTGCATCGATCTGCATTCCGAGTACGCGGGCCGCTGAATATTGCGCCGCATAACCCAGCTCGAATGGGTACCGGAATTTGCGTACCCGGTCGTAGGCACTCACGGCTTCCTCCGGCCGGTCGAGCGTCTCCAGCACCTGCCCGTAGAGGAACTGAGCACGGGCACCTACCTCCTTGTCCCGCACATCCTGAAGACCCATTCCCAGGAATGAGGCAGCCTCTTCCATGTCACCTTCCAAAACCGCGAGTTCGCCCAGCGCCAATTCATACATGGCCTTCCATCGGCCACTCACGCGTTCCGAAGCAACCCCATCCGTCAGAACCGTGCGTGCTTCCGGTAGGGCACCCGATGTGACAAGTGTGCGCGCCAACCAGAATCGGGCTTCTTCCGTTTCCTTGTCTGAGACCTGCATCACCTCCCGGAATTTCTGCTCCGCACCGACAAAGTTTTCCTGGTAGAAATAGGACTTTCCGATCAGTAACAGCGCGTCATCGACCCATTTTGAATCGGGGTGCTCCCGCAACAGGTCGGCACTCTTCTTGACGGCGCTCTCAAAGTCGCGACTGCTCGTATTCCCGGTCTGACGCTCGAAAATCGAATGGAACCGCGTCCTGTCAACAGGCTGCACCGTACGATTGAGTCCTTCCTGGCCCTTGGCGTAAACCCGCTCTGCGTTATAGAACCCGTTATAGTAGGCCGTGAAATTATCGTATCGCTGACCGAGGAAACCAATGCGTCCGCAACCCGCTACCAGGAGAACCGGCGCGACCAGACAGGACCAGATGAATGCGAAACGTAAGGTGCGGTGCTGCATGCAGAACGTAGGCTACAGAGTGCTGATATGAACCATGTTGGTTCGGTCTTTGGCAGGAAGAGGCATGCCGGCTGTGACCACGATCCGGTCGCCGTCACGGGCCAGACCCATGTCCCTCAGCATATCATGGACAAGCGTTATTCCCTCATCCGTGTCGCACTGAAAAGGAATGAAAAATGCCTTTGTTCCCCAGGAGAGCGCTAATTGCCCTACCACCCGATGATCATCCGTAAAGGCGTAGACCGGAACGTGGGGACGGTGCCGGGCAATGGCCCGTGCCGTGTTGCCCGACGCGGTCAGGCATGCAATGGCTTTCGCTCCCACCTTGGCTGCCATCCAATAGGCCGATCGCGAAACAGCCTCGGTGACGTCCACATCGCCACCCGTCGGATCCAGCGCGTGCAGTGCCAGAAACGACTTTTCGGTCTCGACGATAATGTTGTGCATGACTTCCACGGCCCGTACAGGATACGCGCCCATGGCCGTCTCCCCGGACAACATGACCGCATCGGACCCATCCAGTACGGCGTTGGCCACATCCGACACCTCGGCCCTCGTCGGCCGGGGGTTGTCAATCATGCTCTCCAGCATCTGCGTTGCCGTAATGGCCGGCTTGGCCGCCGCAAGGCACTTTGCAATGATGGATTTCTGGGCACCCGGAACCTTGGACAACCGCATCTCAATACCGAGGTCCCCGCGCGCAACCATGATGCCATCGGTGGTGGCCAGAATCTCGTCAATACAGACCACGGCTTCCGGTTTCTCGATTTTGGCAACGATCAGTACGTTCGATCCCCGTGCGCGAACACGCTCAGCGAGTTGCCGCACATCGGATGCCTCGCGCACGAATGACAGCGCAATAATATCAACGCCTTCGGCCAGGCCGAATTCAAGGTCGGCCAGATCCTTTTCCGTAAGCGCGGGCGTGGACGTTCGAATGTTCGGCAAATTCACGCCTTTGCGTGAGGTCAGTCGGCCACCAATCACCACCTCGGCAAGCACATCCCGCCCGTCAACACCGACCACCTTCAGCTCGATGTTACCATCGTCTATCAGGATTTCGCCGCCCACAGACAGATCATCGGCGAGCGTGTCGTAGCTGACGTGAAGCACCTCGCTGGTACTGGCCGCTACGGCCTCGGATGTGAGCCTGATCGGCTGGCCCGCAACCAGGTCAATTCCCTCCCCTTCTACCTCTCCAATCCGGATCTTGGGTCCCTGCAGGTCCTGCAGAATAGCTACCTGACGACCCTCGGCGCTCGATGCAGCCCGAACGCGCTGCATCAACAGTTTGTGATACTCATGCGTGCCATGCGAAAAGTTGAGCCGGGCAACGTCCATGCCAGCCCGGATCAATGCACAAATCGTCTCTTCCGAGTCCGACGCCGGCCCCAGCGTACATACGATTTTGGTTCTACGATCCATGGGTGAGAAAATTATTGAAGGGTGTTCCAGAGTTGTTTATATCCGGGGTTTCCGGGCGAGAGTTCGAGCAGGCGACGCACGAGCGGCCGAGCCTCGTCCAGGCGATCCGTATTTGCGAATAGCGAAGCCAGATTGGCCAGCGCCTGCTCCTGGTCGGGGTCCAAACGCAACGCCTCTCGAAAATCGGCCTCTGCCGCACTGAACTCCCCGAGCAGCAACCGGGCAAACCCCCGGTTGATCCACGATTCAATGAAACGATCCTGACGCTCAATATTCCGCGTAAGAACCGCCACAGCGTCATCGTACCTGCCCGCTTCCACATAGGTCGCTCCAAGCTGATCCGTGAACCGCAGATGATCTTCTCCGAGCGCCACAGCCCGCTCCATGTAGAGGACGGCCTCGTCCGCACGCCCCACCTGCCGAAACGCCTGCGCCATACGGTACCAGGTCCAGGCGTCGCCGGGCTCGACAAAGTCTGTGGACATGACGAACCGCACAGTCGCCGCGTAATCCTGCTTCAGGTGCCACAGCCGGATCCAGGACGCGGTCAGATCATCCGACGGGTCCTGACGCCGCGCCTTCTGAAGGCGGGCTGCAGCCGAGTCGAGCATGCCCGGCCGATCGGTAAACTGCTCATAGTAGGTCAGGAAGCCATCTGCTACCTCGTGGTGATCGGATTGGCTGCCAACCAGTCCAGCCAGGCGAATGAACCGCCGCTGCGCCTCCACACTCTCGGGCGGCAGCATGTCACGTTCCACTACGCGGATGTAGTGGTCCGTCACCTTGATGTACGGAATATCCGAGCTGCCCGACGGGGGCATATGGCACGATGCGCACGATGCCGTGTTCGTCCCCGCCGCGACCGTAGGTTCCGTGCAGGGCGTAGTCACCGCTTTCGGTCCTTCATGACAGTTCTGACACGTAGTATCATAGTGCCCGTCCGGCACCTCTTCGATGGGAATATGCGGATCGTGACACGTGAGGCATGTCAGTGGTCGCGGCGCCCCGTCCGGCCCGCCGAGGGCCAGGGCACCTCCCGCCTTTTCGTACGCCTCCCAGGTGGACTCAAAACAAGCACTCATGGCAAGCCTGTCCGGGTGCGATGCCATGATGAAGGTAGACACCGAGTCGGGCTGGCGCGGCCAGAACACCTGTTCGTGCGCAGCCAGGACCTTTCCAGGACGCCAGTCGAGGGGCTGCTGCCCGTCTTCGAAGACCGCCACGCCCTGCATGTGGCACCGCTTGCATACGTCGAGTTGCCGCTCCGGGATGAGCCTCCCGGGGTTTACAATCGAATCGTCCATCTCCTCGGCCACGTTCACAATGATTCCAGCCTTTTTCTCCTCTACGTGGATGGAGCCCGGGCCGTGGCAGTTTTCACAGCCTATCCCGGAGGGGACCTTCTCAAACCGGTTTTCCGACCCTTCCACGAAGGTTGGCGGCGCGTTGTGGCAGGCCATGCATTCGTCCGTAATGACACGGCTGAAGCGGTAGTTGTTACCCAACTTCTGGAATTTTGGGGCCAGTCCCCATTTGGCGTCCTGGGCGTACCACGTCACCGGGATCTGGTACAGATACCCGCCCTGTTCGTAGATGTGGCTGTTCGTGTGATGCCCGGACCCTACGATGAAATCAATCTGTTCGATACGCAGGTGCGTGGTGTCGGCACCCCTTATCCGAAATTCCCGCACGAACAACTCCTCTCCCACTGCGAAGGGTTGGAAATACAGATCGTTGAACGCGTCACGGAGTACGGGGGGGTTCTCCCAGTCGGCATCGGAAAGTGATCGTCTGGCATGTTTCCACGAACGCCCCATCTGCGAACGCACAAACGAATCGAATTGCGGCTGGTGGCACTGGCCACATGTATCGCGGCCCACATAGGTGGCTCCGTCCGTCCAGTTCCGGAATGCCAACCCGTCGAAGCCGGTATCCGGCATCTCCACAGATCTGCCGCACCCGGCCAAAATCAGGACCGCCAGGCATGCCAGGAGCACGCCGGTCGCCCGACGCCCATGCGTCGCATCCATCGGATTCAATACTCTTCCAGACCTTCCAGCACTATAGATCCACCTCCTTTTTCTTGAGCATGAACAGGCCTTCGCGGCCGGACGTCACGACAATGGTGCCGCTCTCGAAATACGGGTAGTTGCTCCAGGAGCCTCCGCCTGTGGCATCGTTGCGGACGGTGTCGAAATACGCGATCTCCAGCGGGTTTTCGGGGTCCGATATATCAAAAATGCGCAGGCCCGACTGGTAGTTCGATTGGTACATCGTGTTCCCGCGCACATACAGGTTGTGATCGGTGTTCTTCTCAGTCGAGATGTGTTCGCCGACGAGAACGGGGTCGTCTATGTCCACGAGATCGAAAATAAGCGTTCGGGTACCGTCCACAAGTCCTTGCGGCTCATCGCCTTCGTCGTTGATGAAGAAGAAGCGTTGATCTTCCGTAAGCCACCCCTGATGCGTGTATGCGATCGCCGGATACGTGGCCATGGAAATCACCGTCGGGTTTTTCTTGTCGGTTACATCGGCAATGGAAAGGGCGGTCTCATTGGAACCGAGGCAGAGTTCCTTGCCGGCGTGGTCACGGTCCGGACCACGGTACACGACGCACTGGGCATCGTGCGTGGTTCCCGTTCCGCTGCGCCCCGTGCCCTCATGTGCAAAACAGCCGGCGAACGCGGGCTCCTTCGGCGAACTGATATCTATCATGTGTAAACCGCCCCCACACGTCTCGCCACCCATGCGGTTACCGACGGCATAGGCAAATCCTGTTTCTTCGTTGATCACGATGTTGTGGGAACTGGCAATCCCGTCGTAGAGCACGTCGGGCCGAAACTCAACCGGAGGGTTCGCGACGTTTCTCAGACGCGCAAGGTCGAAGATCTGCATGCCGTGCTCACCGGCCCCATCGGCTACGACAAATACATGGTCCCTGTAAACTTTCATATCGCGCCATACCGACGGAGGTGCCCCGGGCGTGCGGTCCATGTTGCCGAGGTAGACCGGCATGGCCGGATCGGTCACGTCAACAAACGCCATGCCGTCCGTGCGGCCAACGAGTGCGTATTCGCGACCCGTCTCCGGGTCTGTCCATCCCCAGATGTCGTTCGCGCGGGTACCACGTATGCCTCCTATGTCCGAAACGGACAGGAAGGAAATCATGTCTACATCCTGGCACGTCCACCCTGCTGCAGTGCCGTCGTCGCAGGGCTCCTCGGCGCCTGTGATGGATGCGTAGGCAGCACCCTCTTCGGGGTACACGATGCCCGATTGCGCCCATGAGCCGTCATCTCCCTTCTCATATACGATCACGGCACCTTCACCGTTGTCGTACCGGGGCGCACTCGCTACGAGCAGGTCTGCGCTTACGGCGATGTGCGTGCCGAGGCCGTTGCGCGTCTGGAGCTTGGCGGGAAGGGGCGGCTGGGCGATCCACGTCTGCATGTGGTTTTCTGCCTTGAAGGCATGCACGGCTCCCTCGGCGCGGTTGGTCAAGGGCGCCCCCACGTACACAACGTGCTCGCTGTAAGCAAGCGACGCACCGAGACCTTCGTTACCGCTGGCCGCCGGAAGCGTGAGCCGCGTGGAAAAATTGTAGGACGTGCTTTCCTCGTCCCATTCGTATACACCCACGGCGCCAATACGGCGGTCATATCCGGTCGCGCCCGCGAGTGCGTATCCGTGGTGCACGAGGACCGACGCGCCAAAGGCCGTCTTTTCACCGACAGCCGGCAGGTCCAGGCGCCCGCTGGCAAGCCACTCACCACCATCAAAGTGGTACCCGTGAACTTCGCCCGCGCCCCCGTTGGCTCCGGGTGCGCCGACCAGCGCGCGTGTTCCTTTCACACTTACCGCCACGCCATACTCCGCGTCGCCCGAGAGTGATCCGGCATCCAGTCCCGGTACGCGTGACCACGCGCCTGCGCCGCCCCGGTGATAGCCAAATGCCGCGTTGTCAGCACCCACAATCAGCATGTGATCGTCGAGGCTGACCGCGCGGCCGAATCCGGGGGCGCTTTCAGAGAGGCGCTGGGCGCGTGTCCAGGACCCGTCCGCACCCTTCCTGTAGATGTCAACCAGCCCGCTCTGCCCGGCTCCGACAACGATCGTATTTCCGTCTGCCGCCAACGCACTGCCATACCCATCCGCTTCGGCATCCGGTGCGGAAAGGGCGAGGACATCAACCGACGCCCAGGAGCCGTCCATGCTGCGGGAGAATACGTGCACCTGCCCGGCCGATGCGCCGCTTCCCAGGTCAGAAGCTATAATCTGGCCATCGGCCAGAGCCACGGCCGCACCGAATTCCTGGGCCTGAACGAACGATGCAGACGGGGCGACCGTGAAAACCAGCAGCAGGGCCACAGAAAAACGAACCGCAAAAAAGCGCGCAGAAACGAATGGGCATTTGTACATGGGATTGGAGCGGTTGAGGTGGAAAGATGGGTCGGCATGCATACGCGTCCTCCAATCTATACCAATTGCCCCAAAAAAGAAACGCGGAAACGACTCCGGCTTACGTTCCCGATACGACCGCGCGCCCGAGACGGACGGCGTCTTCCTTGTCGGTGATGGCTATGGGCGTGATGGCCACGGTCTCCACTTCCTTCCGATAGCGCTCCTGCCCTCCTCCAGAAATATTGAGCAGGATACAGTCGTCCGCGGCCACGCGGCCGCTTGCCACGGCCTGTTGCAGCGAGGCCAGCGCTACGGCGGCCGGGGACATGGGATCAATGCCTTCCGACTGGCGAATGAGCGCATCGGCCGCCGCCGCTTCGGCATAGGAAACCGCGTAGGTTTCGCCACCGGACTCCAAAAGAACATCGAAGAGCCCTCCGGTCACGCTCCATGCCGGCGCGCGGTTTACCAGGTAATCCGAGTACACCCGGGGGTGCATGGTCTCGCCGAGCGGCGGGAGCGTTCGGCTGCGCTTCTGCCAGGCATCGTGAATGGGACAGAATGTGTCGTTCTGCGACAGGTGGAGCTGCGGAAGCGGCCCCTGCGCATAGCCTGCGTCGATGGCCCGAAGCGCCATTTCGTGCACACCAATGGGACCCGGACCTCCGCCCACACCCTGGAAATAGTGCATGGGAAGTGCCCCGATGGCCTCCGTGGCCGTCAAAATAAGCGATCCAATACCGTCGCGCCGCGCCACGTTGTGCACGCCGCCTTCCCGGCGCCACCCGCCGGACTCCAGTATGCGCCCCGTCACCTCAATAGCGTCATTGTAATCGCCACCGGCAATGCCAATGAGGATCACCGAGTCCGAAGGATGGCCCTTCGGGACCCAGATACGTCCGAGATGCTTCTCGGCCACGACCAGAAGGATCGGGTATCCGTCCAGCCCCCCAAAGTGCGCAAACGCCCGTGCCGTATTCCCCGCCGACGCGCAGATGAGCCCCGGGACATGATGGTCGCGCAGCCGCTGAAGCGTCGTGACCGCCTCCATGTCCTTGAACGTCGTCGTCGGGCAGTACCCCCCTTTCTCTGGCCAATAGCCCTGAAACGCGATCCACAGGTTCGACAGGCCCAGACGGTCCGCGAGCGCCTCACTCCGGTAGCAGAGAGATCCTGCTACCTGCTCGCCGGGAGCCGACACGGGCAACCAGTCTGTCCAGCGCCAGAGCCCGGGCAACTCCCGCGGCGTCAGCGTCCGAGCGTCGTACTCAGCCCTCAGAAGCCCGGTGTCGTGATATCGGACCGTGTAGTCGTCTTCAATCCGGTCTTCCGTGCCCAGGCACCGGAGCTTGTATGTGGACATGTAGAAACGTGTTTATTCGACTCCAATGGATTCGACTCCAATGGCGGGCTACTTGGATTCACAGGAAAGACCCACACCATCGGGAGTCAGCATGACCGTCCACGACGTCGCCGTGGCCGGAGTCGTCTGCACGGTCTCGGACGAGTCATCTCCCAACACGCCCCTGAACGCATAGTCGGTGCTCGGAAGCAGCGACAAACTGGCATCGATCGCGATCAATGATGAGGTGGCCTCCTTGCGCGAAATGTCCGAGCTGCGCACCAGTGTCCAGCTGTTGTCACTGCCCGCCACGCGGTAGAAGACGCTCACCGCGTCCAGGCTTTCGGTCGTAACCTGCACCTCGAATTCCTGATTGGCCGGATCGGGGCACTGAATTGTGGCGCTCACGGCATAATTCTGGAGCCCCGCCGAAGAGGGCAGATTCAGGGTCGATGCGCCGCTCAGCGGCGACGGGGAAATGGATGTCGATTCGAGGGCTCCCGTCGGAAGCGTCGCCGTCAGAACAAAGCTGGCGCCCGAGAGGACACTGAATTCCGATGCCGTGTCGAGCAGGTCGGCCAGGCGAAGGGTCGTCGTGCCCGGACCAATCTGACGCCCATTCGTTTCCTGAAGTCCCGGACCGACCAGCGTGAACACCGCGCTGACCGCCGAACCGGACCCATTCGAAATGGATACCTGGTGGTCCAACATGCCTGTTTCCAGCGTCGCTCCACCACCCGGAACGAGGGCGTACGTGTAGAAAACCCCGTCCGACACGTCCCCGAGCGCGGACGCATCGACATTCGCCGCACTGCCGCCGAAACAGAGTTCCGCCACGAGGGCATCCCCTTCACGTGTGACGGGAATACCCGTCGCAATCTGGTTGTTCTGCCCATCGGCCGGCGTCCAGGCCGCTACCGTCGCCGTCGGGCCCGCCATGGATGAGAATGCGGCTACCAGGGCCGCATCGCGCGTCAAAATGCGCAGGCTGGTTCCACCCGCGTCGGAACACGCCGAGCCCGACTTGCCCTGTGGCCCCCGGAACGTGGCCGCCACCGCTCCCGAACCGTCCGACATCCTGAAAAACGTAGCACCGACAATGGATGCGTTCTTCACGCCACCGGCGGAGCGGGCTCCGGACGGAAGTGCGTGCATACCGGCCGCCGAGTCAAAGACGCGGAGTTCGGTCGTAAGCTGCCCCGAGAGCGGCGCACCGGAGCGCGCCAGAGGGGTCGTGCCTCCCGGCACCGTCAGCGTGGCCTGAGCCGTGGACTGGGCCGTCAGCGGCGTTTCAATGACAGTACCCTGCACAATCGTGCCGCCCGATGTCTGCAGCCCCGAACTGATGCTGCCCTCTGTGCCACGAATGGACGCCGTTACAGAGACCGGGGTCATCGTCAGACTGAAAGTGACATCCCCCGTTTCCGTGATGCTCAGCGAGCGGGAGGTGGTGTGATACCCTTCTGCTTCGGCCGTCACCGTAATATCAATCGGAGACGCCGGAGACGGAACCACAGAGTTTTGTATGCCAAACGTCACAATACCCGCATCTGCTTCGAGCGCGTCGACCGGATCCGAGAAGGCATCGATAATGGCAAACGCGTCGTCACCGGAAAACGAGAGGTGTGCTGGGACGAGATTACCCGTGCTGGCATCCACCATAATCCCGTTAATGACGGTGTTGACCGATTCAAGGCCTATCACAACATCAAAATCGTCGAGCGCATCTTCGACCGCCTGAAAATCACAGCCTGGGGCGTAGATGATGACGACAAGCACCGAAAGCCAGGTAAGCAATCGTTTCATGACTGTAGCAGTTAATGGAATCGGACGCCGATACCGAAAGAAATGACCGGATAGAGCACGAACGACTCGAACCCTTCATTCAAAATATCTTCGTTCTGCTCGGCGGTAGGCGTGAGCAGACCCGTCGCCTCCAGTTCAATTTCCGGGCTCCCGGTATAGATCACACCGGCATCGAACATGAATGTGATGCGCTTATTACCGTACGCCAAATTACCGAATCCAATGCCGGCATAGGGCTGCAGCACATTGGCATACGTCACCTTGACGCCGAACTCTCCCACTTTTTCCGGTGCAAATTCCTTCGTCTGGCAGATACCCTCGGCGTCCTCGTCGCCCAGACAAAACGGATCTTTCGAACGCCCCGACAAATCGGCATCGAGCAGGTTCAGGCGCAGGCCTCCGCTCAGGCGGAAGCTGCTGCGAAACGGATGGTAGTCGGCCAGCGCTGAGACGGCTCCTATACGGGCATCCCCTTCGAGCACCAGCGACACGTCATCCTCATCGAAGTCCTCATCCACCGTCGTCGAGAACAGAGCGCCGCCCGCGCGCACAGAAAACTTCGGCGACACCGAGTAGGCGAGGCTCGCACCGGGACCGAGTGTCCCCACGCTGACAGAAAGCCCGATCTGGCGGGCCTCAATCGAATCTGGGGGCCACGCGAGCATGGCCAGGGTGGCCAGCAGCAGAATTCGTTTCATGGGTGTGAAATGTGTGTGCTGGTGTGCGCAGAAAGGTACCTTGAAACGGCGAGTTCCGCAAACGGGTGCAACCCGCGCCAGCATGCCTCGGCGCGCGTCAATCCTGCTGCGCCGCCAGGGCCGTGGAAAAGCCGAACGACGCATACAACGGCAGGAACCATTGGACGCACGGAGACTAAATGCCGCCATGACCCGCCGCCAAACATCGTCTGTCCAGTTTGCAGCACCCCTGATGGCGCTGCTGCTGCTTTCGCCGCTCGTGCTGCCGCTGGCCGCGCACGCGGCCGTGCAGGACCATGTGGCTCGCGACATGGACATGGACATGGACATGGACATGTCAGGCGACATGCCGTGCCCGCCGAGGGGCGAAGAAGTCTCCTCCTGCTGCATGCAGTCCGGACTCCTATCCTCCCTGCGGACGGTACCCCAGTGGCTGCCCGCCCCGCTCCTTCCCCTTGCGAGCGGCCTGCTGGATGCGAGCGGGTACTCAGCCGCCCTGCGTGCTCCTGACCGTACGCACGCGTATCGACCACCGGACCGCCGAGTCCGCGGGCCCGCGCCCCAGACCCCTCTGCACGTCCTGCACGCGTCCTTTCTGCTGTGATAGACCGGTTCTCCCCCCGTGAACCGAGTCTCTTGTACCACTCAGCAGAAACATCATGTCCCGTTTTCTACCTGCGGCGTGCCCCTTGGCACGACCCGCGGCCCGCGTTGCGCGCACGTTCCTTCTGATCACGTTGTTCGCCTGTGCCTTGCGTGTGCTCCCTGCCATGGGCCAGACACCCGTAGCCGACAGCAGGCACGCAGTCGATCTGGTCATTGATCGCCATCCGGACCTGGCAGCGGCCGGCTTCAGCGCCGATGCCCTGCGCGCCCACGCCGAATCGCTCGGCGCACTCCCCGATCCCAAGCTCGACCTGAACTGGTTCCCTTATCGGGTGTTCACAGCCCGCGGATCCCAGCGGAGCCGCCTGGCCGCCGAGCAGACCATTCCCTGGCCCGGTCTCCGCGCGGCACGCAGCCGTGCGGCCCTGTCCAGCGCCGAGCATCTGGACCAGAACGCGGTGCGCCTGGCGCTTGACCTTTCCCGCGATGCCCAACTCGCGTGGAACCGCGCCTGGCGGGCCGGAGCCCTGACCCGGAATGCGCGTCAGTTCCAGAAAAGCCTTGTACGCTTTGAAGCATCGGCCACGAACCGGTACGAAACCGGGGAAGAGGCCATGGCGCCGCTCATTTCCATTCAATTGGAGCATGCGTCACTGGATCTCGCTGTCGAAAAATTTTCAGAAGATTTCCTCCTGGCGCGGCGGGACCTGGCCCGTCTGGCCGATAGTCCCGACCTCACGCTCCCGGATTCCCTGCCGCCCGTCCATCCCCTGCCCGAACCCCTACTGCCCGCCGAACCGGTCGCACCCGGAGCCCATCAGCCCTCTGAACGGGTGCGTCTGGCGCTCTCCACCCGGCCGGAACTCCATGCGCTCCAGGCCCTGAGGCAGAGTCGACTGGAGGAGCTCGAAGTCGCCAGGCTGTCCGCCCGACCCGACTTTCTGGTCGGCGTGAGTCTGGTCGATACCGCGGAGGAGGCATTCCTCCCAAACGGCGACGGTCGGGACGCTGTCGGACTGCGCCTGGGTATTACCATTCCCCTTTGGGGCGCGGCTCGCCGCGCCCCAAAGGAGCGCGCGCGGCTCAACGTTTCCGAAGTTGAGGCGCAGATCCGCGCGCGCCAGACCGCCATCCGGACCGAAGTAGAGGAGCTCTCATCGCGGATCGATGTGCAACAGGAACAGCTCCGTCAACTTCGCGACATACTCCTGCCCCGCGCCGAGATTGCCCGCAGCACAGCACTGACCGCGTATCGGGCCGGCCAGACAAGCCTCCTGCAGGTCCTTGACGCCGAGCGCACGCTCTACACACTGAGCACCCAGGACATCGAAACCGAAGCCCGCTTGGCAGAAACCCGCATCCAGCTGGATCGCGCCATCGGCCGCAGTGCATTGAGCCGGTAAAAACGGCCCGCAATGCCCTCGTTCACCTCTTTATCGTCTCTGTACGAAACACTACTACGTACGCCATTATGAACCACTCCCGTTTGAACCCTCCCGTGACCGCGTCCGTGCGTCAGCGCCAACTGGCGCCTGCCTGGGCCGCGGTCGTCGTACTGCTTTTCACCAGTTTCCTGCTCGCGGCCTGTGGAACCAAAACCGGACAGGACGGAGGCGGGGGCGGAGACGGGGACGGGGACGGGCACGAGCGCATGTCCAGCATGGCTGTTGACAGTTCGGATGCCACTATGGACGCGGTTCATATCGATCCGGTGACCATTCAGAACATTGGCGTTCAGACCGCCGTCGTGGAGGTTCGTGCCCTCGAGCGCACCATCCGAGCCACGGGCCACTTTGTCATGGACGAGCAGGCCGAGCGCACCATTTCGCCCAAGGTCTCCGGGTGGGTCGAGCACCTTGAGGCCGACTTCGACGGCAAACGTGTACAGGCGGGCGACCATCTCTTCGATCTCTACAGCCCGGAGGTCCTCTCGACACAGGAAGAGCTGCTCGCCGCGCGCACATTCGACGAGGGCCTCGCAGAATCGGCCCGCCGTCGGCTCCGGCTCTGGGACATTCCTGAACATATCATTGCCCAGGTCGAAGAAACCGGCGTTCCCATGCGCACCATCCCGTTCCATGCTCCGAGCGCCGGCGAAATCATGCGCAAAAAGGTCACCGAAGGTGCCCATATCGCGGCCGGTGACCGGCTCATGGATATTGTAGATATTTCCCGCACCTGGCTCATTGTGGATGTGCACGAACAGGATCTGGCCTGGGTCGGTATGGGAACGATGGCCGATGTCGAGTTACCCTGGAATCCCGGGGTCACCTTCCGGGGCGAAGTCGACTACATGTACCACATGCTCAACGAGCCACTCCGGGCGGCCCAGGCCCGGATTGTGCTCAGCGCGCGCAACGTGGGCGGTTACGCCGGCGGGCACTCCAGCCCGTTCAAACCCGGCATGTTCGCGACCGTCTGGCTGGAAGGCAGCCCCGCACCCGCAGCGCCCGTCGTTCCCACGAGCGCAATCGTGCGTGACGGCCGCCACGAAATCATTGTTCTGGACCTTGGTAATGGCCGTTTCAAGCCCATAAACGTAACATCTGGGCTGACATCCGACGGGTACACGGTCATTCTTGAGGGGCTCTCCGGAGGCGAGCGCATTGTTACGAGCGCGCAGTTCCTGATCGACTCGGAGGCGCGCCTCGGCGCCGCCATGGCAGGAATGGCTGGTATGGCCGGCATGGACATGTAACCGCCGACAGGCACAAACGAGCACAACCCATGATACAGGCAATCATCGACGCATCCATCCGGAACCGGGTCCTCGTCATGCTGACGGCAGGACTCCTGGCCGCCATGGGCATGTGGGCGGCGCTGAACACACCGGTCGATGCCATTCCCGACCTGTCCGACGTCCAGGTCATCATCAAAACCGATTTCACGGGCCAGGGACCACAGATTGTGGAGGAGCAGATTACGTATCCGCTCGCGACCGCCATGCTGTCCGTACCGTTTGCCCACACGGTACGTGGCTATTCCATGTTCGGCTCGAGCTTCGTGTACGTGATTTTCGAAGACGGCACGGACATGTACTGGGCGCGCTCGCGCGTCCTGGAGTACCTGAACCAGGTGGCCGGTTCCCTCCCGAGCGGCGTCAGCCCATCCATCGGACCCGATGCCACGGGGGTCGGCTGGGTCTTCCAGTACAGCCTCTCGGACACCACGGGCACACGCGATCTCGGCGAGTTGCGCTCGCTCCAGGACTTCTTCCTCACCTATGAACTCCAGGCGCTCGCAGGTGTGGCCGAAGTCGCCACCGTTGGGGGCTTTGAAGAGCAGTACCAGGTCGTGGCTGATCCGCAGCGACTGGCGGCATTCGGAGTCACGACCAGTCACATGGCCATGCAGATCCAGCACAGCAACCGCGACGTCGGGGGCCGCCTCGTCGAACTCGGAGAGCGCGAATTCATTATCCGCGGCAAGGGCTACCTGCGCGGCATCGATGACATCCGCTCCATCCCCCTCCGCGCCGAGCGGGGCGGCATGATCACGATCGGCGACGTGGCCGATGTCCGGCGCGGCCCCGAAATCCGCCGCGGCATTGCCGAAAGTGACGGCGAAGGCGAAGTCGTGGGCGGTATCGTGGTCATGCGCTACGGAGAAAATGCCCTCCAGGTCATTGAACGGGTCAAAGCCCGCCTCAATGAACTCCGCCCGAGCCTTCCGCCCGGTGTCACCATAAACGTCGAATATGACCGTTCCGCACTCATTTCGCGCGCGGTAAGCACGCTCACCACGAAGTTATGGCAGGAATTGCTGGTGGTGGCCCTCATCGTCATGCTCTTCCTGCTGCACGTGCGAAGCGCCTTCGTGGCGGTCATTTCGGTCCCCGTGGGTATTCTCATGGCACTCATTGTGATGTACGCGCTCGGCATGAATGCCAATATCATGAGCCTCGGTGGCATAGCCATTGCCATCGGTGTCATGGTAGATGCAAGCCTCGTGATGGTCGAAAACGCCCACAAACATCTGGAACGACTCCCCGTGGACGCCCCGCCCGGCGTGCGGCTCGAGTCCATCCGCAGGGCGGCCGTGGAGGTCGGGCCGAGCCTCTTTTTCTCGCTACTCATTGTCACGGTCAGCTTCCTACCCGTGTTTACGCTTCAGAATGTGGAGGGACGGCTCTTCGGGCCGCTGGCCTGGACCAAGACGTTTTCCATGGCGGCCGCGGCGCTGCTCGCCATTACGCTCGTGCCGGCATTGATGTCGGTCTTCATCCGTGGCCGTATCCGGAGCGAAGCCCGGAACCCGCTCTCGCGACTGCTTATCGGCACGTTCAGACCACTCTTGCGCGGTGCCCTCGCGTATCCTGTTCTGGTGACACTGGGCGCCACGTTGCTCCTCGGCATCAGCCTGCTGCCCCTGCAACAGATCATGACAGGCCGCACGGCCATACCGTTCCCGCAGTTGGGATCCGAGTTCATGCCCGCACTGAACGAGGGTGACCTGCTCTACATGCCAACCACGCTGCCCGGCGTATCGCCCCGAAAAGCCGCCGAACTGCTGCAGCAGACCGACCGGATTATTGCCTCATTCCCCGAGGTGGCGTCCGTATTCGGCAAGGCGGGCCGGGCCAACACAGCCACCGATCCCGCGCCCCTGTCCATGTTCGAGACGACGATCATGCTTCGGCCGAAGGACGAATGGCGCGAGGGGGTCACCCAGGACAGCCTGATCCGTGAAATGAACGCGGCCATCCGGATTCCAGGCCTCACGAACATGTGGACCATGCCCATCAAAACGCGGACCGATATGCTGGCGACGGGGATCAAAACAGCCGTGGGGGTAAAAATCGCCGGTCCGGACCTCGCGGAGCTCGAGCGGCTCGGGACGCGGCTCGAGGAGATTCTGCCGCCCCTCGGGGGCACGCTCAGTGTACTTGCCGAACGCTCGGTTGGTGGCACGTTCCTGGACGTGGACGTGGATCGGTTCGAGGCTGGCAGGCACGGATTGACGACGGGCGATGTCCTGGAGACGGTGAGCCTGGCGGTCGGCGGCAGGAACGTGGCGACGACCATCGAAGGACTCGAGCGACACCCAATCAACATCCGCTATGATCGCGGCTTGCGATCCGACACCGATGCCCTGTCGCGGGTCCTCATTCCAGCGCCCATTGGGGGTCCCGTGCCGCTCGGACAGGTGGCAACGCTCCGCATGACGGCGGGGCCCACTATGATCAAGAGCGAGAATGCCCGCCCGAACGCGTGGGTATTCGTGGACCTGAAACCCGACGTGGACGTCGGCACGTGGGTCGAACGCGCACGCCGCGTCGTAGAGGCGGAACTCGCGCTGCCGCCGGGCTACTCGCTCCGGTGGAGCGGGCAGTACGAGTTCATGCAGCGGGCGAACGAGCGCCTCATGATCGTGGTGCCGTTTACGCTCGCCATCATTTTCATGCTCCTTCTCATTCACCTCCGGCGCCTCAAGGATGTGCTGTTGATCATGCTCACCATCCCCTTTTCAGCCGTCGGGGCGATATGGCTGCTCACCGTGCTGGACTTCCACATGAGCATTGCCGTGGCGGTCGGGTTCATTGCGGTCGCAGGACTGGCGGCCGAAACGAGCGTCGTCATGTTGGTCTACATCCGGGAGTCGGTGGAGCGGTGGCGCAGTGAAGGGCGCCTGACCTCTCGAAGGGCGCTGCGCGAGGCGATCGAAGAGGGCTCCGCGCTGCGCATCCGTCCGCTGCTCATGACCGTTATCACGACGCTCCTGGCACTGCTCCCCATCATGTTTGGCTCGGAAACCGGATCGGAAGTCATGAAGCGGATTGCAGCGCCCATGATCGGCGGCCTGTTTTCGGCTGCCGCCATGACGCTTTTCGTCCTGCCTGCCCTGTATCTTGTGCTGAACCGGACCGGAAGCGTGTTGAGGAACGATCGCACACCCTGATGCGGTGGCGAAACGCCATCTTGGCACAGTTACATATAAAAAACATGCGCTTCAGTTATCACCGCGTCCTTGTTCTCGCTGTCATCCTGCTCTCGGCTGAGCTGATTGCGGCCTTGGTGCGGGCGCAGCTTCTGAACGCGTTTCTGGTCGTCATCATCCTGGTGGTTACGTCCATTCCCCTCTGGCCATCGCTCCGCCGCGTCGAGCAGGCCGTCCATCTGCCGCGCACCCTGCATGCGGCGGTCGTGCTGTTCGTCATGGCCGCGCTGTTTCTCGGCGAAGTGCGGGATTTCTACGCGCGCGTCTGGTGGTGGGACCTGTTGCTGCACGGTATGTCGGGCCTGCTGCTCGGAACAGCGGGCTTTTACCTGGTCTACGCGCTGAACTCACTCGAGCGGGTCGGCATAACACTCAACCCGGGATTTGTGGCATTATTCGCCTTCATCTTCGCCCTTGCCATCGGTGCGCTGTGGGAAATCTTCGAGTTTGCCGTCGACGAGCTCGCGGGCATGAACATGCAGAAGACCATGTTCAATGACCCGTCAGGACTCACCGACACCATGTGGGACATGGTCCTCAATACGGTCGGCGCCGCAATCGTGAGTGTCGCCGGGTGGCGGCTCCTGCAGCGACGTGAACGCAGTCCCGCCGGGCCTTACTGAACCGTAATCGTTATTTTTTCCGATATGACTGGCGGATCGTGCGGTGTGTGGGCCCAGTTTCCGAGAATCAGCTGCAGTGTATGCGTTCCCGGATCGAGGTCGACTGTGGTCTCGGTCTGCCCTTTCCCGAAATGGATATGTTTGTCACTGGCCAGAAGCGGAGCGGTCAAATCCGGCAGTTCGTTGACATCGATCATGAGATGATGATGCCCCGTGTTGGCCATCTGTACGCCAGCCGGAGCCACGCCCATTCCCTTCAGCCCGAAACGAACCGTCACGGGGCTGGATACGGTGGCGCCATCCTGCGGCGAAATGATGTAACTCTCGGCGCCATCCGGTGACGTGTTTGGCGGGGGCGTGGTATCGGTCGGGGGCGGAGGCGGAGCCGTTTCCGTCTGCGGCGCATCGGCGGTCGTACACCCGGCCAAAAAGAGTGCGGCGACCAGCAGAGCTGCAGCGGTCGAAACCGGACTGGCAGGTAGATGGGTGGCACGTGGGAGCGTGGTGGGGCTCATGGAAATGAACTGGATTGATGGGAATGGCACGTATGGAGAGCTGTACGCGCTCAGGGGGCGAGTTGTGCCCCACCCGATGCCGTAACCATCCGCTCCACGGGCGAACGAAGCAAGCGCGTCCATGAGCGCACCGGCCTTGTCGGCGTCAGTGAACGCGAACGAAAGCGTTGAATACACCTCCCAGAGCCGCGCAGAGAACCACGAGGGTCGCTCCCCCTTCGTATCCGGCATTGGATACCCTTTGATATCCACTTCGCTCAGACCTTAACCATGTAGAAAATCAGGGGCACCGTGACGAGGGTCAATGCGGTCGATGCAATGGCCCCGCCCATCAGCGAGATGGCAAGCCCCTGGAAAATGGGGTCGAAAAGGATGATGAAGGCGCCGATCACTACCGTCCCCGCCGTCAACAGAATGGGCCGTGTACGCACGGCGCCGGCCTCAAGGACAGCCTGCCTGAGCGGCTCCCCTTCCCGCAGGCGCAGCTCAATGAAATCAATGAGCAGCACAGAGTTACGGACCATGATTCCGGCCAGGGCAATGAACCCGATCATGGACGTCGCCGTGAAGAACGCGCCCATGATCCAGTGCCCCACCACAATTCCGACGAGCGAGAGCGGGATGGCCACCATCATGACAACCGGGGTCAGCAGGTTCTGGAACCAGCCCACAATGAGCAGATAAATCACAATGAGCACCACGCCGAATGCAATTCCGAGGTCGCGGAACACCTTGTACGTGACGCGCCATTCGCCATCCCATTTGAGGGTATAATCCAGCCCGAAATCCGGTGGCGCAGTGTAGAGCGTCTCAAATCCGTAGCCCTCCGGAATGCGGATATTGTCCAGGTGCTCCTCAATTTCAAACATGGCATAGACCGGGCTTTCGACCTTTCCAGCAACGTCACCCGTGACGTAGATGACCCGCTGCTGGTTCTTACGGTCCAACCGCTTCTCAGCAAGCGTCTCTTCGATCTGGACCAGATCGCCAACGGGAATCATGTCCCCCGAGGCCGTGCGCAGCTGCAGACCGGCCAGGCGGTCCACACCCGAGCGCGCATCCTCGGCAAGGCGCAGCATGACGGGCACGAGCTCCTTCTCCTTCGGAAGGCGCATGCGCGAAATCTGTCGTCCACCGAGCGCCGTATTCACGTCCTCTGCAATGCGGCTGGCCGCTATCCCGGCGAGCGCCGCCTTCTCGCGATCTACCTTCAGCACGTACCGCATCCAGTCTTCGTCCACCATCCAGTCCACATCCACTACGCCTTCAGACGCGGCAAAAGCTTCCATGACCTGGCGCGCCACGCTGATCTGTACATCGGGATCAGGGCCGTAGATTTCAGCGACCAGCGTCGAGAGCACGGGCGGACCCGGAGGCACCTCGGCCAGTTTGATGTTGGCGCCGAGCGGCCGGGCAATGTCCTGCAGCCCTCCGCGCATGCGGCGCGCGATGGCGTGGCTCTGCTCGTTTCGCTCATCTTTCGGAAGCAGGTTCACCTGGATGTCCGCCTCATGCGGAGCACGCCGCATATCATAGTGGCGCACAAGGCCGTTCAGGTTCACCGGCCCCGACGTTCCTGTGTACGTCTGGACATGCGTAACCTCGGGCTGCTCGCCGAGCCACGCTTCCAGCTCCCGCACCACCGCGTGCGTGCGCTCGAGCGGCGTGCCCTCGGGCATATCGACCATGACCTGGAACTCGCTCTTGTTGTCGTGCGGCAGCATCTTCATGGACACCGCCCGGAAATAGAAGAGCGACAGCGAGGCCAGCAGCAACACGCCGAGTCCCCCCAGAAACCCCCATCGCAGTAGACGCCGGTCGAGCAGCGGATCCATCACCAGCCGGTACATGCGCCACGACCAGGTCTTTTCCAGGTCGTAGCCCTCCGCCGAGTCGTCGTCCGCATCGTGGTTCTTGAGGAGCCGGAAAGCCAGATACGGCGTCACCATGAGCGCCACGAGCAGCGAAAACATCATGGCAATCGACGCCCCAATCGGCATCGGGCTCATGTACGGTCCCATGAGTCCCGATACGAAGGCCATGGGCAGCACCGCCGCAATCACAGTCAGCGTTGCCAGGATCGTGGGGTTGCCCACTTCACTGATCGCGGCCATGGCGGCCTGCGCAAAGGGCCGCTTCCGCATCCTGAAATGCCGCTCCATATTTTCGGCCACGATGATGGAATCGTCCACCACAATGCCTGTCACGAAAATCAGCGCAAAGAGCGTGATTCGGTTGAGCGTGTACCCGAACATGTAATACACAAAAAGCGTCAGCGCAAAACTGATGGGCACCGACAGAAAAACCACCAGTCCGCCCCGCCACCCCATGGCGAGACCCACCACAATGGTCACGGCGCCGATAGCCACCATCAGGTGCAACAGCAGTTCCATCACCTTGTTGAGCGCACTTTCGCCGTAATTCCGCGTGGTGGTCAGGGTCACATCCGACGGAAGAAGCGTCGGCGAGAGCCGTTCCACGCCATGCAGCACCCGCTCGGCCACCGACATGGCATCCTGCCCGGGACGCTTCGCGATGGCAAGCGTCACTGCCGGCCGCGCACCCGCTGCGCGCGAGGAAAAGCCCACATAGCTCGTCGGTTCGGCCGGTCCATCAGCAACAGTCGCCACATCTGAGAGGTGAATGGGCTGTCCGCCATGAACGCCCACGACGATGCCGGCGGCGTCCGCTGCATCGGCCAGAAAATGACCCGTTTCGACGGCGAACAGCTCGTCACCCTGCGCAAAGGTTCCCGCCAGCAGTCTGTTATTGGTCGATGCAACGGCCCGCGATATGTCCCCAAGGCCGAGCTCGTAGGCGGCGAGTTGCTCCGGGTTGGGCGTGATGCTCAGCTGGCGGGTGCGGCCGCCAATCACGTCCACACGGGCTACGCCGTCTATTTTCTTGATTTCCGCGGCCAGTTCCACGCCCATTCGGCGCAGGTCATAGTCGTCGTACGACGTGCTGTGGAGCGTGAGCGCAAGCACGGGGACATCGTCCACGTCGCGCGTCTTGATGAGCGGCATGGTGACGCCCTCGGGCATGGTTTCCATGCGCTTGAGCAGCTCTTCGTAGAGACCGACGAGGCTCTCCTCGACATTCTCGCCAACATACCATGTTGCGCTGATGAGCGCTTGGCCGGGAAGAGCGGTCGAAAAGATGTATTCGACGCCTTCGATGTTCCCCAGCAGATGCTCAATGGGCTGTATGACGACGCTCTCCATTTCCTCGGGGCTTGCCCCCGGCATGGCGAGCGCGATGTCGACCATGGGAACCTCGATCTGCGGGTCCTCTTCCTTGGGGGTGAGCACAGCGCTGTAGATGCCAATGCCCATGAAGACGGCCATGAGGAGTGGCGTCAGCTTGGAGTGGATGAAGACGGCCGCAATGCGGCCGGCCAGTCCTTCTCCCTGGATGTGGGGATGCGTTTTCATTGTTCGCGCACCTCCTGGCCATCGGTGATCCGGCCGCGTGCCGAGAGCACGATCCGCTCGCCGGCGCGTAGTCCCGAGAGGACCTCGACCTCGTCGCCGCGGCGCGCGCCGAGCCGGACCCAGCGGAGCCGCGCGCGATTACTATCCGAAACGGCCCAGACTCCGGTGAGCTGGCCGCGCGTGACGAGCGCACCGGCAGGAATAATGATCCGTTCCTCATCGCCCACCGGTCGGACACTCACGTGGAGGCGGGCGTACATGCCCGGCTTCAGCCCGCCTCCGGAGCCGTCGCCGAGGGGTTCCAGCCGATCGACTTCAACCCGGTATTGCCGGGCAGGGGCGCTTGCGGCTTGGTTTATCGTGGCCAGCCGGCCTTGGAATCGGGCTCCGACGGCGTCCATATCGACAAAAACGGTGTCCCCCTCGGACAACTGGCTCACCTGGCTCTCTGGAACGAGCGCCACGACGCGCAGGTCGGACGTGGTTTCGACTTCCAGAATGGGTTGCCCGGGCTGCGCCATCGTGCCAGGGTCTGCATATCGGGCCACGGCGTGCCCGGTAACGGGCGATGTGATTACGGCGTATGTGAGCTGCTGCGCCACGGCTGCCACCGCACTCTCGGCCGCCGCCAGTGCAGCCTGGGCCTGTTCGTGCATGGTCCGAACCTCTTCCAACTCGCGCTCGGTCGCGCTTCCCCGCTCGCGAAGCGCTGTAAACCGGTCGAACTGATTGCGCGCAGCCGTGAGGGCCGTCTTCGCCTGCTGGCGCATGGCTTCAGCACGCGCTTTTTCGGCTCTCAGCGCTGACTGATCGAGTTCGACGAGCACGTCACCTTCCGCTACGCGATCCCCTTCCTGCACGGCAATCCGGTCAATCCGGGCCATGAGCGTAGTGCTCACCACCACGCGGCGATCTCCTTCCACCTGCGCGGGAAACGCGTACAATGCACTGGCCGCCGATGCCTCCACGGTCATCACCGTTACTGGGACGATCTGCTGGCCTGCAGGGGCATCGGAAGTGGGCGACGCGTCGTTTCCACACGCGCCGAGCAGAAGACTGGCCGCAGCCAATACGCGAAGTATGGGAGGGGTCATTGGACGAGCCATTCGATTTTCTGTACGGTTGTATTCCAGGAATAGAGTGCATTGAGATGGGCCAGACGCTGCGTGGCGAGCTCCACTTCGGCAGCGAGTACATCCTGTGCTTTTTCCAGATTCTGTTCGTAGCGATCGCGCCGCATGCGGAGCATTTCGCGCGCGAGCGCCACGCCGCGCTCCGTGCGCGTGAGGCGCTCGCGCGCCACATCCAGCTCGCGGAGAGCGCTTCCAAGGGCGACTTCGTTCTGAAGTGCACGTTCCTTGAGGGCGAGGTCCGCTGCGCTCACGTCCGCCTTTGCACGCTGCACCGCCCCGACGCGCTGCATCCCGGAAAACAGGTTCCAGGAGAGCGTTATGCCCGCCATCCAGTTGTCTCCGCGCGTGCCGAAGGCCTGGTCATCGTTCAGTTCGTAGGCGCCCATGGCGTGGACCTTCGGCAAATATCCTGCTTTTTCGGCCTGGAGCTGGCTCCTGGCCCCCGATGCCACGCGCCTCAGGGCCTGCATGTCGGCCCGCTGCGTATTGACAGCCTCGAGGTCAATCAGCGCCAGGTTGATGCCGGCCTTCGTGAGCGGCGTCGTCGGAACAAGCAATACGTTGTCTGTCATGCCGAGCAACAGGCGCAGCTCGTGGGCGGCATTGGCATGCGCGGCATCTGCCTCGGCGCGCTGGCTTTCAAGGTCGAGAACCCGGACTTCTGCTCCCAGCACGTCCGCCCGGGGAGCCAGCCCCTGGTCAAAAAAGTCAGTCACAAGCTTCAGGTTGCTCCTCGCTGCCGTCAGTGCAGAATCGAGTACCGTCGTGCGCTCCCGGGCTACTGCGAGCCCGAAATAGACGTTTTTGACCTGGCGCACGGTGGTTTGACGCGTGCGCGCGGCCATGAGGCCTGTGGCCTCGGCAGTGGCTCCAGCCGCGCGGCGTTTCTGCAGGGCTCCCGGATCAAAAAGCGGCTGCTGCACCTGGACGATGGTGGCCCAGTTCGTGATGCGGTCGGGATTGTTGAGTGCTTCTGGCGAGAAAAGCGACATGTCCGCCCGCTCCTGTTTGAGTTGAAATGCAAAGGCATTTGCCGGGTCGTTGGTTGTCATGGCCTGCTCCATGACGGTAAGTTGTGGCAGAAAAGCCGCCAGCGACTGCGTTCTCTCACCCCGTGCCGCATCGTGTCTCGAAGCAGCTGCCCGGTTTCCGAAATTGCCTTCCTGCGCCAGCGTCAGCGCTTCTTCAAGCGATATCTCGCGCAGCGGGGCGCTCTGCCCAGGGGCGTTTTGTCCAAGGCTGCTCTGCCCACGGGCGGACGGGGCCACACAGACAAGCATCAGGCTCAGTGTCGCGATTTTCTTGGTCATACGTAAAATCCGGTCGTGTCCATGTGGCGGTGTGGATGCACGTAATATATCGATACGGTTATATAGTTCCAAGTTTTATATTTTTGACTTTCCCAATAATGAAGCTTGTTTGTGATGATTTCATGTCAATTCACGCCATAATCATCATGAAATTGCATTGAACGACACGCGTGGAACAAGACATATACATCACTGTATGCGCATACAGATCTATCTTACCGCCTCGTTTCTTCATTACTGCCGCGTTCGTCCAAACATCCCAGTCCATGGCAACCGACCTCGTCCCACGTGAAATCATGCACCGTGCTGCGCGTCGATTCAAGATGCTCAGTGAACCTGTACGGCTTGAAATACTGAGCCTGCTTCACGAGCGGGGTGAAATGAGCGTGCAGGAACTGGTTGAGAAAACCGGCCAGCACCAGGCCAACATCAGCAAGCACCTCGGCCAGCTCGCGGCAGAAAAATGCGTTAAACGCCGCAAAGAAGGACTATTTGCCTACTACTCGATCAGCGACCCCACCCTCTCTGCCATCTGTATGCTGGTGTGCGGACGCCTCCGCCAGGAAGCGGGCGCCGCGTGACGAACACGTTCTACCCAAACTTCATTTGCCCCTTTTGCCCGAATGGTGATATATTGCGGGTCCAATGAAACACGTGCCCGTAGCTCAGCTGGATAGAGCGTCTGACTACGGATCAGAAGGCCGGGAGTTCGAATCTTCTCGGGCACACATTGAACGCTTGGTCGGCCCTGTGCCGGCCAAGCGTTCAATATTTTGCGGGGAGGTCGAACTCCTGAAAAGGGAGTTCAAACGAGCAGGCAACCACCCCAACAAAGCCTCGGCGACAGCCTGCGACTAACGGAGTCCGCAACAGCGGACGACGTAAATCTTCTCGGGCACACATTGAAAAGGTCCATGGGCTCCCGCCCGTGGACCTTTTCAAATTCTGTACGACAGGTTCGAACTGAACCGCCCCGGGTTTGCTGGAGACTCCAGAATATGAGAGATTGGAGTCATGAAAGCAAAAACAGGTTCTTGAGATACGCCCCAGAAGTCCGGGAACGAGCAGTGCGTTTGGTATTCGACCACACGCATGAATACACGTCGCATGGGCGGCGATTCAGTCGATCGCAGAGAAAATTGGCTGTACGGCGGAGACCCTTCGAAGACGGGTCCGTCAATCGGAATACAACGCGCCAATAAGATCCCAGGAAGGCATCGGCCTATTTTGCCCAGCGGCGCCTCTCAGGGTAGTTGTCGCATGATTGGTTTCATGAAGCGGGCCGGATTCCAAGCGACCATCACGACTCCCTGCCCGACATCAACCAAACTGACGTCGTCGTATCTTCCGGACCCAACACTTGAATCCGAATTTGCCCGCTCACACCGCCATGCCCATCGAACTCAGAAAGGAAAACCGGAAGGAAGCCATCCAGTCGCTCCAGGCCTACATGCGCGACGAACATGACGAGGACATGGGATCCATAGCGGCGGGCAGCCTGCTTGACCACGTGCTCGCCGACATAGGTCCAAGCATCCGAAACGAAGCCATCAGAATAGTCCAGGAGAGCCTGGCTGCTCGACTGGCTGAACTGGATGTGGAATTCGGCGAAATGGAATTTCCGGTCTCCCGCCGGAAGTAGTGCCGCTGTACGACACACCATCACGCGAGGCGCCCTGGGTCGAACGCCGAATCGAACGGATTGATAAACGTGACGCCTTCCAGCGTACCATTGGATCGAAAGTCCTCGCTGAGCACGACCGGAATCTGATTCAGTCGGGCCACCGCCCAGATCTGCGAGTCGTAATAAGACAGGCTATATACGCGAACACCTCGAACAGCTTCCAGTACTATGGCTGCTGTCAGTGGTAGTACGGGGATGGCCCGCATATAGTGCTCTACGATGGCATAGACTCGTTCCGTCCCACTCGGTTGCGGTACGTTTTTCAGCGAGACGTTGGCGAATTCAGCGAGAACCTGCGCCGTAATCACAGCACTTTCGGCCGAGACCACAGTTTCCAGCACTGTGTTTGCCCGCATCATCCGGGTAGGATCGGAATGGTCGATGGCATACACCAATACATTGGTATCGATCAGACACGTCATACGCATTGATCCGATCCAGGCTCGCGCACGCTCCGCTCTTCGTACCCCTTCATTCGATCGAAGACAAAACTCTTTCCGAACGTTACGTTTCGCGACAGGTCGACATTCGCTTCCACGAGTTCCCTGGCCAGGCTGGCCTGATCGCGATGCAGGCCAGTACCACTGGTCTTGGTCAGGTAGGCGACCAAGGCATCCCGGACGACCCCTGCTTCTGATTTCCCTTCGGCTTTGGCGCTGGCTTTCAGGGCCTGTTCCTGCTCATCCGTTATGTAGAGTTGTTTCCGGACCATGTCTACCCGAATAAGTAATGTATACATCATATACATTACATTGAGATTCGTGTTCCGCCAAACTTTCGACGCCACACGGGTTTGTATGTATCGACAAGGAAACATATCGTGAGCCACACACACGAAGCGTGCGCAGGCCCTCTGTAACCCACCCCCAGGTCGTCCGCAATCTATCCCATAGCCCATGAAATCCGTTCTCAAGTTCATTTTTGCTGCCATTTTCTTCTTCATCGGGCTGTACCTGATCATCTTCTTTCCGCTGCCGAGCGTGCTCGTCATTGCATGTACCGTCGTTCTTGTGGGGCTGCACGATGTGACGCAGAAAGAGCATACCATCCTTCGGAATTTCCCGGTGATCGGGCACTTCCGGTATCTTTTTGAGGGGATTGCGCCTGAAATCCATCAGTATTTTGTCGAATCTGATCTGGATGGCAAGCCGCTCAACCGAATCCAGCGGCGATACGTGTATACGCGCGCCAAAAAAGCCGTTAATACGCATCCGTTTGGGACCGAGCACGACCTGCAGCGCGAAAACATGGAGTGGACGGCGCATTCTGTTTTTCCGAGCCCAGCCCTGGACGAGGCCCCGCGCGTCCGTATTGGGACGGATGCCTGCACGCAGCCCTACGAGGCGAGCCTGCTGAACATATCGGCCATGAGTTACGGTTCGCTCAGCAAGAACGCCATCATGGCGCTCAACAAGGGGGCGGCCGCTGGCGGATTCTACCATAACACGGGTGAGGGCGGCGTGTCCGACTATCATCTCACGGGTGGTGACCTGGTCTACCAGGTTGGTACCGGGTACTTTGGATGCCGCGACCCGGAGGGCAATTTTTCGGAGGAGCGCTTCAAAGAGACCGCCGCCGCGCCCGAAGTCAAAATGATAGAAATCAAGCTCTCACAAGGGGCCAAACCGGGGCATGGTGGCATGCTACCGGCCAAGAAAAACAACGAGGAAATTGCCCGGATCCGCGGCGTCGAGCCTTGGACCCAGGTGCTCTCCCCTCCCGGGCACTCCGCGTTCACGTCCGCAGAAGGACTCCTTGAGTTTGTGGATCGGGTTCGCACGCTCTCGGGCGGAAAGCCGGTTGGCTTCAAGCTCTGTATTGGACGCGAACAGGAGTTTGTGGATATCTGCGAGGCCATCGTGAAAACCGGCCTGATGCCGGACTTCATTACGATCGACGGCGCGGAGGGTGGCACAGGCGCAGCCCCGGTCATCTTCTCGGACCACGTAGGCATGCCGTGGGAGAACGCGCTGGTGTTCGCCGTGAACACACTTCGGCGGTACGCCCTGAAGGACGACATCAAGGTCATCACGGCGGGCAAAATCATCGACGGTTTCGACATGTTCAAAGCGCTCTGCCTCGGCGCCGACATCTGCAACTCAGCACGCGGTATGATGCTCGCGCTCGGCTGCATCCAGGCGCTCGAATGCAATCTGAACACGTGCCCAGCGGGAATTGCCACCAATAATCGAGCAAAAATGCGTGGCTTGGTGGTCGAAGACAAATGGATTCGCGTCAAGAACTACCACGACGGCACGCTCGAAGACTTCCTGGATCTCTACCGTGCGGCAGGTTGCACTTCGCTCGCCGATTTGAATCGCTCCCTCATATTCCGCCAGCGCAACCACAAGGTCGAGGCGTTTGCTGACCTGTATCCGGAGATGGCCGTGCGCGAAACGATCTGAGCCGCGTCAGCAGCCTTTCAGGATACACCCGGCTATGGCCGAGAACAATACAGAAGGCCGCTCATACAACGCGCCTTATCACAACATCACAGCCATTTCATGCGCACTTCTTTACTTCTCCTGCTGGTCGTTCTTCTTGTCCCGGCGTGTGGTTCTGAATCGGAGCCCGCCGTATCGAGCGAAAACAATGCGGCCGACAACGTTGCGACGACCGAACAATCCGAAGCCAAGGAGACCGGAAGCGCCCCAGCCCCATCATCAGAACTCATGATTGACGTTATTGCGGAAGGAGAAGGAGAAGCCATTGAGCCCGGCAAGACGGCCGTTGTGCACTACACCGGATGGCTCTACGATACATCGGCCCCGGAGAATCGCGGCACGAAGTTCGACAGTTCACGCGATCGCGGACAGACCTTTTCCTTTCCACTCGGCGCAGGACGCGTCATTACCGGCTGGGACGAAGGCGTGAAGGGTATGAAAGTTGGTGAGCGCCGCATTCTGACGCTCCCGCCTGAGATGGGTTATGGTGCACGCGGCACAGGCGGCGTTATTCCGCCGAACGCCACACTCATTTTTGACGTCGAGCTGCTCGGAATCGAGTAGCCACCGGCGCCATCAAGTAGCGATCGGCGCCATCAAATAGCCACCGGCGCCCGCTCAGTCGCCCCGGGCCGGCGGGCTCTCGTCCCACAGAAACGCCCCCGCAAAATCATCGGGCACGGATTTTTTCTTGCCGGACCACTCGTCGATATCAATCCGGTAAACGGTTGTTCGCGCTATTTCCTGTTCCGTGATGGGACGATAGTCCCTGCCCGGGGTGAGGTGCGCCATGTATTTGTCGAGCACGAGTTGCAACGCGACCCGCGCTTCGTCCTCGTTGTCCACAATGCGGGCTCGCCCGAAGACCGTCACGCCGGCATACTCTACGCTCATTTCGAGCGCGGTGTCGGCGGGCAGCAGGCGGCCCATTTCATGGACCGAGAAGCAGACCGGTGCTCCACTGGCCGTGGGGGCGTCACTTGGGCCGTTACCCCCCGCGCCGCCCTGCTCAATATTGGTTCGCGTGCGCCCAATATGCGCCGTATGCATGAAAATGCAGTGGCTCTCTGGTACGTACACGAAGATGTTGCTGTTCAAAAACGGCTGCCCGTCATGCACCGTCGCCAGCGTGCCGACAGGCGCGTTGGCCAGGAAATCCCTGATCCCGTCTGGACTGTCCATACTCCTGTCGCTGCGACGCATGTCTGTCAATTTCAGGGCTTTGCCCATTTTTCCAAATGAAAAGTGATATACTGGAATTTCGTGATCCCTGTTCACGTTTACCACCACACTGTTCACTTCTCCCAGAAAAGCCATGAAAACATGCCACCGCGTTTTCGGCTACGCCCTGGCGGGCCTTGTCCTGCTTTCTTCGAGCGCGACCGCTCAGAATCACACGGTAATTGACGCCGGCCACCTCCTCGACGTCGTGAACGGCCGCATTCTCGACAACCAGCAGATTCTTGTCACGGACGGCCATATTGCCGAGGTTGGCCCGCGCGTGACCACACCTCAGGGTGCGCATCGCATTGACCTGTCGGGCAGCTACGTCATGCCCGGCCTGATCGATGCTCACACTCACCTTGCCCTGCAGGAAATGGACGGATCCGACATCAACGACCACGGATCCTATTACTACGCCAGCCTGATAGAGGACACATCCATGCGCGTGGCCCAGGGCACCATGCTGGCCCGTGCCATGCTTGAAGCGGGGTTCGTATGGGTCCGCGACACCGGTAACAACGGGCTCTATGGAGACGTCACGCTGCGCCGCGCCATCGAGGGCGGATGGATTCCCGGTCCCAACATGGTAACGGCCGGTCGCATGATTGCGCCCTTTGGCGGCCAGTTCCAGATGAACCCGGAGAAACCCGCGCTCGGCGAACCGGAGTACTTCTACGCCGATTCGCATGAGGAAATTATCCGCGCTGTCCGCGAAAATGTGCACTACGGCGCCACGTTCGTGAAACTCATCATTGACAACCAGCCCTACATCTATTCCGAGGAGGACGTCCGCGTGGCTGTTGAAGAAGCCCACGACATGGGCGTCAAGGTCATGGCGCATGCCACGAGCGACGAAGGCATTCGGAACGCCGTACTCGGCGGCGTAGATTCCATAGAGCACGGTTTTGATCCGTCCGATGCGACGCTCCAGCTCATGGCCGACCGCGGCACGTATCTGGTAGGCACGGACTTCCCCGCCTCGCGTCTCGGCGAGACGCGCTACTGGTCAAACGTTGAGCGCAACAAGCGCGCCTACGCCACCGGCGTTCCCATGGCCTTCGGGTCGGACGTCGTGTACTACGAGGAGGGTAAGACCCGGGGTGAGCAGACGATTGGATTCCTGTTCAGCTATGTGGATGCCGAGCTTCCGAACGCGCACATCCTGCGCATGGCAACGATGCATGCCGCCGACCTGCTCGGCGCCAACTCGGGCCGCATTGAAGCGGGCCGGAATGCCGATATCGTCGCCATGCCGGCAAACCCACTGGACGACATCTCGGCGCTGTACGGGGTGTCGTTCGTCATGAAGGACGGGCGCGTGTACAAGGAAGGCGGCCAGTTCCGGTGGGACATTCCGACAAAACTCAACAACCCCCGCCGTAAGCAGCCCCGGGGAAACATGCTGAAGCAACATTGAACCACCCATGGAATACGGAGGTAACGCCATGACCATCAAACTCATTCTCAACCAAAAAGGACGCGACGTCTGGTCGGTAGCGCCCGATGCATCGGTCTATTCAGCCATTGAAATCATGGCCGAAAAGGGTGTCGGAGCCCTCGTCGTTACGGACGGCAACCAGCTCGTTGGAATCATTTCCGAGCGGGATTACGCCCGGAAGGTGATTCTGAGGGGAAAGGCATCGAAAGATACCCTTGTTTCCGACGTCATGACCCGAGACGTCATTACAGCGACGGACTCCGTCACCATCGACGAAGCCATGTCGCTCATGACCGATCGGCGCATTCGCCACCTTCCCGTTGTGGAAGACGGAGCGGTCACCGGCGTGGTCTCGGTGGGCGATCTGGTCAAATTCAAACTGAAGGACCAGGAAAACCTGATTGAGCATCTGGAGAATTACATCACGCGGTGACGTGGTGTAATATACCGATGTATTTATATTTGGCGAATGCCCCGCTCCTCCCCAACCCATCCGCAAGCCTGGCGCCAGCTGCAACTTCGCAAATGGCTCCTCGACGGCCGCCGCTTCAACGCGACCCAGGCCGCCGAGGAACTCGAGGTCAGTCGCCGGACCATCATGAAGGACCTGGAGCACATGCGCGCGTTCGGTCATGCCATCGAGTACAACACGGCAGCACGAAGTTGCGAATCACTGAGGAGTCCGGAGAGCTTCCGCTCGCGCAGATCCGCCGCTCGGAGCTGGCAGCCATCGAATTGGCGCAGGACGTGCTTGAGCAGTTCGGGGCTGCTCCCCCTCCCTGTCCATCCTTCGGGGACCTGCTCCGGATGAGCCCCTGCCATGGCTCGAGGAGTTCTCCACGTACATTGCCGAGACGCGTACCGTTCGCATGCGCTACTACACCATGTACCGGATCCGCGAGGTTGAACCCACGGAATCCTTTTTCGACACGGCGGAAGCCTTCGATCTTGAACAGTTTCTCGGATCCATGTTCGGCATGTTCCGCGATCGCGAACCCTTCACGGTCAAAGTCCGCTTCAGCCCCTGGGTAGCCCGGTGGATCAAGGAGGACCGCTGGCATGACAGCCAGATCATGACCGACCTGTACGACCCAAAGCAACCCAGCCTGACGACATGAATACAGCCCAACAGATTCCCATCAAGGCCACGTTCGATCCTAAACTGCGGCTGTATCTGTACGTGATCAGCCTCGTCACCCTCGTGGTAACAATTGTCGGCATCGTCCTCGTACCGTTCTGGATATTCATTGGCTGGTGGTGGTCCCGGCGGTCGTTTGAAGCACTCCGTTGCGAACTGGACGGTAAACGACTGCATATCCACCGGGGCGTGGTTTTCCAGAAGGACATGACAATCATGCTCGACAAAATCCAGGATATCAGCCTCTCTCATGGCCCCCTCCTGCGAAAATTCGGACTCATGACCATGCAGATCGAAACGGCAGGCCAAAGCGGCCCCGAAGGCCAGTCCGACGCCAAGCTCACCGGTATTGTCGACATCCACGCGTTCCAGGCCGCCATCATCGCGCAGCGGGACCGACTGACCGAACGCCATGCCTCCGATCCCACCCTGGCTCCGGCGGAAGTTATGGATCGAAATGAATCGATCGCCCTACTGACGGAGATTCGCGATGCACTGCATCGCCTGGAATCCCTGGCCCAATCCGATCACTAAACCTGTTATATCCATGAATTACCTTCGCCGAATTCCCGTCCTGCTCCTTGTTTTTGCCATCTTCTCTGGCTGCGGAGATCCGGAAAACGATGCGGCGGGTCATGCCGATGCTCCCGCCGACGCCTCCATGACTGACGCCGTCACGGCTGCCCTTGCCGAACTTCCAGCGGCCATCATAGGAGAAGGCGGGCCGCTTCAGGGCAACAGTATAAACTATTTTCCGGTCGATGCTGCGACCACCGGCTACCTGGCCGTGCCCGACGGCGAGGGACCGTTTCCGGCGCTTGTCATCATTCATGAGTGGAACGGGCTCACGGACCGCGTGCGCCAGGTCGCCGACGATTTTGCCGCCGAAGGATACGTGACACTGGCGGCCGACCTCTATCAGGGTCGCACCGGTACGAACCGCGACGAGAATATTGCCCTCATGACGGAAGCCAACGAGAACATGCCGGTCGTGATTGAGAACCTGAACGCCGCGGTGGCCTTTCTGAAGCAGCGCAGCGACGTCACGGGCCGCATCGGCGCCATGGGATGGTGCTTTGGAGGTGGTATTGCGCTTTCATTCGGACTCGACGGCGACAATCACGATGCGACCGCCATCTTCTACGGCCGCCTGATCGATGACCCCGAGGCGCTCGCGCACGTAGACCACGAAATCTATGGCACCTTTGCGCGGCTCGACCGCGGACCAGCCCCCGAGGCTGTGGAAGCCTTCGAAGTCGCCCTCGACGCCGCAGGCCTCGAGCACGATCTGCACATCTATGACGATGTGAACCACGGATTCTGGCTGCGCGTCGACGAAGAACCCGACGTCCGGGCCGTACCCGCCGCCGACGCATGGAATCGTCTCAAGGACTACCTGGGGAGGACGCTCGGGGATTGAGGACACGTGGCCAGTAGCACCGGCCAAGCCTAACCCTTGATCGAAGCCTGCCCCGGAGACATCGGCGACACGCCCGAGACTACATGTACGAATAGTCACATGTCATCGATTGTACCCAAATTCTTTTCCCTCCTTCGCGAGCCTTACACGCGGAAAATGGCGTCGCGGGACATCTCCGCTGGCCTCGTAGTAGGGATTGTGGCGCTCCCGCTGGCCATTGCGTTCGCAATTGCGTCCGGCGTGCGGCCCGAACAGGGCCTGTATACCGCCATTATCGCTGGATTCCTGATTTCAGCACTGGGTGGAAGCCGCTTTCAGATTGGCGGTCCAACGGGGGCTTTCATTGTATTGACCTACGCCATCGTCCAGGAGTTTGGATACGATGGGCTGGCGGTCACGACGCTGATGGCTGGCCTGATGCTCGTTGTTTTTGGCATAGCCAGGCTGGGTACGCTCATCCGGTACGTGCCCTACCCCGTGACCGTTGGGTTCACATCGGGAATTGCCATTGTCATCGCGTCGGGGCAAGTCAAGGACGGCCTCGGGCTGACCATGGATACGGTACCGGTTCATTTTGTATCGAAGTGGCTCGCGTATGCCGATGTATTGACCACGGTCAATTTTTGGAGCGTTTTTCTGACGGCTGCGACGGTGCTGATCCTCGTTTTCCTTCCACGACATCTCAAGCGCATCCCCGCTTCGCTCGTCGCACTCCTTTTGGCTTCGGTCGTCGTATCGGTCTTCAACCTTCCCGTGCCCACGATTGGATCGGAACTGGGCGATGTCCCATCCTCCCTGCCATCGTTCCGCCTACCGGTGGTCGATTGGGCGATCATGCCAGACCTTGTCTCGGCAGCGGTATCGGTCGCTCTACTCATTGCCATCGAAAGCCTGCTTTCGGCCGTTGTTGCCGATGGTATGACGGGGCGTCAGCATCGATCCAATGCCGAACTCATTGGCCAGGGCGTGGCCAATATGGTCGCGCCATTGTTCGGTGGCATTCCTGCCACGGGCGCCATTGCACGCACGGCCACCAACATAAAGAATGGCGCCGCCAGCCCCGTTGCTGGCATGGTACATGCGGCAACGCTCACCGTCGTCCTCCTCGTAGCCGGAAAATGGGCCGCGCTCATTCCCATGCCAGTACTCGCGGGTATTCTACTGGTTGTCTCCTGGAATATGTCTGAAGCACACCTTTTTGGGCGCATTCTGCGCAGCACACGGAGCGATGCCCTGGTACTTCTCGTGACGTTTCTGCTGACGGTCTTCGTTGACCTGACCATCGCTATCCAGGTGGGCGTCGTTCTGGCTGCCTTTTTATTCATGAAGCGCATGTCCGATGTCGCTCAGATCCGGATGATGACGTCGGAAGAAGACGATCTGCTGCCTTCTGAAGCGGAGCGTCTGGCGCATCTGCCACCCGGCGTGGAGGTGTATGAAGTCAACGGGCCGTTCTTCTTCGGCGCCGCACATAAATTCGCGACCGCGCTCTCGGCCATGCAGCGCCGGCCCGATGTACTGGTCATTCGGATGCGCAACGTCCTCGCGCTCGACGCCACCGGTCTTCGGGTGTTAGAGGAATTCCTCTGCGAGGCGGACAAGCACGGACCGGCCATTGTCCTCTCGGGGCTGCACGCTCAACCGCTTGTACTGCTGGAGCGGGCTGGTTTCATGGACCGAATTGGCCGTGACAACGTGATCGGATCATTCGACGATGCACTGGAGCGCGCACGCATTCTCTGTGAGAACAACCGGTAGAACGCTGGTGAACGCTGGTGAACGCTGGTGAACGCATGGAACGCAGTGCCGCTCATCTGTACAGCAACTCTGCCATACCCTCTTCGATTTCCGATGCCACCCAGCGCAAAAAGGCAGGGTGCGGTGCAAATCCTGCGCCGAGTCGGTAGTTCAGCCCGTCCAGATAGTCATTCTCCGGTCCCTGCATAATGGTCCGGACCGGAATAACGAGCGCTACGCCGCCGTCGACGCCCGCCTCCTCCACCATTTCACGGATAGCGGCCACCGCTGCGTCCCGCTTGTCAGGCCAGTCCTCGCGCCACGTACCTACCCGGATGTCCCGAAAGGGCAGGCCCGGCTTGCTGCGGATGTAGTCGGCAATCGATTCCAGGTTGTGCTTCCAGTGCATGTCTTCCTCGTCTTGACCAGCGCCGTGCCCGAGGAGAATAACGGTTTCCCGTTCCGGATTCCTGCTCAACTCCCGAGCCCTGTCCGCCATCGCTTCAGCCAGCAATGGATGCGCTTCCATTCCACCCGTCGTCACTACCCGAAGTGGCGTCTCTATGCGCCGCATGGTGTGCATTCCCCTGGGCATGGGGGCAGAGTCGTCGTAGTCCGACAACCCAAGCATGTACTCTGTCGCCGTACGAAAACTGTTTTCCAAGGAAAATATTCGGACCACCACGGCCCCGCGCATGCCTTGCGCTTCCAATTTACGAAGCGCCGCCTCCACAATGTCCGGGTTGGCCATGCCGAACGCGTTGACCGTCACATAGTGATCTGAAAGTGGCAGGAGGGCCTGCCGCATGGTGGCATTCCATAGGCTGTCGGCACCATGCGGCATAAAAACGACGCCGATTTCGCTTCGCGACAAATTTGTTTCGTGCGACGCTTGCGCCGTGGCAGACCCGAGCCCCACTCCCGTCATGAGAGCGGCTATCAGCAAAAACTGTGAGAGGAATGTGTCAAGGCGGATCATGTTCACAGGCAGGGGTTGGTTCTTATTTAGAATCGTTCTAAATTAGGAGCCAAACTATTCCAATGTCAACTCTGCCCGCATGGCATGCGCATTCTTCTGTCCCTGACCGTTCTTGTTTTGTTCGCCGGGCGGCTGGCACCGGACCGCGCGGCACACGCTCAGACCCCTTCCGGTCAGAGGGCCCTCGACCAGACCAGCTCCAGCCAGAATCCACCGGATGCAGCCGCCACATCGGCCGAGTCGCTGGCGCGGAGCCTGGTTCATGTGCTCGACTACATGGCCGCCGACTACGCAGCAGCGGTGCAGAACGGCGAGGTCATCAACCAGGCCGAGTACGAGGAAATGCAAAATTTCGCGCAGTCGGCGGCCTCCCTGCTGGGTGACATGACGCGCATGGGTCTGATTGACGCGTCGCGTGCGCCGAACAATGTGGCATCGCCGAGCGACAGAATCGCTCAACTCTCGAGCCGAATCGACGAAAAAGCGGCCCCGGACGCGATAGCGGCGCTGGCGCGGGCTATCCGAAATGACATTCTGGCCCGGACCCATGTCCTCAGCATGCCCACACAGTGGCCTGACTGGGCGCGCGGCGAGGCCATTTACGTTCAGCAATGCGCCGCGTGTCACGGTATCTCGGGCGCGGCAGACGGCCCAGCCGCAGCAACTCTTAGCCCACCGCCAACCCTGTTCAGCAGCGGCGACCGAATTGCCTCTATATCGCCGTTCCAGGCGTACAATACCATCCGTCTTGGTGTTGAAGGTACCTCCATGCCCGCCTTTCAGTCCCTATCGGACCAGGAAGTATGGGACGTTGCATTTTTTGTCAAATCACTTCAGCACGAATCCGGTACGGGCCGCATGCCTCCCGGCGACCTGCTCGGTGCAGTCGCCATGCTGGGAGATGGTGCGCTGAGCGACTCGCTCCGCCGCCGCGGCATCATGGATCCAGAGGATGCCGTTCACGCACTTCGCACGCATCGACCCGTCCAATTGTTTGAGACGGCCTTGGACCAAGCCGAGGCCCGGCTTGACAGCGCACTCGTGGCCTACACGGCGGGGCGCACAAGCGACGCGCGTCAACTCGCACTCCGCTCCTATCTGGAAGGAATTGAACCTCTCGAGCCCGCTATTGGCGCGCGCGACGGCACGCTCCTCATTGAGATCGAAAATCGCATGACGGCCGTTCGAAACGACATCGAAAATGACGCTGGCGTAACGGCGCTCACCCACGCCGTAGACCGTGCCAAAGCCACCATTGAATCGGCCCGTACCACGCTTGCCGCCGAGAGCGGTGGATTCTGGTTTTCGTTTCTGGTCGCCGCTTCCATCCTGCTGCGCGAGGGACTGGAAGCGTTCTTGATCATTCTGGCCATTTTGGGGGTCCTCCACGCCGCCGAACAGCGCCGCGCCTCCCGCTGGGTACACGGCGGATGGCTGGCGGCCGTAGCCGTAGGCATTGCCGGCTGGTTCCTGTCCGATCTGCTACTGGATTTCCAGGCCGCCCACCGCGAACTCATGGAAGGCGCCATTGCCCTCCTTGCGGTCGTCGTTCTCCTGTACATGGGCCTGTGGATGCACAGCATGACAGCTGCCCGCCGGTGGCAGGCCTTCGTTGAGGAGCGCATTATGCGCAAACTCGGGACGGGAAGCCTCTTCGGCCTGGCATCGTTGGCTTTTTTTGCGGTCTTTCGAGAGGCTTTCGAATCGGTGCTGTTCCTCTCCGCCCTCTCGCTCGAAGCGGGCGACGGCACGAAAAGCGCCGTGGTCGGCGGGGCGCTTTCTGCCATGCTCGTCATCCTGATGTTGGCGCCACTCGCCCTGCATCATTCCCGGCGCCTGCCTATCCGTGATATATTCCGGTACTCTGCATTCGTACTCGGCTTACTGTGCGTCGTATTGGCGGGAAAAGGGATTCATGCACTCCAGGAGGCCGGTTTTCTACCCGTGACGGTGCTCGATACGTCGTTTCGCGTGGACCTCATAGGCCTGTACCCGAGCGGTGAAAGCCTGCTCGCACAAGGCGTAGTCGTTGTTATCCTGCTGGTCGGAATGTTTTCGTCCGGAGTCCTTTCTCGTCGAGCCGCATCCTGACGCTGGTGGGCGGCTTGGTGGATATGTACCGAGCCGGGATACGTAGGAACCCGACGCGTCCCGTGCGTACATGCACGGCCATGAGTAAAGAACAGATTCGACAGAGCGATCGTCGCCGCACATTCGGCATTATTTCCCACCCAGATGCCGGAAAAACCACGCTTACCGAGCAGCTTCTGCTCCTTGGTGGCCTCATCCGGGAGGCAGGGGATGTGCGGGCGCGCAAGACAGATCGGTACGCCACCAGCGATTGGATGGCCATCGAGAAAGAACGGGGTATCTCGGTCACGTCTTCCGTCATGCAGTTTGAGCACCGCGGCCGCGTCGTGAACCTGCTCGACACGCCCGGTCACCATGACTTTTCGGAAGATACCTATCGCGTTCTGACGGCTGTCGACAGCGCGCTCATGGTCATTGACAGCGTCAAGGGCGTCGAAACGCAGACCCATAAGCTCATGGAAATCTGCCGGATGCGCACGACCCCCATTCTCACGTTCATCAACAAAATGGACCGCGAGGGCCAGGGGCCGCTCGAGCTGTTGGATGACATTGAAACCTCTCTCAAAATTGACGCGGTGCCGCTCTCCTGGCCCATCGGCGCCGGAGCCCGGTTTCAAGGCACCTACGACCTGCAGCGCAAGGTACTGCACCTTGTTGACGAGGAGGACCCCATCCCCATGCCCGATTTGTCCAGCAGCCAGCTCGACGCGCTCCTCGGCTCCGCCGCGAATGATCTCCGCTTCGATGCGGAACTCCTGCTGGAGGCCGGCACAGAATTTTCTGTAGATGCGTACCTCGCGGGAGAACAGACCCCCGTGCTCTTTGGCAGCGCCCTCGACGGATTTGGCGTCCCGCAACTGCTCGATACGTTCGTTGAGATTGCCCCGCCGCCGAGCAGGCGTCAAACGACAACACGGCCCGTATCGCCGCACGAGACCGCGCTCTCGGGCGTGGTGTTCAAAATCCAGGCCAACATGGACCCGCGACACCGCGACCGGGTGGCATTTTTTCGCATATGCTCCGGCAAATACGAGCCCGGCATATGGGTACGCCATGGACGCACCGATCAGACCTTCCGGCTTGCGAATGCCATGGCCTTCATGGCCCAGGGGCGCGAGGGCACGGACGAGGCCTGGCCGGGCGATATCATCGGCATTCCCAACCACGGCACGCTCCGCATTGGCGATACGCTGACCGCGCAGGAACCCCTCCAATTCACAGGCATCCCGAGCTTTGCGCCCGAGCATTTCCAGAAAGCCCGCATCAAGAATGCACTCCGCGCCAAGCATTTGGAGAAAGGACTCCAGCATCTGGTCGAAGAGGGCGCCATCCAGATGTTTCGTCCATTAGTGAACACGGATTACATACTGGGCGCTGTGGGGCCCCTCCAGTTCGAAGTCGTCCAGGAGCGGCTCAGGAGCGAATACAATGTGGAGGTGATCATGAGCGCCATGTCGTACGCCGGCGCGCGCTGGGTGGAGTCGAGTGATGAGGAAGCCCTGCGCGAGTTCACGCGCAAACAGGCCGGCAACCTGGCCCGGGATGTGGACGGTTCGCTGGTCTACATGGCCCCCTCCATGTGGTGGCTCAATGACACCGTCGAAAAGTGGAAGACGCTCACGTTCCGCAGCACAAAAGAGCACGTCTTCGACTGAGCCGCGCCGGGGTTTCCCCTACGCCAAACAGAGGGCAACAAGCCCACGGTCCGGTCGTTTGCCGCTGTATTCGGAGTTTTTACTCTACAATGACAATTCTTCGGGGCGATACGGTGCCAAGTCCATGATCAACTTACCTTCCATCATCCAGGGCGGCATGGGTGTGGGCGTTTCGAACTGGCAACTGGCGGCGGCTGTGGCCCGCCGGGGGCAATTGGGTGTGGTCTCCGGGACGGCGATCAGTCACGTGGTGGCCAATCGCCTCTTCGAAGGGGACCCGGCGGGCCACATACGGTCCGCCCTCGCGGAATTCCCGTTTCAGGAGTCGGCGCGCCGTATGATTTCACGCTGGTTCCGCGAGGGCGGACCGCAACCCGGTGAGCAGCTTCCCTCGCACCCCATCTACTCCATTACGCCACCCCGCTTTCTGGATCAGATTACGGCCATGTCGAATTTCGTGGAAGTGCATCTGGCGCGACGGGGCCACTCTGGACAGGTCGGACTCAATTTGCTCGAGAAAATCCAGCTCCCCACGCTCGCATCGCTCTATGGCGCCATGCTGGCGGGTGTAGACTGGGTGCTGATGGGGGCCGGTATTCCGACCCAGGTCGCGGGCCTCCTGGACAAGCTCTCGCGCCACGAAGCCGTATCGTACCGCCTCGACGTAAAGGGGGCCAAGCCGGGCCCGCGGGAAGAGGCCATATCCATATCCTTCGACCCGGAGCGCATTTTTCCAGGCATTGCCGCGCGCCTTGGCCCCCTCAAGCGGCCGCGCTTCGTGCCCATCGTGAGTTCGGTGGTTCTGGCCTCCGCGCTCATCAAGAGGAGCGAAGGCGAAGTGGACGGATTCGTAGTGGAACTCCCCGTCGCAGGCGGTCACAACGCCCCGCCGCGGGGGAAAATGACCCTGAGCGAAGACGGTGAGCCCATCTACGGGCCCAAGGATGAGGTGGAACTCGACGGCATGCGGGCACTCGGCAAGCCCTTCTGGCTTGCGGGCGGCTACGGCCGAGCCGGAGCACTCACGGCCGCGCAAACGACCGGCGCCACAGGCATTCAGGTAGGCACAGCCTTCGCGCTGTGCCACGAATCGGGCATCCGGAAAGAACTGCGGATGGAACTGCTCGAGCGGGTGGCGAGGGGCGAGGCGGACATGAAAACGAGCCCCGTCGCATCGCCCACGGGATTTCCCTTCAAGGTGGCGCAGCTTGCGGGGACCATGTCCGATGAGGCCGTTTACGAGGCGCGACCCCGGCTGTGCGATGTGGGCATGCTGCGGACACTCGTCCAGGATGACGACGGAAACGTCGCATACCGATGCGCCGCTGAACCGGTCGAGGACTACGTGGCCAAGGGTGGCCGCACGGAAGACACCGAGGGGCGGCGCTGCCTGTGCAACAACCTGCTGTCGACGGCTGGTGTCGTCAAGGTGCAGAAAAACGGGTATGTGGAAGCGCCCATTGTGACCATAGGAGACGACTTCCCGCTGGTGCGCCAGTTCCAGACCGGGGAGCAGCAGACTGGGGAGCAGCTGTCCTACTCGGCAGGTGACGTGCTGCGTGTGCTGCTGGCATGAAGTTGGTGCTCCTGTGCACGCATTCGGCCTGGCGGCGGAACCATGGGGGGCCGATGGAATAGGCGGCTTTCATGTCGCAGACCACTGTACATTTCGATTCCGGAACCGAGCCCTCCATGGCTGGCAAATTCGTCGCTGCGTGGGGTCTTTTGGGGTTTGCACTCCTACTTGCCCGCGGCATTTGGCGCCTGTGGCCCATGGCAGCCGGGGCGACATTCGAGGAATTCAGCGCGTGGCACTGGGCAGCGGTAGGGGCAAGTCTCATTGCATTTGGCTACGGAGAAGGGTACCGGGCCATCCACCGCAAGGTCATACCGAGACTGCGTAGACGCGCCGTTCAACTGGCCGTGGGTGAGGGCCTGGGCGAGGGTTCGGGGCGCGGCGAGGGCTCGAGGCGCGGCGGCGCGCACGTCATCTACAGCCTCCTTGCCCCGCTCTACTGCATGGGGCTCCTCGGCGCCGAGCGCCACCTCCTGGCCCGCAGTTGGGGAATGGTCACGGCTATCGTACTCATGATTCTGGGCATGCGGTTTGTCCCCGCTCCGTGGCGGGAAATTATCCTCATTGGTGTCAGCGCGGCCCTTGTGTGGGCGCTCCTCGCGACACTCGTCGAGACCGCTCGCATGCTTCGGGATATGTAACTCTTATTGTTACACTTTTAATATCATCCCGGAGCCTGCCGATAACGGCGGAACACACCACCAATCACACCATGTTTTACCCCAAGACCACCATTGCCATGGTGCTTCTTGCGGGTATTCTCGGATACCGCGCCCTGCCACGACCCGTGGCCGAAGCGTGGATCCTGGACCCCTCTGCCCGTGTGCTCGCACACGCGAACAGGACCGTACAGCACACGCGTTGGGCGTGGCTCGAATACCGGGCTGGCAGCGGCGATGCATGTGCGCTCGTCATGACGGGCCTCCAGCAGCTGTCTCCCCCGCCTCCCGATCTGTTTTTAGGCAGGTTCATCGCGCGCCGCGTTGAACAACGTCCGGAACGGGCGCGCCTCGCCGACCCGGTGTGGCTCACAGGCGTGGACCGCTCACCAGCCGCTGGCCTCAAGCGCATTCGGCGCGGTCTGAGTAGGAACCATGCACATACAGGCGCAGCGGGCGCCACCGCGGCAGACGCGCCTATAGATTCTGCGGCATGTTCGGGCGTGGCCATCCCGGATTGGGTCCTCGCGGCCGCCAAAGGCGACGTACCCTTGCCATAACATGGAAGGCCACTGCCGGGCAGGTATTCCTGCGGCTGCCGTATACTCGGGTTTCACCACCACCCCGAGCCTCACCCATGTACCCGATTCTCCGAGAGCGTGCACGCGCGGCATGCGGCGTGCTCGCAGCCGTTCTGCAGCCTCTCAGCGCCTGTCTCCTGTCCACTGCCTGCCTCCTCGCCCTTGCCCTTGCCACCAACCCGGCGCACGCCCAGGTCGACACGCCCCCCGACCTGCCGTCTGTCAACGTCGCCGAGGCCCCCTCCATCCGCATGGATAACCTGGACTTGACCGATGGCATAGGTCAAGGCACGATATACCAGATCACGCAGGATAGCAAGGGCTTTCTCTGGTTCGGGACCCAGGGAGGGCTGCACCGCTACGACGGGCACGAATTCAAGATTTACGAACCTGTCGCCTTCGACACCACCTCTATCGGAAACGGGTGGGTGTGGGGCGTCAATGAATCGAAAGATGGCAGCATGTGGGCGGCTACTCTGACGGGATTGTCTCGTCTCGACCCTGAAACCGGGCATTTTGAGAATTTTGTCCACGATCCGGCCGATTCCACAAGTTTGGCATCCGGCATCGTGTTCGCCAGCCTCGAGGCCAGCGACGGCACCATATGGGTGGCTTCCGACGACGGTCTGAGCCGACTGGATGCGGCGCGCACCGGTGTATTCGAGCGGTTCGAGCCCGTGGCTGGCGATTCCACCAGCCTCCCGGGATCCAGCTATTTCTTCCTGCGCGAAGGTCCTGACGGTACCATCTGGGTCAGCACGGACGACGGGCTCGCTGGCGTGAACCCGGCGACAGGCGCTATCCGCCGGTATTTCTCGACCGGCCAGGTGCAGGGTAATTCCGCGCCGCAGGTGGTCTATGGAAGCGCGTCGGATGCTCGCGACGAACAGTTTTTCTGGTACGGACTGGGCCGAGGGCTTATGCGTTTTGACTCTCACACGGGCGAACGCACCGTTTGGGTCCCGTATCCCGATGAACCCCTTTTCAGTGAATTGAACGTGGTTTTGACCATCACAAACGATCCACTCAGCGACGACGTCCTGTGGATCGGCACAAGCGGAGGTGGACTTCTTCGCTTCGACACCGTATCGAAAACGTTCAGCACATACAACCATGACCCGGAGGACCCGAATTCGATCGCGTCGGATATGGCGAATACGGTGTTTGCCGACCACTCTGGCACGGTCTGGGTCGGCTACGGCAACAAGGGGCTGGGCAAGTTCAATCCGACATCCGTCAGTATAGCCCACATTCGGAACGATCCTGAAAACGCCGACACACCCGTAGCCGATGGGAGTATCTGGGCCATGCTCGAAGCACGTGGCAACCTCTGGACGGGCGTCTCATCGAATGCCGGCAAGCATATCCTTACGCGCTACCATCTCTCGTCGGGAGAAGCCCGGCGCATCACGGCTGACCCAAATAACGACTTGACCTTTTGGCCGGGCACCATCCAATCTCTCATGGTTTCTGAATCCGGACAACTGTGGGTGGGGACATCGGGCGTCAGTGCATGCAACCCGGCAACGTTGATCTGCCGCCGCCTGCCGCGCTCCCGTACCGATTCTACGCAAATCGACGGGAGCTCCGTTCATGCGCTCTTCGAGGCGGCTGACGAGCCCGGTACCATCTGGGTCGGCAATTTTGGAGGGCTGCACCGCTTGGATGCCACAACGGGCACGGTGCGCCGCTTTGCTACGCCCACGCTGGACCCGGCGCTCACCATGATACCGGCGCATATCATTCTTGGCAGTGACGGGGCGCTCTGGATATCTACTCTCGGATCCGGGATCTCCCGGTTCGAGCGCGAGGCGGAAACGTTCGAACACTATCCGTACAATGTCCGCGACACGACAACGATCGCCAACAACCACGCGGAAGTCATCCTCGAGCGCGCCGTCGAGCCGGGCATTCTGTGGGTTGGCACGATGGGGGGCCTGGATCGTTTCAACATGAATACGCGCACGGTGGAGCGCCATTTCAATGAGCAGGCGGGGCTTGCCAACAATCACATCTATGGCATGCTGGAAGATAATAATGGCATGCTTTGGATCACGTCCAACCGGGGTGTTTCCATGTTCAATCCCGACACGGGGGCTTTCCGGAACTACGGTACCGAGGATGGTTTGCGCGAGTTGGAGTTCATGCAGAATGCGTTCACGAAAGGGAGCGGCGGCATGCTCTACTTCGGGGATGTGCGTGGCATCACGGCTTTCGTACCGGAGCGATTGACCACCAACGGCGTAGCTCCCCCGGTCGCCTTCACGGCGCTCCGCGTGAATGGCGAGGAGCAGGAACTGGTTGCTGCACTCGAGATCCCGTACGCCCGGAACAGTTTTTCTGTAGATTTTGTGGCACTGCATTTCACGAATCCGACCCGAAACACGTTCTCCTATCAGTTGGAGGGGTATAGTGACGACTGGGTGAACGCCGGTACGCAGCGCACGGCCGCCTATACGAACCTCCCACCCGGAGAGTATACACTGCGCGTCAAAGCAGCCAATTCCGACGGCATATGGAATACTACCGGCATTTCCATGGATGTCTCGGTGCTTCCCCCATGGTACCGCTCAGCGTGGGGGTATCTGCTTTTTGCGGCACTTCTGATTGGTATCGTTGCCGGGGGCGCGCGCGTGCAGCACGCGCGTGTCGTAAAGCGCGAACGCACCCGCTCGGAAATCAAAGAAATCGGGCTTCGGGCCGAGGCGGCCGAGTCAGAAGCCAAGGCCCTGCAGGCAGAGAATGCGCGCCGCAGGAATATTGAGCGGCTGTCCGAAATTGGCAAGGAAATTACGTCATCACTCGATTTTGAAACGATTTTCGGTCGGCTCTACATGCATGTAAATGAACTCACCAACGCTCCCATTTTTGGCGTAGGCATTTACAATGAGAAAGAAGCCCTGCTCGACTACCGCATGGCCATCGAGGACGGCAAACGCTATGCTCCCTACACACGCGATATGCGCGACGTGAACCAGTTTCCGGTCTGGTGTATTTCGCATCGCGAGCCAGTCTTCATCAACGACATCGAGAGCGAGTACAGCAAATACCTCGATTCGCTCGAGACCACGAGTGGCACGCTTGAAGACGGATCGGTGAGCCGCCAGCCGCTATCGCTGATTTACCTGCCGCTGACGACACAGGACCGCGTCCTGGGCGTCATCACGGTTCAGAGCTTCAAGCGGAATGCATACACGGAAGACGACTTGAACCTACTCAAAACCATGGCGGCCTATGCATCGGTCGCGCTCGACAACGCGAACGCCTACCGGCAATTGAATACGACCGTCGAGGAGCTCAAACAGACCCAGCAGCAATTGGTGCAGCAGGAAAAAATGGCATCTCTTGGGCAGCTCACGGCGGGTATTGCCCACGAGATCAAGAATCCGCTCAATTTTGTGACGAACTTCGCCGACGTGAACGCCGAGTTGGCATCGGAACTCAGGGAGCTTTTCGACGCCAACGATGGGGAGCGTCTGGCGAGCGTGCGCGCCGAGATCGAGGACCTGGTGTCCGGGCTGCATCTCAACGCCAAGCAGATTTCCAAGCATGGAAAACGAGCCGATTCCATTGTGCGGGGCATGATGGAGCATGCCCGTCAGGGCGATTCAGAGCGGTTCGATGTGTCCATCAACGGATTCGTGGAGGAGTACGTGAACCTGGCCTGGCATGGCTACCGCGCCCGCTTCCAGGACCTGCAGGTGGACGTCAATACGTCGTTTGGCCAGGAGGTTGAAAACGCCCGGATATCCCCGCAGGATATGGGACGCGTGCTGATCAACCTCGTGGGAAACGCGCTCGATGTCGTTCGCCCGCTCAAGAACGGAATGCTGTCGGTCGCGACGCGGCGTCTCGATGATCACGTGGAAATACGGGTCTCCGACAACGGACCGGGCGTCCCGGAGCACCTTCGAAGCCGAATATTCGAGCCTTTTTTCACGACGAAGCCTACGGGCGAAGGAACAGGGCTCGGGCTGAGCATGTCTCATGAGATTGTCACACAGGGCCACGGCGGCACGTTGACGCTCGAAGACACGCCCGGCGGTGGCGCCACATTCGTGATTACGCTTCCCCTTTCCGGTTGAGACCGCTCCGGATGGCGTCAGCGGACTGGATACGTGGCCACACGGCGCGGACGAGCACCCCGATGCCCGCCATCTGAAGCGCCATTCCGGCCACTCGGAAACCATTCAGGAGCTCGTCCGCGCCGGGCTCTCCTGCCACAAGCGGTGCGGCGGCAACGACGACGACACCCAGATTGAGCGCCGCCGTGGCCGAGAGGAGGATCGCTTTCCCCAGTCCTGCGCGTCGCCGGTTCCGCGGAAGGATCCAGAGTGCTACGCCGAGCGCGAGTTGGATCATAAAGCCCGTCAGCATGATCCAGGCATGGGAGGGGCGAAGCATCCAGATGCCGCTCCAGTCGCCGCCGGAAAGCCAGTTGCCACTGGCCAGACCGGAGCGCTCGAAGAGCATGGCTACTCCGAGCAGTACGCCGGTCATGAACCACAGGAGTGCGCATCGCACAAGCAAAACACTATGCTGTGGCATGGCGGGAAGGCGTTATCTGCGGGTTTTGACGCGGCTCCAGAAGTAGACGACCAGCAGCGCTGCGGCGGTTGCCTGAAGTAGCGATGAGGCCACGAGCAGACTTCCCCAGGGGTCGATGTGGGCCCGAGGCTCAGACGGAATGCGCAGTATAAGCCCGGCGTTGAGAAGCCCCCAGGCCGCACCCACCAAGTGGTGATGGCCGTAGGGAGATTCCTTCGAGTACCGCGGGAACAGCCAGTAGGCCACGCCGAAAATGAGCTGGGTCAGCCATCCGACCGTGAGCACGTGGAATACGGCCGGATGGGACCAGAAGACGCCCATGACAAGACCGGCGAACAGGTGAATGAACGCGGTTTTGATGAAGAGCCTGCTCAGGAGCGGCATGACGTGCGGGGGTAATGCGTGGGCCTGGTCAGTGCTCGCTACGGGCCTTGCTCACGTCCATCGGGCTGATCTCGGGACCGTCATTACCCCACGAGTTCAGAACGAAGGTCACAACGGCAGCCACTTCAGCGTCCGAGAGGCGCACGGCCGGCATGACGCCGTTGTAGGTCTCGCCGTTAACGACAATCTCTCCGGAGAGCCCATGTACGACGGCATTCACGGCCCGAAAAGGGTCGTCAAGAAGGTAGTCTGAGCCTGCGAGTGGTGGGAACGAACCCCGAAGCCCCTGACCATCCGGCTGATGACAGGCGGCGCAGTTCGATGTGAAAATACGTGCTCCGGCCACCATCGGGTCTTCGATTTCGGCGTCGGGCGCCTCGGTCAACGGAACATTCTGGATGCCACCACCTTCGGGCAGGTAGACCGTCTCCTCCTGCAGCCCGGAGTAGATGGCCTCGTTCTCTTCCCCCGCAACCACGAGGCTGCCGAGCGCCCCCTTGTTGAAGGCGCGGAAAATGGCATGGTCCACCAGGATCAGGTTGCCCGGCACATCTACGCCGAACTCTACTATGGCTGCGCCGCCGGCAGGCACGAGCGTCGTCTGGACGTTGTGCTGTGAGACGAGCGTGCCACCCTCCTGGTAGACGTTGTCGAAAATTTCCCCAATCACGTGGAACGAGGAGATAAGGTTGGGACCACCGTTGCCCACGAACAGGCGTACGGTTTCCCCCACGTTGGCAGCGAGCGCATGCTCGCCCGCGAGTGCGCCGACCGCGCCGTTGAAAACCACATAATCGGCATCTTCCTCAATGGCTTTGCCCATGTCGAACGGCTGCAGGCCCGGATCGCCGTAGTCGCCCCTCGTGTAGAACTCGCTCTGCATTACATAATACTCACGGTCCACAGCAGGCAGCCCTTCTTTGGGCTCGACCAGAATGAGCCCATACATGCCGTTGGATATGTGCATACCGACAGGAGCCGTGGCGCAGTGGTACACAAATAGGCCCGGGTTGAGCGCGGTGAAGGAGAACGTGGTACCCGTCCCGGGAGCCGTGAACGATGCGGCAGCTCCCCCACCGGGACCCGTAACCGCATGCAGGTCAATGTTATGCGGCATTTTGCTGGTTGGGTGGTTGTTCAGGTGAAATTCGACCAGATCTCCTTCGCGTACGCGGATGAACGATCCCGGCACATCGCCACCGAAGGTCCAGAACTCATATTCGACGCCATCGGAGAGTCGTCCTTTTTTTTCGACGGTTTCCAGTTCCACTATCACCTTGGTGGGGTAATCCCGCGTAAGGGGCGGCGGAACGTTTGGTGCAGCGGTCAGGACGGCCTTTTCCTCGCCCTGGATGGTATTGGGCGCACAATTCAGGTTGACGAGTGAGGCCGACACAAGACACAGGATAGGCAGGGATGGGCGCAGGAGAGCAGACATGGTAGGCGGGTACGTGGTGGAGTGGTGGAGTGGTGGAGTGGTAGAGTGGTAGACGCCAAGTCTACACCATGGCACAGCGCACGTGCAAGAAACCAAATAATATTATCTCGTTTGCCGGTCCGAAATCCATTTTTCGCATGAATTATATAAAGACTTAATACTCTTTTGTATATAATACAGATGGATCCCTGCTCAACGCCGACATCAACCCACATACACCCATGTCTGAACCCTTTGAATCGCCGGAAAACGAACGCCCCTGGCAGGTCGAGCTCTTTGACAGTATCTGGCTCCTTGCCGGCGCGGCCATCGTGTTCTTCGTGCTCTCCTACATCGTGTGGGGGCTCGTCGATATTCTCACTATCCCTACTGGAGGTTGATCATGAGCTCACCACTTCACTCCCCCCAGGGCAACTGGTGGATTGCAGGCGTATCGGTGCTCGAAAAGACCTGGATCCGGATCAGTGTTGTCTGGTGCCTTCTCCTGTTCGCATCCATGATCGTGTGGGCCTCCTATGGCAAGCAGAACCAGGCCGGACCGACCTACCGCGTCTCCACGGCCGAGTTCATGCAGAAGGTGCAGGATTTCAAGAAGGCCGGTACGCAGACGGAAGACGGTATCATCCCTGCCGACGAGCATGTATATGTAGCGGCGGCACGATTTTCGTTCGACGGATTTCCTGTCGTACTCGAAGCCGGAAAGCAGTACCAGGTGCACATGAGCAGCTATGATGTACAGCACGGACTCTCCATCCGGCCCGAACATGCGCTCAGCAAGCAGATGTCGCTTCAACTCCTGCCCGATTACGAATGGGTCCTGCCCATGAAGTTCGACGAACCGGGCGTGTATCACGTGGTCTGCAACGAATTCTGTGGTGTCGGCCATCGGACCATGCACGGCTCATTCATCGTGCGGAGGTAACCCATGATCAAAGAACTGTTTACCAACGACTACGGGCCTGACGGATTTCGCACCTGCTCCGTGACGGGCATGAAAATTGACCGCACGGCCGAGAACTTCGTCAAGATATTCGGCCTGACGGCCGTTGTCGCCCTCGTACTGGGAGGGCTTTCCGCGATCCTTGTCGTGCTGACCCGCTGGGAAGTGGTCGGACTGCTGCAGCCCGCCTCCTTCTACAATTGGCTCAGCGTGCACGCATGGAATCTGCTCATCTTCTGGATGGTCTTCATGGAAGTGGCCATCCTGTATGTGGGCGGTCCTATGGTGCTGGGACGCAGGTTACCCGCTCCAAAGCTCGCCTTGATCGGTTATGTGCTCATGCTCGGCTCGGCCGTTGCAATCAACTGGGCCATCATGACGACGTCGGCCCCGGATCATGCGCCCGTCCTGACATCGTATGCGCCACTGCCGTCCTCTGAATGGTTTTATCTCGGCGTCATTGTCTTCATTCTGGGTACGGTGATTGCAGCCCTGCCCTTCTTTGTCGCCATTTGGCAGGAAAAAATCCAGCATCCGAACAAAAGTCTACCACTCGTTGCGTTTGGCGCCTTCATTACGGCCATCATCGCCGTGGAGGCACTCCTGGGTGGATTGATCACCTACGTTCCGACGTATATGTGGCGGATTGGTCTGCTCGAGCACATCGATGCCGCCTGGTACCGACAGATGTATTGGATCATTGGTCATGGAACCCAGCAGATCAATCTTGCCGCGATGATCACGGTATGGTACTTCCTGACCCACGTGGTGGGCGGCGCCGAGGTGGTGAGTGAGAAAGTCTCGCGCTCCGCCTTCATTCTGTATCTCTTCTTCATCAACATGGGCGCCGCACACCACCTCATGGCCGACCCCGCGCTTGCCGCCAGTTGGAAGGTGTGGAATACGTCCTACGCGGTCTATGGCGCCGTGCTGGCAAGCATGATCCATGCGTTCGCCATTCCAGCCGGTCTTGAAGCAGGTCGCCGCAAGCGGGGTGCCGGTAAGAGCCTGTTCGGATGGCTATGGTCGGCACCCTGGAGCAACCCGGTGTTCTCGGCCGTCATCTTCTCCATCGTGCTGTTTGGCTTCATGGGAGGCATTACGGGGGTTCTGATGGGTCAAATGCAGCTCAACCTGGCCTGGCACAACACGTGGGCCACGGTGGGCCACTTCCATGCCACGGTCGTGCTTGGAACCACCATGACGTTCATGGGGCTGGTGTTTTTTGTCATCCAGACCATGTTCAAGAAGGAGCTGATCCTGGCACCCCTCGCCCGTATCCAGCCCTGGTTCTATTCCGGATTCATGGCACTGGCCACACTCATGATGATGTACCTCGGAATCCTGTACGGCATTCCGCGGCGTCATCCGTCGGTCATGAACATCCCGGGCACGGACTTCAACTTCGCGGCTGCGGAGCCTCTTTTCGTAATATTCGGTATTGCGGCGCTGTTGGCTATCGTTGGGGGCATCCTGTTCGCCGTTATCTCCGTCGGATCGCTGCTCTTCGGTCGGAAACTCGAACCATCGACCGTATTCAGACCGCTCCATTCCTGGCACGGTGACGGAAACCCCGTACACCTGCAGTCCATGCGAGGCACATTCATGTTCACACTCATTTTCCTGGCCGTGTTCGTGATTGCCTACATACTGAACTGGTACCTGCTGTCGCGTCTGTGGGAAATCGGGTAACAACAGAATGACGTTCATTGAGCAGTCCATGCATATTGAACGCTCGGTCGACCGACCCCGAAACAAACCTCGCCACCAGCCAGGCCAGCGAAAGAAACACGGGGCCCTGAAATCCCTGTGGCTGGCCTACAAGGCCCTCTACTACGCCAGCACGCCATCCTGGCGGTTCATGAAAAGCGGAGCCCTTTTTCTGTTCGGGTTCTTCTGTTGGTCAGCAGGCAACCTCCTGCTATCCTATGAGCCCTCATGGACGTGGGTCCAGTTCATTGCAGCGTATGGCTTTCTGGTCATCATTTGGGGTCCCACTACGCATTTGCTGCTCGTCCCCATTGTGACGCCATACATGAGACGATGCTTCGATTCGAACCCCGGGAAATGGTTGGCCAAACACCTCTCGCTGGTCAATTTCCTTGTGTTCATGGTGCATGTCATTCTGTTCGGGTTGTATCCACCCGAGCATGTGCTCTTCGAATTTGGCACGATTGCGAGCAGTAATCCCGAGGTCGATGTCAACCCCACACTCGATTGCGGCAGGAACCGGGACGCCGCGCGCCTGACCTGCACGGTGAGTCCCGGGGACGGGATAGGACGGCTGGAAATTGAAACAGCCGGAAAGCCGCTCAGTCGCCTCGATGAGGCACCGTGGACGTTCACGCTGCGGGAACAGGACCTGGCGCGCGTGGTCGGACAACAACAGTTCGAAGTGCTGGTCATGACACCCGGCGGCAACGTGATCCGCAGTTACACCAAATACGTGGCGACCATTCCCTGATGTACACCGTCGAAAAACGCGTGTGGATGGGGGCCATCGCGTGTTTCATCCTGGCCGCCGGAACCGGATTCTTTTTCCGCAGCATACAGTTTCTGGGCATTCCAGCCGAGTTTCCGTGGCCGGGAGGAGCCGTACCACTCGACATGGGCCACATCCGGCACGCACATACCCACGTCATGTACTTCGGGTGGGTGACGCCCGTTGTCATGCTCCTCATGCTCCCTGAACCGGCGAGGTACGGCCGCCACATCATGGTGCTTCTGGTACTGGCCGTGCTGGCCTGGGCACCCTTCCTGCTGCTGGGCTACAAGCCCCTCTCTATCGTGCTTTCGACTTCCACCATGCTGACCTGGTACGCATTCGGTATCCGGTACCTGCGGGACCGCTGGCGTGGGAAATTGTCGCCACAAGGTGGGCCATCGACCGCGGAAGACGCTGGCGGCATTCCTCGCCGCGACGTCCGCCACATGCACGACGCCGCCCTGATGCTGCTCATCGTCGCATCAATGGGTGCATGGGGCCTCGGAATGACCATGGCGATGGGGCTGGACCACTCGCTGGCGTACGAGCTTTCGCTGCACGTTTTCCTGGATTTATTCGCCGAGGGGTGGCTCATGCTGAGCGTCCTGGCGGCCATGCTCCGCTCGGCCCACCGGTCCATTCCCCGGCATGCCTTCTGGCTTCTTGTGGCCGGTATTCCCACGCTTTTCCTACTGGGGGTTGCGCCCGAACGCCTTCCGTGGGCTCTTCGGCTGGTGGGTAGTTTGGGAGCGCTCCTTACGGTGGCTGGACTGTGGCTCGTCCTGCGGACGGTTCGTACGCGACTGCACCGGGTATGGACATTGCCGGTGACGCTCATGTACGTAAAAATTGTCGTACACGTGGGACTCGCCATTCCTCAGATCGCATCGTGGGGCCTGACGGCCGGACTCCGCATTCCATGGCTCCACCTGGTGCTACTCGGAATTGTCACAACGGGCCTCGTGGCCGCGGTGCACGACCGCTTCGGCAGCAGATGGACACGCGGCTGGCCCACCTTGCAGATCTCGATCATACTCGTCCTCATGAGCCTCTTCCTACTGACCGGGCTCTGGCCCGAGAGCCTGCGGGGGACCTGGGCAGGCCCTGTCGTTGCCGGGATTGCCCTGCTTCCACTCATTGCCATGACCCGTATGCTGGTAGCCACACTTTGTCTCCCAACTACGCCACCCCACAGGTGTTGATCTGGGCCTCTCGAACGGAGGAGTTACGGGTTGGAGCGGGCCGCGAGCCAGCGGAGGTACACCTTGTGGAGTTCCATGGTTACAACCACGGTCAACTCCACACCCAGGAGCAGATGCTGGAAAGCCTGACTACTTTTCTCAGCCATTCATTCCTGCACGCCGCCGATCAGGGCATTGAGACCCACCACCACCCCAATGAAACCGGCATCGTGGACGTGCCCAATCAGAACGGACACGACCGCTGCCGCTGCCAGGATGTAAATGAGTGGGCTTCGGAGCTGCCGGAGCCCGACCTGCCACCATGAGGGCAGCGGTTTTTCCGGGAGCACGTTGGGGCCATGGAGCGCGAGCAGTGTGCGTGCTTCCGCGCTTGTCAGGCCGTCGTGCACAGCATCATTGGGCAAGGAAGCCACCATCCACTGGGTAGTAGGATCCGGTCACAAAACTGGCTTCGGGAGACGTAAGCCAGTAGACCAGTTCAGCGACTTCGTGGGGCTTGCCCAGCCGTCCCACGGCGTGCAGCCCGGTCAGCATCTGATGCATGTCTGGATCGTTCTCGAAGTCCGAAATCATGGGCGTGCTTATGAACGCAGGACCCACCGAGTTGACCCTGATACCTTGTTCGCCGTATTCGAGGGCCGTCGCTTTGGTCAGCCCGACGACGCCGTGCTTGGCCGCCGTATAGGCCGGGGCTCCGGCAAACCCAACCGCGCCCAGGATGGACGCCATGTTGACAATCGATCCACCGCCGCTTCGGAGCATGGCAGGAATCTGATACTTCATGCCGTAGAAGACACCTGACAGGTTGATGGCAATGACGTCGTTCCAGGCATCTACCGGATACTCCGCCGTCGGATGCAGCTCGCCTCCGATTCCGGCGTTGTTGCACGCCATATCCAGTCGTCCAAAGTGCGTCAGTGCCTCCTCCACAGTCCGCTCGCAGTCTTCGGGCCTCGACACGTCGGCCTTCACGAACACCGCCTCCCCGCCGCTTATGCGCAGCGCTTCGGCCAGCGATTCACCAGCCTTTTCATTCACGTCGCTCAGCACGACGGCCGAGCAGCGCGATACGTACAGTTCAGCAATGGCGCGTCCAATTCCGGATGCGGCGCCAGTAACCAAGGCAACTCTTCGTTCGGTGTTCATGACAGGCCTCCAATCGTGGGTGGTCTGCCATGTTATACGGCGAGGCGGAACAGACGTTGTTCATATTCAGGCCGGGAATCCCCGCTTCCGAATGCAGGGAATCGCCCGGCGAACGGTCGTCGGTCCCAGCCGCGCCGCCGCGGGTCAGAGCTGGATCACGTACGTCAGTTTGGCAATTCCCACGCGGTCGTTCAACAGGGCGTTCCGGACATCGAACTGGTCGTCTTCGCCCGTGAAATTATAACTCGTGTTGAACACGATGAAGAGGTCCGCTCCCGGCGAATGAATCCAGTCAATACGGACGTTGGCCTGCAGATCGCCAGAAAAATTATCGTACTGAATAAGCGTGTTGGCGAACAGCTTACGGCTCCATGCGGCATTCAGGTTCATACCGAACGTGGTGGCGTTGAAGGCTCCGTTGGCCACTGGCAGGTCAAATTCCTGATGGGAGATGGTCGCATCCATATTCAGATACTTTCCTGTCCGGAGCCCAATACCGGCCCGATAGGTTGTCCGGTCGCCCCCGAAGAACTCTGCATAGCGCAAATTGCCACTGGCCGAGAAGAACTTGCTGTTGTCTGTCCGGAACCCAATCGACCCCGAATTCGAGACGTAGTCCCGGGGCAGCAATTCGACGTCGCTGCGCAGGAAGAACGACTCCTCGAGGCGCTCGAAATTGCGTCCCAACGACCAGTTTATCCGGTCGTTTGTCCGAAAGCGGAAGTTGCCATTGAGTCCCAAATCGGAAGACTGTTTCTGGTTGTCCTGTCCGTTGATGAGTTGGGCGCTCGCCGAGACCGCGTAGGAGCGGAAAAACCCGTCTCCGAGAAACGGATTGTACGTGGCATTGGTCGCGTAACTTTTCATGTCGCGGCGGCGCACGAAGCCGAGTGCCGGATTGAAACGCTTGCCCACGTTGTCGTGCGCCGCGCCCAGGGACCAGTCGGCAGATCTGAGAGCCAGGTTCACCGACCCCGCACCGTCCGACCTGTCGGGGTCCTTGTCCTCAATGCGCGAGAACCAGGCGGAAAACTCACTGTTGCCCCAAAAGCGGCGACGCAGGTCAGCACCGTACCCGCGGTTCCAGGAATTGTCCTGCTCCAGGTTGGTGAAAATCGCGCCGACGGTGGTACGGTCAATCACGTCCACCCGGGCCCGCAGTACGGTATTGTTGCCTCCCGGTAGGCCGAATTCATCGTTGTCGTCAGTCTGCAGATTCATGGCCCCGATCGATACCTTGTCGAACTGGCCGACGAGACGACCACCGGCCAGTATATCGTTGGAGATCCCGATCCGCCGTGAGAAAAAGGTCTGCGTCTGCCCCGTATCACCAAACTCGAAAAGACCCTGTCGCTCCAGAAAAAATTCTCTTTTTTCGGGGAAAAACAGATTGAAACGGGTCAAATCAAGCTGCACGTTGTCCGATTCCACCTGCGCAAAGTCGGTGTTGACGGTCGCATCGAACGTAAAATTGGGGGTCATGGCCCATTTCACGTCCAGACCAAGATCCTGATCGGTGTCGGTCTCGAAACCGTTTTCGGTAACACGCGACTTCTGCGCGCCTGAAATGACATACGGCTTGATAAGCACATTGCGTCCCGGCTTGACGCCTTCAATGCCCTCGAGGTCGGCGTACTGGGACACCTGGAATATCCCAGCGGAAAAACTGCGGGGAATGTAGGGCCAGAGCGAGCGCTCGCCCGTCCGGTTCAAAAACCGCATGATGGCCACGCCCATCGTCAATTCGTCCTCGTTGTCGAATCGAATGGTTTTGAACGGAATGGCCAACTCCACGTGCCAGCCATCGTCGGCAATGCGGCCCTCGCTCTCATAAATACCGTCCCACTGCCAGTCGCTGAACGACATGCTTTCGTCCGTGATAATGGCATCGTCCTGCGTACCCAACACATTCGTCTCGAACAGATACGCGTTGCGATCGTCGTTGTACGTGTCGATCAGCAGCCAGAACATGTCGTCGTTTCCGTTCGGCCCGCCACGCTGCAGGTTGCGCGCCCGGATCTGATCCGGGTCGCTGTCATAGAAACTCAGACCGAAGTAGAGATTCTCCCGGTCATATGCAATACGCATGGCCGATGGCTGGCTCGGCGGTGCCCCATCAACGGGGTCAAGTTGGACGAAACTGTCGGCAACGGGCGTTTGCTTCCAGATCTCATCGTCCAGAATGCCATCGATCCGGGGTGCCTGATCAGCAAAAATGGCCTGAAGGCTGTTTTCGGAACCGATGGGCTGAACATGCAACGTGGCGCCGCCATCCTGCGTCTGGGCGTGGAGGGGAACTGGCACCGCAAGCGCAACGCCCACGGTAAGAACTGCGAGGCGAGAGGTACAACGGATCATGAACCGGCTGGATCTGGGTGGATGCAATCGGATGTACCGTACGTTCACATTAGCTCCCAGGATTCACTCGCCGTTCATATTATGCGCCCGTCGCCCGTCGCCTGCTGCCGAGGACTGTCAGTTCAGGCGAACCAGCGGCAACACCCTGCTGAACGTCTCCCCCTCAACGCGTATCCAATACATGCCTCCCGCCAGTCCCTTCATGTCCACCCTGAAGGACTCGTCGGCCGATATCGATCCACTGTAGATTTTCGAAACCTCGCGACCCAGGATGTCGTGGAGGGTGATCCGCATCTGCTCCGTCCGTGCGAGGTGCACGTCAAACGAGGCGGCATCCCGAACCGGATTGGGGTAGACAGGCGAAATGGTGACGCCCGATGGGAGAGCCCCGTTGTCGTCCACAGACGTTACAATGCCGTTCGGAGCGCCAGGAGACGGCTCGGCCGCCTCCCAATTGTCCGGGCCGAACACATTGAAACTGGCGCGGGCCATGGACTGCCCAGATGCCGGCGTGGTGACGAACGCACCGCTTTCCCAGAAACCGTTCGACACGGCCAGGGGCTCGCGCGTATGATTCCCGGATCCGTACTCCATATAGTCGATCATGCTGTCTGCGTCTCCAAAATCGGACGTTCCGGGCACATAGAGCCCGACCTCTCCACTCGCAGGAGCCAGCGCGCTGAAGGACACGGCCAGATACTCTCCCGGCGCGAGCAGGCGATTGCCCGCGACCATATTCAGCCCCTGAATGGATGCGTAAGTGGGGAATTGACACAGGAAATAGGCCCCCGTATCGATGGCTTCGGTACCCGCATTGACAAGTTCGACCCATTCTTCCTCGGCGTGAACCTCGCTGATCATGAGGCCGGCGGTCTGGGCCCGCGAGGGGGACGTGAACAGGATCAGAAAAGAGAGCAGTATCGCGTTACGCATGTAGTTGTTCGGAGATGTGGATTTTCGGGCTGGAAGTAGTCACAGGAGAGAAGATCGTCACCCATGGGTACTTTGGATGTTCAATTTATTACATTGCAAGCGTCGTATCCATCCAAAAATCTGTCCCTACCATGCATCCCGTTCCCACCACGCGTTCTGTCACGTCCATACGTATGCTCCCCGCCGGCCTGCTTTTCGGCCTGGGTGCTCTCCTCTTGGCAGCATGTGCCCAGCCGGACACACCCCCCTCCATGGAACCGGAGTCTGCCTCTGACGCCCAGACTGCCGTTACGGTGGCCGACAACATGTCGTTTTTTATTACGAGCCGGAATCCGGGGGCAGGAGCCGATCTGGGCGGCCTTGACGGCGCCGATGCGCTGTGCCAGTCGCTCGCAGAGGATGTCGGCGCGGGAGACGGGACGTGGCGCGCGTATCTGAGCACGACGACCATCCATGCGCGTGACCGCATTGGCAGCGGACCCTGGGTAAACGCTGCAGGCGTCCAGGTCGCGGCCAATCTTGACCAACTACATGGAGATAATTTTCTGACGAAGGCCACGCAGCTGACCGAACGCGGCGACACGCTCAACGGCCGCGGCGACGCGCCCAACATGCACGATATTCTGACGGGCTCCCGCTTGGATGGCACCTCGTTTGGAGACGACGAGACGGACCACACGTGCGGCGACTGGACAAGCTCTGCCGAAGACGGCAGCGCCCAGGTAGGTCATCATGACCGCACGGGTGGCGGTGCCAACCCCGAATCCTGGAATTCAGCGCATCCTTCCCGCGGTTGCAGCCTGGAAAACCTTCGGGCTACTGGCGGTGACGGCCGGTTTTACTGCTTCGCCAACTGATCTTCCAGAAGGGCGCGCTCTGATTTTTCAACAGCCTTCCAGCACCCGCTTGAACAGCACGTTGTTCTCCAGGTGTACGTGGGCGTGCAGGTCTTCCTCAAACTCCTCGAGGCCGGCATAAGCAGCGCGAAACGTATTGCAGGCACCTTCAGGGGGCGTAAAGTCATGCGTCAACTCGCGTAGGCGGGCCATGGCACTCCCCGCGGCCTCGTGCTCCGATTCCAACCCGCTGATCAACTCGGACAGGTTTTCCACAGAATCACCGCTCGTAACGAGGGGAAAGACGCGCTGCTCTTCGTCATCCATGTGCGCCTCCAGTTCCTCTGCCAGGCCCGAGAAGACATCCCGGATTTCCGCGAGTTCTGTATAGTGGTGCCCATGCACGGCCGCTACGCGCCTGGTGAAGGCCTTCAGTACCGGAATGCGTTCACGGACCCATGTGTGGTGCTCGTTAACGATATAGTCGGACAGGAATGCCGGTGACCATGAGCCCGCCTGGGACGGAACGCTCCGCCCCGATGCGGCCTGGGCGGACGCGAGTGCCTGGTGCAGCGTTTCTGGTGCAATACCTTTGGCTGCACATACATCGGCCACGGTTTTGCCGCCCCCGCAGCAGAAGTCTATACCAAACTGTTTGAAGACGATACCCCGTCTGAAGTCTTCCGACACGAGGTCTGCTATGGTGCGCTCCGTGAAGGGAGCCGTCGCGGGTTGGGACTGAATGATTTCCATGGCCGTACGGTGCGTTATGAAAAGTGGAGATCGTTTTGTAGAATAAAGACTCGTTTGTCCTCTGTTGCTCTCTACCCGCTGCTTTACGCTGCGTTCCATGTAATCAGTGTGAACATCACGTGTTCTGATGAGCCGCGTTTCGGTCCCTGCCGGTCAGTGTAATGAGCCCAAAGAGCGTCAGGTTAAGCAGTTTATCGAGTCCCGCAGCGACTACCAGCATGCTTGCCAGCGGGGCCTGCGCCACACTGAGTGGTCCGGACAGTCCAAGGCCGATACTGGTGAATACCAGCATCTGGTTGGGCAGGAACGGAATACGGGACAGGATAATACTGACAGCCGCATACGTGAACCACACTGTCAAGGGCACATCGGGCATGACGACGGCCCACATTCCGATCTGGAGTATTTGGCCGGTAATGAGCCGCCCGACCTGGATGAGCAGAATAATCCCGGCCGTTCGCCACTCCATACTGAAGAGAAAGTGCCGAAAACGGATCCATAATGGAATCAGGATTACAAATCCAACCACAGAGAGCAAAAACCACATGACCATACGCTCTCCCACCAGACGGTCCAGTGACAACTCACCCGCTGTCAGGAAAATACTCACCAGGACTACCGACACGACGGTCGATGCCACCGACGAAATAATGTTGTTGTCACGAATGGTCTCGGCAATGGCACGCTTCGGCAGTCCTACCTGTTTTCTCGCCCACTCAAAGAAATAGACTTCACCCGAATATCCAACGACATCCTTGTTGAAAATCCGTTTCTTTATAAAGGCCGGAAACGCTTTGAGAACATCAAACTCCCACGTTACTCTGTAAATGAACGACTCTGCAACTGGAAGCAACACGTACAATAAGAGGAAAAGCAGATAGAAAAGCGGATGAACCGGTAGATTTCGAAACACCTCCGACCAGCCGACCGACGTGAGTTGCCATCCGAGGAGCACCAGAATACCCACCAGCAATACCACCCGAAGTGTGCTGACAAACGCATGACCTGCGCGGGTCTCGCGAAAGCGCCGCCACTTCTCAAACGCAGTCTGAAATTGAACGTATGTCATATCTGAACAGGGCAAAAAAATGGCTACTGGGCACGTTCCTGGTCTACGCCGTTTTGGTCAGCACGAATTTAGGGGAATTCTGGCCGTTTTCCATTTATCCAATGTTCTCACAAGCCGGCAACCCTTGGGTGAGGGCTGTGGTCCGGGATATATCGGATAACGATACCGACACCATTCTATGGGAACCGACGTCGCGGGACCAGATTCTGGGCCTACCCTTCGCCGTCGAGCCCACGGGAATCAACCAGAATGACGTGGCAAATTTCGTATCCAAGTCCCGCGACTGGACGCCCCGTCGCACTGCCGCGCTTCGCAAACTGTTCCATACCAACCTGGCCGATCGCTCCCTCCTCATATACCGTGTCACAGGTGAACTCAGTGAAGACCGGTCCATCTCGGTGCGCTACGAGCCCTATATCGTCATGACGCCCGACACCACCATCCTACATCCGGAGATGACGCCATGATGGAACGTATCATGCACATGCTGTTCCAGCCCGAACGTGTTGAAACGAGAGGCGAGATCCTGTTCTTCCGGATCTTCGAGGTTGTCATGGTCGGCTGGGCCCTCTGGTTCGGCTGGGAGTGGGGACGCTATATTCCGAATATTTCCGACGTGGTCCTGCCCCTCGGAATCGCCCGCTTCGTGGATATTTCGTTCATGTTCGATAACAATCTCTCTCTGGTCAACGCCGGCCTCATGTCGGTGGCGGCGCTCGTCGGTTTCTTCCGGCTGCACCGTAGCGGCTACATGCTGCTCGCAGTGTTTTTCCATCTGCAGTACGTGTCGCGCTACAGTCTCGGAGAAATTTCCCATGGCTCGAACGTCGTGGGGCTTACCGCCGTTGCTCTGGGATTGGCGTACCTTGCCTTCCGGGAGGAGCAGCACAGTCGCCGGTTCGCCCTCGGCGTCATCATCTTCTTCCTGGGGCTTGGCTACACGACGGCCGCCATGTCCAAACTCATCGCATCCGGTCCCTTCTGGGTAGATGGCGGCCACATGTGGATGTGGATCCAGGAACGAACGGTCGATGTCTTCTCCAAGTCAGGGGAAATCAACATCAACCGCCTCCAGCAGTTCGTGCTGGATCAGTATCCGCTCGCCACGGCCATCCTGACTTTCGGCATTCTGACAGAATTGGTTGGTGTGCTCATCTGGTCCCCCCGTCTTCGCCCGTGGATCATGACGCTGCTCATTGCCATGCATATCGGCATTTTCATGTCCATGCAGATCAATTTTCCCGCCAACAACGCCATCCTGTTGCTGCTCGCCTACCCCTGGGCTGGCCTTATTGATCGCCTTCTGGAAGGCCCTCACTTCTTGAACGGCCTTCCAGGCAGCACCGCCTCCGCGTAATGCACATACTCGTCGTCACCCAGGACTTTCCACCCGACGTCGGCGGCACGCAAACCTACGCGGCAGAGGTTGCCCGCGGTCTGGCGCGGCACGGTCACCGCATCAGCGTCGTATGTCCGGATCGGCCGGATGCCCCGCCGCACGACAACGAGTTCGCCGCTGCTGGCGTGCACACGATCCGCGTGGCATCGAACCAGGACACGTTTCCCATCAAGGCCGTGCCCGCCGTACGGCGCCTCATGGCGGAGGCTACCGTTGACGTCGCGTTTGCCGTGGCCTGGCCATCGGCGCTCGCGCTTCTCATGGCGGGTGTGCGTCGCCACCACATTCCCATCGCCCTTGCCGCACACGGCCGCGAACTCCTGCTTGAACCCGTGCGCGTACCCGGAGGGCAGGCCGTGTACAACGCCCTCCGACGCCGCATCGTCCGCAGCGCCGACCTTCTGCTGCCGGTGAGTCGCTATACAGCCTCCCTCCTGGTCCCGTTCGGCGTTCTCGCCATGCAGATCCAGATCGTCAACAACGGCACCGACCCTTCTGTTTTTTTTCCGGTCGATACGGCGGAGTGCGCTGCCCTTCGGGCAAAACTGGGCCTGCCCGATGGGCCCCTGATTCTGACCGTCAGCCGACTCGTGGGCCGAAAGGGGGTGAATACGGTGCTTGAGGCCTTTCCGGGTGTGCTTTGTACACATCCCCGTGCCTCCTACGTCGTGGCGGGCGACGGGCCGGACCGGGATGCCCTCGTTGCACTCGCCAGCCGCCTCGGGATCTCGGAGCGCGTCCATTTCCTGGGCCGTATTCCGTACGCCGAGCTTCGCACCCTCTACTCGGCGGCCGACGTGTTCGTGTTGCCAGCGCGGGAGGCGCGTCCCGATGTGGAGGGATTCGGGATCGTGTTCCTGGAGGCCAACGCGTGCGCTACGCCGGTAATCGGCGCCGACACAGGCGGTATTCCAGATGCCATTGAACACGGCCATACCGGACTGCTTATACCTCCCGACGACGCTGCTGCGCTGGGAAAGGCACTGTCGGGGCTACTCGCAGATCCGGAGCGAGCGGCAGCCATGGGCGCAGCCGGTAGAAAGCGGGTCGTAGACGCCTTCAACTGGCAATGCGCCGCTGATCATATTGAAGCACGTCTCTCCCACCTGTAGCCCGACATTGCCATGTTTTTTCGCCGGATTCCCGCCCGTCCCGCTTTTTCCATCCTTGCCGCCAGCGCGGTTGTCGTCTGGGGGTGCACGACAAACCCCGAAACACCCGCAACCCAATTCGTGGCCATTTCGGACGCCGTTCCGGACGCTGTGCTGGATATCCGGTATGCCGGACCGAAGAACTTTCTGGGCCTACCCGTGCGCGGATACGAAGGCCCGGAGTGCCTGCTCACGCCCGAAGCAGCCAAGTCCCTGAAACGGGCGGCTGCTGCCCTCTCCCGTGCCACGCCCGGCAGCTCCCGACACAGCCTGCAGCTCCATGTTTTTGACTGCTTCCGGCCACAACGCGCCGTGGACCACTTCGTCACATGGGCCGCGGACGCAGCCGACACACTGGAAAAGTCGGAGTATTACCCTGACGTACCCAAAGACAGCCTGTTTGCCCACGGCTACATTGCAGCCCGCTCCGGCCACAGCCGCGGTAGCACCATCGACCTCAGTCTGTCCCGGGAGGGCGTGCTGCTCGACATGGGTACCCCGTTCGATTACTTCGACCCCACGTCAGCGACCGCCGACACGACGATTTCAGGTATTGCCCAGGCCAACCGCACCTTGCTCAAGGCCCTCATGGAAGAGGCGGGGTTCCGGAATTACAGCGCTGAGTGGTGGCATTATACGCTCATCGACGAGCCATGGCCGGATGTGTACTTCGACGGTTTGGTGCGGTGAAAATGGGTTACGACTGCCGCTCGTCCCGCCACAACACGGCCACAACACGCTCGACGTATGCCATACTGGCCCCGGGATGGCGGCGCTGCAATTGCAGCGCCGCATCCGAGGCCGAGAGGGACTCCTCTCTGGAAATGAACCCGTTCTCTTCCAGATACGCACGGAGCTCTTCCCGCTTGTCCCCGTGAAAGTGCTTCACCTCTCCCGCTTCGAGCCCGTCGACGAGCGCCGCGGCCCGAAAATCTTTGTTCCGTGCCAAGTCCCATACCTCAGGTAGTTTGCGACGTGTCACGCCGGGAGCCGCCTCGAGGACATCGCGTGTCAACGGCCTACCGCGTCCGCGCTTCCACAGGGTCAGGGCGTCTTCCAGCACATCAATGCGCTCATACACCGCAGATCGATCGGCCTCCGAACCCGTGGCCTGGTGACCACCGCTTGCCAACACGCGGAACTGACCAATGGTTTGAACACGGCGGACCAGAAGCCTGTATACGTCTTCTGCGCTGTCCAGCACATGCCAGATATGCACGGCCCCCACATCCTCTTCGTGCGGACGAATCCCGGGAACCCCCAGTACCTGCCCATAGGAATCATGGTCATGTCCCCTGGGTGCCGGAACTGCGGGCTGCGACTCATATCCCGTACGCGACGGAAGAGGGGCCGCTGATTTCGCCGTCCCCATGCGTACGGCGGCCAGATCCGTCACGCGTTCTTCAGCCGACCCGGGAAGCTTCTGTAGCATTTCCAGCCACTTCCCCACTTCATCCGACTGTGCCGTGAAATAGAACAGCTGTCGTCCACGTGAGGCGAGCTCCATCAGCGCGCTGAGCACAGCCCGCGACCGCTCGTCGTCCGTCGTCCCCAGCGCCTCGTCGAGAATGAGCGGCAAGGCGGACGCCTCCTCCTGCTCCAGAAAGGCCATCCGAACGGCCATGAGTAGTTGGACCCGTTCCCCAACGGACAACTCAGCAACCGGACGTGCCCGCAGGGATCCATCCGTTTTGGCCAGAAATCGAGGTTCCTGTGACTCCAGGTCCAGATCCAATTCAAGCGCACCGGCCGTGAAGCCGGCCAGAAGATTCCGGGCACGCACAAAGACCTGCGGCAAGGTGCCCTGAACCGTCTGTTCACGGACGAAGCGGACGACTTCGCTTCCAATGATTGCCCGCTCATTTTGGGCTTTGGCGCTGTCCAGTGCGTCCTCGGCGACATCCCGCGCCGCGACGGCCCGGGCAACATCCTGGTCGCGGAGCGCCACACCAAGTTCGGCCTTGATCCTTTCCATGCGCTCTGTCAGTTCGTCATGGGACGCCGCCTGCTCCTCCAGATGCCTCTTCCGCCTGTCAAGCTCTGCTTCCTCCAACACGAGCAGCGACTCCACGTTCTCCTTCATATCATCGGGTGGCGGTGACGTACTCAACGCGCGCTCGGTCCGCTGCACGTCGTGTTCGGCCACGCGCTTCGCCTCGCTGGCCGCTATCCACGTATCGCGGAGTTCCAACAGTCTGGAAAGCCCGACATCATCCCCCGGCGAGAGTCCCACCCCAGCAAACAACTGAGCCATCTCGCCCTTGACCTCCTCCAGATCGGGTCGCCACTCCGTTTCCAATCGTCTCATAAAGGCAGTCCGTTCCTGCTGCGCCGTTTCGAGTTCCTGAATCCGGTTCTCCAGCAGGTCCAGTACCTCGCGGGCTGCCCCAGCGCTACCAGGGGCGGCGTCGATTCCAAGGGCATTGGTGAGTTCAACGAGGTCTCCCAACAGGCGATGCAGCTCTTTCCTGGATGATTCCTGGGCAGCCGCAGCCTTTGTCAGTTGTGCCTGCAGGTCTCCGTGCGCGACCAGATCTTCTGACAAGCGGATCAGCCAAAGCCCCTGTGCCATCAGGTCACCATCCTCGGCCGCGTCCTTCTCCGTCAGGGGCCACCCTATCTTCTGACCCAGTGCCGCCAATTCCGAAAGTGCACGTATGCGCTCTGCACGCCACGTCTTCCTGTCTTCTTCCCATCCCTGCATGCGCACATCGAGTGCATGTCCGTCCTCGGCAATACGTTCGCCCTTTGCCAGCTGCTCAGACAGGGCCTTATGGGTCTCGATAACGTCTTCTTTGGTCCAGGAGGCAGGTGCCGGAACACCAGTTTCGTTCCACAGGCGCTCGATGTCGGGCCGCCGGGTGATCTCCGGCGGCCTGCGCCCCTGCCGATAGAGATAGAACAGCACGGCGGCCAACACGGAAGCGAGAAGAAACGCGGGGCCAACAAAAAGGGCCGAGACCACGCCTGTGACGACCGCCAGCACAGCAAGCGCCACAACCCATACGGCGGCGCGCTCGTGTGGACGGTCCGGTTCAGGCGCCCTGAGCCACGCCTCCAGCTGCCGGAGCGCCATTCGAAGGGCGTCGCCGGGCATCCCGCCACCAGTACGGATGTGCTCGTCCAGCTTCAAACGGGTCACCTCATGTGCCCGTCGCTGCTGTTCCAGTAGCGCGCCCTGGCCTTCGATGTTGATCCAGTCGCGGAACAGGCGGCCGAGCACACGCGCCATGTCCCGGGACAGCGACACCGTTGCCATCGCTCCCGCTGTATCACTCAGCCTGCTTTCGAGCACCTGAAGCGCGTCTTCTGCTTCGATCCTGGCTCTGCGATACTCATTCAAGTCACGCTCGCAGTCTTCCACCTGCTTTACGAGCGACTTCCAGTGCCCTCGGCGCGTGGCATCCACAGGATCACCCGCAAGAGCCTTTTCGGAAATCAGGCGATCAAGGCGCGCCACGTCGTGCTCTGCCTTTTTGATTTTTTCGACCAGTCCGGACTCCCTGGACCGAAGATTCTGCAGTGCTTCCTGTTCGTTGCCGCGCAACAATCCAGCGGCTACGGGAATTTCTTCCAGTGTGTTCATCGCCGCCTGCAGGGTCGATCGCGCACGCACTACAGCCAGGACCCGCTCCACGACAGCAGCTTCGGCGCGGGCACGGTCTGCGTCCCGGCGCTCCGTCTCCAGTTGCGTGAGCGCCTGCCGGCTCTTTTCCAGACCGCGTGCACGTGCCCGGGCTTCTTCCAGAGCCTGCCGGGCTGCCTTCAATCCGGTCTTCAGTTTACGCGACTCCGTCGGATATGCGGCGAACCCGAGCGCTGTGGCTGCAGCATCCAGATCATGTCCCCCAAGACTTTCACGCAACACACGGGCAGCGAACTCCGCGTCCGTCCCTGACTCCGACATGACCAGATCGTGCAGCGCCAACAGGTATCGGGGGCGCCTGTCCGGCGAGCCAAAGTCGGGCCGCCCCCCCTGGGGCCCATCGTGGACCGCGTATCCGGCCTCTATGCTTACATTCCACGGCGTCCCGTCTGCATCCAACCGGGCATCGAGAGTGGGCCGGTCAAGCTCTGTACTTCCCGGCCAGAGGGCTTCCTGCAGGGCCAGTGCAAGCGTTGATTTGCCGACGCCATTGGGTCCATGGATGACGTTGATGTCGGGTGCCAGATGCTCCACGTGGAGTGCAGCTCCGGTCCCCCGGAGCCGCCTCAGATGAATACTGTTAATGCGTACGCTCATGACATCAGGCGGTCAAGCAGGTCGAGCGAAGTCTGCCGCACCGTCCGTGCTACGGTTGCATCATCGACATCATACGACATATCAGCGGCCCGGCGCGCCCGGCGAACGAGTGCCTGCACGTCCGGAACGGCCGCGCCCGCCGGAAGGGCGGCGCCGTCGAGCGCCAGCACCAGCCGGGCCAGTTCGCCGGGCGCGCCGGGCCGTGATGCCAACTCCTCCAGGTTCAAATCGGGTGCCGTGTGGTCCTGCGTGCGATCGACCACGACTTCAAGACCATCCACGCTGTCCGTGAACTGGTCCAGCGCAGCCATTTCTTCGGGTATCACGTGCTTGAGCGGCGTGCGTCCGCGGAATACTGGACGCAGCGACGCCACACGTGCTTCCGGGTTGTCACTGGCCAGGGCCCGGGCGGTGCGCAGGAGCGCGGCCTGCGCATCGACCAGGAAATCCGTCCAGGACGACACGTCATATTCCGGCGCGGCATAGATGACGCTGGACAGGGGCACGTGCCGGGGCATTTGCACGCGTCCGTTCGCGATTTCTATCAGCCAGGCACCATGCGGCCCCGTTTCACCCGGGTCAAGGGCCTGCAAAGAGCCCGGATAGAGCAGAAACGGCGGGCCCTCTTCGTAGAGCGGCGCGTGGATGTGTCCCAGCAGCCACCCGGCTACCGCGTGCTGGCCCAGCCGCTTCCGCGAGAGCGGTGCATAACGCGAATCGCGCACATCCAGATCTCCGTGCACCATGGCAAGCACGGGAACGTGGGGATCGGCGGGCAGATCACGACGTTCGGTGGGATCGGTAGTGACCGTGCGCGACGGGAACGACCATCCGTCGATATGCACCACGTCCCTGCCATCGCTATCCTTGAGCGTAACCCGCTCCCACGGCCCGTTGCGCCCGACGAGATGGAACCAGTTGGGGGACAAATCGGCGGTCAGGCGGGGAAACACGTCCCAGTCATGATTACCGGAAACGGCAAGGGTCCGAATACCCGCGTTCGCGAGTAGCTCCACGCCGGCACGGAATGCACCGGTAGTTTCCCAGAATGCGTTGCCGCTGTCAATTACATCGCCCGTCAGGCACACCGCGCTGACCGCTTCGGACACGGCTACGTCCACGGCGCGGTTCCAGGCAGCTGCAGACGTATGCGCAGGATCACCGGAGCGTGTCGCCGCGCCGAGGCGCGACGATGTCCGTCCCATGTGAATGTCACCGGTAACCAGAATTTTCATGACGCAAAGATATCGAATCCGGTGTGCAGAACAGCTTCACGGTACATGTCAGACAATCGCTGCGTCATGGGGCCTGGCGCGCCGGTGCCGACAGGGCGCCCGTCGAGCCGGGTAATGGCTGCCAGCTCACCCATTGTACCCGAACAGAACATTTCGTCCGCGCGGTAGGCGTCGGTCGTTGAAAAATGATCTACGCGCGTCGGGATACCGACATCACGACACAGCTCGAGCACCGTAGCGCGGGTTATGCCCTCCGGACAGGCATCGGTCCTGGGAGTACAGACCACTCCCCCCACGACGAGAAACACGTGCGTGGCATTGGCCTCGGCCAGAAATCCCTGCCTGTCCAGCATGAGCGCGGCGTCGGCGCCGGCCGCGTTGGCTTCTATTTTGGCGAGTATCGACGGCAAGAGGTTGTTATGATGGATTTTAGGGTCCAGGCAGTCGGGCGGAAACCGCCGGACGGACGATGTCACGAGGGTAAGACCACTTTTGTCATACACGGGCGCCTTCCACTCGGCAAGCACAATAAGAGTGGGTCCGGACTGGTTCAGACGCGGATCCATGCCAGACGTAACCTTTTCGCCCCTCGTAAGGGTCAAGCGGATGTGGACGCCATCCCGCATTTCATTGGCCTCCAACGTCTTGCGTATTTCTGTAACCAGTGCATCGAACGACGGAATAGACGCGAATGCGAGCGCCTTCGCCGAACCCACCAGCCGTTCAAGGTGCTCCTTCAGCCGGAAAATCCGTCCTTCATACAGGCGCAGACCCTCCCACACGGCGTCGCCTCCCTGCACCACCGAATCGAACGGACTGATACCCGCCAGGGCCCGCGTGTACATCACGCCATTGATATTCACAAGCAGGTCGGTATTGCGGGGATCGACGGTCTGGAGCATGCAGCGCAGGGTTTTCAGTTCGTAGGTGAACGGGTGGTGCTTTCTGGCCCGTGGGGACCCGGCTCCCGGCCATCACGGCGATCACGACCCCGTAGCCAGAACCAGGCAACCGGCAGCCCCGTGAGCACGAACGCCAGGTCGACCAGCGATTCGCGCCACTGGAAGACGGCGCGAAACAACAGGAGTCCGACCACACCCACAAGATACAGGACGGGCAGCACCGGATAGAGAGGAATCCGGAAGACCTTGTGAGGCTCCCCGTCCGAACTGGTCTCGCCCACTCCCTCGCGCCTGAACTTGAAAAGAGCAAGCGTCGTCATGGTGTAGAAGATCAGGATGGCGAAAATCATGCCGGCAGCAATGGACTCGAACGAACCCCGCACGACGAGCAGCACGCCGCCCCAGATGACATGCATTAGGATGGCACGCGTCGGCGTACGGAACCGCGGGTGTACATAATCCAGCGTCTTGAAGAAAAGACCGTCACGCGCCATGGCGTAGTACACCCGGCTCGACGACAGCATCGTCCCGTTTATCGAGGATATGGCCGATACAATGGCCAGGAGCGCAATCACCGTCGCGCCCACAGATCCAATCATTTCCTGGGCCACGGCGGCCGCTGGGATGGTGGTCGCCCGGAGCGCATCCATCCCGAGTACGTGGTGATAGATCGTGATCACACTCACGTAAACGCCGATAACAATGCCGAGTCCGATGACCATGCTGCGCGGGATTACATCCCTCGGGTTCTTCATTTCCCCGGCCACGTACCCCACACGGTCGAAGCCGGTATGAGTGAACACGATGAGCATGAGCGCGGGAATCAGGTTGGGCAAAAATCCGTCGTCCTTCAGCGGCGCCGACACCGTGTCCAACTGGCTTTCCGATCCGGAGAGCAGGAACAGGAAAAGAACCGCGAAGAGGACAAGTCCACCTACTTTCATGACCGTTGTGACGCGCTGGAACAGCGCCGACCAACGCACGCCTACATAATTGAACACCCCCAGAAGGGCAATAATCGAAAGCCCCACAAGCGTATGCGAAAAACCCGTGAGCGGCACAAAGAACCCGATATAGTCGCTTGCCACGATCGCCAACCCGGCCGCCGGACTCGTCCGGATGATGATCAGCTGTGCCCAGCCAAAGAAGAAACCGGCCCAGTCCCCCCAGGCCCGCCGAATGTAGGCATACTCTCCTCCCGTCGTGGGCATGCGGGTTCCGAGTTCGGCATACACAAGACCGCCCGTGAACACGAACGCTGACACCACGAGCCACGTTGTGAGCACCGCGGAGAATGACCCGAAATACCCAGCGATCAGGTACGGTGTCGAATAGATGCCGGACCCGATGGTGATCCCGATCAACAGAGCGACCCCATCGAACGTGGTCAGGCTTTTCTTCAGCGTCGTCATGGGGGTGGCGGACCGGATGGGCGTAATAAGGACAAGTAATAAGGACAACAGGTACTGGGCACAAATGGGCGCTCCATGATACATTGCAATACATCATCCATGCATCCTGCTGTCATGCAAAAACCCCCGCCTGCCCTCACGTCCTTCCTGGCGACACCCTTCCCGGCACTACCTGTACTGGCGATAATCGCCCTGGTGCTGATCGCACCCCCTGGCGCCACCGCCCAGAATCTCACCGTCCGCGCCGGACACCTCGTCGATGTGGAAGGCGGGTCTGTCCTGCGCGACCAGGAGATCGTCGTCCGGGACGGCGTCATTGAGCGGATAGGCCCGTGGCGCGGCGGTGTGGGCCATGCGCCTGAAGACAGCGTGCTGGACCTCAGCGACCGCTACGTCATGCCTGGCCTGTTTGATACGCACACGCACATGTCCCTGGTCGTGGATCGCAAAAAAGACGGCGGCAACTTCTTCGTGACATCGCTCCTCGACAATACACCCTACCGGGCCATCCAGGGCGTGGCGAATGCCCGCGACATGCTGGCAGCTGGCTTCACGACCATTCGGGACGTCGGCAACAGTGGTAATTATGGCGATACGGCGCTCAAGACGGCCATAGCGGAAGGCCTCGTGCCCGGCCCCACCATGCACACCGCCGGGCGCATTATTGCGCCATTCGGAGGCCAGTTCTTCCTGCAACCCGAGAAGAAATCTCTCGGCGAACCCGAGTATTTCTACGCCGACACGCCTGGTGAAATCGTGAAGGCTGTGCGCGAAAATCTACATTTCGGAGCCGATTTCATCAAAATAGTAGTCGACGACCAGCGCTACATCTATTCTGTCGATGAAATCAGGCTCTTCGTGGAAGAAGCGCGCCGCGCCGGCACGTACGTCTCGGCGCACTGCTGGACCGAAGAGGGCGCCCGCAACGCCATCGCCGCGGGCGTGCACACGATCGAACACGGCCCGTACATGTCCAATGAGGTGCTCGAAGCCGCCAAGGCAGCCGGTGTCTGGATTGTAGGCACCGAGTTCACTGTCGAGGGCCTGTCACAATCATTCACCGGCGACGATTTATCGGCTATTGAAGCGGAACACGAGGCCTTCGTGGACCGACTTCGCCGATCCCATGCCCTCGGAGTACGGTACGTTTTCGGATCGGACATTGTGTACACCAAGGAAGGCGAGACGCGCAGTTCGTTGACCTTTACTATTCTGGAAAACTTCCGAAAGGCCGGTATTTCCCCAGCCGATCAGCTTCGCGCCATGACGCTGAACGCCTCGCTCATGATGGGTCTGGAGGGGGAGCGCGGACTGATCAAAAAGGGATGGGCGGCCGACATTGTGGCCATGCCGTCCAACCCGCTGGTGGACACGCACGCCCTCGAAGCCATTGACGTCGTCCTGAAGAACGGACGCCTGTTCCGAACAGCCGGGGGAATATAGACAGGCCCTACAATCGTGGTGCCGAGACTTCCCTGAGAAAGTGGAAATGATCCGTTGGTCCATGTCCCGCCCCGATGGACAAGCCAGCACGGATGGCCTTGGTCACGTAGAGTTTGGCCCTCGCCACCGCCGCGTTCAGGGCCATTCCCTGCGCCAGGTTTGCGGCAATGGCCGATGCGTACGTACAACCGGTCCCATGCGTGTTTTTCGTGTGGATGCGCTCCTCGCGATATACCCGGAAATCCCGCCCATCATAGAGCACGTCAATGGCGTAGGTTTCATCTTCCAGATGCCCACCCTTGAGCAGCACGGCGCGTGGACCCATTTCATGGATGATACAGGCCGCCCGGCGGGCATCAGTCTCGGTCCGGATGGATGACATGCCGGTAAGACGCATGGCTTCCTGGACGTTGGGCGTGCAGACCATTGCCAGAGGCAACATCCGGTCCCTGAGGGCCGTCATGGCGTGGGGATGGAGCAGGTCAAAACCGCTCTTCGAAATCATGACCGGATCCACAACGAGGTTCCCGACGCCGTAGTGGGCCAGGCGTTCGGCGACCACCTCGATAATTGCCACCGAAGACAGCATCCCGGTCTTCACGGCGCGAACCGGTAAATCCTCCATGACGGCATCGATCTGCGCGGCAATGATATCCACAGGCAGGTCCATGGCCTGCGTGACCGCCACGGTATTCTGCGCGGTGATGGCCGTAATGACCGATGCGGCATAAACACCGTTGGCCTGCATGCTTTTGATATCGGCCTGGATTCCGGCTCCACCGCCGGAATCACTGCCGGCAATGGTAAGTGCAACGGCTGGCGTCATGGTATGCAGGATATCAGGTTTCAAGGGCGGTGAGATAGCGGGAGACCGTATCGGTGTGTTCAATGTTCCGTAGCAGACCGGAGTGCGCCGCCACACCGTGGGCGCCCGCGCGCAGACAATCGGCCACCCGCTCCGGGGTAATCCCACCAAGGGCGATCACGGGAATCTCGGATACGGCCTGGCAGACCTTTGCCAGAATATCCACGCCCCACCCTTTCTGTCCGGGATGACTGGGCGACTCGAACACAGGGCTGAACGTGACATATTTCGCGCCATCCCGGAATGCGTCCACCGCCTCGAACCGGGAATGCACCGACGTGCCCACCAGGTGCTCGTCTCCCAGCACATTCACGGCCTCGGTTGTTGAAACCCCATGGAAACCCGTATGCAGGGGCAGGTTCAGGGCTTCGGCACGGGTCAGGCGGGAGTTCATGGATATGAGCACGTCGGGATTGATCCGGTACAGATCCCGAAGGAGGGCACCCGTGGCAAATTCAATGGCATCCATCGACGCCTCATGATCCCGGAGTTGCACCCAGGGTACGCCCCGCTGAACCGCCATTCGAATCCGGTGCGCCACGTCTTCGCGCGTGAAGCGGTCGGCAATCAGGAGGAGTCTGGGCAGCGTTTTCATGTCGGCGTGGCTTCAATGCGACCTTCGAGCGGCGAAGAGGCCTGGGCGTAGCCGCGCCGCGGAATGCGGCCTGCCCGCCACGCCAAACGCCCAGCCTCAACGGCAAACCGCATGGCCGTCGCCATTTGGACAGGATGTTTGGCCTGTGATACGGCCGTATTCAGCAGAATCCCATCGTACCCGAGTTCCATGGCGTGCGCGGCGTCACTGGCGGTCCCGATGCCCGCATCGACCAGAAGAGGAATATCCGGAAGAAATTCGCGGATGAGTGCCAGGTTGAACGGATTTGTGAGCCCCATGCCGCTGCCAATGGGAGAGGCAAGGGGCATGACGGCGGCGCACCCCATATCGGCCAGCTTCCGGCACGTAACCGGATCATCATTGGAATATGCCATGACCGTGAACCCGGAATCGATCAGGGTCCGTGCGGCTTGGAGGAGCTGCTCCACATCGGGCATAAGGGTCTCGTCGTCTCCAATCACCTCGAGCTTGATGAGGTTGGTTTCCAGCGCTTCGCGCGCCAGTTCAGCGACGAGAACCGCTTCTCGGGCGGTGTAGCACCCTGCCGTGTTTGGAAGCAGATGGATCGGAAGCGAGCGAAGCATGCCAAGCAGACTCTCCCCGGATGTGTCTCCGAGGTTCACGCGCCGAATGGCCACCGTGAGCAGCTCGCTACCGGATGCCTCGACAGCTTCCATCATGACCTGCGGGCTCGGATATCCGCTGGATCCGATGAGCAGTCTCGACCGGAGTCGCAGGCCGCCGACTTCAAACTGGTCTTCCTGTTCCATAACGCTCATCCGCCTTGCTGTGCAGTGACAATTTCGACCCGGTCGCCGTGGTTCACAAGTGCCCCGGACCACTCATTCCTGCGAATTACGGTATTATTGAGCGCAACAGCAACTCCCCGGACCGTCTCCGGATCGAGACCTTCCGCTCGAACGAGGCCCGAAATGGTCATCCCGGTCCCCAGTGCGCGTTCCTCTCCGTTGACAAAACAGTGGCGTGCTCTCATGCCTGCGTCTGGAATCGGGTGGGAGAAAACGGGTGCATGATGGTTGGCATGTCGCGGCCCAGAAGCGCGTCGGCGGCAGCATCGGCCGTCGCAGATGACAGGATGACACCGTGACGGTAATGGCCGGTAGCCACGAAAAGTCCAGGTACGGCACTCCAGCCGACGATGGGCTGGTGGTCCCGACTGCCCGGCCTGAGCCCCACATTGGTCTCCATGACGGGCAGGTCGTGAACTCCTGGCACAAGCTCCCGAGCTCCGTCCAGGATGGACCACATGCCCCCTGCCGTAAGCTCCGTATTGAAACCCATTTCCTCACTCGTGGCACCGATCACCAGCCGGCCGTCGGAGCGGGGCACCAGATAGGCCCGGGCTCCCCGGACCACGTGCTCCAGTTTGAAGGGAGCCTCCATCCGAAGGGTCAGGATCTGCCCTTTGACCGGGCGCACGGGCGGACGCACCTCATCTGGCAGTCCTGGGACGCCGTGGGACCACGCCCCGGCAGCGAGGACAATCTGCGGTGCCGTCCACTCGGTGTTTCCAGGGGCGGTTCGGACGTGGTGGTTGCTGCCCGATGCATCCATCGTGATTTCCGTGACGGCGGTCTGTTCTTCGACGCGACCGCCGAGTTTACGTATGGCGGCGACAAGGGCATGGATGACGGCGCGATTGTCCACCGAATGGTCATCGGCCGCATAGACGGCCGCGGCAATCCGGGGCGAGAGGAACGGCTCGCGTTCCAGCGCCTCGGCGCGGGTCAGCCACTGCACTTCAAATCCGTGCTCCTGCTGGAATTCAAACGCACGGCGCAGCGCACGGGCCGCATCCGGATCGCGGGCAACGACCATGGTACCCTCCGATCGGAAATCGACGGGTATTCCGCTGTCCTCCTCGAGCTCAGATGCAAACGATGCCCACCGAATAACCGAGTGCGTGCATAGCGCATACAGATCGAATTCCTCGTAGCCCACCTCGGCGGTGGCCGCCAACATACCAGCGGCCATACGGGAGGCATGCGCACCCGCCGTATCGCGTTCCAGTACGGTGACCCGGTGACCGGTCCGGGCCAGTCGCCATGCTATGGAAAGGCCAATAATGCCCCCCCCTACAATAAGTGTATCTGCATTTCTTGCGCTCATATCGGGATGGCTACTGTGCGGCAGTGGTCGGTGTTGCGTAACGTACGCATGGTAATCACTCTATTCCGCACCACGAAGACGGTCAACTGTGAAGAGTGTGTATGATACGCTGATAGTGGGCGCAGGTTTGGCTGGCGCCTGTGCAGCGGCAGCGCTGTCGCGGCACGAATGCGTGCTCCTCGCAGATGCCATTGGCCCCGCCGCTGGAGCCAGTGGCGTGGGTGCAGGACTGGTCAATCCGCTCATGGCGCGCCGGGCGAATGTGCCGTGGAGGGCCCGGGAAGCCCTTTCGTCGCTACACACCCTCCTCAATGTCACGGAGTACTCAGCGGGAGCGGGAGCCGGCGCAGGAAGTGCTCCCGGCGTGCTCCGTCCAGCCCAGGACGAGGCGCAGGCGACTGACTTTGAGCGGGCAGCGCGGGACCATCCGGATCTCGGCACCTGGATTCCGGAGCCCACGGACTGGCCGCACGTTCATGCCCCGTTTGGACTGCTTCGCGTCGACGCTGGCCAATCCGTCTCCATTCCCCGACTGGTCCGGGCCGCTGTGGACCTGGCGGTGAAGCGCGGAGCAGATACGCTGTTTCCTGCCGCACTCATGTCCTGGCGCCCCGCGGATCAGCCCGGCGCCTTGCCCCGTCCACCCATCGATGTTAAACTCAACGGCCTGGACACCCCGGTCCGCACACGGCGCCTGCTGCTCTGTCTGGGCAATAACCTCATGCGCCCGTGGTCGAGCAGCTTCCTGCACGCGAGCCTGCCCCGGCTGCACCTGCATGCCGTCAAAGGACAATCAGTCCGCGTGGCACGGCCCCTGGGCCTGCCTCCTCTGCCCGCGCTGTCGGGCCATGGGTACATCGTGGACGAGGGCGACACGCTGTTCGTGGGCAGCACCTACGAACATACCTTTGTGGACATGTCCCCCGACCCGGACATCGGGGACGCCCTCCTGTCCCGGGCTGCCCGCATGGTTCCCGCCCTCCAAAATGCCCAGATTGTGGAACGGATGGCGGGCTGCCGCGCCACAGTGCCCGGCACCCGGCTTCCCATGATCGGCCCCGTCCCCGATCAGCCCGACGTGTGGGTTTTTACGGGCCTCGGCTCGAAGGGACTTCTGCTCGCCCCGCTCCTGTCCGGCGAACTTCACCATTATTTCCGCTCTCCCGCAGCCATTCCGGACGAACTTCAACTTGCCCGATGGCCTCAAAACCGGTAACATGGGGTAACCAACACACTTTCGGATCCATCCATGCCAGATCTATCCATTACCCGCATTGCCGACATCCTTGGCGACGAAGCCACCCTCCTGCTCGACCACCGGAGCACGACCATTGACAAGAGTCTCCTGCACCTTCCAGGGCCGGATTTCGTGGAGCGGGTCTGGATGGACTCCGACCGCAGCCCCCAGGTCCTGCGATCCATGCAACAGCTCTTCGGAAACGGCCGGCTCGGGGGCACGGGATTCATCTCCATTCTTCCGGTCGATCAGGGTATTGAGCACGCTGCCGGCGCCTCGTTTGCCAAGAACCCCATCTATTTCGACCCTGAAAACATTGTCAAGCTGGCCATTGAGGGTGGATGCAACGGTGTCGCTTCCACATACGGCGTGCTCGGTGCGGTCGCCCGTCGGTATGCCCACCGAATTCCGTTCATTATGAAATTCAATCACAATGAACTCCTGACGCACCCCAATACCTACGATCAGATCCTGTTCTCGCGCATCGAGGAGGCCTGGAATATGGGATGCGTGGGCGTCGGTGCAACGATTTACTTCGGCTCGGAAGAGTCGAATCGCCAGCTTGAGGAGGTCTCCGAGATGTTCGCCATTGCGCACGAATTCGGACTCATGACCATTCTGTGGTGCTACATGCGCAACTCCGGCTTCAAGGTGGACGGTGTCAACCACGAGTCCAGTGCCGACCTCACAGGACAGGCCAATCATCTCGGGGCGACCATACAGGCCGACATTCTCAAGCAGAAGCAGCCCACACAGAACGGGGGGTACAGGGCCCTGAACTCGGGCAACTCCAGCTATGGAAAACTCGACGAACGCATCTACACGGAGCTTTCTTCAGACCATCCGATAGACCTCACGCGCTACCAGGTGGCCAACGGATACATGGGGCGCGCCGGGCTCATCAACTCGGGTGGCGCATCGGGAGACAATGACCTGCAACAGGCCGTGAAAACGGCCGTAATCAACAAACGTGCTGGTGGCATGGGCCTGATTTCGGGTCGGAAGGCATTCCAGCGACCCATGAACGATGGCGTCGACATCCTCAACGCCATCCAGGACATTTACCTCAACAAAGACGTAACCATTGCCTGACGCCCACGAGCCCTCCCTGCTGGAGAAGTACACGGCCCATTATCCCGACTGGGCACGTGATTTTGCCCGCAAGTACTTCACCAAGACCCTCACCCAGTTCATTCTGTTTGGCGCGGTAAGGGATCTCGTGCCCACGCTGGACGAAACCGGCGAAGAGACGTACGTGTCGCTCACCGACTTCCTGGTGGGTGACCTGTTTGCCTCGCGCGACGTGGTGCTGTTCTACGACCGCTCCAGCGGCATTCATTTCGCCGACAAGGCCTCCCGCAAGGATTTCAACCAGGCACTCAGCGGGTATGACACCATATTCGGCACCGAGTATGCCCAGAAGCTCCCGAAGGACCCGGTCCGCGTCTTTTCCATCCTGGAGAACTATTTCCGGATCCGGCTCGCCGATGGCAGGCGCATTGCGTGCGTAATTGATTATGCGGAAACGGTGGTTCCCATGTCGGAAGCGGGTTCCTACTCGTCCGAAGACCGGAATGCACTCGTTTTCCTTCAAAAATGGTCCCATGACCCGCTTTTCATGGCCAGTGACTTCACCGTCACACTCGTCGCACAGAATCTGTCGGAGCTGAACCAACAGATGGTTCAGAGCCCGTACACAGCCGAAATACAGATTCCTATTCCCGCCGAAGCGCCGCGGCGTGCTTTTGCGTCGTGGTACCTTCGGGGCCGTGAGGAGACCTTCGCGTCCCGGTCTGAGGTGGACGTTGACGCGCTCGCCGCGCAGACCGCCGGCCTCGGGTTCATACAGCTTCGGACCATTCTGGCCGATGTGCTCGAGAATGGTACATCGCTCACGTTCGACACGCTGTCCGACCTCAAAAAGGAATTCATCGAGGCCGAAGCCTACGGCATGCTGGAATTCGTCGAGACAGATATGACGCTGGGTCATGTGGCGGGTCACTCGGAGGCGAAATCACACCTGAGGAAGGCAGCCAAGGCCCTGCAGGCCGGACACCGCGATGTGTTGCCCATGGGCTATCTGGTGAGTGGGCCGGTGGGTACGGGTAAGACATTCACCATTCTGTGCTTCGCCGGCGAGCTCGGCATTCCGATGGTGAAATTGAAAAATTTCCGGAGTCAGTGGCAGGGCCAGACCGAAGCCAACCTGGAGAAAATCCTGGCGCTGCTGGAGGCCATGACGCCCGTAGCCGTCATGATAGACGAGGCCGATGCTGCGCTCGGCGACCGGGATGCCGGCGGCGACTCAGGAGTCTCGAAACGGGTATTCGGCCAGATTGCTCAGTTCATGAGTAACACCGAGCACCGCGGGAAGATCATTTTCTTTCTACTCACCGCTCGCCCCGACTATATGCCCGTCGACCTCAAACGGCAGGGCCGGGCCGAGGAGCACATTGCCCTCTTCTACCCATCAACACGGGAAGAACGCGAAGAATTGCTCACCGTCATGATGAAGCGAACCGGGGTCGCCCTGAAGATGACCGATGTGCCCGATGCCCTGCTCAATGGCGAGCGGACCTATTCGGGGGCCGATATGGAAGCGCTTCTGATCCGTGCCCGTTTCCGGGCAGCGGCCGATGGGCGTACGAAGGGCCATGTGACGCCCCGGATCCTGAAGGAGGTGGTCGACGACTTCATGCCCCCGACCTATCCACTTGAAGTGGAGTTGCAGACGCTCGTAGCCGTCATGGAATGCACCTCCCGGGCCCTGCTTCCGGAGCGCTATCGGAACATGGACCGGGAAACCGTGGTCCGGCGCATTGAGGAGCTGCGCCACCTCGTAAAGTAGAGGATGGATTTTTGCCGGAACTATCCAGACCGTCTGTGTACATTACCGGAAATACATGTTCCATGTTCAATGTGACCCCACCCACATGCAACTCTGCCGCGTAACCGGGACCATCGTATCGACCCGGAAAGAAGAACCTTTGAGAAGCGGCAAGCTCCTCATTGTCCATCCAGTCGACACGCTCGGTGATCTGGACGGTGAACTCGACATGCTCGCCATGGACCCGGGTTATGGTGCGGGTGTAGACGACATTGTGGTTGTGGCCCGGGAAGGTGCCGCCGTCCAACAGCTCATGAAGGCCTCCGATGTGCCGGCCAACGTCATTATACTGGGCGTAGTGGACGAATGGTCTGCAGAAGCCTGAAACAGAATATTTACAACATGATACAACAAAAATATTTTCTGGCACCCGGCCTCTTATCGGTGATCCTTGCGGGACTCCTTGTGGCAACCGTCCCGCCTGCTGCCCAGGCACAATCGGGCAGCGACATCCCGTCTGTCACGGGCGCCTGGGCCATCCAGAATGCCCGAATCATTCAGGAACCCGGCCAGGTTATTGAACGCGGTACGGTCGTTGTCCGCGATGGCGTCATTGAATCGGTTGGACGGAATGTCTCCATTCCCTGGGATGCCGCCATCATCGAGGGCGATTCCCTGACGGTGGTCGCCGGCTTCATCGATGCCCTCTCGAACGCGGGCATCCCCGAGCCCAAGCGGCCGGATAATCTTCCGCCCGTTCCAGACCGGTCAAATCCAACACCGGAACGCGCAGGTATTCAGCCCCAGGTTGACGTGCGTGACCACCTTGACCCGTCCGACAAATCGGTCGATGCGTACCGGAAGCTCGGATTCACGGCCGCGCACGTCGTTCCCCACGGCGGCATGCTCCCGGGTACGGGCGCGGTGGCACTACTGCATAATGAATCCATGCGCTTCGGAGGTCCAACGGATCTGTTTCTGGAGTTTGAGGGAGCACGCGGCGTTTATCCGGGAACACCCATGGCTATCATGGCCAAAGTGCGCCAGTTGTACAGGGAATCGGAGCGGCGACGCGCCGTCGAAGAGTTGTACACAGACAACCCCACCGGCCTTACGCGTCCGCCCCAGGACCCTGTCCACGAGGCCTTTTTTCCAGTGACGCGCCACGAACAGGCTGTGCTCGTCTTCACCGACAACGCGCTGGAAATTCACCGGTCAATTGACCTTCAGCATACACTCGGCTTCCGGATGAAATTGGCGGGCCTCTCCGGCGGGTTTGACGCCGTGCCTGTTCTACGTGACGCGGGCGTACCACTCGCCGTGACCCTGGCGCTTCCAGAGAAGGCCGACTGGATGAAGGAAATCAAGGACGATTCACTCGCGACGATGCTGGAAACATTCGAGATGGACCCGGATCTTCGCACCGCCACGTTCCGTGATATCGAGGCCGAGCGGCGCAACCTCGAAATCCGGCAACTCCACTCCCGGCAGCAGTACGTTGGCATGCCAGCCCTTTTCGAACGGGAAGGGCTCACCTTCGCCTTTACGACCTACGGCATGAAAACCGAGGAAGTCATGCCCAATCTGCGAGCCATGATCCATTCAGGACTCTCTGCGGACGCTGCGCTGGCCGCACTCACCGTCCATGCGGCAACGTTTGTGGGTGTTGGCGCAACCCAAGGCCGGGTTGCCGAGGGATACATGGCCAACCTGACACTCGTCAAGGGCGAGTTGTTTTCTGAAGACATGAAGGTCGTCCGCGTGTTTGTGGATGGTACACCCGTGAACTACGAAAAACAATGAAATCATTCTTTCTTCTGCTGGCCTTGCTGGTTGCACTCCCAGCATCCGCGCAGGACGTACTGCTTCGCGGCGGAACCGTCCTTACGGTGACCAACGGGACGCTTGAAAATGCTGACGTGCTCGTGCAGGATGGAAAAATAACCGGGGTGGGCCAGAATCTGCGGGCCCCTCGCGGCGTGAAAACGGTCGATGTGACCGGAAAATTTGTCATGCCCGGAATCATTGACGCTCACTCCCACATCGCGCTCTCGAGTGTCAACGAGGCGTCGTCACCCGTTACGGCCGAGGTGACGATGGAAGACGTCACCAATCCCTACCATATAGGTATTTACAGGGCACTTGCGGGGGGTGTAACCACATCCCATATCATGCACGGCTCAGCCAACGTGATTGGGGGTCAGAACGAAACCATCAAGCACCGGTGGGGCGCAACCGATCCCGATGCCATCCGTTTTGAGGGGGCTCCGCGAACCATCAAGTTTGCGCTTGGCGAGAATCCGACACGTGTGCATGGGCGCCGTGGAAGCGGCGGAACGGGCGCCATCGTGCCCGCCACGCGCATGGGTGTTGAGCAGGTGCTCCGTAATGCATTTGAGGAAGGCAGGCGTTACATGGAAGCGTGGGATGCCCACGAGGCTGATGCGGATCCGCGCGCCGTGCCGCCGGCCTATAACGAGCGTCTGGAAACCATGGCCGATATCCTGCGCGGAGACATCCTGGTGCACAGCCATAGTTACCGGGCCGACGAAATCCTTATGCTGGTCCGCGTCCTGGGTGACTATGGCGTTGACAAAATCACCTTCCAGCACGCCAATGAGGCGTTCAAAGTGGCGCCGGAACTGGCAGCCTATGGAGCCATGGCATCTGTCTTTTCGGATTGGTGGTCCTACAAGTTCGAGGTCTACTACTCGACCGCACATAACGCTGCCATCCTGACGCGTAATGGCGTGGTAACATCCATCAATTCCGATTCGGCTGAGCTCAACCGGCACCTTTACCATGAGGCGGCCAAGAGCCAGCGCTATGGAGATTTGACGGACGCCGAGGCCTTGGCCCTGATTACCATCAACCCTGCCAGGCAACTGGGCATTGCGGAACGCGTCGGCTCCATTGAAATTGGTAAAGATGCCGACCTTGCTGTCTTCAGCGCACACCCGCTGAGTATTTACGCCATCGCGGAGCAGACCTATGTGGACGGTGTGCGCTACTTCGACCGCGAAAATGATCCGGACGATGTCCGCCTTCAGATTTCACCGAGCGCCGATCTCGATACCTTCATCGAACAGGAAACCGGATACCACGAAAAACCATGAACGTATTGACACTTCTGCTCGTAGTGGCCTCCCTGCTGGCTCAGGACACGATCCAGGATACTGATCGGGCCAGGCAGGGCACCTATGCCATCACAAATGCCCGCATAGAGACGATCTCAGACGGCGTTCTGGAACAGGGGACCGTTGTCATCGAAGGGGACCGCATAGTAGCCATAGGCCGTGATGTAGCTATTCCGCCCGGTGCCAAGGTCATCGACGCCGGCGGGCAGCACGTATACCCGGGTATGATCGATTCCGGTACGCAGCTCGGCCTCGTCGAGATCGGGTCGGTTCGCGAAACCAATGACACCAATGAAGTTGGCGATTTGACACCCCAGATGGACGCCCTGACGGCCATCAACCCGAACGCGGTCGCCATACCCGTTACTCGTGTCAGCGGCGTAACCACTGTCGTTTCCGAACCGGCAGGAGGCCTTTTCCCCGGAATGGCCGCAGCGGTCAACCTGCATGGATACACCCCCGAACAGATGACGGCAGGCGGAGTGCGCCTCATGATTCTTGAATTTCCACGCAAGTCCCCCCCCAGATTCTCTTTCGGTAGGCAGGATGATGATGACGATCCGGAAAAGCGGTATCGCGAAGCCATGGAAAAGCTGAACGAGATCTGGGACCGGGCAGAACTTTACCACCGTATTGCCACTTCGTGGGAACAGGACCCGTCAGGAAAGCAGACACCAGAATACGTACCTGAAATGGCTGCGCTCCGAAACGCAGTCTCCGGTGACATGCCGTTGATGATCAAGGTGAACGCAGCGGAAGACATCGAAGTCGCCATTGACTGGGTGAAAACGCGCGAGTTGGAGCATGTTGTTTTCAGCGGGGTAAGTGAAGGCTGGCGTGTGGCGGACAAGCTTGCGGAAGCCGGAATTCCTGTCTTTGCAGGACCGGTACTCGCCACACCCTCACGTAACTCGGACCGGTACGACAAAGCGTATGCCAACGCAGGACTCATGAGCAAGGCCGGTGTAAAAGTAGCGCTGCGTAGTGGGGAGTCTGAGAACGTGCGGAATCTGCCATTCAATGCAGGCTTTGCCGCCACCTATGGCATGGGTCGGGAGGAAGCACTGCGTGCCGTCACGTTGACTGCTGCCGAAGTGTTGGGTATTGATGATGACTATGGCTCGCTCGAGGTCGGGAAAAAGGCCAACCTGTTCGTGTCCACCGGAGACCCCTTTGAACCGAAGTCCCACATTACGGCCCTCTTCATTGACGGCTTCAATGTGCCCATTACGAACCGCCAGACGGAACTCTATGAGGAATTCCTGAACCGGGACGAAGGCCGCAATACGCCCGTGAACGTGCTACCTGCGGACAACTGAATTCAACCGCATTCCATGTCAGCCGTCGCCGCGCTTGATCGCGTCCCAGTGCGCGTCCATCTGCTCGAGCGTCGCATCGACAATCGAAATTCCCTGTGTGCCCAGACGCTGCTCCACGCCCTGGAATCGGCGCAGGAATTTGTCGTTCGTCCGGGAGAGGGCATTTTCCGGGTTGATACCGGCCTGGCGCACGTGATTGACAATTGAGAACAACAGGTCGCCCAGTTCTTCCTCCTTTCGCACCATGGGGCCATTTGCCGCGATGACCTCCTTGAACTCGGCCAGTTCTTCGGTCACCTTATCCCATGAATCGTCCAATGTGGGAAAATCAAAACCGACGCCAGCCGCTTTTTCCTGCATCCGGAACGCCCTGAGCAGCGTTGGCAATTGCCTCGGAACGCCCTCCATGACCGATTTCTTCTCTCCCTCCCGGATCTTGATCGACTCCCAGTTCGTGAGAACATCATCGACACTTCCGACGTGCGCATCCCCGAACACGTGGGGGTGCCTCCGGACCAGTTTCTCCGTTTCAGACTCAATCACATCTTTCACAGTGAAGGTTCCTGTCTCAGCGGCTATCACGGCATGAAAGACGACGTGCAATAACAGGTCCCCAAGTTCCTTCCGCAGGCCGGTCCAGTCTTCGTCATCAATGGCCTCGAGCGTTTCATAGGCTTCCTCGATGAGCAGGTGCTTGATACTGTCGTGGGTCTGCTCACGGTCCCACGGGCAATCCCTGCGGAGTTGCCGTACTATGGCAACGAAGTCATTCCACGCCTCGAGGGCGTCGGCCGACTCTTGAAAACTTTTCTCGTAGATCTTTTCCGGCATGCCGAACCTTGGTTGTTGCGTTCGGTAAGTTACGTTTGACGGATTTGCGGCTCTATGAATAGACCGTCATTACGGGAAAACAGTTATCAAAGGAATTCAGAGACACGGGAGGTGTTAGAAAAATCATGGCAAGAGGAGTAAACAAAGTCATTCTGGTCGGCAACCTGGGCCAGGACCCCGAACTACGTTACACGGGATCGGGCACGGCCGTCTGCAATCTGCGTTTGGCCACCAACGAGTCGTACAAGGATGCATCCGGAGAATGGGTGGAAAGAACCGAGTGGCACAGTGTGGTCACCTGGAGCCGCCTTGCAGAAATCTGCAATGAGTATCTCACCAAAGGTAGTCAGGTCTATTTCGAGGGCTCACTCCAAACGCGATCCTATGACGACAAGGATGGCAACACGAAGTACGTCACCGAAGTCAAGGCCCGTGAGATGATGATGCTCAGTGGCCGAGGCGAAAGCGGAGCCAGCTACTCGGACAGCGCCCCTGCTGCCCGGTCGTCCAAACCGGCGGGTGCTGCGAAGGCGGCCGCGCCTTCGGCCGCAGCAGATTCCGGCGATGACTACACGTTTGAGCCAGACGACGATTTGCCGTTCTGACGGATGATGGGGTGCTGCAGGCACCTCAATGGCGACTACAGGCGGGGCAGCGTCAAAACACGCTGCCCCGCTTGCTTTTATTGGGATTGTGGGGGTTATTGGACCGATCCAATCATCACATAAGAGTATAGAACACATGGCATCTGCAGCACGCGGTCAATGGAGCGGCAAAATGGGATTCATCCTGGCTGCTGCCGGATCGGCAATCGGCCTCGGCAACATTTGGCGATTCCCTTACACGGCCGGTGAGAATGGCGGCGGTGCCTTCGTCCTGATTTATCTGTTCTTCGTATTCGCGATTGGCGTGCCGGTCGTATTGTCTGAGCTGGCCATTGGGCGCAAGACGGAGCGCAACCCGGTGGGCGCGTTTGCCGTGCTGGCACCGGGCACACGCTGGCGCTGGCTCGGAGGGCTCGGCATCCTTACTGGATTTGTGATCCTGTCCTTCTACGCCGTCATCGCCGGCTGGACACTCTCTTACCTGTGGGGGGCCGTAACTGGGGCGCTCAACGGGGTCACCACCGCCGAGCAGAGTGGTGTTGTCTTTGGAGCACTGATTGGTAATCCTGGACTCATGGTGTTCCTTGCCGGTACTTTTCTGGCCATCACAGCCATGATTGTCCGGGGAGGCATTTCGGGAGGAATTGAGAAGGCTACGACGATCCTCATGCCCATCCTACTGGTTATGCTGATTGGCATGGCCATTCGCTCCATGACGCTTCCAGGGGGAGCGGAAGGGCTCGCATACATTTTTTCAGCCGATTTCAGCAAAATAACCGTTGGGGTCGTTGCCGCGGCGCTTGGACAGGCACTCTTCAGCCTGTCATTGGGCATGGGTGCCATGATCACCTACGGCTCCTACATGCCTGAAGGTGAGAACATCCATCAGGCGGGTATCATCGTTGCCATTTTTGATACGACTATTGCGCTATTGGCCGGTCTGATCATTTTTCCGGCCCTGTTTTCGGCAGGAGTGGCTCCCACAGCGGGACCCGGACTGGTCTTCGTCGTCCTGCCGACCGTGTTTGCACAGATACCCGCAGGACAGATTTTTGCGATCGCCTTCTACGCACTGTTGGCCATTGCGGCACTCACTTCCACTATCTCCCTGCTGGAGGTGGTCGTTTCCTATTTTGTGGACGAAAAGGGCTGGAGCCGTACCAAGGCGGTGACTGTTCTGGGCACGGCCTGCTTTGCGCTGGCTGTCCCCAGCGCACTATCCCAGACAGAGGGCTCCTTCTTCTACAGTCTTCCGGGGCTTGGAATTGATTTTCTCAGCCTGCAGAACATCATCTGGGGCAACTATTCCCTCTCTATCGGGGCATTGATGGTGTGCGTGTTCGCCGGGTGGAAGTGGGGCATACCCGCAGTAATCACAGCCCTCGAGTCGAGTGGGCATCGTTTGCCAGCATCTTCCGCGTTTGGTTTCCTCGTCAAATTTGTGTGCCCGGTTGCCGTCGCTGGCATCCTTGTCTATGTTATCGTGACGCAACAGTACTTCTGAAAACCTGACCGTGGACCCCGACGAACCTCCTTCTTTGTTCTTCCTGATCCGAACGCTGGATGCTGCGAAGAACATCGCACAGGAATTCCCCGACACCGTAATTCTTTCGGATGCAGCCATGGTGGCTGGTCTGATCGGAATCGCGTGTCTACTCATTTTTTCTGCCCTCTTTTCGGGCTCTGAGGTAGCGCTGTTCTCTCTGGACAGCCGATCCCGGGAGAAGCTGGCTGAAGACCCGTCACCAGCTGCGTTACGCGTACTTCACCTCCTCGAGACACCACGCTCGGTACTGGTCACCATTCTGATCCTGAACACGCTGGTCAATGTCGGCGCCGCCATTGTAGCTGCCCTTATGACCCACAGTGTGGCTCAAGTCAATGGGTGGAATCCCTGGGTGACCGTTCTGGTAGAGGTCATCGTACTTACTTTCGTCCTGCTCGTCGTTTCGGAGATCACGCCGAAGCTCCTGGCAAATCGCAGTCCAGCGGTATTCGCCAAACGGATCAGTGGCTTGCTGCTCATTCTGCACCGGGTATTGTACCCGCTCTCGATCCTGCTTGCGCGGACCATGAAGTCCTTCAATGCTCGATTTCACCACACAGCGGACCGGCTTTCTGCAGACGATCTTAAAACCATGGCGGAAATCGGTGAAGCCCATGGACATCTGGAGGAGACGGAACGTGAACTCATACACTCCATCGTTGAATTCGGGGAGACCAGTGTGCGCGAAATCATGGTCAGCCGTCTGGATGTCGTCGCCCTTCCTGCCGACTCGAGTGTTCAGGACGCCATCGCCCTCATCAGGCAGAGTGGCCGCTCGCGTATTCCGTTGTACGTAGGACACCTGGATAACATTTTGGGCATCATCTATGCGAAAGACGTACTGCGCCTGGTAATTGAACACCCCGACCGGGAGAACGTGGACTGGACCCGGATTGCAAGACCTGCGGTGTTCGTGCCCCTCTTCAAAAAGCTGGACGATCTACTGTCCGATTTTCAGGCCCGAAAGACCCACGTCGCCATGGTAGTGGACGAATACGGCGGAACAGCGGGCCTTGTTACCCTCGAGGACGTTCTGGAAGAAATCGTGGGAGATATCCGGGATGAGCAGGATGAAAGCGAATTCGACCAGTACGAACGACTCTCAGACACGGAGTACGTGTTTGACGCGCGTATTGACCTGGACGAGATCAACGAAATTGCCGGTGTCACTTTGGATACCGATCAGTTTGACTTCGAAACTCTGGGAGGCCTGATGTTTCACCTGGCGGGTGAAATACCCAACCCAGGCGATGCATTCCGACAAGACAAGCTGGAATTCACGGTTGAAGAGGTCGAGAACAACCGGGTTGTCCGCGTTCGCATGAAACGTTCAGAAACCGACACTGACGCTCCGCAGTAGAAGACACCTACGCGGCCAGTCCAGACCCCGGCCGTCCTGCTTCCCTGCCATCCCGTCGCATGCGCCAACACAAAGATTCCTGCGGCATTGCCGGCATGTTCAATGTCACCGATGCCGCACACAAGATCTACCTTTCACTCCATGCACTTCAGCACAGAGGGCAGGAATCAGCAGGAATTGTGACAAGTGTGTTCGATGAAGCAGGGGGCCGCAAGGTCATGCCATCCCACAAGGGCCCTGGACTGGTCCTTGACGTGTTCGCTGATGCCTCCATTTTCGAGACTACGCTCTTCGGTACAAGCGGAATCGGTCACAACCGTTATTCCACCTCAGGGGCATCCAACAATGCCACGAACATTCAGCCCTTTCGCGTTCACTACCGCGACGGCAATCTGGCCCTGGCACACAACGGCAACATTTCGAACGCTCGGGAAATACGGAATTCCTTCATTGAAAGGGGCACGCTTTTTTCGAGCACATCCGATTCAGAGCTCATTCTTCATCTGATTGCGCAGAGCACCCGTCGCAAGCAGATTGACAAGATCGTGGATGCGGTATCTCAACTTGAGGGGGCTTTTTCTCTGGTCATCCTGACAGACAACGAGCTCATAGCTGTTCGGGACCCCAACGGGTTTCGACCCTTGGCTCTTGGCCGGCTCGACGGACCTGCCGGGTCCGATACAGGATACTGCGTCGCATCGGAAACCTGTGCCTTTGACCTGATCGGTGCCAAGTACGTGCGGGATATTGAACCCGGTGAAGTCCTGGTCATTGACGACAATGGATGTGCCACGGAAAATTTCCACTCCATCCACCTGGCCCGAAATCATGGAGTCAGCCAGTGTGTCTTTGAATATGTCTATTTCTCCCGACCTGATTCCAAGATTTTTGGTGAGATGGTAGACAAAGTCCGGCGCAAATTGGGCAAGGAATTAGCCCATGATGCTCCCGTCCCAAGTGTGCCTGACGATGCTGAGCGTCCCATTGTCATCAGCGTTCCGGATTCGTCCAATACGGCAACACTCGGGTATGTGAGTGAATGCGAGAAGCTCGGTAACCGCTGCCGGTATGAGATCGGATTGATCCGTAATCACTATGTGGGGCGCACCTTCATCGCTCCGGGTCAGGCAGCCAGGGAGCAACGTGTCCGCACCAAATTCAACACAGTTGCAGGCGTCCTGAAGGACCGCATCGTGGTGATGGTCGACGACTCCATTGTTCGGGGAACGACCGCCCGACAACTGGTACGCATGGTTCGGGCAGCGGGAGCACGAGAGGTTCACTTCCGGGTGTCTTCACCTCCTGTAGTATCTCCCTGCTTTTATGGCATGGATTTCCCGACGCACGATGAGCTTCTGGCCAATCGGTTTGACGGAGACATTGAAGCCATGGCAACGTGGCTGGAGGTGGATACGCTTGCCTACCTGACCATTGACGGCATGATGCGGGCTGTACGTGCCGCCAACGAATCGAAGTTGGGCTATTGCGATGCGTGTTTTTCGAAGAACTATCCCGTTCCAGTCGAGCATATGACCATGAAAGACGAGAATGAGTGGTAAAACGGATCATAACCAATCGCTTATGTGAACATATGATGAATTTAACATATGTGCATTCTTTTGCGTCCTGATTCGTTTTACTCCGGGAGCACGCTTCGTACTTTCCGCGTGTCTCGCCGTCCTACCGAACCATACAGCCACGCCCTTATGCGTAATCCCGTCGATCGTGCGATCAGAACGATGACGTTTGGAGCGGGCGTCGTAGGCCTGATTGTTCTCATGGTGTTTCAACTCCTGTAGCCTTGGCTACATCCGCTCCGAACCAGTACCGGTTGGTCGCTCAACCGGCTGCGTACTGGAAAGAATCAGCACAGCCGCCTCGCGGCTGTGCTTTTTTCTTTACACTCATCGCCTGCTTTGCCTGATCGCAAGACATTGAACAAGACATTGAAACCGCGTCTCCTTGTCATAGTCAATGTTTTCAAGCCCGACCTTGGAGGCGGCATTCTTTTTACCGACCTGTGTGAGGGGTTCGTAGAGCGAGGATGGGACGTGACCGTGAAGTGTGCCATTTCCTATTATCCCGAATGGCGGGACAATTCCGGCCACAACGGGATCACGATCCGGGACAGTCGGGAGCACGGAGTCCATATTGAACGGCACGGGTTATATATCCCGCCTGACCCCAACAGTCTGTCCCAGCGTCTTCTGCACGAGGCATCGTTTTTCCTGTCACTGCTTCGAAGACGGCCCTCGAAAGGAGAGTACGACCTGGTCATGGCGTTCTGCCCATTGATTGGTTCGGTGGCCTACGGCATCGTGGCATCCCGGCTCGTTCGTGCTCCTCTGTGGCTCAATGTCCAGGATCTCTCGGCTCAGGCCGCTGTCGCAGGTGGACTGGCCGGTCCATCGGCACGGTTCATGCTGTGGATCCAGAATGGGCTGTTTCGACGGGCTCATGCCTGGTCAAGTATCTCCGAGTCCATGGTGACGGCTCTCAAGAGCATTCCGCGAGGACCCAGGCGTGTCGCGTGCCTACCCAACTGGCTCCATGCAGACATGACCCGCCATCTGTCGAAGGTGCTTCGAAACAGAGTGAACACACACACGCCTCTCCGTTTACTGTACTCAGGCAACCTGGGTGCAAAACAGGATCTGCTCACGTTTTGCATGGCTCTTCACGAGAGGCGAGAGGAGTTCATATTTCGAATTCATGCTGGCGGAGCGCGCGTAGATGAGCTCCGAACCTGGCTGGACCACGTCGCCGATTCCCGCTTCCTGCTCATGCCGCTCACCTCTGAAGAACAACTGGCCGAGTGGCTGTCCTGGTGCGATTTCTACGTGATTACCGAGCGCCGCGGTGCAGGACATGCATTCCTTCCTTCGAAGCTCATCCCGGCCGTGTCCTCCGGTGCTCCCATCCTCGCCGTGTGCGATCCCGATGGCCCTCTCGGATCAGAGGTACGCTCGCATGCACTCGGACCGCACGTGTCCTGGAACGATTTGAACTTTGACGTGGTGTGGGGCGCTCGACCAGATCTCTCTACGGCTGTAGCCACATGGAGCCGGAATGCCGTTCACCGGAGCACGTTCTTCTCGCGCGAAAGCAGTTTGGACCGATACGTGGATTACGCACATGCCATCATGGACCGTTATCACCTGAGACGGGGTATCGCCTCCACCTGAATGTCTCCGCGCATTGATCTGCTCAGGGTTGTCGCCAGGTGTGCGAGAGCGGTCCTCTGGTTTACGTTCCGCTCTACCATGTACATGGTGTGCTCGACGGCCTCGGCCATCGTATCGAGTCGCGCATGCGGAAGGCCCGCTGCGAACTTCGTGAGCACCTCCTGCCAATCCAGGTTGACGATCGGAGCATCCTTCCCCGCTTCGGTGAACAATAACAGGTCCCGGATGAGACCGAGCAGAACAAGCAGGTGGAATTTGATGGACTCCCGTCCTTGTGCAGCCAGCTCATCTACCCGTGTCATCATGTCATCGCCAGAAGCCTTGAAGGCGTGCCGCAGGAAATCCAGCACAAAATCCCGCGAACTCCTCAGTTCTGTGCTCATGGCCAGTTCACGCGCCTGCTCATACGATCCATCGGCCATACGGGCAAGGACCGCAGCCATGTCCGGTGGGGCCAGCCCCTCCCGCTCAAGGCCCTCAGCTATCTCAACCGCATCCAGCGGCGTAAAGCGCACCTGCTGGCACCGACTCATGATCGTCGGCAGCACCTGATCCAGACGCTCGGCCAGTAGAATAAAAACGGTGTTTTTGCCCGGCTCCTCCAATAATTTCAGGAATGCATTGGCGCTTTCCGTTCGCATGGATTGTGCATGTGTAAGGATGGCAATGCGCCACGAACCCTCAACAGGTCTGTAGCTCATGGGAGCACGCAACTCTTCCTGCACCTGGCCGAGCAGATACGACACCTGTTTGTTGCTCGCACCGCCTGCCCCATCCAGACTCGGACGACGGGTGTAGTCAATCACCGCATAAGGCGACTCGGCCAAAAGTGCCACCCGGGCTCCCAATTCCTGCAGTACCGCATCGTTTGCATGCGGAATGAGGATATGCACGTCGGGATGCACCATGCGGGGCACTTTGTGACACCCGGGACACGCACCACAGACGGTACCATCGAAACGCTCCCTGCACTGCAGTGCCTGCGCGAACGCGAGGGCGGCTGCCCGTTTACCCGACCCCGCCGGACCGTAAAACAACCACGCATGTGCCACCCGATCCGAGGCTATGGCGCTCGCAAGCATGTGCTTGACCCGCTCCTGTCCAATAACTCTATCCCAGCCCATATAAACTGTAATTAAGAAAGAACCCTGATTCTGGTCGGGCGTTGATCCGCGATCCGCACCACCGTATTTTCGGCCTTGGTAAGGCGCGGTAGCTCAGGTGGTTAGAGCGTCGGATTCATAACCCGGAGGTCGAGAGTTCAAGTCTCTCCCGCGCCACGAAGCCCCGCTGGGAGTACCCGGCGGGGCTTTTTCTGTTCGCGAACCCCGTCACATGTCCTCCCAGTATTCGTCGGGCATGTCCTGGGCCAGAGCCAGCGCACCTTCCGCACCCGCGTACAGAGGATCGTCGATCACCTTCACGTTCAGGGTACCATAGTCTTTGAGTGCATCGACCAATGCCTTGTCGAGTCCATGAATCTGACTGCCGCCACCTGCCAGGTAAATATTCTGCTTGACCTCATCCTGGAAATCAGGCTCGTATTCAGAGATCAGATCCATCATGGCTTCTGTCATCACCGGAACAATACTGGCGCACACCCGCTGCATTTCGGGAGTGATGTCAAGCTCAGTCGTTACCCCGTCTACCGGGACTTTGACCTTGACCCTGTTTTTTCCACTGCCCACAAACGCCCCCTGCTCCTTTGCCTGGCGGACCAACGGTTCTGAGAAACGGGCATTCGGGTACTTTTCAGATAGCACGTCAAGGAGGTGCCGGTCAATGTAGTCGCCCGCGACAGTCAGCGTGCGCTGATCATCTTCCGTCGGCATGGTACCGTGCATGATGCAGAAATCCATGGTTCCAGCACCAATGTCAATGACAAGCGCATTATTCAGGATACCGATTCCGTACGCAATGGCAAAGGGCTCCGACACCACCATGAGCCGATCGGCATACTCCTTGACCGCGTCCCTGATGGCCATTTTGTTGACTCGCAGGGCCTCGGCAGGTACGCCTACAGCGGCGTACACCTCCGTCGAATCTCCTGGCGCAGCAGCCTCAATCAGGTAATGCACCAATTCCCGGACGGCATCTTCGTCGCGCACCGTGCCATCCCGGATTACTCCCTGCTCCAGCGGTCGCGACAAATGCACCGATAACCGATTCGAAAGAGCTTCTTCCCCGAACAGCACATCTTTTCCCAGATGCTTCCGGGCCACGAAATCCTTCGGCCAACCCACATAGCTATGGACCCAGTCCCTCTTGCCGCTACTGGCAACGACGGCACTTCGGGATGTACCGAGATCCATACCGATGTACAGGACATTGGACGACGCCTTTTTTTTAGTAGTCTTCTTTTCTGCAGCCATAATCACTTGCTGGATGCCATTTGGTTCAAATAGTTGATGATTCCCTCTTCGAGATACAGGGCCAACCGTTCCCGGTATTCGACGGTTGCGAGACGCGCCGCCTCCGGCCCATTACTAATTACACCAATTTCAGCTAAGATGCCAGGGGCATCGGTTCCAACAAGCACTACGAAAGGACCTGATTTGATTCCCCAGTTATCCACCGGCCCCGTTTCCAATCGGGTATTCCGAATCATACTTCGCTGCACAGCGAGCGCAAGACGACGTGACTCCTCCCCTTTGATGCGGTCTGACATACCACTCACGAGGCGGTTGAATTCCGCCACCGTATAGTCCGAATTGCGGTTTTCACGTTCCGCCAGCTTCAGCGTCAGCGCATCGGCCTGGCCCCCAAAATAATACGTTTCCAGTGCATAGACCGAATCCGATGGAAACCAGTTCACATGAATGGAGACGAAGATATCTGCTCCGTTGTCGTTCGAATAGAGAACACGCTCCCGCAGGGACAACGAGGAGTCCGTTTCCCGTGTCATCAGTACGTCGTACACCCTGTATCTCTGCAAACGCCTGGACAGTCGTGTGGCCACATCGAGGGTGATATCCTTTTCCTGGAGTCCCACAACGGACTGCGCCCCCCCGTCGACTCCGCCGTGCCCCGCATCGATCACAATAGTGCGCACACCGAGGTCAAAAAGGTCGGCGATGGGTACGGCTGAACTGGTCAATTCCTCGAACGACGTACCCACAGGCAAATTCAACTCTCGAAGCATGGAGTCGTCCGGTATGGCCATTTCGAAGCCAGCTCCCGGAGACGTCGACATCGAGACCGTGTCTGTGTCTATCCGGCGGGATGCGTCACTCCAGAATACCAGACCCGCGACAATAACGAGCGCAACCACAGCGGCCACCCCCCCCGGCCCCAAGCCGCGACGCTGCCCATGTACCCTGGTCGGCGCGCCCTTGCCGTCTTCCTGTATGCGCCTGTTTTCTTCGTAAACGCCCCGAAGTATTTCTTTACGCGACACGCGCAGACCTACTCTTCATCCTCGACCGCCTCCGAGGCAATCTCCTCCTGAACATGCCGCGGCATGGGCTCATATCCAGTAAACTCGGATCGATGCAGCCCCCTACCCTGGGTCATGGACCTCAGCGAAGTGGAGTACCGATGGAGTTCGGCCTCCGGGGCATCGGCGATGACCTTCTGGAAGGGACCCTCGGTTTCGATACCCTGAATGCGTGCCCGACGCGTATTCAGGTCTCCCATGACATCTCCCGTGTACGCATCGGGAATCAGCACCTCGAGGTGGTGTACCGGCTCCAACATGACCGCGCGTGCCTGCCGGAACGCATCCCGGAAGCATACGCGGGCAGCCGACTTGAAGGCCGCCTCGTTCGAGTCGACGGGGTGCATACCGCCATCATGAACCACCACGCGGACATCGCCTACCGGGTAACCGGCCACGGGTCCGCGTTGGCAAGCCTCCATGACCCCTTTCTGGATGGCGCCGAAAAATCGCCGCATGTCGATGACACCGCCCACGATGGCATCTACAAAGTGGACGGTAGAACCCCAGGCGGTGGTCTCCGTGTGTTCGCCCCGGACCTTGATGTCATCTGGCGGCACGAAGTCCCCATTGAGGGGCTCGACCAGCATGGAAATGTCCGCGAACTGCCCGGCTCCTCCGGTCTGCTTCTTGTGACGATATTTCGCACGGGCCTGCTGCTGAATAGTCTCCCTGTAGGCCACCTTGGGGCGGATGAATTCCACTTCCACGCTGAACCGGTTCTTCAGCCTGTATTTTGCTATTTCCAGATGCATTTCTCCCTGCCCACTCAAGACGAGCTGGCTCAGAAGTTGGTCGTGGATTATCTGTAGCGACGGGTCTTCCTCGTGCAACTGGTGCAACCCGGCCGCCAGCCTGTCTTCCTCGCCCTCCTTGACCGTCACCACGGCCGCTGAATATCTCGGCGAGGGGATTTCGAAAGGCTCCATGACCGCACTGCTTCCTTTCAGATGCAGGGTATTGTTCGTGTGCGTGTTCTTGAGCTTGACCAGCGCCCCGAGGTCTCCGGCATACATCCGCTCCACCGGATCCCGGTCGTGGCCGTTGATGGTGAAGATTTGCCCGAGCCGCTCGGTCACGCCCGTCGCGGCGTTTACCAGATCCATCCCGGTCTCGAGAGTTCCGGAGTAAATCCGGAAAAACGAGTAGTCGCCGACATGGGCTTCCGACATCGTATGATAAATGAGCGCGATGGGTTCTCCCGCCGAGTCCGGCATAATGGCTCCGCCACTGGCCAGCGGAGCTGGCGGCATCTGGTTGGGAGTGGGGCACACGTTTCCGACGAATTCCATCAGGCGCGAAACTCCGATGTTCTTCGTGGCACTGGTCAGGAATATGGGAAACAACTGGTGCCGGATCATGGCCTCCCGCAAACCCACCCGCATTTCCTCCTCCGTCAGCGTTCCCTTCTCGAAATACAGGTCCATCAGGCTCTCATCATTCTCCGCAATGTTTTCCACCAACTCGTTGTGGAGCTGCTCCGCCTCGTCCGCGAACGCATCATCAATGGCGGACAACGTCATCTTCCCCTGGTCATCGAACAGGATCTGCTTCATGATCAATACATCGATGATGGATCGGCTACCGGATCCCCCCGGGATCTGGACCACAGTAGCCCCGCGACCAAATCGATCTTTGATCTGCCCTATGACGTCCCGAAAGCTCACATCGGGCTTGTCCAGATGATTGATCACAAACATGGAGGGCGTGTTCTGCCGTACAGCGGAGCGCCAGGCGAGCTCCGTACCCACCTGTACACCTTCCCCAGCATTGATCACAAAAAGGGCGGAGTCTGTGACATGAAGAGAAGCGGCAACCTCACTCACGAAATCCGGGTACCCCGGCGTGTCCATCACATTGATTTTTTTACCCAGGTACTCGACATGCAGGAATGAGGCGAACACCGACATGCCGCGTTCCTTCTCGCTTGCATGATAGTCGCTGATCGTGGTCCCCTCCTCTATACTGCCCATGCGCTTCAACGCACCGGCGGCATACAGCATGGATTCGGCGAGCATGGTCTTTCCACTGCCCTGGTGCCCCACAAGGGCCACGTTTCTGATGTGATCTGCATCATATACTTTCATAATCACCTGACGGTCTGATTGGCGATCCGGTTTGCGGGCTGATAAAATACGCGCACTCTCCATTAAGTCAACTCTGGAGCGCCTCACATGCACTGTAGGGGTTTCTCCGACTTGGGAACCTGGGGGGCCAGGTAAGGATTTGGAGACGGCTCATGTTTCTTTCCATTGACACATCCCGGGACGCCTGCTCCGTGGCGCTTCTTGACGGCCAGCACGTCGAGGAGCGCAGATCGGACGCAACGCGCTCACACGCAAAGCTGGTCGCACCTTTTGCTGCAGAATTGCTGGGCCGCATGGAAAGGGGGCGCGTGGACGGAATCGTTGTTGTCGCCGGCCCTGGCTCCTATACGGGACTCCGGATCGGACTGGCATCGGCCAAAGGCCTGTGCCTGGCGCTCAGTGTACCGCTGTACGCGGTTTCCACGCTCGAAGTAATGGCGTTCGCCGCCTGGAGCAGCAGGCCGCCTGGTCAGTTTTCGGTCGATACAGCGGTCACGATCGTACCCCGCTTTCCTGCCCGTAAGGGCGAGTGGTACATGGGCGCATACCAGATGGTTTCAGACAAAACCGGTGCGCTGGCTTGGCCCGAGAGCGTTGGACCCGATGCGGTAGTCCCCGATGCGGACGTTGTATCCTGGCTGTCTCGTCATCTCGGATCACGAACCCTGCTTGAAACGCAGGCTGGCGCAACCGCCACATGGGCGGCCCGACTCGTGCAGAAAAATCCTCATGCGTACCTTCAGGAAGAAGCATCCACGTTCGAGCCGTATTATCTGAAAGACGTGGCAGCACGCCCGCGCACCGGCAGTATTTTTGACAGGCTGCCGTTTGGCGGTTCCTGAGAACACGATCATCTACGAGGTCATATGTCCTGGTTCATTCGAAAATCGGCCGGTATCAAGACCAAAACCAGCCAGCAGATCGAGGTCCCCGACGGCCAATGGGTCAAATGCTCGGGTTGCTCGGAAACCATGAACCGCCGCGAGATTGAACGAAATCACCGCGTCTGCCCCAAGTGCACGTACCACTTCAAAATGTCCAGCCTTGGCTATTTTGACCTGTTGTTTGATGACCAGGAGTACGAACTGTTCGATCAGAACCTGACACCCACCGACCCCCTCCTCTTCACCGACAGAAAAAAGTACGCAGATCGCCTGACGCAGACGCGGGAAAAGACCGGTCTCATCGACGCCGCACGCGCCGCGGCAGGAAAAATCCATGGCCACCAGACATCCGTTGCTGCCATGGATTTCGGATTCATCGGTGGCAGCATGGGGTCGGTCGTTGGGGAGATCATTACCCGCACCATCAAACGGGGTTACGAAAACAAGTGGCCCGTACTCGTCATCAGTCAGAGTGGAGGTGCCCGTATGATGGAAGGAGCGCTTTCGCTCATGCAGATGGCCAAGACAAGTGCACATCTGGCGAAACTCGACGACGCGGGCCTGCCCTTCATCGTGCTGCTTACCAACCCGACAACCGGTGGCGTAACCGCTTCGTTTGCCATGCTGGGTGACCTGCATCTGGCCGAGCCTGGAGCCCTCATCGGTTTCGCAGGTCCCCGCGTCATTCGCGAAACCATGGGGCAGGACCTCCCTGCTGGGTTTCAGACCTCTGAATTCCTGGTCGAAAAGGGGTTCATCGACCGGATTGTAGATAGACGCTCGCTCAGGGACGAACTGGGGCACCTGCTGGATATGGTACGGGCCTGAATAGAGGACTGTCAGAAATAGTTGCTGGAGTGGCACATAAAAAGCGAGACCTCCGGTGCACCCACTTCACCGGAGGTCTCTTTGCAGCTACCGTTGTGGTTTACCCTTCTCAGAGATGCCACAGTAGCTCACCCGTCAATAGGATGAACATGTGCCGGGATTTGTTACGGGCTCCAGCAGAAAAATTGCCGTATCGGATCTGAATGGTTACCGGGTTGGGCTGAGCCGTGCCCTGCTCGTGCTGAATGGTCCAACTTTGTGGCCAGGCTGCCGGTTACCAACACGAGTCACGCCCGGATCGGCGCGGTTCAGCATTACTTAAATCACGGGTGGCGATTGTCGATACCGGAGACAGAAACCAACAACGCTCCCATGCCAGCACTGCGCTCCACGTCCTCCCCTTTCCGGCCGACCCTTCTGGTCCTGATGCTCATCGCTGCTCAGCTTTCGGTGCTGTCCGGACCGCTTCATGCACAGGTGACAGATCAAACACACGTACGTGTGGTGCTCTCACAGGAAACAGGCGCTACGCGTGTTATGGTACCTCCGACCGGCGCCGTGCTCGTCAACATGGACACGGGCGAAGGCACTCGCCTTCCGTCTGGAGCCACCCTCACGACCACGAGCAGCGGGAAGGATCTCCACGTTACTTGGGGCCGGGAGTCGGTTCGCGGCCGCTCGTTCACGCTCACGACGGAGCCAGGACAGGCCTTTCGAGTGGGTGTCAACACCTACACCGGCTCACTGGATATCCGGATACACCCACAAACAGGACGCTCCGGGATTACCAACATCGTCCCAGTGGAGGAGTATGTGGCCGCGGTCGTTTCTGCTGAATATGGCCTCAACGACACAGAGGGTGCGCGTGCCATGGCCATCGTGGCCAGGACCTACGCGCTGGCTGTGATGCAATCTGGCAGAGTTTTGCAGGACGATGAGCGCAGCCAGGTGTACCGGGGACAGTCGTCCATTACGCCCGCAGCACGCAAGGCGGCCAACGACACAGCAGGCTACGTGCTCATGCACGACGACGAACTGGTTGAGGCGGTTTATTCGTCCTCAAATGGTGGATATACGGCCAGCAACACCAGTGTCTGGGATACGCCTTCCCGGCCCTATTTGGCGGCCCGGAAAGATCCTTTCGACGCCGTATCTCCGAACTCCGAATGGAAGTTCGATGTGGACAAAAAGGTATTGCACGATCTGTTGTCCCAGCGCTACGGAGCGACCATACAGGAAGTTCGTGTGCTCGACACGGCTCGGGACGGACGGGTGCGGAGCGTCGAACTCCGAGCCAGGGGAGCGGGAGACCGTGTAATCAGCGGCACCGCGTTCCGTGCGGTTCTGGCGTCTGCCTACGGCCCGAAATCGGCACGCAGTACATTTTTTTCTCTCGATGACCGGGGACGGACGTACCGTCTTGATGGCCGGGGTTTCGGCCATGGCGTAGGCCTCAGCCAGTGGGGTGCCCACGGGCGTGCCCTTGACGGGCAAACCCACCAGGACATTCTGGCGTTCTATTACCCGGGAAGTCGACTGGTCCGGATCTCTACGGACTCGGTTTTGGCAGAACCGGCTCTTGCCGCTCTGCCGGCCCCTGGCGCGCCTTCACAACCGGTATCGGACGGAAAACCGGTTACTCAAGAAAAAAAATCAGGCCGTGTCCTGGATGCCCATTCGGCATGGGGTCGTACTACAGATCGTGACGCGGGTAGTACAGACCGCCGCGTCGGTTGGTAAACGGCATCCCGGTCAGCTACAGCGCGATGCCCGGCAGTGTCAACTGACGCCATGTCCCTGCTCCCCGCGCCCAAAGGATGCGCGGAGCGGAATGAATGCAGTGACCAAAAAACCGGGGATCGTAGCCAGCAACACGTACACGAAGAAGAGGTTGTAGCCCAACGTTTCCTGTACCCAGCCAGATACCATGCCGGGGAGCATCATGCCAAGTGCCATGAAGCCGGTACATAGCGCGAAGTGTGCTGTCTTATGGGGCCCATCCGCCACATAAATCATGTACATCATGTAGGCGGTAAACCCGAACCCGTAGCCGAACTGCTCCACGGCCACGGCCGCATTGACCACGAGGAGCGATGCTGGCACGGACCACGACAGGAAAATGTACACGGCATTGGGCACGTTGATGGCAACGGCCATCCACCAGAGCCAGTATTTGAGCCCCTTCCGCGCCACCACAATCCCACCCAGAATACCTCCGAACGTCAGCGCCAGCACGCCCACCGTCCCGTACACAAATCCGACCTGGGCGGTCGAGAGCGCCAGCCCGCCCGCATCCACCGGATCCAGAAGGAACGGAGCGGCCATCTTGGCCAGTTGGGCCTCGGCAAAGCGGTATAGCAGCAGAAACGCGAGGATGACTCCGATTTTGGGTTTCCTGAAAAACGACACGAAGGTCGCCATGAATTCGGAAAGGATGGCAGCGCCCGATGCCTGGGCTGTGGGACCGTCCAGAGCCGGTCTGGGCAGCAGGAACCGGTGCCAGGCCATGAGAAGCAGAAAGCCTGCGGCCACGATGCCAAATGTGGTTGCCCAGGCCGCCTGAACCGATTCCTGGCGGACTTCCAGCCAGCCCGCCAGCACCACCAGAAGCCCCTGCCCGGTGATCATGGCCAGCCGGTAGAACGTGGACCGGATGCCGACGAACCACGACTGGTTTGCATCGTCCATGGCCAGCATGTAGAACCCATCGGCGGCAATGTCATGCGTCGCGCTGCTGAAGGCGACGAGCCAGAGGGCCGCCAGGGACCACTGGAAAAAGGCATCCATGGGAATCGTGAAGGCAACGCCGGCCAGCGCCGCGCCAACGAGCAGTTGCATGCCGGTGATCCAGGCGCGCTTCGTTCCAAAAAGGTCTACGATCGGGCTCCAGAGTGGCTTGATAACCCAGGGCAGGTAGAGCCAACTCGTGTAGAGCGCGATATCCGCGTTGGAAATGTCCAGCCGCTTGTACATCACAACGGAGACCGTCATGACGAGCACATACGGGATGCCTTCTGCAAAGTAGAGCGATGGAATCCACGCCCACGCCTTTCGGCGCTCTTTAAGGGTCGATGCAGACGTCTCAGTCATGGCCGAGACTCATGGGTGTTGGTCATGGGTACAGATACGTCAAAAGAGTTTTCATGAGTTCGCGCCGCACATCCTCCCCGTGGACGGTCTCAAACGGAAACCCAAGCACCACGACGCCTTGTGGCCCCGAGCGTCCAATGGCTGCGCTCATGTTGTTGTCGGCGTAGCGCATGAGGGTCTCGGCGGCCTGCACGGGCTCAAGCGCATCGGGGCTTTCCACCCTGTACACTGTCTGACCGTACTCCGTATTGAATAGAACGCCGCCAGCCAATTCGGCTGCTCCACCTGCCGCCGTGGCGTCTCCCAGCGCGTCCGGCAGCAGGTTCACCCTTCCCCGTTCGGACGCATGATCGGTTCGCCATCGGAAGGAGAGCTCCTTCTCGGCCCAGTCGCGCGAAAGACTGTCGGCGCGGGGACCTGCACTGTCCGTCGCGACATGTGCCCCGGACAACAGCAGCGAGGAGCCCGCGTCCCGGGCCAACGACAGGGCCTCTCTCATGCCCGCTGGCAGCGCCTCGTACATGGTCGCACGATGCCCCGGGCCATCGGTCCGCTTCTCTTCCCCAAGCACCACGTTCACGACGTCAAATCGGTCCCGTCCGGCCGCAACAAGGGCACCTGCCCCGAAGTCCGATCCGAACTGCTCGTCACTCACCGTCGACACGTTCCACCCGGCCGCCACTGCCGCACGCGCATGTACGGCGCCATAGTCGAACGTATTTCCCACCGTCGGTGTCGCTTCCCACGTGGCATAGCTGGCGCCGTGGCCCGGGGAATCGTCATCCCGCCATGGGGAATCGGGATCAAAATCGTACTGATGGCCCACAAACGCCGGATCCCAGCCGTCGGCTACCCCCTCATCCCGTGCGTAGCCGAACCCGCGAAATCCGTTTTCACTGAGAGATGCGGGCGCCGCGAGGCGGTCAAACGCCGAGACCACCAGCATGGACGGCGCATCCGGGCCTGCAAAGGCAGCCGAAACCTCTTCCGATGGGAGGCTCTCTCCCCCATCGTTCACGGCCGATACCCGAAAGCCGTATACCTCCCCGCGCTCAAGCGTTCTGAATACGGCTCTGCCGCCCTGAACCAGGCGCCCGTTGTCATATCCTCCGCTGGCCCGGCGCATGTAGACGACGTATGCTGAGGGAGCGGCTGTGGGCTCCAGTGGGTCCTCACGTCCCTGCCACGACAATTCAAGCGCTCCTTCCGTGGTCCAGACGGCAGACACATGATCCGGCGCAAGCGGGGCAATCACCGGCGTTTCTCCGTACTGACCCGCCAGGAAGCGAACCATGGCCTTGTACACCGAGCGCGCCACGTCGTGCCGGAACCGCGGATCGAGCGCGAAACGCATGTCGGCGAAATTCTGATGCGAAAGCAGTTCGAGCAAAACACCGGGTACATTCGGCCGCACGGCCTCGCTGTAGTCCCGGTCCCAGATATCGCGCCGGGTCCAGGACGTATCGTAGAGCGCCCGGATGTCATCCACAATCTGGGTCTGCATGATGTCTGCCAGGTCCCGGTTCGCAAAGCGGGACATGCCTCGAGGAAATGTTCGCTCACCGAGCATGCCCGTCGAAGAGTAGATCATGAGCGTTCCAATGGTTGAGTCAGTCTGTGTGACCCCCGCATCGGTATGAAATGCCAGCGACAGGTCGACGGGTATGCCCAGACCACCGGCCAGCCTGTTCTTGTTGGGTCCATCGGGCCGGCCGCGCAGATAGTTCACCCATTCGGCCCGCCCCCGGTAGTCGTCCACATAGTCATTTGTCGACTCGGTCACGTTGTAGACCAGATCGGCGGGCATGCCGGCATACTGCATGTAATAGCGGGCACCCTCCGTGAAGCGCGGCCGGCCGCTCACCTGTCCACCCCGCTCCACGTTGCCCATTCCGCCGCCGAACCGAACGGCATCGGCCGATATGCGTCTGCCCTCCTGGCCGCTCCGGTTGCTCAGCCGGACGGCTCCGCGCCCGGCCGAAACGCCCGCATCAAACTGGAAGGTCCCCAGGTAGACCCAGGTGCCACCTCCCATGCGTTGATCCACACGGAACGCCGTCTCGCCCCCTGTATGGTGCACGACGTACTCCGCATCGGAGGCCGCGGCATCGAGCCGTGCCCACGACACATATACGGCATAGGCGCCCGCGCCGGGGATATTCGGGATCCAGGCAATTTCCGATGTCGGCTCACGGGTTGACTCCGCAACACGGTAGGTCCCCTGCTCAAACGGGTTCGTACCGGTCTGCCAACGGTCGCGGTGTGCGAAGCCACTGCTTCGGCCGGCCCCCCAGGTGGCATCCTTCGGCCCGACCTCCAGGTAGCGCGACAGGCTGTCGGAAGCACCATCGTTGTCTACAACGACTTCGCGTGTCTGCATGTCGCGTTCCCGGGGCATGTACACGTGGGCACCCGCCCGCTCCAGCATGGGTGCCAGGTAGGGCACGACGATGGCAAAGGGCAGCAGGTCTTCGACGGTCTGGAACAGGCGCGCCCGTTGCCACTCCCACCGCTCCAGCCCCCCCTCCCAGTACCACCCGTGGCTGGGCCAGACGGCAATATGGCGCCCCCGGAGCGCACCGCTCCGCCACGGACTGTTCACCGGATCGACCAGCGTGCGCCGAGTATCGACGCTGGCTGGTCGCTTCGCTGCGTCGAGCGTCTCCGTGAAAAGGTTCGGAACGAGGCGGCCGAGCGGCGCGCCGAGGCTCAGCAGGTCGACGCTCCAGGAATCAAAATCGGCCGGAACGCCGCTGAGCACGGCCCGCTCGAACGCCTGCAGCGTGCTGTCCCGAAACGGAACCTGGGCGAAGGCCGCGTTGAAGTGCACCTCAAGACGCCGGGCCGCAGGATCAATAACCAACGAATCCAGCCCGGCATTATCGTGACACCAGGAGCATTCCGTGAGCACCTGTCCGAGGTGCGATGTGAACCGGTCGTGGGGCGCGTCCGCCTCGCGCGTGGCATCGGTGGAAGCACAACCGGCCAGAAACAGCAGTGCAAGGAGGCGAAGTATAAAAGAATCAGTCATCTATCCGGAGCAGTGTCGGTGTCGATGCGACGGCCGTGCGGGACACGGCGCGCACGGCAAGATATTTCGGCTTCATTCCGAGGGGCACATCCAGGCGCTGCTGCCAGGCAGGGACCACCTCGAATTTCCAGTTCCGCCCATCGAACCAGTGCACGGACCACCAACGCGGCAACTCATCACCCTGCGGCACAATGGCAATGTCGGTCGACGTCAGTATGAGGACGGGGGCATCCGGCGGCCTCCCGCCCAGCCACGGACTGGCCGGAATGAGCGCCGGGCGGGCATATTCCCCGGCCACTGCACGCCCCATTCCATGCACTGCCGGCATCAGCGCGCGCATGGAAAAATGAACATTTCCGGTTGCGCCCGGCGTAGACCTCGTATGCCGGATTTGCCGTACAATCTCCGGTGGATCCCAATGGGCGTTGCCCTCAAGAATGACGCGGCTCGTGTAATTTCCCGGCCAGATATGGCGCGCATGGACGTTTTCCCCGATCCACCAGTCGAGCAGTTTCGGGTAGCTCTGTCCCTCGCTGTCCATTGACCAGTACAGCTGCGGCGTGAAATAGTCAACCCAGCCCTCGCGAAGCCACTTCCTGGCATCTGCATAGAGTCCTGCGTACTGGTCGAAGCCCCTGATGGACTCCGGATACCCCGGCCGCCAGATACCGAATGGGGAAATGCCCACTTTCACCCACGGTTTGGCGGCCTTCACCTCCTCGTAGAGCGTCCGGATGAATGTATCCACGTTTCGCCGTCGCCAGTCGGCGAGGGTAAGCCCATCGTCGACATCGCGGGAAAAGGATGTTGAATCGGGAAAGACCACCGTCGCGCCCGCTTCGTCACTCACCGGATACGGATAAAAGTAGTCGTCCAGATGAATGCCATCGACATCGTAGCGGCGCACCACGTCGAGCATGACGGCCAGCGATTGCTCGGTCGCGGCATGGTTTCCGGGGTCCATCCACACCAGGTCCCCGTACAACACGATTGCACTGGGTAGCCGCTGGGTTACGTGGAGTTCGCTCAACGAGTCCATGGCCGTTGGATGCAACGCCCTGTAGGGGTTGAACCAGGCGTGCAGTTCGAGCCCGCGCCGGTGCGCCTCGTCGATGGCAAATGCCAGCGGATCGTATACAGGTGACGGAAACTGGCCCTGTTGGCCGGTCAAATACCACGACCAGGGTTCGAGGGGACTGTTGTAAAATGCGTCGGCCGTTGGGCGAACCTGCAGAATAATGGCATTCAGCCCCATGGCAACGGCCCGGTCCAGCACGCCCCGCAGTTCGGCCTGCTGCTGGGCCACTGACAGCGCGGGAGCAGAGGGCCAGTCAATATTGGCTACCGTCGCAACCCAAGCCGCCCGAAACTCCCGCTCCGGGGCTGGAATGCTGGCGCGCAGGGCGGCCTCGTCAGGCATTCTGGCACCCGAGAACAGGGCGCAGCCCGGCAGGAAGAGGATGGCCACCGACAGGATGCTGGCATGAAAACGAAAATACAGGAACGGGTGTGTGAGCAATGCAGTCAGAGTAATCAATCGGGGTGATATGCGCATCAATCTACAACCAAAAACGATGTCCCTTCAGCACTCCATGCGGCGCGCGCCATGCGGGGCGTGGACCAGGCCACTGCCCCGCCGGCGCGCGCCGTAAGCAGGATCAAGCCACCGGTCGCACCGGCTCCGCCCGGCGCGGCTACACGCGTGTACATGTCCTGGATCTGACCGCGCGCTGCATCGGCAGCCAGCCGCCCATCCAGGACGGCCCGGCCGCACAGCAGGGATGCCGAAATGGCCTCTCCCCAACCGGTTGCACTGGCGGCGGCACCATCGCCAGCAAAAAAGCCGCATCCGGGCAGCGGTGTATCGCCTATGCGCCCTTCCGGCCGAAAAGGGGTTCCTCCCGTCGAGGTTGCCGCCGCCAGATGGCCGCTGGCATCGCGGGCTACCGCCCCCACCGTTCCACGCGGGCCTGTGCGGCCGTAAAATGGCTGGCTCGTATGGTACGTTGTCCGCTCGCCGGCTATCTCGGCATGGCGGACTGTTTCCCGGGGACTCACAAACCAGGCGTTCGGTTCACTGCGCAGACCGAATTCCCGGGCCATCCGATCTGCTTCCGGTCCGGCCGCAAACCGAAGCAGGGCGCCGTCCGCTTCCATCAGACACCGCGCCAGGCGGATCGGGTGCACGGTTTCGCGAAGCAGGGCCGCCGCGCCGTATACGGCGCGGCGGCCCTGCTTCGCGAAACCGTGCACCCGATCCGCCTGGCGCGGTGTCTGATGGAAGCGGACGGCGCCCTGCTTCGGTTTGCGGCCGGACCGGAAGCAGATCGGATGGCCCGGGAATTCGGTCTGCGCAGTGAACCGAACGCCTGGTTTGTGAGTCCCCGGGAAACAGTCCGCCATGCCGAGATAGCCGGCGAGCGGACAACGTACCATACGAGCCAGCCATTTTACGGCCGCACAGGCCCGCGTGGAACGGTGGGGGCGGTAGCCCGCGATGCCAGCGGCCATCTGGCGGCGGCAACCTCGACGGGAGGAACCCCTTTTCGGCCGGAAGGGCGCATAGGCGATACACCGCTGCCCGGATGCGGCTTTTTTGCTGGCGATGGTGCCGCCGCCAGTGCAACCGGTTGGGGAGAGGCCATTTCGGCATCCCTGCTGTGCGGCCGGGCCGTCCTGGATGGGCGGCTGGCTGCCGATGCAGCGCGCGGTCAGATCCAGGACATGTACACGCGTGTAGCCGCGCCGGGCGGAGCCGGTGCGACCGGTGGCTTGATCCTGCTTACGGCGCGCGCCGGCGGGGCAGTGGCCTGGTCCACGCCCCGCATGGCGCGCGCCGCATGGAGTGCTGAAGGGACATCGTTTTTGGTTGTAGATTGATGCGCATATCACCCCGATTGATTACTCTGACTGCATTGCTCACACACCCGTTCCTGTATTTTCGTTTTCATGCCAGCATCCTGTCGGTGGCCATCCTCTTCCTGCCGGGCTGCGCCCTGTTCTCGGGTGCCAGAATGCCTGACGAGGCCGCCCTGCGCGCCAGCATTCCAGCCCCGGAGCGGGAGTTTCGGGCGGCTTGGGTTGCGACGGTAGCCAATATTGACTGGCCCTCTGCTCCCGCGCTGTCAGTGGCCCAGCAGCAGGCCGAACTGCGGGGCGTGCTGGACCGGGCCGTTGCCATGGGGCTGAATGCCATTATTCTGCAGGTTCGCCCAACGGCCGACGCATTTTACAACAGTCCCCTCGAACCCTGGTCGTGGTATTTGACCGGCCAACAGGGCCAGTTTCCGTCACCTGTATACGATCCGCTGGCATTTGCCATCGACGAGGCGCACCGGCGCGGGCTCGAACTGCACGCCTGGTTCAACCCCTACAGGGCGTTGCATCCAACGGCCATGGACTCGTTGAGCGAACTCCACGTAACCCAGCGGCTACCCAGTGCAATCGTGTTGTACGGGGACCTGGTGTGGATGGACCCCGGAAACCATGCCGCGACCGAGCAATCGCTGGCCGTCATGCTCGACGTGGTGCGCCGCTACGATGTCGATGGCATTCATCTGGACGACTACTTTTATCCGTATCCGGTGAGTGACGAAGCGGGCGCGACGGTGGTCTTTCCCGATTCAACATCCTTTTCCCGCGATGTCGACGATGGGCTTACCCTCGCCGACTGGCGACGGCGAAACGTGGATACATTCATCCGGACGCTCTACGAGGAGGTGAAGGCCGCCAAACCGTGGGTGAAAGTGGGCATTTCCCCATTCGGTATCTGGCGGCCGGGGTATCCGGAGTCCATCAGGGGCTTCGACCAGTACGCAGGACTCTATGCAGATGCCAGGAAGTGGCTTCGCGAGGGCTGGGTTGACTATTTCACGCCGCAGCTGTACTGGTCAATGGACAGCGAGGGACAGAGCTACCCGAAACTGCTCGACTGGTGGATCGGGGAAAACGTCCATGCGCGCCATATCTGGCCGGGAAATTACACGAGCCGCGTCATTCTTGAGGGCAACGCCCATTGGGATCCACCGGAGATTGTACGGCAAATCCGGCATACGAGGTCTACGCCGGGCGCAACCGGAAATGTTCATTTTTCCATGCGCGCGCTGATGCCGGCAGTGCATGGAATGGGGCGTGCAGTGGCCGGGGAATATGCCCGCCCGGCGCTCATTCCGGCCAGTCCGTGGCTGGGCGGGAGGCCGCCGGATGCCCCCGTCCTCATACTGACGTCGACCGACATTGCCATTGTGCCGCAGGGTGATGAGTTGCCGCGTTGGTGGTCCGTGCACTGGTTCGATGGGCGGAACTGGAAATTCGAGGTGGTCCCTGCCTGGCAGCAGCGCCTGGATGTGCCCCTCGGAATGAAGCCGAAATATCTTGCCGTGCGCGCCGTGTCCCGCACGGCCGTCGCATCGACACCGACACTGCTCCGGATAGATGACTGATTCTTTTATACTTCGCCTCCTTGCACTGCTGTTTCTGGCCGGTTGTGCTTCCACCGATGCCACGCGCGAGGCGGACGCGCCCCACGACCGGTTCACATCGCACCTCGGACAGGTGCTCACGGAATGCTCCTGGTGTCACGATAATGCCGGGCTGGATTCGTTGGTTATTGATCCTGCGGCCCGGCGTCTTGAGGTGCACTTCAACGCGGCCTTCGCCCAGGTTCCGTTTCGGGACAGCACGCTGCAGGCGTTCGAGCGGGCCGTGCTCAGCGGCGTTCCGGCCGATTTTGATTCCTGGAGCGTCGACCTGCTGAGCCTCGGCGCGCCGCTCGGCCGCCTCGTTCCGAACCTTTTCACGGAGACGCTCGACGCAGCGAAGCGACCAGCCAGCGTCGATACTCGGCGCACGCTGGTCGATCCGGTGAACAGTCCGTGGCGGAGCGGTGCGCTCCGGGGGCGCCATATTGCCGTCTGGCCCAGCCACGGGTGGTACTGGGAGGGGGGGCTGGAGCGGTGGGAGTGGCAACGGGCGCGCCTGTTCCAGACCGTCGAAGACCTGCTGCCCTTTGCCATCGTCGTGCCCTACCTGGCACCCATGCTGGAGCGGGCGGGTGCCCACGTGTACATGCCCCGGGAACGCGACATGCAGACACGCGAAGTCGTTGTAGACAACGATGGTGCTTCCGACAGCCTGTCGCGCTACCTGGAGGTCGGGCCGAAGGATGCCACCTGGGGGGCCGGCCGAAGCAGTGGCTTCGCACACCGCGACCGTTGGCAGACCGGTACGAACCCGTTTGAGCAGGGGACCTACCGTGTTGCGGAGTCAACCCGTGAGCCGACATCGGAAATTGCCTGGATCCCGAATATCCCCGGCGCGGGCGCCTATGCCGTATATGTGTCGTGGGCACGGCTCGATGCCGCGGCCTCCGATGCGGAGTACGTCGTGCACCATACAGGGGGCGAGACGGCGTTCCGTGTGGATCAACGCATGGGAGGTGGCACCTGGGTCTACCTGGGGACCTTCCAGTTTGATGCGGGCGTTTCGGCCGGGCGCGGAGCCGTCCGGCTGAGCAACCGGAGCGGCCAGGAGGGCAGACGCATATCGGCCGATGCCGTTCGGTTCGGCGGCGGAATGGGCAACGTGGAGCGGGGTGGACAGGTGAGCGGCCGGCCGCGCTTCACGGAGGGTGCCCGCTATTACATGCAGTATGCCGGCATGCCCGCCGATCTGGTCTACAACGTGACCGAGTCGACAAATGACTATGTGGACGACTACCGGGGGCGGGCCGAATGGGTGAACTATCTGCGCGGCCGGCCCGATGGACCCAACAAGAACAGGCTGGCCGGTGGTCTGGGCATACCCGTCGACCTGTCGCTGGCATTTCATACCGATGCGGGGGTCACACAGACTGACTCAACCATTGGAACGCTCATGATCTACTCTTCGACGGGCATGCTCGGTGAGCGAACATTTCCTCGAGGCATGTCCCGCTTTGCGAACCGGGACCTGGCAGACATCATGCAGACCCAGATTGTGGATGACATCCGGGCGCTCTACGATACGTCCTGGACCCGGCGCGATATCTGGGACCGGGACTACAGCGAGGCCGTGCGGCCGAATGTACCCGGTGTTTTGCTCGAACTGCTTTCGCATCAGAATTTCGCCGACATGCGTTTCGCGCTCGATCCGCGGTTCCGGCACGACGTGGCGCGCTCGGTGTACAAGGCCATGGTTCGCTTCCTGGCGGGTCAGTACGGAGAAACGCCGGTGATTGCCCCGCTTGCGCCGGATCATGTGTCTGCCGTCTGGACCACGGAAGGAGCGCTTGAATTGTCGTGGCAGGGACGTGAGGACCCACTGGAGCCCACAGCCGCTCCCTCAGCATACGTCGTCTACATGCGCCGGGCCAGCGGAGGATATGACAACGGGCGCCTGGTTCAGGGCGGCAGAGCCGTATTCAGAACGCTTGAGCGCGGGGAGGTATACGGCTTTCGGGTATCGGCCGTGAACGATGGGGGAGAGAGCCTCCCATCGGAAGAGGTTTCGGCTGCCTTTGCAGGCCCGGATGCGCCGTCCATGCTGGTGGTCTCGGCGTTTGACCGCCTCGCGGCGCCCGCATCTCTCAGTGAAAACGGATTTCGCGGGTTCGGCTACGCACGGGATGAGGGGGTAGCCGACGGCTGGGATCCGGCGTTTGTGGGCCATCAGTACGATTTTGATCCCGATTCCCCATGGCGGGATGACGATTCCCCGGGCCACGGCGCCAGCTATGCCACGTGGGAAGCGACACCGACGGTGGGAAATACGTTCGACTATGGCGCCGTACATGCGCGTGCGGCAGTGGCGGCCGGGTGGAACGTGTCGACGGTGAGTGACGAGCAGTTCGGATCGGACTTCGGGGCAGGTGCCCTTGTTGCGGCCGGACGGGACCGATTTGACGTCGTGAACGTGGTGCTTGGGGAAGAGAAGCGGACCGATGGCCCGGGGCATCGTGCGACCATGTACGAGGCGCTGCCAGCGGGCATGAGAGAGGCCCTGTCGTTGGCCCGGGACGCGGGCTCCTCGCTGCTGTTGTCCGGGGCACATGTCGCGACGGACAGTGCAGGTCCCCGCGCCGACAGTCTTTCGCGCGACTGGGCCGAGAAGGAGCTCTCCTTCCGATGGCGAACCGATCATGCGTCCGAACGGGGAAGGGTGAACCTGCTGCCGGACGCGCTGGGAGACGCCACGGCGGCAGGTGGAGCAGCCGAATTGGCTGGCGGCGTTCTATTCAATACGGAGTACGGTCAGACAGTGTACAGGGTGGAAAGCCCCGATGCGCTTGAGCCCGTGCAGGCCGCCGAGACCCTCATGCGCTACGCCGACAACAACATGAGCGCAGCCATTGGACGCTCGGGGCCACAAGGCGTCGTGGTGCTTGGGTTTCCGTTTGAGACCGTCCACGGGGAGGATGTGCGGCGCGAACTCATGAAAACTCTTTTGACGTATCTGTACCCATGACCAACACCCATGAGTCTCGGCCATGACTGAGACGTCTGCATCGACCCTTAAAGAGCGCCGAAAGGCGTGGGCGTGGATTCCATCGCTCTACTTTGCAGAAGGCATCCCGTATGTGCTCGTCATGACGGTCTCCGTTGTGATGTACAAGCGGCTGGACATTTCCAACGCGGATATCGCGCTCTACACGAGTTGGCTCTACCTGCCCTGGGTTATCAAGCCACTCTGGAGCCCGATCGTAGACCTTTTTGGAACGAAGCGCGCCTGGATCACCGGCATGCAACTGCTCGTTGGCGCGGCGCTGGCCGGCGTTGCCTTCACGATTCCCATGGATGCCTTTTTCCAGTGGTCCCTGGCGGCCCTCTGGCTCGTCGCCTTCAGCAGCGCGACGCATGACATTGCCGCCGATGGGTTCTACATGCTGGCCATGGACGATGCAAACCAGTCGTGGTTCGTCGGCATCCGGTCCACGTTCTACCGGCTGGCCATGATCACCGGGCAGGGGCTTCTGGTGGTGCTGGCGGGCTGGCTGGAAGTCCGCCAGGAATCGGTTCAGGCGGCCTGGGCAACCACATTTGGCATCGTGGCCGCAGGCTTTCTGCTTCTCATGGCCTGGCACCGGTTCCTGCTGCCCAGACCGGCTCTGGACGGTCCCACAGCCCAGGCATCGGGCGCTGCCATCCTTTCCGAATTCATGGCGACCTTCGTGTCGTTTTTCAGGAAACCCAAAATCGGAGTCATCCTCGCGTTTCTGCTGCTATACCGCTTTGCCGAGGCCCAACTGGCCAAGATGGCCGCTCCGTTCCTTCTGGATCCGGTGGATGCGGGCGGGCTGGCGCTCTCGACCGCCCAGGTCGGATTTGTGTACGGGACGGTGGGCGTGCTGGCGCTGACGTTCGGAGGTATTCTGGGTGGGATTGTGGTGGCGCGGAAGGGGCTCAAATACTGGCTCTGGTGGATGGCCGTTGCCATCAACGTGCCCAATGCCGTGTACATTTTCCTGTCGTGGTCCGTGCCAGCATCGCTCCTCGTGGTCAATGCGGCCGTGGCCGTGGAGCAGTTCGGCTACGGGTTCGGGTTTACCGCCTACATGATGTACATGATTTATGTGGCGGATGGGCCCCATAAGACAGCACACTTCGCGCTATGTACCGGCTTCATGGCACTTGGCATGATGCTCCCCGGCATGGTATCTGGCTGGGTACAGGAAACGTTGGGCTACAACCTCTTCTTCGTGTACGTGTTGCTGGCTACGATCCCCGGTTTTTTGGTCACTGCATTCATTCCGCTCCGCGCATCCTTTGGGCGCGGGGAGCAGGGACATGGCGTCAGTTGACACTGCCGGGCATCGCGCTGTAGCTGACCGGGATGCCGTTTACCAACCGACGCGGCGGTCTGTACTACCCGCGTCACGATCTGTAGTACGACCCCATGCCGAATGGGCATCCAGGACACGGCCTGATTTTTTTTCTTGAGTAACCGGTTTTCCGTCCGATACCGGTTGTGAAGGCGCGCCAGGGGCCGGCAGAGCGGCAAGAGCCGGTTCTGCCAAAACCGAGTCCGTAGAGATCCGGACCAGTCGACTTCCCGGGTAATAGAACGCCAGAATGTCCTGGTGGGTTTGCCCGTCAAGGGCACGCCCGTGGGCACCCCACTGGCTGAGGCCTACGCCATGGCCGAAACCCCGGCCATCAAGACGGTACGTCCGTCCCCGGTCATCGAGAGAAAAAAATGTACTGCGTGCCGATTTCGGGCCGTAGGCAGACGCCAGAACCGCACGGAACGCGGTGCCGCTGATTACACGGTCTCCCGCTCCCCTGGCTCGGAGTTCGACGCTCCGCACCCGTCCGTCCCGAGCCGTGTCGAGCACACGAACTTCCTGTATGGTCGCTCCGTAGCGCTGGGACAACAGATCGTGCAATACCTTTTTGTCCACATCGAACTTCCATTCGGAGTTCGGAGATACGGCGTCGAAAGGATCTTTCCGGGCCGCCAAATAGGGCCGGGAAGGCGTATCCCAGACACTGGTGTTGCTGGCCGTATATCCACCATTTGAGGACGAATAAACCGCCTCAACCAGTTCGTCGTCGTGCATGAGCACGTAGCCTGCTGTGTCGTTGGCCGCCTTGCGTGCTGCGGGCGTAATGGACGACTGTCCCCGGTACACCTGGCTGCGCTCATCGTCCTGCAAAACTCTGCCAGATTGCATCACAGCCAGCGCGTAGGTCCTGGCCACGATGGCCATGGCACGCGCACCCTCTGTGTCGTTGAGGCCATATTCAGCAGAAACGACCGCGGCCACATACTCCTCCACTGGGACGATGTTGGTAATCCCGGAGCGTCCTGTTTGTGGGTGTATCCGGATATCCAGTGAGCCGGTGTAGGTGTTGACACCCACTCGAAAGGCCTGTCCTGGCTCCGTCGTGAGCGTGAACGAGCGGCCGCGAACCGACTCCCGGCCCCAAGTAACGTGGAGATCCTTCCCGCTGCTCGTGGTCGTGAGGGTGGCTCCAGACGGAAGGCGAGTGCCTTCGCCCGTGTCCATGTTGACGAGCACGGCGCCGGTCGGAGGTACCATAACACGCGTAGCGCCTGTTTCCTGTGAGAGCACCACACGTACGTGTGTTTGATCTGTCACCTGTGCATGAAGCGGTCCGGACAGCACCGAAAGCTGAGCAGCGATGAGCATCAGGACCAGAAGGGTCGGCCGGAAAGGGGAGGACGTGGAGCGCAGTGCTGGCATGGGAGCGTTGTTGGTTTCTGTCTCCGGTATCGACAATCGCCACCCGTGATTTAAGTAATGCTGAACCGCGCCGATCCGGGCGTGACTCGTGTTGGTAACCGGCAGCCTGGCCACAAAGTTGGACCATTCAGCACGAGCAGGGCACGGCTCAGCCCAACCCGGTAACCATTCAGATCCGATACGGCAATTTTTCTGCTGGAGCCCGTAACAAATCCCGGCACATGTTCATCCTATTGACGGGTGAGCTACTGTGGCATCTCTGAGAAGGGTAAACCACAACGGTAGCTGCAAAGAGACCTCCGGTGAAGTGGGTGCACCGGAGGTCTCGCTTTTTATGTGCCACTCCAGCAACTATTTCTGACAGTCCTCTATTCAGGCCCGTACCATATCCAGCAGGTGCCCCAGTTCGTCCCTGAGCGAGCGTCTATCTACAATCCGGTCGATGAACCCCTTTTCGACCAGGAATTCAGAGGTCTGAAACCCAGCAGGGAGGTCCTGCCCCATGGTTTCGCGAATGACGCGGGGACCTGCGAAACCGATGAGGGCTCCAGGCTCGGCCAGATGCAGGTCACCCAGCATGGCAAACGAAGCGGTTACGCCACCGGTTGTCGGGTTGGTAAGCAGCACGATGAAGGGCAGGCCCGCGTCGTCGAGTTTCGCCAGATGTGCACTTGTCTTGGCCATCTGCATGAGCGAAAGCGCTCCTTCCATCATACGGGCACCTCCACTCTGACTGATGACGAGTACGGGCCACTTGTTTTCGTAACCCCGTTTGATGGTGCGGGTAATGATCTCCCCAACGACCGACCCCATGCTGCCACCGATGAATCCGAAATCCATGGCAGCAACGGATGTCTGGTGGCCATGGATTTTTCCTGCCGCGGCGCGTGCGGCGTCGATGAGACCGGTCTTTTCCCGCGTCTGCGTCAGGCGATCTGCGTACTTTTTTCTGTCGGTGAAGAGGAGGGGGTCGGTGGGTGTCAGGTTCTGATCGAACAGTTCGTACTCCTGGTCATCAAACAACAGGTCAAAATAGCCAAGGCTGGACATTTTGAAGTGGTACGTGCACTTGGGGCAGACGCGGTGATTTCGTTCAATCTCGCGGCGGTTCATGGTTTCCGAGCAACCCGAGCATTTGACCCATTGGCCGTCGGGGACCTCGATCTGCTGGCTGGTTTTGGTCTTGATACCGGCCGATTTTCGAATGAACCAGGACATATGACCTCGTAGATGATCGTGTTCTCAGGAACCGCCAAACGGCAGCCTGTCAAAAATACTGCCGGTGCGCGGGCGTGCTGCCACGTCTTTCAGATAATACGGCTCGAACGTGGATGCTTCTTCCTGAAGGTACGCATGAGGATTTTTCTGCACGAGTCGGGCCGCCCATGTGGCGGTTGCGCCAGCCTGCGTTTCAAGCAGGGTTCGTGATCCGAGATGACGAGACAGCCAGGATACAACGTCCGCATCGGGGACTACCGCATCGGGTCCAACGCTCTCGGGCCAAGCCAGCGCACCGGTTTTGTCTGAAACCATCTGGTATGCGCCCATGTACCACTCGCCCTTACGGGCAGGAAAGCGGGGTACGATCGTGACCGCTGTATCGACCGAAAACTGACCAGGCGGCCTGCTGCTCCAGGCGGCGAACGCCATTACTTCGAGCGTGGAAACCGCGTACAGCGGTACACTGAGCGCCAGGCACAGGCCTTTGGCCGATGCCAGTCCGATCCGGAGTCCCGTATAGGAGCCAGGGCCGGCGACAACAACGATTCCGTCCACGCGCCCCCTTTCCATGCGGCCCAGCAATTCTGCAGCAAAAGGTGCGACCAGCTTTGCGTGTGAGCGCGTTGCGTCCGATCTGCGCTCCTCGACGTGCTGGCCGTCAAGAAGCGCCACGGAGCAGGCGTCCCGGGATGTGTCAATGGAAAGAAACATGAGCCGTCTCCAAATCCTTACCTGGCCCCCCAGGTTCCCAAGTCGGAGAAACCCCTACAGTGCATGTGAGGCGCTCCAGAGTTGACTTAATGGAGAGTGCGCGTATTTTATCAGCCCGCAAACCGGATCGCCAATCAGACCGTCAGGTGATTATGAAAGTATATGATGCAGATCACATCAGAAACGTGGCCCTTGTGGGGCACCAGGGCAGTGGAAAGACCATGCTCGCCGAATCCATGCTGTATGCCGCCGGTGCGTTGAAGCGCATGGGCAGTATAGAGGAGGGGACCACGATCAGCGACTATCATGCAAGCGAGAAGGAACGCGGCATGTCGGTGTTCGCCTCATTCCTGCATGTCGAGTACCTGGGTAAAAAAATCAATGTGATGGACACGCCGGGGTACCCGGATTTCGTGAGTGAGGTTGCCGCTTCTCTTCATGTCACAGACTCCGCCCTTTTTGTGATCAATGCTGGGGAAGGTGTACAGGTGGGTACGGAGCTCGCCTGGCGCTCCGCTGTACGGCAGAACACGCCCTCCATGTTTGTGATCAATCATCTGGACAAGCCCGATGTGAGCTTTCGGGACGTCATAGGGCAGATCAAAGATCGATTTGGTCGCGGGGCTACTGTGGTCCAGATCCCGGGGGGATCCGGTAGCCGATCCATCATCGATGTATTGATCATGAAGCAGATCCTGTTCGATGACCAGGGGAAGATGACGTTGTCCGCCATTGATGATGCGTTCGCGGACGAGGCGGAGCAGCTCCACAACGAGTTGGTGGAAAACATTGCGGAGAATGATGAGAGCCTGATGGACCTGTATTTCGAGAAGGGAACGCTGACGGAGGAGGAAATGCGGGTGGGTTTGCGGGAGGCCATGATCCGGCACCAGTTGTTTCCCATATTCCTGACCAGTGCCACGAAGAACATCGGAGTTTCGCGCCTGATGGAATTCGTCGGAAACGTGTGCCCCACTCCCAACCAGATGCCGCCAGCTCCGCTGGCCAGTGGCGGAGCCATTATGCCGGACTCGGCGGGAGAACCCATCGCGCTCATTTATCATACGATGTCGGAAGCCCATGTCGGCGACTACTCGTTTTTCCGGATTTACTCCGGAACTCTCGAGACCGGGATGGATCTGGTAAACGCCGCGACGGGCGTGACCGAGCGGCTCGGGCAAATCTTCACCATCAACGGCCACGACCGGGATCCGGTGGAGCGGATGTATGCCGGAGACCTCGGGGCGCTGGTCAAGCTCAAGAACACGCACACGAACAATACCCTGCATCTGAAAGGAAGCAGTGCGGTCATGGAGCCTTTCGAAATCCCCTCGCCGAGATATTCAGCGGCCGTGGTGACGGTCAAGGAGGGCGAGGAAGACAGGCTGGCGGCCGGGTTGCACCAGTTGCACGAGGAAGACCCGTCGCTACAGATAATCCACGACCAACTTCTGAGCCAGCTCGTCTTGAGTGGGCAGGGAGAAATGCATCTGGAAATAGCAAAATACAGGCTGAAGAACCGGTTCAGCGTGGAAGTGGAATTCATCCGCCCCAAGGTGGCCTACAGGGAGACTATTCAGCAGCAGGCCCGTGCGAAATATCGTCACAAGAAGCAGACCGGAGGAGCCGGGCAGTTCGCGGACATTTCCATGCTGGTCGAGCCCCTCAATGGGGACTTCGTGCCGCCAGATGACATCAAGGTCCGGGGCGAACACACGGAGACCACCGCCTGGGGTTCTACCGTCCACTTTGTAGATGCCATCGTGGGCGGTGTCATCGACATGCGGCGATTTTTCGGCGCCATCCAGAAAGGGGTCATGGAGGCTTGCCAACGCGGACCCGTGGCCGGTTACCCGGTAGGCGATGTCCGCGTGGTGGTTCATGATGGCGGTATGCACCCCGTCGACTCGAACGAGGCGGCCTTCAAGTCGGCTGCCCGCGTATGCTTCCGGGATGCGTTCCGGCAGGCACGCGCGGTCATGTTGGAGCCGGTACACCACCTCGAGGTGCTGATTCCCGATGCGTACACGGGAGATGTCATGGGAGACCTGAATACGCGTCGGGCACGCATTCAGGGTATCGAAACCGAGGGTCCCTTCCAGAAGGTCATCGCCGATGCCCCGGAGGCCGAACTCCATCGGTACTCCACTTCGCTGAGGTCCATGACCCAGGGTAGGGGGCTGCATCGATCCGAGTTTACTGGATATGAGCCCATGCCGCGGCATGTTCAGGAGGAGATTGCCTCGGAGGCGGTCGAGGATGAAGAGTAGGTCTGCGCGTGTCGCGTAAAGAAATACTTCGGGGCGTTTACGAAGAAAACAGGCGCATACAGGAAGACGGCAAGGGCGCGCCGACCAGGGTACATGGGCAGCGTCGCGGCTTGGGGCCGGGGGGGGTGGCCGCTGTGGTTGCGCTCGTTATTGTCGCGGGTCTGGTATTCTGGAGTGACGCATCCCGCCGGATAGACACAGACACGGTCTCGATGTCGACGTCTCCGGGAGCTGGCTTCGAAATGGCCATACCGGACGACTCCATGCTTCGAGAGTTGAATTTGCCTGTGGGTACGTCGTTCGAGGAATTGACCAGTTCAGCCGTACCCATCGCCGACCTTTTTGACCTCGGTGTGCGCACTATTGTGATCGATGCGGGGCACGGCGGAGTCGACGGGGGGGCGCAGTCCGTTGTGGGACTCCAGGAAAAGGATATCACCCTCGATGTGGCCACACGACTGTCCAGGCGTTTGCAGAGATACAGGGTGTACGACGTACTGATGACACGGGAAACGGACTCCTCGTTGTCCCTGCGGGAGCGTGTTCTCTATTCGAACGACAACGGAGCAGATATCTTCGTCTCCATTCATGTGAACTGGTTTCCATCGGATTCGGTCTATGCACTGGAAACGTATTATTTTGGGGGCCAGGCCGATGCGCTGACGCTGAAGCTGGCGGAACGTGAAAACCGCAATTCGGACTATACGGTGGCGGAATTCAACCGCCTCGTGAGTGGTATGTCAGACCGCATCAAAGGGGAGGAGTCACGTCGTCTTGCGCTCGCTGTGCAGCGAAGTATGATTCGGAATACCCGATTGGAAACGGGGCCGGTGGATAACTGGGGAATCAAATCAGGTCCTTTCGTAGTGCTTGTTGGAACCGATGCCCCTGGCATCTTAGCTGAAATTGGTGTAATTAGTAATGGGCCGGAGGCGGCGCGTCTCGCAACCGTCGAATACCGGGAACGGTTGGCCCTGTATCTCGAAGAGGGAATCATCAACTATTTGAACCAAATGGCATCCAGCAAGTGATTATGGCTGCAGAAAAGAAGACTACTAAAAAAAAGGCGTCGTCCAATGTCCTGTACATCGGTATGGATCTCGGTACATCCCGAAGTGCCGTCGTTGCCAGTAGCGGCAAGAGGGACTGGGTCCATAGCTATGTGGGTTGGCCGAAGGATTTCGTGGCCCGGAAGCATCTGGGAAAAGATGTGCTGTTCGGGGAAGAAGCTCTTTCGAATCGGTTATCGGTGCATTTGTCGCGACCGCTGGAGCAGGGAGTAATCCGGGATGGCACGGTGCGCGACGAAGATGCCGTCCGGGAATTGGTGCATTACCTGATTGAGGCTGCTGCGCCAGGAGATTCGACGGAGGTGTACGCCGCTGTAGGCGTACCTGCCGAGGCCCTGCGAGTCAACAAAATGGCCATCAGGGACGCGGTCAAGGAGTATGCCGATCGGCTCATGGTGGTGTCGGAGCCCTTTGCCATTGCGTACGGAATCGGTATCCTGAATAATGCGCTTGTCATTGACATTGGTGCTGGAACCATGGATTTCTGCATCATGCACGGTACCATGCCGACGGAAGATGATCAGCGCACGCTGACTGTCGCGGGCGACTACATTGACCGGCACCTCCTTGACGTGCTATCTGAAAAGTACCCGAATGCCCGTTTCTCAGAACCGTTGGTCCGCCAGGCAAAGGAGCAGGGGGCGTTTGTGGGCAGTGGAAAAAACAGGGTCAAGGTCAAAGTCCCGGTAGACGGGGTAACGACTGAGCTTGACATCACTCCCGAAATGCAGCGGGTGTGCGCCAGTATTGTTCCGGTGATGACAGAAGCCATGATGGATCTGATCTCTGAATACGAGCCTGATTTCCAGGATGAGGTCAAGCAGAATATTTACCTGGCAGGTGGCGGCAGTCAGATTCATGGACTCGACAAGGCATTGGTCGATGCACTCAAAGACTATGGTACCCTGAACGTGAAGGTGATCGACGATCCTCTGTACGCGGGTGCGGAAGGTGCGCTGGCTCTGGCCCAGGACATGCCCGACGAATACTGGGAGGACATGTGACGGGGTTCGCGAACAGAAAAAGCCCCGCCGGGTACTCCCAGCGGGGCTTCGTGGCGCGGGAGAGACTTGAACTCTCGACCTCCGGGTTATGAATCCGACGCTCTAACCACCTGAGCTACCGCGCCTTACCAAGGCCGAAAATACGGTGGTGCGGATCGCGGATCAACGCCCGACCAGAATCAGGGTTCTTTCTTAATTACAGTTTATATGGGCTGGGATAGAGTTATTGGACAGGAGCGGGTCAAGCACATGCTTGCGAGCGCCATAGCCTCGGATCGGGTGGCACATGCGTGGTTGTTTTACGGTCCGGCGGGGTCGGGTAAACGGGCAGCCGCCCTCGCGTTCGCGCAGGCACTGCAGTGCAGGGAGCGTTTCGATGGTACCGTCTGTGGTGCGTGTCCCGGGTGTCACAAAGTGCCCCGCATGGTGCATCCCGACGTGCATATCCTCATTCCGCATGCAAACGATGCGGTACTGCAGGAATTGGGAGCCCGGGTGGCACTTTTGGCCGAGTCGCCTTATGCGGTGATTGACTACACCCGTCGTCCGAGTCTGGATGGGGCAGGCGGTGCGAGCAACAAACAGGTGTCGTATCTGCTCGGCCAGGTGCAGGAAGAGTTGCGTGCTCCCATGAGCTACAGACCTGTTGAGGGTTCGTGGCGCATTGCCATCCTTACACATGCACAATCCATGCGAACGGAAAGCGCCAATGCATTCCTGAAATTATTGGAGGAGCCGGGCAAAAACACCGTTTTTATTCTACTGGCCGAGCGTCTGGATCAGGTGCTGCCGACGATCATGAGTCGGTGCCAGCAGGTGCGCTTTACGCCGCTGGATGCGGTTGAGATAGCTGAGGGCCTTGAGCGGGAGGGGCTGGCCCCACCGGACATGGCTGCGGTCCTTGCCCGTATGGCCGATGGATCGTATGAGCAGGCGCGTGAACTGGCCATGAGCACAGAACTGAGGAGTTCGCGGGATTTTGTGCTGGATTTCCTGCGGCACGCCTTCAAGGCTTCTGGCGATGACATGATGACACGGGTAGATGAGCTGGCTGCACAAGGACGGGAGTCCATCAAATTCCACCTGCTTGTTCTGCTCGGTCTCATCCGGGACCTGTTATTGTTCACCGAAGCGGGGAAGGATGCTCCGATCGTCAACCTGGATTGGCAGGAGGTGCTCACGAAGTTCGCAGCGGGCCTTCCGCATGCGCGACTCGATACGATGGCCGAGGCCGTCGAGCACACCATGTACATGGTAGAGCGGAACGTAAACCAGAGGACCGCTCTCGCACACCTGGCGACAACCCTGAGCAGATCAATGCGCGGAGACATTCAGGTGGAGGCGATACCCCGTCTCAGGTGATAACGGTCCATGATGGCATGTGCGTAATCCACGTATCGGTCCAAACTGCTTTCGCGCGAGAAGAACGTGCTCCGGTGAACGGCATTCCGGCTCCATGTGGCTACAGCCGTAGAGAGATCTGGTCGAGCGCCCCACACCACGTCAAAGTTCAAATCGTTCCAGGACACGTGCGGTCCGAGTGCATGCGAGCGTACCTCTGATCCGAGAGGGCCATCGGGATCGCACACGGCGAGGATGGGAGCACCGGAGGACACGGCCGGGATGAGCTTCGAAGGAAGGAATGCATGTCCTGCACCGCGGCGCTCGGTAATCACGTAGAAATCGCACCAGGACAGCCACTCGGCCAGTTGTTCTTCAGAGGTGAGCGGCATGAGCAGGAAGCGGGAATCGGCGACGTGGTCCAGCCAGGTTCGGAGCTCATCTACGCGCGCTCCGCCAGCATGAATTCGAAATATGAACTCCTCTCGCCTCTCGTGAAGAGCCATGCAAAACGTGAGCAGATCCTGTTTTGCACCCAGGTTGCCTGAGTACAGTAAACGGAGAGGCGTGTGTGTGTTCACTCTGTTTCGAAGCACCTTCGACAGATGGCGGGTCATGTCTGCATGGAGCCAGTTGGGTAGGCACGCGACACGCCTGGGTCCTCGCGGAATGCTCTTGAGAGCCGTCACCATGGACTCGGAGATACTTGACCAGGCATGAGCCCGTCGAAACAGCCCATTCTGGATCCACAGCATGAACCGTGCCGATGGACCGGCCAGTCCACCTGCGACAGCGGCCTGAGCCGAGAGATCCTGGACATTGAGCCACAGAGGAGCACGAACGAGCCGGGATGCCACGATGCCGTAGGCCACCGAACCAATCAATGGGCAGAACGCCATGACCAGGTCGTACTCTCCTTTCGAGGGCCGTCTTCGAAGCAGTGACAGGAAAAACGATGCCTCGTGCAGAAGACGCTGGGACAGACTGTTGGGGTCAGGCGGGATATATAACCCGTGCCGTTCAATATGGACTCCGTGCTCCCGACTGTCCCGGATCGTGATCCCGTTGTGGCCGGAATTGTCCCGCCATTCGGGATAATAGGAAATGGCACACTTCACGGTCACGTCCCATCCTCGCTCTACGAACCCCTCACACAGGTCGGTAAAAAGAATGCCGCCTCCAAGGTCGGGCTTGAAAACATTGACTATGACAAGGAGACGCGGTTTCAATGTCTTGTTCAATGTCTTGCGATCAGGCAAAGCAGGCGATGAGTGTAAAGAAAAAAGCACAGCCGCGAGGCGGCTGTGCTGATTCTTTCCAGTACGCAGCCGGTTGAGCGACCAACCGGTACTGGTTCGGAGCGGATGTAGCCAAGGCTACAGGAGTTGAAACACCATGAGAACAATCAGGCCTACGACGCCCGCTCCAAACGTCATCGTTCTGATCGCACGATCGACGGGATTACGCATAAGGGCGTGGCTGTATGGTTCGGTAGGACGGCGAGACACGCGGAAAGTACGAAGCGTGCTCCCGGAGTAAAACGAATCAGGACGCAAAAGAATGCACATATGTTAAATTCATCATATGTTCACATAAGCGATTGGTTATGATCCGTTTTACCACTCATTCTCGTCTTTCATGGTCATATGCTCGACTGGAACGGGATAGTTCTTCGAAAAACACGCATCGCAATAGCCCAACTTCGATTCGTTGGCGGCACGTACAGCCCGCATCATGCCGTCAATGGTCAGGTAGGCAAGCGTATCCACCTCCAGCCACGTTGCCATGGCTTCAATGTCTCCGTCAAACCGATTGGCCAGAAGCTCATCGTGCGTCGGGAAATCCATGCCATAAAAGCAGGGAGATACTACAGGAGGTGAAGACACCCGGAAGTGAACCTCTCGTGCTCCCGCTGCCCGAACCATGCGTACCAGTTGTCGGGCGGTCGTTCCCCGAACAATGGAGTCGTCGACCATCACCACGATGCGGTCCTTCAGGACGCCTGCAACTGTGTTGAATTTGGTGCGGACACGTTGCTCCCTGGCTGCCTGACCCGGAGCGATGAAGGTGCGCCCCACATAGTGATTACGGATCAATCCGATCTCATACCGGCAGCGGTTACCGAGCTTCTCGCATTCACTCACATACCCGAGTGTTGCCGTATTGGACGAATCCGGAACGCTGATGACAATGGGACGCTCAGCATCGTCAGGCACACTTGGGACGGGAGCATCATGGGCTAATTCCTTGCCCAATTTGCGCCGGACTTTGTCTACCATCTCACCAAAAATCTTGGAATCAGGTCGGGAGAAATAGACATATTCAAAGACACACTGGCTGACTCCATGATTTCGGGCCAGGTGGATGGAGTGGAAATTTTCCGTGGCACATCCATTGTCGTCAATGACCAGGACTTCACCGGGTTCAATATCCCGCACGTACTTGGCACCGATCAGGTCAAAGGCACAGGTTTCCGATGCGACGCAGTATCCTGTATCGGACCCGGCAGGTCCGTCGAGCCGGCCAAGAGCCAAGGGTCGAAACCCGTTGGGGTCCCGAACAGCTATGAGCTCGTTGTCTGTCAGGATGACCAGAGAAAAAGCCCCCTCAAGTTGAGATACCGCATCCACGATCTTGTCAATCTGCTTGCGACGGGTGCTCTGCGCAATCAGATGAAGAATGAGCTCTGAATCGGATGTGCTCGAAAAAAGCGTGCCCCTTTCAATGAAGGAATTCCGTATTTCCCGAGCGTTCGAAATGTTGCCGTTGTGTGCCAGGGCCAGATTGCCGTCGCGGTAGTGAACGCGAAAGGGCTGAATGTTCGTGGCATTGTTGGATGCCCCTGAGGTGGAATAACGGTTGTGACCGATTCCGCTTGTACCGAAGAGCGTAGTCTCGAAAATGGAGGCATCAGCGAACACGTCAAGGACCAGTCCAGGGCCCTTGTGGGATGGCATGACCTTGCGGCCCCCTGCTTCATCGAACACACTTGTCACAATTCCTGCTGATTCCTGCCCTCTGTGCTGAAGTGCATGGAGTGAAAGGTAGATCTTGTGTGCGGCATCGGTGACATTGAACATGCCGGCAATGCCGCAGGAATCTTTGTGTTGGCGCATGCGACGGGATGGCAGGGAAGCAGGACGGCCGGGGTCTGGACTGGCCGCGTAGGTGTCTTCTACTGCGGAGCGTCAGTGTCGGTTTCTGAACGTTTCATGCGAACGCGGACAACCCGGTTGTTCTCGACCTCTTCAACCGTGAATTCCAGCTTGTCTTGTCGGAATGCATCGCCTGGGTTGGGTATTTCACCCGCCAGGTGAAACATCAGGCCTCCCAGAGTTTCGAAGTCAAACTGATCGGTATCCAAAGTGACACCGGCAATTTCGTTGATCTCGTCCAGGTCAATACGCGCGTCAAACACGTACTCCGTGTCTGAGAGTCGTTCGTACTGGTCGAATTCGCTTTCATCCTGCTCATCCCGGATATCTCCCACGATTTCTTCCAGAACGTCCTCGAGGGTAACAAGGCCCGCTGTTCCGCCGTATTCGTCCACTACCATGGCGACGTGGGTCTTTCGGGCCTGAAAATCGGACAGTAGATCGTCCAGCTTTTTGAAGAGGGGCACGAACACCGCAGGTCTTGCAATCCGGGTCCAGTCCACGTTCTCCCGGTCGGGGTGTTCAATTACCAGGCGCAGTACGTCTTTCGCATAGATGATGCCCAAAATGTTATCCAGGTGTCCTACGTACAACGGAATACGCGAGCGGCCACTCTGCCTGATGAGGGCGATGGCGTCCTGAACACTCGAGTCGGCAGGAAGGGCGACGACATCCAGACGGCTGACCATGATTTCGCGCACACTGGTCTCCCCGAATTCAACGATGGAGTGTATGAGTTCACGTTCCGTCTCCTCCAGATGTCCATGGGCTTCACCGATTTCCGCCATGGTTTTAAGATCGTCTGCAGAAAGCCGGTCCGCTGTGTGGTGAAATCGAGCATTGAAGGACTTCATGGTCCGCGCAAGCAGGATCGAGAGCGGGTACAATACCCGGTGCAGAATGAGCAGCAAGCCACTGATCCGTTTGGCGAATACCGCTGGACTGCGATTTGCCAGGAGCTTCGGCGTGATCTCCGAAACGACGAGCAGGACGAAAGTAAGTACGATGACCTCTACCAGAACGGTCACCCAGGGATTCCACCCATTGACTTGAGCCACACTGTGGGTCATAAGGGCAGCTACAATGGCGGCGCCGACATTGACCAGCGTGTTCAGGATCAGAATGGTGACCAGTACCGAGCGTGGTGTCTCGAGGAGGTGAAGTACGCGTAACGCAGCTGGTGACGGGTCTTCAGCCAGCTTCTCCCGGGATCGGCTGTCCAGAGAGAACAGCGCTACCTCAGAGCCCGAAAAGAGGGCAGAAAAAATGAGTAGACACGCGATTCCGATCAGACCAGCCACCATGGCTGCATCCGAAAGAATTACGGTGTCGGGGAATTCCTGTGCGATGTTCTTCGCAGCATCCAGCGTTCGGATCAGGAAGAACAAAGAAGGAGGTTCGTCGGGGTCCACGGTCAGGTTTTCAGAAGTACTGTTGCGTCACGATAACATAGACAAGGATGCCAGCGACGGCAACCGGGCACACAAATTTGACGAGGAAACCAAACGCGGAAGATGCTGGCAAACGATGCCCACTCGACTCGAGGGCTGTGATTACTGCGGGTATGCCCCACTTCCACCCGGCGAACACGCACACCATCAATGCCCCGATAGAGAGGGAATAGTTGCCCCAGATGATGTTCTGCAGGCTGAGAAAATCAATTCCAAGCCCCGGAAGACTGTAGAAGAAGGAGCCCTCTGTCTGGGATAGTGCGCTGGGGACAGCCAGCGCAAAGCAGGCCGTGCCCAGAACAGTCACCGCCTTGGTACGGCTCCAGCCCTTTTCGTCCACAAAATAGGAAACGACCACCTCCAGCAGGGAGATAGTGGAAGTGAGTGCCGCAATGGCCAACAGTGCGTAGAAGGCGATCGCAAAAATCTGTCCTGCGGGTATCTGTGCAAACACGGTCGGCAGGACGACGAAGACCAGTCCGGGTCCCGCTGTGGGAGCCACTCCTGCCGAAAACAGGGCCGGAAAAATGATCAGACCGGCCAATAGCGCAATAGTCGTATCAAAAATGGCAACGATGATACCCGCCTGATGGATGTTCTCACCTTCAGGCATGTAGGAGCCGTAGGTGATCATGGCACCCATGCCCAATGACAGGCTGAAGAGTGCCTGTCCAAGCGCCGCGGCAACGACCCCAACGGTTATTTTGCTGAAATCGGCTGAAAAAATGTATGCGAGCCCTTCCGCTCCCCCTGGAAGCGTCATGGAGCGAATGGCCATGCCAATCAGCATAACCAGTAGGATGGGCATGAGGATCGTCGTAGCCTTCTCAATTCCTCCCGAAATGCCTCCCCGGACAATCATGGCTGTGATGGCCAGAAAAGTACCGGCAAGGAACACCATGAGTCCAGGATTACCAATCAGTGCTCCAAAGACAACACCACTCTGCTCGGCGGTGGTGACCCCGTTGAGCGCCCCAGTTACGGCCCCCCACAGGTAAGAGAGTGTCCAGCCGGCGATGACGGCGTAGAAGGACAGGATCACAAATCCAGTAAGGATGCCGAGCCCTCCGAGCCAGCGCCAGCGTGTGCCCGGTGCCAGCACGGCAAACGCGCCCACCGGGTTGCGCTCCGTCTTGCGCCCAATGGCCAGCTCAGACAATACGACCGGCACGCCAATCGCGAATACGAAGAACAGATAAATCAGGACGAAGGCACCGCCGCCATTCTCACCGGCCGTGTAAGGGAATCGCCAAATGTTGCCGAGGCCGATTGCCGATCCGGCAGCAGCCAGGATGAATCCCATTTTGCCGCTCCATTGACCGCGTGCTGCAGATGCCATGTGTTCTATACTCTTATGTGATGATTGGATCGGTCCAATAACCCCCACAATCCCAATAAAAGCAAGCGGGGCAGCGTGTTTTGACGCTGCCCCGCCTGTAGTCGCCATTGAGGTGCCTGCAGCACCCCATCATCCGTCAGAACGGCAAATCGTCGTCTGGCTCAAACGTGTAGTCATCGCCGGAATCTGCTGCGGCCGAAGGCGCGGCCGCCTTCGCAGCACCCGCCGGTTTGGACGACCGGGCAGCAGGGGCGCTGTCCGAGTAGCTGGCTCCGCTTTCGCCTCGGCCACTGAGCATCATCATCTCACGGGCCTTGACTTCGGTGACGTACTTCGTGTTGCCATCCTTGTCGTCATAGGATCGCGTTTGGAGTGAGCCCTCGAAATAGACCTGACTACCTTTGGTGAGATACTCATTGCAGATTTCTGCAAGGCGGCTCCAGGTGACCACACTGTGCCACTCGGTTCTTTCCACCCATTCTCCGGATGCATCCTTGTACGACTCGTTGGTGGCCAAACGCAGATTGCAGACGGCCGTGCCCGATCCCGTGTAACGTAGTTCGGGGTCCTGGCCCAGGTTGCCGACCAGAATGACTTTGTTTACTCCTCTTGCCATGATTTTTCTAACACCTCCCGTGTCTCTGAATTCCTTTGATAACTGTTTTCCCGTAATGACGGTCTATTCATAGAGCCGCAAATCCGTCAAACGTAACTTACCGAACGCAACAACCAAGGTTCGGCATGCCGGAAAAGATCTACGAGAAAAGTTTTCAAGAGTCGGCCGACGCCCTCGAGGCGTGGAATGACTTCGTTGCCATAGTACGGCAACTCCGCAGGGATTGCCCGTGGGACCGTGAGCAGACCCACGACAGTATCAAGCACCTGCTCATCGAGGAAGCCTATGAAACGCTCGAGGCCATTGATGACGAAGACTGGACCGGCCTGCGGAAGGAACTTGGGGACCTGTTATTGCACGTCGTCTTTCATGCCGTGATAGCCGCTGAGACAGGAACCTTCACTGTGAAAGATGTGATTGAGTCTGAAACGGAGAAACTGGTCCGGAGGCACCCCCACGTGTTCGGGGATGCGCACGTCGGAAGTGTCGATGATGTTCTCACGAACTGGGAGTCGATCAAGATCCGGGAGGGAGAGAAGAAATCGGTCATGGAGGGCGTTCCGAGGCAATTGCCAACGCTGCTCAGGGCGTTCCGGATGCAGGAAAAAGCGGCTGGCGTCGGTTTTGATTTTCCCACATTGGACGATTCATGGGATAAGGTGACCGAAGAACTGGCCGAGTTCAAGGAGGTCATCGCGGCAAATGGCCCCATGGTGCGAAAGGAGGAAGAACTGGGCGACCTGTTGTTCTCAATTGTCAATCACGTGCGCCAGGCCGGTATCAACCCGGAAAATGCCCTCTCCCGGACGAACGACAAATTCCTGCGCCGATTCCAGGGCGTGGAGCAGCGTCTGGGCACACAGGGAATTTCGATTGTCGATGCGACGCTCGAGCAGATGGACGCGCACTGGGACGCGATCAAGCGCGGCGACGGCTGACATGGAATGCGGTTGAATTCAGTTGTCCGCAGGTAGCACGTTCACGGGCGTATTGCGGCCTTCGTCCCGGTTCAGGAATTCCTCATAGAGTTCCGTCTGGCGGTTCGTAATGGGCACATTGAAGCCGTCAATGAAGAGGGCCGTAATGTGGGACTTCGGTTCAAAGGGGTCTCCGGTGGACACGAACAGGTTGGCCTTTTTCCCGACCTCGAGCGAGCCATAGTCATCATCAATACCCAACACTTCGGCAGCAGTCAACGTGACGGCACGCAGTGCTTCCTCCCGACCCATGCCATAGGTGGCGGCAAAGCCTGCATTGAATGGCAGATTCCGCACGTTCTCAGACTCCCCACTACGCAGCGCTACTTTTACACCGGCCTTGCTCATGAGTCCTGCGTTGGCATACGCTTTGTCGTACCGGTCCGAGTTACGTGAGGGTGTGGCGAGTACCGGTCCTGCAAAGACAGGAATTCCGGCTTCCGCAAGCTTGTCCGCCACACGCCAGCCTTCACTTACCCCGCTGAAAACAACATGCTCCAACTCGCGCGTTTTCACCCAGTCAATGGCGACTTCGATGTCTTCCGCTGCGTTCACCTTGATCATCAACGGCATGTCACCGGAGACTGCGTTTCGGAGCGCAGCCATTTCAGGTACGTATTCTGGTGTCTGCTTTCCTGACGGGTCCTGTTCCCACGAAGTGGCAATACGGTGGTAAAGTTCTGCCCGGTCCCAGATCTCGTTCAGCTTTTCCATGGCTTCGCGATACCGCTTTTCCGGATCGTCATCATCATCCTGCCTACCGAAAGAGAATCTGGGGGGGGACTTGCGTGGAAATTCAAGAATCATGAGGCGCACTCCGCCTGCCGTCATCTGTTCGGGGGTGTATCCATGCAGGTTGACCGCTGCGGCCATTCCGGGGAAAAGGCCTCCTGCCGGTTCGGAAACGACAGTGGTTACGCCGCTGACACGAGTAACGGGTATGGCGACCGCGTTCGGGTTGATGGCCGTCAGGGCGTCCATCTGGGGTGTCAAATCGCCAACTTCATTGGTGTCATTGGTTTCGCGAACCGACCCGATCTCGACGAGGCCGAGCTGCGTACCGGAATCGATCATACCCGGGTATACGTGCTGCCCGCCGGCGTCGATGACCTTGGCACCGGGCGGAATAGCTACATCACGGCCTATGGCTACTATGCGGTCCCCTTCGATGACAACGGTCCCCTGTTCCAGAACGCCGTCTGAGATCGTCTCTATGCGGGCATTTGTGATGGCATAGGTGCCCTGCCTGGCCCGATCAGTATCCTGGATCGTGTCCTGAGCCAGCAGGGAGGCCACTACGAGCAGAAGTGTCAATACGTTCATGGTTTTTCGTGGTATCCGGTTTCCTGTTCGATGAAGGTATCGAGATCGGCGCTCGGTGAAATCTGAAGGCGGACATCGTCCGGATCATTTTCGCGGTCGAAGTAGCGCACACCGTCCACATAGGTCTGCTCCGCGATGGCGTAAATACTCAGCGGGTGTGCGCTGAAGACAGCAAGGTCGGCATCTTTACCAATTTCAATGGAGCCGACGCGTTCCGCAATGCCCAGTTGCCTGGCAGGGTTGATGGTAATCAGGGCCAAGGCCTCGGCGTCCGTCAAATCTCCATAGCGCTGGCTCTTGGCCGCCTCATGGTAAAGGTGCCGGTTGAGCTCAGCCGAATCGGAATTGATGGATGTTACCACGCCATTACGCGTCAGGATGGCAGCGTTATGTGCGGTCGAGTAGTAGACCTCGAACTTGTAGGACCACCAATCCGAAAAGACAGATGCCATGGCTCCATAGGCTGCCAGTTCCGGCGCCACTTTGAACGCCTCATTGGCGTGCTGGAAGGTGATTTTGTCAACGCCATAGTCACCCAGGACGCGGACCAGCATAAGGATTTCGTCGGCCCGGTAACTATGGCTGTGCACCAGGATGTCTCCGCGCAGGATATCGGCCATGGTTTCCAGACGCTCGTTATAGGCCGGCGGCACGGCGCGCGGATCCGCATCAGCCTCGTGGGCATCCCACGCTTCCATGTAACGCCTGCCTTCCTCAAATGCATTACGGAGCACCTGCTCAACACCCATGCGCGTGGCGGGCACGATGGCGCCCGTTCCGCCGCTTCCACGGCGCCCATGCACACGTGTCGGATTCTCGCCAAGCGCAAACTTGATGGTTCGCGGAGCCCCCTCAAAACGGATGGCATCGGGATCGGTTGCGCCCCACCGGTGCTTGATGGTTTCGTTCTGACCCCCAATCACGTTGGCTGAGCCGTGCATGATATGGGATGTGGTTACACCCCCCGCAAGTGCCCTGTAAATACCTATATGGTAGGGATTGGTGACGTCTTCCATCGTCACCTCGGCCGTAACGGGTGACGACGCCTCGTTGACACTCGAGAGCGCGATGTGGGAGTGAGCGTCAATGATTCCGGGCATGACAAATTTTCCGGTCACATCGACCGTTTTCACGCCGCGAGGGGCCCGCAGATTCTGGCCCACCCCGGTTATTTTTCCATCCTGCACGAGCACGTCAGCATTTTCAAGCGTCCCGTTGGTCACCGTAAGGACGGTTCCGCCGCGAAGCAGTACGTCCTGCGCGGATGCTGGGAGTGCAACCAGCAAGGCCAGCAGAAGAAAGAATGATTTCATTGTTTTTCGTAGTTCACGGGTGTACCATCCACAAACACGCGGACGACCTTCATGTCTTCAGAAAACAACTCGCCCTTGACGAGTGTCAGGTTGGCCATGTATCCCTCGGCAACCCGGCCTTGGGTTGCGCCAACACCCACAAACGTTGCCGCATGGACGGTGAGTGCGGCCAGCGCAGCGTCCGCAGAGAGTCCTGAATGGATCATGGCTCGCAGATTGGGCATGACTTCCTCGGTTTTCATGCCGTAGGTCGTAAAGGCGAAGGTGAGCCCTTCCCGTTCGAAAAGGGCTGGCATGCCAACGTACTGCTGCCGGGAGTGGAGTTGCCGGATTTCGAGGTTGCGCCGCTCGGCCTCGATATCACGGAACGTGGCGGTGCGAAGATCCGGGTCCATCTCGAATGTTTCCAGCATCGTCGCGAGTGAATCGTCCTTGATTTCCTTCATCCAGTCGGCCTTCTCTGGAAGCGCCAGGGTCACGGCGAGTGGTACGCCCGCGTCACGTAGAACAGGCACGGCGTCAAACCCGCCGGAGAGGCCCGCCAATTTCATCCGGAAGCCGAGTGTATGCTGAAGGTCAATTGACCGGTGAATTTCCAGCGCGTTGTCGGTGAAGACGAGCACAGCCTGTTCGTGGCGCGTCACTGGAAAAAAGGCCTCGTGGACAGGGTCCTGGGGCGGACGCGTAAGGCCGGTGGGGTTGTCTGTGTACAACTCTTCGACGGCGCGTCGCCGCTCCGATTCCCTGTACAACTGGCGCACTTTGGCCATGATAGCCATGGGTGTTCCCGGATAAACGCCGCGTGCTCCCTCAAACTCCAGAAACAGATCCGTTGGACCTCCGAAGCGCATGGATTCATTATGCAGTAGTGCCACCGCGCCCGTACCCGGGAGCATGCCGCCGTGGGGAACGACGTGCGCGGCCGTGAATCCGAGCTTCCGGTACGCATCGACCGATTTGTCGGACGGGTCAAGGTGGTCACGCACGTCAACCTGGGGCTGAATACCTGCGCGTTCCGGTGTTGGATTTGACCGGTCTGGAACGGGCGGAAGATTATCCGGCCGCTTGGGCTCGGGGATGCCCGCGTTCGAGAGGGCATCGATGAAGCCGGCGACCACCGTCAGGGAATCGCCCTCGATGATGGCGGCATCCCAGGGAATGGAGACATTCCGTCCAACCGATTCAATGACGCCATCGCGGACAACGACCGTACCGCGTTCAATAACCTGGCCGGGTTCCTGAATGATTCGGGCATTCTGGATGGCCCAGGCGCCCGTGACAGACGGGATGTCGCTGCCCGATTGTGCCTGGGCAGCAGGCGGGACGGTTGCCACAAGGAGTCCCGCAAGGATCACCGATAAGAGGCCGGGTGCCAGAAAATATTTTTGTTGTATCATGTTGTAAATATTCTGTTTCAGGCTTCTGCAGACCATTCGTCCACTACGCCCAGTATAATGACGTTGGCCGGCACATCGGAGGCCTTCATGAGCTGTTGGACGGCGGCACCTTCCCGGGCCACAACCACAATGTCGTCTACACCCGCACCATAACCCGGGTCCATGGCGAGCATGTCGAGTTCACCGTCCAGATCACCGAGCGTGTCGACTGGATGGACAATGAGGAGCTTGCCGCTTCTCAAAGGTTCTTCTTTCCGGGTCGATACGATGGTCCCGGTTACGCGGCAGAGTTGCATGTGGGTGGGGTCACATTGAACATGGAACATGTATTTCCGGTAATGTACACAGACGGTCTGGATAGTTCCGGCAAAAATCCATCCTCTACTTTACGAGGTGGCGCAGCTCCTCAATGCGCCGGACCACGGTTTCCCGGTCCATGTTCCGATAGCGCTCCGGAAGCAGGGCCCGGGAGGTGCATTCCATGACGGCTACGAGCGTCTGCAACTCCACTTCAAGTGGATAGGTCGGGGGCATGAAGTCGTCGACCACCTCCTTCAGGATCCGGGGCGTCACATGGCCCTTCGTACGCCCATCGGCCGCTGCCCGGAAACGGGCACGGATCAGAAGCGCTTCCATATCGGCCCCCGAATAGGTCCGCTCGCCATTGAGCAGGGCATCGGGCACATCGGTCATCTTCAGGGCGACCCCGGTTCGCTTCATCATGACGGTGAGCAATTCTTCGCGTTCTTCCCGTGTTGATGGGTAGAAGAGGGCAATGTGCTCCTCGGCCCGGCCCTGCCGTTTGAGGTCGACGGGCATATAGTCGGGGCGAGCGGTGAGTAGAAAGAAAATGATCTTCCCGCGGTGCTCGGTGTTACTCATGAACTGAGCAATCTGGCCGAATACCCGTTTCGAGACTCCTGAGTCGCCGCCGGCATCCCGGTCGCCGAGCGCAGCATCGGCCTCGTCTATCATGACGGCTACGGGCGTCATGGCCTCCAGCAGCGCCAGGATTTTCTCCAGGTTGGCTTCGGTCTGGCCCTGCCACTGACTCCGGAAATTTTTCAATTTCACCATCGGAATGCCGAGCTCGCCGGCGAAGCACAGAATGGTGAATGTCTTACCCGTACCCACCGGCCCACTCACCAGATAGCCCATGGGCAACACATCGCGGTGTCCGGCCTGCAGGGCCTTGGCTGCCTTCCTCAGGTGTGATTTCGCCTCCGAGTGACCCGCCACATGACCCAGCGTCATATCTGTCTCGACGAATTCCAGCATGCCGTAGGCTTCGGCCTCGATGAATTCCTTTTTGAGGTCGGACAGCGTGTCGAACGTGAGCGATGTACCATTCTCGAGCACATCGGCCAGAATGGTCCGAAGCTGTATGAACCCGAGGCCGGCGGTCTGCGCGGCGAGCGCGTCAACGTCCACCTCAGACCGGGACGCGAAGGTCTCCTCACGGCCCCGAAGGTACCACGACGCAAAAGCACGCCGCGGCGCTTCGGCGGGAATAGGAATCTGTATTTCGGCTGTGTACGGGCTCTGAACCATCTGTTGGTTCAGCTCCGACAGATTCTGTGCGACGAGTGTGACGGTGAAGTCACTGGCCATGAAAAGCGGGTCATGGGACCATTTTTGAAGGAAAACGAGTGCATTCCGGTCTTCGGACGAGTAGGAACCCGCTTCCGACATGGGAACCACCGTTTCCGCATAATCAATTACGCACGCAATGCGCCTGCCATCGGCGAGCCGGATCCGGAAATAGTTCTCCAGGATGGAAAAGACGCGGACCGGGTCCTTCGGGAGCTTCTGGGCATACTCGGTGCCGAATATGGTGTCATACCCGCTGAGTGCCTGGTTGAAATCCTTGCGGGAGGCCTTGTCGGCGAAATGAATGCCGCTGGAGCGGTCGTAGAACAGCACCACGTCGCGCGAGGCAAACAGGTCACCCACCAGGAAGTCGGTGAGCGACACGTACGTCTCTTCGCCGGTTTCGTCCAGCGTGGGCACGAGATCCCTTACCGCGCCAAACAGAATGAACTGGGTGAGGGTCTTGGTGAAGTACTTGCGGGCAAAATCACGTGCCCAGTCGGGATAATGGGCCGTGTACTTCTCCAGCAGGGAGGGCTCGTGGGCGTCAGGCAATGGTTACGTCTTTGTTGAGGTAAATGTCCTGGATGGCGTTGAGGATGTCGACGCCATCGTTCATGGGTCGCTGGAATGCCTTCCGACCCGAAATCAGGCCCATGCCACCAGCACGTTTGTTGATTACGGCCGTTTTCACGGCCTGTTGCAGGTCATTGTCTCCCGATGCGCCACCCGAGTTGATGAGCCCGGCGCGCCCCATGTATCCGTTGGCCACCTGGTAGCGCGTGAGGTCTATCGGATGGTCTGAAGAAAGCTCCGTGTAGATGCGTTCGTCGAGTTTTCCATAGCTGGAGTTGCCCGAGTTCAGGGCCCTGTACCCCCCGTTCTGTGTGGGCTGCTTCTGCTTGAGAATGTCGGCCTGTATGGTCGCCCCGAGATGATTGGCCTGTCCTGTGAGGTCGGCACTGGACTCGTGGTTGACACCGTCCACCTTGAAGCCGGAGTTGCGCATGTAGCACCACAGAATGGTCATGAGTCCGAATTCGTGCGCAATGGCGAACATCTCGGAGACCTCCTCAAGCTGGCGATTCGACTCTTCCGAGCCGAAGTAAATCGTTGCACCGACGCCCACGCATCCCATATTCCAGGCCTCCTCGATGCGCGAGAACAGGATCTGATCGTAGGTATTGGGGTGCGTCAGGAGTTCATTGTGATTGAATTTCATAATGAACGGAATTCGGTGGGCATACCGACGGGCGACCGCACCGAGCACGCCGTATGTGGAAGCGACACCGTTGCATCCACCCTCAATGGCCAGCTTGACAATGTTTTCAGGGTCGAAATAGATGGGGTTCTTGGCAAACGAGGCGCCGGCAGCGTGCTCAATACCCTGATCGACCGGAAGAATGGAGATGAATCCCGTGCCCCCGAGCCGGCCGTTTCCGAAGAGCTGTTGCATGGATCGCAGGACCTGGGGGCTGCGGTCGGAGTCCATCCAGACCCGCTCCACGAAATCCGGCCCTGGAAGGTGCAGGAGACTCTTGTCAATGGTCGTGCTCCGGTGGTCGAGCAGGAGGGTGGCTTCGTCGCCAAGGATGTCGGCAATGCGGGTAATGGATAGATCTGGCATGGATGGATCCGAAAGTGTGTTGGTTACCCCATGTTACCGGTTTTGAGGCCATCGGGCAAGTTGAAGTTCGTCCGGAATGGCTGCGGGAGAGCGGAAATAATGGTGAAGTTCGCCGGACAGGAGCGGGGCGAGCAGAAGTCCCTTCGAGCCGAGGCCCGTAAAAACCCACACGTCGGGCTGATCGGGGACGGGGCCGATCATGGGAAGCCGGGTGCCGGGCACTGTGGCGCGGCAGCCCGCCATCCGTTCCACAATCTGGGCATTTTGGAGGGCGGGAACCATGCGGGCAGCCCGGGACAGGAGGGCGTCCCCGATGTCCGGGTCGGGGGACATGTCCACAAAGGTATGTTCGTAGGTGCTGCCCACGAACAGCGTGTCGCCCTCGTCCACGATGTACCCATGGCCCGACAGCGCGGGCAGAGGAGGCAGGCCCAGGGGCCGTGCCACGCGGACTGATTGTCCTTTGACGGCATGCAGGTGCAGCCGGGGCAGGCTCGCGTGCAGGAAGCTGCTCGACCACGGGCGCATGAGGTTATTGCCCAGACAGAGCAGCAGGCGCCGTGTGCGGACCGGGGTGTCCAGGCCGTTGAGTTTAACATCGATGGGTGGACGGGGCAAGGCGCCGGGCTGATCCGCGGGGCGCCAGGACATGAGTGCGGCAGGAAACAGCGTATCTGCTCCGCGCTTCACCGCCAGGTCCACAGCGGCCCGGACCAGTCGGGGAATGGAGACGGATTGGCCAGCGTCGACGCGAAGCAGTCCAAACGGGGCATGAACGTGCGGCCAGTCCGTGGGCTCCGGAATCCAGGTGCCGAGATCCGGATGGTCCCGCGCTGCCCGCTCAAAGTCAGTCGCCTGCGCCTCGTCCTGGGCTGGACGGAGCACGCCGGGAGCACTTCCTGCGCCGGCTCCCGCTCCCGCTGAGTACTCCGTGACATTGAGGAGGGTGTGTAGCGACGAAAGGGCTTCCCGGGCCCTCCACGGCACATTCGCCCGGCGCGCCATGAGCGGATTGACCAGTCCTGCACCCACGCCACTGGCTCCAGCGGCGGGGCCAATGGCATCTGCGAGGAGCACGCATTCGTGCCGCGACAGCGCTGCCGCTGCACAGGCGCCAGCCAAACCTGCGCCCACTATCAGCGTATCATACACACTCTTCACAGTTGACCGTCTTCGTGGTGCGGAATAGAGTGATTACCATGCGTACGTTACGCAACACCGACCACTGCCGCACAGTAGCCATCCCGATATGAGCGCAAGAAATGCAGATACACTTATTGTAGGGGGGGGCATTATTGGCCTTTCCATAGCATGGCGACTGGCCCGGACCGGTCACCGGGTCACCGTACTGGAACGCGATACGGCGGGTGCGCATGCCTCCCGTATGGCCGCTGGTATGTTGGCGGCCACCGCCGAGGTGGGCTACGAGGAATTCGATCTGTATGCGCTATGCACGCACTCGGTTATTCGGTGGGCATCGTTTGCATCTGAGCTCGAGGAGGACAGCGGAATACCCGTCGATTTCCGATCGGAGGGTACCATGGTCGTTGCCCGCGATCCGGATGCGGCCCGTGCGCTGCGCCGTGCGTTTGAATTCCAGCAGGAGCACGGATTTGAAGTGCAGTGGCTGACCCGCGCCGAGGCGCTGGAACGCGAGCCGTTCCTCTCGCCCCGGATTGCCGCGGCCGTCTATGCGGCCGATGACCATTCGGTGGACAATCGCGCCGTCATCCATGCCCTTGTCGCCGCCATACGTAAACTCGGCGGTCGCGTCGAAGAACAGACCGCCGTCACGGAAATCACGATGGATGCATCGGGCAGCAACCACCACGTCCGAACCGCCCCTGGAAACACCGAGTGGACGGCACCGCAGATTGTCCTCGCTGCCGGGGCGTGGTCCCACGGCGTCCCAGGACTGCCAGATGAGGTGCGTCCGCCCGTGCGCCCGGTCAAAGGGCAGATCCTGACCCTTCGGATGGAGGCTCCCTTCAAACTGGAGCACGTGGTCCGGGGAGCCCGGGCCTATCTGGTGCCCCGCTCCGACGGCCGGCTGGTGATCGGTGCCACGAGTGAGGAAATGGGTTTCAATACGGAGCTTACGGCAGGGGGCATGTGGTCCATCCTGGACGGAGCTCGGGAGCTTGTGCCAGGAGTTCACGACCTGCCCGTCATGGAGACCAATGTGGGGCTCAGGCCGGGCAGTCGGGACCACCAGCCCATCGTCGGCTGGAGTGCCGTACCTGGACTTTTCGTGGCTACCGGCCATTACCGTCACGGTGTCATCCTGTCATCTGCGACGGCCGATGCTGCCGCCGACGCGCTTCTGGGCCGCGACATGCCAACCATCATGCACCCGTTTTCTCCCACCCGATTCCAGACGCAGGCATGAGAGCACGCCACTGTTTTGTCAACGGAGAGGAACGCGCACTGGGGACCGGGATGACCATTTCGGGCCTCGTTCGAGCGGAAGGTCTCGATCCGGAGACGGTCCGGGGAGTTGCTGTTGCGCTCAATAATACCGTAATTCGCAGGAATGAGTGGTCCGGGGCACTTGTGAACCACGGCGACCGGGTCGAAATTGTCACTGCACAGCAAGGCGGATGAGCGTTATGGAACAGGAAGACCAGTTTGAAGTCGGCGGCCTGCGACTCCGGTCGAGACTGCTCATCGGATCCAGCGGATATCCGAGCCCGCAGGTCATGATGGAAGCTGTCGAGGCATCCGGTAGCGAGCTGCTCACGGTGGCCATTCGGCGCGTGAACCTCGGAGACACATCCGGGGAGAGTCTGCTTGGCATGCTTCGCTCGCTTCCGATCCATCTGCTTCCAAACACGGCAGGGTGCTACACCGCCCGAGAAGCGGTTCTCGTCGCTGAACTGGCGCGCGAAGCGCTGGAAACCAACCTCATCAAGCTCGAGGTGATTGGAGACGACGAGACCCTTATGCCCGATGTGGAGCAGCTCCTCCAAGCCGCACGGACCCTGATCGATTCCGGGTTCACGGTCATGGCATATTCCAATGATGATCCGGTTACGTGCCGGAAGCTGGCCGATATGGGGTGCGCCGCCGTCATGCCCCTTGCCTCTCCCATTGGCAGCGGCATGGGGCTCACAAATCCGTTCAACCTGGCACTCATCCGCGAATTTCTTCCGGATATTCCTCTTCTGGTCGATGCGGGCATCGGGACCGCCAGTGACGCCGCGCACGCCATGGAACTCGGGTACGATGGGATTCTGCTGAATACGGCCGTATCACAGGCCAAACATCCTGTCCAAATGGCGACGGCCATGCGGTTTGCCGTTGAGGCTGGGCGTTTGGCGTGGCGGGCAGGCCGCATTCCGCGGCGCGGCTACGCCCAGGCCTCTTCGCCGCTCGAAGGTCGCATTGAAGCCACGCCGACATGAAAACGCTGCCCAGACTCCTCCTGATTGCCGACCGCTTCACGCGCGAAGACGTGGCGCACCGGATTCGAATGGCGGTTCAGCGGGGCGTACCCTGGGTGCAACTCCGGGATCATGAGGCGTCGATGGATGCCATTGAATTTGCCACGGGTGCCCTCCTTCGGGATCTGTACCGGATCAATCCCGACGTGCTCATATCCATGAACTCCCGCCTGACCCGTGCCGAAGCCCTGAACCTGCCCCTGCATACGGGTTTCCATGGGGTTTCAACAACCGAGGCCGTGAATGTGCTGGGAGACGAGCACCTGGTGGGCACGTCGGTGCATTCCCGGTTCGAGGCGGTGGACGCATTCCGGGATGGCGCGAAATATGTCACGTTCAGCCCTGTGTTCGAGTCGCCCAGTCATCCCGGACAGAAAGGGTGGGGCGTGGATATTCTGGCAAAGGTCTGCCAGGCCGTATCCGAGATTCCCGTGATCGCCCTTGGTGGGATTACCCCGGAGCGGGTGGCCGATTGTCTGCGCGCGGGCGCCCACGGTGTGGCGGCGCACTCCGGTCTGCTACGGAACATTGAACACACCGATACGGTCTCCCGCTATCTCACCGCCCTTGAAACCTGATATCCTGCATACCATGACGCCAGCCGTTGCACTTACCATTGCCGGCAGTGATTCCGGCGGTGGAGCCGGAATCCAGGCCGATATCAAAAGCATGCAGGCCAACGGTGTTTATGCCGCATCGGTCATTACGGCCATCACCGCGCAGAATACCGTGGCGGTCACGCAGGCCATGGACCTGCCTGTGGATATCATTGCCGCGCAGATCGATGCCGTCATGGAGGATTTACCGGTTCGCGCCGTGAAGACCGGGATGCTGTCTTCGGTGGCAATTATCGAGGTGGTCGCCGAACGCCTGGCCCACTACGGCGTCGGGAACCTCGTTGTGGATCCGGTCATGATTTCGAAGAGCGGTTTTGACCTGCTCCATCCCCACGCCATGACGGCCCTCAGGGACCGGATGTTGCCTCTGGCAATGGTCTGCACGCCCAACGTCCAGGAAGCCATGCGTCTTACCGGCATGTCATCCATCCGGACCGAGACTGATGCCCGCCGGGCGGCCTGTATCATCCATGAAATGGGTCCACGCGCCGTGCTGCTCAAGGGTGGGCATCTGGAAGATGAAACCTACGCCATTGACGTGCTCTATGATGGGCGGGATTTCCGGGTATATCGCGAGGAGCGCATCCACACGAAAAACACGCATGGGACCGGTTGTACGTACGCATCGGCCATTGCCGCAAACCTGGCGCAGGGAATGGCCCTGAACGCGGCGGTGGCGAGGGCCAAACTCTACGTGACCAAGGCCATCCGTGCTGGCTTGTCCATCGGGGCGGGACATGGACCAACGGATCATTTCCACTTTCTCAGGGAAGTCTCGGCACCACGATTGTAGGGCCTGTCTATATTCCCCCGGCTGTTCGGAACAGGCGTCCGTTCTTCAGGACGACGTCAATGGCTTCGAGGGCGTGCGTGTCCACCAGCGGGTTGGACGGCATGGCCACAATGTCGGCCGCCCATCCCTTTTTGATCAGTCCGCGCTCCCCCTCCAGACCCATCATGAGCGAGGCGTTCAGCGTCATGGCGCGAAGCTGATCGGCTGGGGAAATACCGGCCTTTCGGAAGTTTTCCAGAATAGTAAAGGTCAACGAACTGCGCGTCTCGCCTTCCTTGGTGTACACAATGTCCGATCCGAAAACGTACCGTACTCCGAGGGCATGGGATCGGCGAAGTCGGTCCACGAAGGCCTCGTGTTCCGCTTCAATAGCCGATAAATCGTCGCCGGTGAATGATTGTGACAGGCCCTCGACAGTGAACTCGGTGCCTACAATCCAGACACCGGCTGCCTTGGCGGCTTCGAGCACCTCATTGGACATGTACGGGCCGTGTTCGATCGTGTGCACGCCCGCGGCGATGGCGTTGCGGGCGCCCTCTTCGGTCCAGCAGTGCGCCGAGACGTACGTGCCGGCGCGGCGCGCTTCTTCCACGAAGAGCCTGATTTCATCGACAGAATAGATGTAGCGCTGGTCGTCGACTACTATTTTGATGAAATCGGCTCCGAAATGTAGATTTTCGCGCACAGCCTTCACGATTTCACCAGGCGTGTCGGCGTAGAAATACTCGGGTTCGCCGAGAGATTTCTTCTCGGGTTGCAGGAAGAACTGGCCTCCGAATGGCGCAATAATGCGCCCGGCGGTGTGCATGGTGGGGCCGGGCACGAGGCCTTCCGCTATGGCCGTCTTGAGCGCCGTATCGCCATAATTACCACTGTTGCCGACGTCCCGAATGGTCGTGAAGCCAGCTGCCAGCATGTCGCGGGCATTCGCCACGCCCTGGATGGCCCGGTAGGGTGTATTGTCGAGGAGCGATGTCACGAAGAAGTTGCCGCCGTCTTTTTTGCGATCCACGACCAGGGACATGTGCGTGTGCGTATCAAACAGGCCAGGCATGACGTAGCGGTCGCTGAGGTCCAGCACGCTGTCTTCAGGCGCATGGCCCACACCGCCGCGCCACGGGCCTATCCGCTCAATGACGCCGTCCCGGACGACGATCTCCTGGTCGCGCAGGACAGACCCGCCTTCCACATCGACGAGGTGTCCGGCGCGGACGGTGAGATTCTGGGCGGTGGCGCCAGGGGGTGCGATCAGCACCAGGGCGATTATCGCCAGTACAGGTAGTGCCGGGAAGGGTGTCGCCAGGAAGGACGTGAGGGCAGGCGGGGGTTTTTGCATGACAGCAGGATGCATGGATGATGTATTGCAATGTATCATGGAGCGCCCATTTGTGCCCAGTACCTGTTGTCCTTATTACTTGTCCTTATTACGCCCATCCGGTCCGCCACCCCCATGACGACGCTGAAGAAAAGCCTGACCACGTTCGATGGGGTCGCTCTGTTGATCGGGATCACCATCGGGTCCGGCATCTATTCGACACCGTACCTGATCGCTGGGTATTTCGGGTCATTCTCCGCGGTGCTCACAACGTGGCTCGTGGTGTCAGCGTTCGTGTTCACGGGCGGTCTTGTGTATGCCGAACTCGGAACCCGCATGCCCACGACGGGAGGAGAGTATGCCTACATTCGGCGGGCCTGGGGGGACTGGGCCGGTTTCTTCTTTGGCTGGGCACAGCTGATCATCATCCGGACGAGTCCGGCGGCCGGGTTGGCGATCGTGGCAAGCGACTATATCGGGTTCTTTGTGCCGCTCACGGGTTTTTCGCATACGCTTGTGGGGCTTTCGATTATTGCCCTTCTGGGGGTGTTCAATTATGTAGGCGTGCGTTGGTCGGCGCTGTTCCAGCGCGTCACAACGGTCATGAAAGTAGGTGGACTTGTCCTCTTCGCGGTTCTTTTCCTGTTCCTGCTCTCCGGATCGGAAAGCCAGTTGGACACGGTGTCGGCGCCGCTGAAGGACGACGGATTTTTGCCCAACCTGATTCCCGCGCTCATGCTCATCGTGTTCACTCATACCGGCTTCGACCGTGTGGGGTACGTGGCCGGGGAAATGAAGAACCCGAGGGATGTAATCCCGCGCAGCATGGTCATCGGACTCGGCATTGTTATCGGCGTTTACGTGAGTGTGATCACGATCTATCACCACGTACTCGGGATGGATGCGCTCCGGGCGACCACCATCCCAGCGGCCGCCGTGGCCCAGGAAATGATTGGATCTGTGGGCGCGACGGTGATTGCGCTCCTGGCCATTGTATCGGCCATATCCTCGATAAACGGGACGATGCTGTCGTCGAGCCGGGTGTACTACGCCATGGCGCGTGACGGTCTTTTCTTCAAGACGCTGGATTATGTACACCCGCGGTTCCGTACGCCGACGCGTGCCATCCTAATGCATGTCATCTGGGGCGGCGTGCTGCTCGTCGTGCGGGGTTCGTTCGAGTCCATTGCTGCCGGCATGATTTTCGCCATCCTGATCTTCTACACCATGACGACGCTTGCTCTTTTCAAGTTCAGGCGCGAGGGAGTGGGCGAGACCAGTTCGGACGGGGAGCCTCACAAGGTCTTCCGGATTCCTCTCTATCCGGTGCTGCCCGTCCTGTATCTTGTGGGTGTGGTCGGACTCCTGTTGTTTCGCGCCGTCTTCCAGTGGCGCGAATCGCTGGTCGACCTGGCGTTCGTGCTCACGGGGCTGCCGGTTGCCTGGTTCTGGCTACGGGGTCGTGATCGCCGTGATGGCCGGGAGCCGGGTCCCCACGGGCCAGAAAGCACCACCCGTTCACCTACGAACTGAAAACCCTGCGCTGCATGCTCCAGACCGTCGATCCCCGCAATACCGACCTGCTTGTGAATATCAATGGCGTGATGTACACGCGGGCCCTGGCGGGTATCAGTCCGTTCGATTCGGTGGTGCAGGGAGGCGACGCCGTGTGGGAGGGTCTGCGCCTGTATGAAGGACGGATTTTCCGGCTGAAGGAGCACCTTGAACGGCTGGTGGGTTCGGCGAAGGCGCTCGCATTCGCGTCTATTCCGTCGTTCGATGCACTGGTTACAGAAATACGCAAGACGTTGGAGGCCAATGAAATGCGGGATGGCGTCCACATCCGCTTGACCCTTACGAGGGGCGAAAAGGTTACGTCTGGCATGGATCCGCGTCTGAACCAGTCCGGACCCACTCTTATTGTGCTTGCCGAGTGGAAGGCGCCCGTGTATGACAAAAGTGGTCTTACCCTCGTGACATCGTCCGTCCGGCGGTTTCCGCCCGACTGCCTGGACCCTAAAATCCATCATAACAACCTCTTGCCGTCGATACTCGCCAAAATAGAAGCCAACGCGGCCGGCGCCGACGCCGCGCTCATGCTGGACAGGCAGGGATTTCTGGCCGAGGCCAATGCCACGCACGTGTTTCTCGTCGTGGGGGGAGTGGTCTGTACTCCCAGGACCGATGCCTGTCCGGAGGGCATAACCCGCGCTACGGTGCTCGAGCTGTGTCGTGATGTCGGTATCCCGACGCGCGTAGATCATTTTTCAACGACCGACGCCTACCGCGCGGACGAAATGTTCTGTTCGGGTACAATGGGTGAGCTGGCAGCCATTACCCGGCTCGACGGGCGCCCTGTCGGCACCGGCGCGCCAGGCCCCATGACGCAGCGATTGTCTGACATGTACCGTGAAGCTGTTCTGCACACCGGATTCGATATCTTTGCGTCATGAAAATTCTGGTTACCGGTGACATTCACATGGGACGGACATCGTCGCGCCTCGGCGCGGCGACACGCTCCGGTGATCCTGCGCATACGTCTGCAGCTGCCTGGAACCGCGCCGTGGACGTAGCCGTGTCCGAAGCGGTCAGCGCGGTGTGCCTGACGGGCGATGTAATTGACAGCGGCAACGCATTCTGGGAAACTACCGGTGCATTCCGTGCCGGCGTGGAGCTACTCGCGAACGCGGGTATTCGGACCCTTGCCGTTTCCGGTAATCATGACTGGGACGTGTTTCCCCGCCTGACCGCCGATTTGTCCCCCAACTGGTTCCATCTCGTCGGGCGCAACGGGCCGTGGGAGCGGGTTACGCTCAAGGATAGCGATGGCAGGGACGTGGTGCATATCGACGGATGGTCGTTCCCGTCGCGCACGGTCACTACCGATCCCACCGAACGTCGTGATCTGCCCGCCGATCCCCACGTTCCCGTGCTTGCCATGGTGCACGGAGATCTGGATGTGCGCGATTCGCGTTATGCACCGCTCTCGCGGAAGCGGCTGGGCCAGCACGCGGTAGCCGGGTGGCTGCTGGGACACATCCACGCGCCGCTCTACGAAGAGGGCCCGCCGTTTCTGCTCTATCCGGGCTCTTTGCAGGCCCTTGACCCGGGTGAAACGGGGCCGCATGGTGCCTGGCTGATAGAAATCGCGAACGGACGCGTGCAAATGCCCCGGCACGTGCCCCTGTCCAGCGTCATCTATGCCGCGCCGGAATATGACGTGTCGTCCTGGACGGATTTCCTGGTCGATGCGCAGGCCGCGCTCCTGCGCACCGCCCGGGCCCTGGCCAGTGACAACCCGGAAGCACGTGTGGCGTCGCTGCGTCCAGTATTCCGCGGACGCACGCCGCTCAAGCACGTGATACCCGAAGAAATGGCTGCGCTGGACCAGTTCACGGACAGCGTGGATGGTCTTGAAGTCGTGGTCGATCGCACGCAGGACCACACGGCACCCGATTTGAACCTGGAGGAGTTGGCATCACGGCCCGGCGCGCCCGGCGAACTGGCCCGGCTGGTGCTGGCGCTCGACGGCGCCGCCCTTCCGGCGGGCGCGGCCGTTCCGGACGTGCAGGCACTCGTTCGCCGGGCGCGCCGGGCCGCTGATATGTCGTATGATGTCGATGATGCAACCGTAGCACGGACGGTGCGGCAGACTTCGCTCGACCTGCTTGACCGCCTGATGTCATGAGCGTACGCATTAACAGTATTCATCTGAGGCGGCTCCGGGGGACCGGAGCTGCACTCCACGTGGAGCATCTGGCACCCGACATCAACGTCATCCATGGACCCAATGGCGTCGGCAAATCAACGCTTGCACTGGCCCTGCAGGAAGCCCTCTGGCCGGGAAGTACAGAGCTTGACCGGCCCACTCTCGATGCCCGGTTGGATGCAGACGGGACGCCGTGGAATGTAAGCATAGAGGCCGGATACGCGGTCCACGATGGGCCCCAGGGGGGGCGGCCCGACTTTGGCTCGCCGGACAGGCGCCCCCGATACCTGTTGGCGCTGCACGATCTGGTCATGTCGGAGTCAGGGACGGACGCGGAGTTCGCTGCCCGTGTGTTGCGTGAAAGTCTTGGGGGACATGATCTGGATGCTGCAGCCACAGCGCTCGGGTTCGCCGCATATCCGACGGAGTCGCGTAAACTGAAGACCGGATTGAAGGCAGCCCGGCAGGCTCTGGAAGAAGCCCGGGCACGTGCACGCGGTCTGGAAAAGAGCCGGCAGGCGCTCACGCAACTGGAGACGGAGCGCCGGGACGCAGACCGTGCCCGCGCCGAAGCTGCTGTCGTGGAGCGGGTCCTGGCTGTAGTGCGTGCGCGATCGACCCTGCAGGCGGCGATGAACACACTGGAAGAAATTCCCGTAGCCGCTGGATTGTTGCGCGGCAACGAACAGGAAGCACTGCAGAATCTTCGGTCCAGGGAGTCCGGACTGGTCGAAAAAATCAAAAAGGCAGAGCACGACGTGGCGCGCCTTGATCGCCTGATTTCCGAAAAGGCTCTTGCGGGTGATCCTGTGGATGCCACGCGCCGAGGGCACTGGAAGTCGCTCGTAAAGCAGGTGGAAGACTGCGAGCGTGACTTGAATGAGTATCGCAGAGCCAGGATCGAAGCAGAAGACGCGCTTCAGGTGCTCGAAAGCAGGCTGAGTGATACAGCGGGAGCGATGGCAACGGTGTCGCTGTCCCGGGACATGGCGCGTGTGCTCGGCCGCCTGTTCCGCGACTGGATCAACATCGAAGGCCAGGGCGCGCTACTGGAACAGCAGCGACGGGCACATGAGGTGACCCGTTTGAAGCTGGACGAGCACATCCGTACTGGTGGCGGGATGCCCGGCGACGCCCTTCGAATGGCGCTCCGGCAGCTGGAGGCGTGGCTCAGGGCGCCTGAACCGGACCGTCCACACGAGCGCGCCGCCGTATGGGTTGTGGCGCTTGCTGTGCTGGCGGTCGTCACAGGCGTGGTCTCGGCCCTTTTTGTTGGCCCCGCGTTTCTTCTCGCTTCCGTGTTGGCCGCCGTGCTGTTCTATCTCTATCGGCAGGGGCGCAGGCCGCCGGAGATCACCCGGCGGCCCGACATCGAGCGCCTGTGGAACGAAACTGGTGTTCCGGCACCTGCCTCCTGGACCAAAGAAGACGTTATCGAGACCCATAAGGCCCTGTCTGAGCAGCTGGCAAAGGGCGAACGTATTGCCGAGGACGGACATGCACTCGATGTGCGCATGCAGGGATGGGAAGAAGACAGGAAGACGTGGCGTGCAGAGCGCATACGTGCACTTTCGGAATTGGCGGCACTGGGTCAGAAGATAGGGTGGCCCCTGACGGAGAAGGACGCGGCCGAGGATGGTGACCTGATGGCACAGGGGCTTTGGCTGATCCGCTTGTCAGAAGATCTGGTCGCGCACGGAGACCTGCAGGCACAACTGACAAAGGCTGCGGCTGCCCAGGAATCATCCAGGAAAGAGCTGCATCGCCTGTTGGGAGACCTCGTTGAACTCACCAATGCCCTTGGAATCGACGCCGCCCCTGGTAGCGCTGGGGCAGCCCGCGAGGTACTGGACCTGCTGGAGAACCGGATTCAGGAACTCGAAACGGCGCAGCAGGAACGGACTGCCTTTATGAGACGATTGGAAACGGAGTGGCGACCCGATCTGGAGGAGGTCAAGGGCGAGATGGCTCAGTTGTTTGCTGGGGTGGGACTCTCGCCGGGGGATGATGTCGGGCTTTCCAGACTGTTGGAACTCCGCGATACGTGGATAGCGGCCAGCGAGGCGAAGCGCGTGGCCGAACACGACGTGCAGCGGACCGAGCGCGCGTTGAGTACGTCACCGCCACCCGATGATATGAAGGAGAACGTGGAGTCGCTGCTCGTGTTGGAGGAAGCAGAGCTTGACAGGCGGAAGAGGCATCTGGAGGAGCAGGCGGCGTCCCATGACGAACTGACAGAGCGCATGGAAAGGATCAAGGCCGAACTTGGTGTGGCGCTCCGCGACCAGGATGTTGCCCGGGCCGTCGCGGCGCGGGATGTCGCCGAGGACGCACTGGACAGCGCCAAAGCCCAAAATGAGCGGGCAATCATTGGAAGCGAAGTCGTCCGCTTCGTCCGTGAACAGACGGTTCAGGGCACCTTGCCGCAGGTCTTTGTGCGTGCCCGGAATCTTCTGGCCGGCTTCACGGCCGGTGCGCTTGAATTGGATCTGGACCTGGAGTCACAGGAACCTCGATTTCTGGCCAAAACGGATGGATCCCTGCGGGCACGTCCGGTTGCTGAGTTGTCCGTTGGGGAACGGGTCCAACTACTCATGGCCGTTCGGATGGCCTTTCTGGAGCAGGAGGAGGCGTCCGCCTTGCCGCTCATTCTCGACGAGGCGCTGGGGACGACGGACGACGAGCGGTCGCGGGCTGTGCTCAGCGCGCTGATGGAGCTCGCCTCACGTGGACGACAGCTGTTCTATTTCACGGCACAGTCGGATGAAGTGGGGAAGTGGCTGGAAATGCTACAGAAGCTTCCCGGGTCGGCTGAAGAACGCGTGACGGATCTGGCCGCCGTACGCATGGGGACGGCGAAATCAGCGGCCCCTCTTCCGTCGCGTACGGGATATGAGTCGCAGCCCGCAGTTCCGGCACCCAGGGGACATGACCATGATTCCTATGGGCAGGTACTGGGGGTTCCCGGGATTCGTCCGCACGAAGAGGATGTGGGGGCCGTGCATATCTGGCATGTGCTGGACAGCGCAGAAGACGTATACAGGCTTCTGGTCCGCCGTGTTCAAACCATTGGTCAGTTCCGCGTGTTGGCAAGCGGTGGTCACCAGGCCACGGGTTCGGAGGCCGATCGATCTGCGGTGTATGAGCGCATTGATGTGCTGGAAGACGCCCTGACCCTGTGGAAGCGCGGACGCGGTAGGCCGTTGACACGCGATGTCCTCGAGGCGGCTCCCGGCGTGACACGTCGCAAACTACCTGAGGTATGGGACTTGGCACGGAACAAAGATTTTCGGGCCGCGGCGCTCGTCGACGGGCTCGAAGCGGGAGAGGTGAAGCACTTTCACGGGGACAAGCGGGAAGAGCTCCGTGCGTATCTGGAAGAGAACGGGTTCATTTCCAGAGAGGAGTCCCTCTCGGCCTCGGATGCGGCGCTGCAATTGCAGCGCCGCCATCCCGGGGCCAGTATGGCATACGTCGAGCGTGTTGTGGCCGTGTTGTGGCGGGACGAGCGGCAGTCGTAACCCATTTTCACCGCACCAAACCGTCGAAGTACACATCCGGCCATGGCTCGTCGATGAGCGTATAATGCCACCACTCAGCGCTGTAATTCCGGAACCCCGCCTCTTCCATGAGGGCCTTGAGCAAGGTGCGGTTGGCCTGGGCAATACCTGAAATCGTCGTGTCGGCGGTCGCTGACGTGGGGTCGAAGTAATCGAACGGGGTACCCATGTCGAGCAGCACGCCCTCCCGGGACAGACTGAGGTCGATGGTGCTACCGCGGCTGTGGCCGGAGCGGGCTGCAATGTAGCCGTGGGCAAACAGGCTGTCTTTGGGTACGTCAGGGTAATACTCCGACTTTTCCAGTGTGTCGGCTGCGTCCGCGGCCCATGTGACGAAGTGGTCCACGGCGCGTTGTGGCCGGAAGCAGTCAAAAACATGGAGCTGCAGGCTGTGTCGGGAGCTGCCGGGCGTGGCACGGGAGAGGGCAGCAGCCGCCCGTTTCAGGGACTTGGCTGCTTCGGGCGTGAGCAGGCACTCCGGGCCTTCGTATCCGCGCACGGGTAGGCCCAGAAAGTTCTTCGGTCCGGCATACCGGATATCCAGCACAGCGTCCGGAACGGCGTCCGAAATGGCCACGAATTGGGTTGCGGGTGTTTCGGGGTTTGTCGTGCACCCCCAGACGACAACCGCGCTGGCGGCAAGGATGGAAAAAGCGGGACGGGCGGGAATCCGGCGAAAAAACATGGCAATGTCGGGCTACAGGTGGGAGAGACGTGCTTCAATATGATCAGCGGCGCATTGCCAGTTGAAGGCGTCTACGACCCGCTTTCTACCGGCTGCGCCCATGGCTGCCGCTCGCTCCGGATCTGCGAGTAGCCCCGACAGTGCCTTTCCCAGCGCAGCAGCGTCGTCGGGAGGTATAAGCAGTCCGGTATGGCCGTGTTCAATGGCATCTGGAATACCGCCTGTGTCGGCGCCGATTACCGGCGTAGCGCACGCGTTGGCCTCCAGGAACACGATCCCGAATCCCTCCACATCGGGACGCGCCTCCCGCGCTGGCAACACGAACACGTCGGCCGCCGAGTAGAGGGTGCGAAGCTCGGCGTACGGAATACGGCCCAGGAAATGGACGCGCTCCGAGATCCCGAGGCGGCTGGCGAGTGCAACGAGGGCATCCCGGTCCGGCCCGTCGCCCGCCACGACGTAGGAGGCACGGGGATGTGTACAAAGCACACCCGGAAAGGCCTCAAGCACCGTATTCACCCCCTTTCGGCCCACGAGTCGGCTGACGGTCAGAATCAGGGGCCCATCGGGCAGGCCCAGTTTTGCCCGAAGGGCAGCGCACTCCGCCGTATCGACCGGAAAAAAAACAGAAGGGTCGGTGCCGTTGTTGACGATCTGGATCTGCATGGCGAGAACGCCGAACGGGACCAGGAGGGAGGCTGTATAGCGACTCACCGGCAGCAGAAGGTCGGCGCTGCGGACGATGCGGCGTCGGAGGGCGTTGTACACGGCCTGCCCTCCGGGTACGCGCACGGGTTCAAGCAGGAGTTCGCGGCCGTGTGCGGCAAGGGCGATGGGAATGTGGTGGCGACGCACACCCGCCATGAGAAGCGCGAGCGCCGATGGCCAGGCCACGGCAAACGCGACGTCAACGGTAGCCTCCGCCATGAGGCGCCGTACGGCGGGCACGGCCTTGATGGGAAACGTGTCCTGGTTCGATGCCACGCGGATCGTGTGCACGCCAGCAGCGGCGAACTCGTTGTCGTGCGGCGGGGCATCCGGCCGATCCGGACATACGACGCTGATGCGGTGACCGTGCCGCGCCAGACCGCGGGCAACCTCTGCCGCGTAGGTTTGCGTGCCGCCGACGTCGGGTGGAAAGTCCTGGGTGACGACGAGTATGTGCATTACGCGGAGGCGGTGCTGCCTGGAAGGCCGTTCAAGAAGTGAGGGCCTTCCAGAAGGCGATCAATAAGGCCAGCCCAGGGGTAGGCGAGCAGCAACAGGATGGCGTTGTTGGCGGGAAAATTGATCTGCATGGACATGAAAATGCCGATATGCATGGCAATGAGCAGCGTCATGATCCACGGGCGAAGACGGGGGGACCAGATGAGCACACCAACCAATTCTGTCAGAATGCCGAAAGTCAGGATGGCCGTGGCGAGCGGATACTGATCCAGCACGAACTGCTGGAGGCGGTTGATGTTGATTTCCCCTGACTTGGAGAAGACATCGACCGTTCGTTCCTGGATCCACATCCACATGTGGCCGCCATCTACCCAGAAGGGACCGGATGCGATGAGTTTGGACATGGCGGCCGTCGTGTAGCCAAGCCCCAGGAAGAAGATGATGACGCCGAGGGCGAACCGGCGACTGTGCTGCTCCTCCCGGAAGGCAAGGTACGCCAATCCCAGAGCAACGGCGGTAAGCCCCACGACGTTCGAGCCATGGGAAATTTCTCCGAGACTGTAGCGCGACACGTACTGCAGATGGAAAAACACTGCGAGCAGCATGTAGCCGCTACGGTGCAGCCGGAAGAAACCGACGAGCGCCGCCACCGACATGAGGCCGGCGTTGACCAGAGAGAGATTGTTATCGAACATGAACGAAATATCCACGAAGCGGGCGATTCCGAGGGGCAGGACCACGTCGGAAATATTCGGAATATAGCGTCCCCACTCCCAGCCGAACCAGAGGGCCCAGCCGACCATGACAACCTCGAAGATCCGGAAGAACAGGATCTCGCCTCTCGTTTCAACACGTTCGGGCTGGAACAGCATGTGCATGATACGTTCCATCATGGCGTCATCTCCGGATGTAGGATGGTGGTGTCGGGCGTCATGACGATATAGGGCTCGTAGCGCACCGAGATGGACCGGTCTTCACTGAGTTCACCTGTGACACGGTATATGAGGAGGGAGCGATCGGCCAGGTTGGTATGGAACAGTTTGCGAAGCGCGGCAGTGCGACGGGGCGTCCAGTCGCGGGACTTGGATACGAAATTTGCCACGTCATTCTGGTTGATTCCCGTGGGCTCGACGGCGAAGGGTAGGCCCAGAATCTGGTCCCGCGACGTCGGTTCCCATAGAATGGTGTCGGTATCGTTATCCGATATATCCCGGACCACAGCCCTCACCCAAGGGTTGCCGGCTTGTGAGAACATTGGATAAATGGAAAACGGCCAGAATTCCCCTAAATTCGTGCTGACCAAAACGGCGTAGACCAGGAACGTGCCCAGTAGCCATTTTTTTGCCCTGTTCAGATATGACATACGTTCAATTTCAGACTGCGTTTGAGAAGTGGCGGCGCTTTCGCGAGACCCGCGCAGGTCATGCGTTTGTCAGCACACTTCGGGTGGTATTGCTGGTGGGTATTCTGGTGCTCCTCGGATGGCAACTCACGTCGGTCGGCTGGTCGGAGGTGTTTCGAAATCTACCGGTTCATCCGCTTTTCTATCTGCTTTTCCTCTTATTGTACGTGTTGCTTCCAGTTGCAGAGTCGTTCATTTACAGAGTAACGTGGGAGTTTGATGTTCTCAAAGCGTTTCCGGCCTTTATAAAGAAACGGATTTTCAACAAGGATGTCGTTGGATATTCGGGTGAAGTCTATTTCTTTGAGTGGGCGAGAAAACAGGTAGGACTGCCGAAGCGTGCCATTGCCGAGACCATTCGTGACAACAACATTATTTCGTCGGTGGCATCGACCGTCGTGTCGGTAGTCCTGGTGAGTATTTTCCTGACAGCGGGTGAGTTGTCACTGGACCGTCTGGTGGGAGAGCGTATGGTCATGTGGTTTTTGCTCTCTGTGGTTGGATTTGTAATCCTGATTCCATTATGGATCCGTTTTCGGCACTTTCTCTTCAGTATGGAGTGGCGAACGGCCGGGATTATTCTGCTCATCCAGGTCGGGCGGCTCATTACCGGCCAAATACTCCAGATCGGAATGTGGGCCGTCGTCATGCCCGATGTGCCCTTGACAGTGTGGTTCACGTATGCGGCTGTCAGTATTATCCTGTCCCGTATTCCGTTCCTGCCCAACCAGATGCTGGTATTCACCAGTATCGGCCTTGGACTGTCCGGACCACTCAGTGTGGCGCAGGCCCCGCTGGCAAGCATGCTGGTAGTCGCTGCGGGACTCGATAAACTGCTTAACCTGACGCTCTTTGGGCTCATTACACTGACCGGCAGGGACCGAAACGCGGCTCATCAGAACACGTGATGTTCACACTGATTACATGGAACGCAGCGTAAAGCAGCGGGTAGAGAGCAACAGAGGACAAACGAGTCTTTATTCTACAAAACGATCTCCACTTTTCATAACGCACCGTACGGCCATGGAAATCATTCAGTCCCAACCCGCGACGGCTCCCTTCACGGAGCGCACCATAGCAGACCTCGTGTCGGAAGACTTCAGACGGGGTATCGTCTTCAAACAGTTTGGTATAGACTTCTGCTGCGGGGGCGGCAAAACCGTGGCCGATGTATGTGCAGCCAAAGGTATTGCACCAGAAACGCTGCACCAGGCACTCGCGTCCGCCCAGGCCGCATCGGGGCGGAGCGTTCCGTCCCAGGCGGGCTCATGGTCACCGGCATTCCTGTCCGACTATATCGTTAACGAGCACCACACATGGGTCCGTGAACGCATTCCGGTACTGAAGGCCTTCACCAGGCGCGTAGCGGCCGTGCATGGGCACCACTATACAGAACTCGCGGAAATCCGGGATGTCTTCTCGGGCCTGGCAGAGGAACTGGAGGCGCACATGGATGACGAAGAGCAGCGCGTCTTTCCCCTCGTTACGAGCGGTGATTCTGTGGAAAACCTGTCCGAGTTGATCAGCGGGTTGGAATCGGAGCACGAGGCCGCGGGGAGTGCCATGGCCCGCCTACGCGAGTTGACGCATGACTTTACGCCCCCTGAAGGTGCCTGCAATACGTTTCGCGCTGCTTATGCCGGCCTCGAGGAGTTTGAGGAAGACCTGCACGCCCACGTACACCTGGAGAACAACGTGCTGTTCAAGCGGGTGCTGGAAGGCTGTTGAAAAATCAGAGCGCGCCCTTCTGGAAGATCAGTTGGCGAAGCAGTAAAACCGGCCGTCACCGCCAGTAGCCCGAAGGTTTTCCAGGCTGCAACCGCGGGAAGGATGCGCTGAATTCCAGGATTCGGGGTTGGCACCGCCACCCGTGCGGTCATGATGACCTACCTGGGCGCTGCCGTCTTCGGCAGAGCTTGTCCAGTCGCCGCACGTGTGGTCCGTCTCGTCGTCTCCAAACGAGGTGCCATCCAAGCGGGAGCCCGTCAGAATATCGTGCATGTTGGGCGCGTCGCCGCGGCCGTTGAGCGTGTCGCCGCGTTCGGTCAGCTGCGTGGCCTTCGTCAGAAAATTATCTCCATGTAGTTGGTCAAGATTGGCCGCGACCTGGACGCCTGCAGCGTTTACCCAGGGTCCGCTGCCAATGCGGTCACGCGCATGGATGGTCGTCGTGCTCAGATACGCGCGCCACGTCCCGTCTCCCGCGCCGACATCCTCTGCGAGCGACTGGCACAGCGCATCGGCGCCGTCAAGGCCGCCCAGATCGGCTCCTGCCCCCGGATTCCGGCTCGTAATAAAAAACGACATGTTGTCGGCCACCGTAACGGCAGTCTGGGCGTCAGAGGCAGACTCCGGTTCCATGGAGGGGGGTGTGTCCGGCTGGGCACATGCTGCCAAGAGGAGAGCACCCAGGCCGAAAAGCAGGCCGGCGGGGAGCATACGTATGGACGTGACAGAACGCGTGGTGGGAACGGGATGCATGGTAGGGACAGATTTTTGGATGGATACGACGCTTGCAATGTAATAAATTGAACATCCAAAGTACCCATGGGTGACGATCTTCTCTCCTGTGACTACTTCCAGCCCGAAAATCCACATCTCCGAACAACTACATGCGTAACGCGATACTGCTCTCTTTTCTGATCCTGTTCACGTCCCCCTCGCGGGCCCAGACCGCCGGCCTCATGATCAGCGAGGTTCACGCCGAGGAAGAATGGGTCGAACTTGTCAATGCGGGTACCGAAGCCATCGATACGGGGGCCTATTTCCTGTGTCAATTCCCCACTTACGCATCCATTCAGGGGCTGAATATGGTCGCGGGCAATCGCCTGCTCGCGCCGGGAGAGTATCTGGCCGTGTCCTTCAGCGCGCTGGCTCCTGCGAGTGGAGAGGTCGGGCTCTATGTGCCCGGAACGTCCGATTTTGGAGACGCAGACAGCATGATCGACTATATGGAGTACGGATCCGGGAATCATACGCGCGAGCCCCTGGCCGTGTCGAACGGTTTCTGGGAAAGCGGTGCGTTCGTCACCACGCCGGCATCTGGGCAGTCCATGGCCCGCGCCAGTTTCAATGTGTTCGGCCCGGACAATTGGGAGGCGGCCGAGCCGTCTCCTGGCGCTCCGAACGGCATTGTAACGTCTGTGGACGACAACGGGGCTCTCCCATCGGGCGTCACCATTTCGCCTGTCTACCCCAATCCGGTTCGGGATGCCGCCTCGTTTGACGTGCACCTCGCACGGACGGAGCAGATGCGGATCACCCTCCACGACATCCTGGGTCGCGAGGTTTCGAAAATCTACAGTGGATCGATATCGGCCGACGAGTCCTTCAGGGTGGACATGAAGGGACTGGCGGGAGGCATGTATTGGATACGCGTTGAGGGGGAGACGTTCAGCAGGGTGTTGCCGCTGGTTCGCCTGAACTGACAGTCCTCGGCAGCAGGCGACGGGCGACGGGCGCATAATATGAACGGCGAGTGAATCCTGGGAGCTAATGTGAACGTACGGTACATCCGATTGCATCCACCCAGATCCAGCCGGTTCATGATCCGTTGTACCTCTCGCCTCGCAGTTCTTACCGTGGGCGTTGCGCTTGCGGTGCCAGTTCCCCTCCACGCCCAGACGCAGGATGGCGGCGCCACGTTGCATGTTCAGCCCATCGGTTCCGAAAACAGCCTTCAGGCCATTTTTGCTGATCAGGCACCCCGGATCGATGGCATTCTGGACGATGAGATCTGGAAGCAAACGCCCGTTGCCGACAGTTTCGTCCAACTTGACCCCGTTGATGGGGCACCGCCGAGCCAGCCATCGGCCATGCGTATTGCATATGACCGGGAGAATCTCTACTTCGGTCTGAGTTTCTATGACAGCGACCCGGATCAGATCCGGGCGCGCAACCTGCAGCGTGGCGGGCCGAACGGAAACGACGACATGTTCTGGCTGCTGATCGACACGTACAACGACGATCGCAACGCGTATCTGTTCGAGACGAATGTGTTGGGTACGCAGGACGATGCCATTATCACGGACGAAAGCATGTCGTTCAGCGACTGGCAGTGGGACGGTATTTATGAGAGCGAGGGCCGCATTGCCGACGATGGCTGGCACGTGGAGTTGGCCATTCCGTTCAAAACCATTCGATTCGACAACGAGGACGAATTGACGATGGGCGTGGCCATCATGCGGTTTTTGAACCGGACGGGCGAGCGCTCGCTCTGGCCCTACATTCCCCGCAGTTTTTCCGCTGGGATATTCCAGGTGTCCCAGTACGCCGACCTCGAGGGCATTGAAGGCGTCAAGCCGGGACGCAATGTGCTTATCAAGCCGTATGTCATTTCAGGCGCGCAGAAGTCGCGTGTTACCGAAAACGGTTTCGAGACCGACACCGATCAGGATCTTGGTCTGGACGTGAAATGGGCCATGACCCCCAATTTTACGTTCGATGCGACCGTCAACACCGACTTTGCGCAGGTGGAATCGGACAACGTGCAGCTTGATTTGACCCGTTTCAATCTGTTTTTCCCCGAAAAAAGAGAATTTTTTCTGGAGCGACAGGGTCTTTTCGAGTTTGGTGATACGGGGCAGACGCAGACCTTTTTCTCACGGCGGATCGGGATCTCCAACGATATACTGGCCGGTGGTCGTCTCGTCGGCCAGTTCGACAAGGTATCGATCGGGGCCATGAATCTGCAGACTGACGACAACGATGAATTCGGCCTACCGGGAGGCAACAATACCGTACTGCGGGCCCGGGTGGACGTGATTGACCGTACCACCGTCGGCGCGATTTTCACCAACCTGGAGCAGGACAATTCCTGGAACCGCGGGTACGGTGCTGACCTGCGTCGCCGCTTTTGGGGCAACAGTGAGTTTTCCGCCTGGTTCTCGCGCATTGAGGACAAGGACCCCGACAGGTCGGACGGTGCGGGGTCGGTGAACCTGGCTCTCAGATCTGCCGACTGGTCCCTGGGCGCGGCGCACGACAACGTGGGCAAGCGTTTCAATCCGGCACTCGGCTTCGTGCGCCGCCGCGACATGAAAAGTTACGCGACCAATGCCACGTACAATCCGTTTCTCGGAGACGGGTTTTTCCGCTCCTACGCGGTCTCGGCGAGCGCCCAACTCATCAACGGACAGGACAACCAGAAACAGTCTTCCGATTTGGGACTCAATGGCAACTTCCGCTTTCGGACAAACGACCGGATAAACTGGTCGTTGGGACGCAATTTCGAGCGCCTCGAGGAGTCGTTCTTCCTGCGCAGCGACGTCGAATTGCTGCCCCGGGACTACGTCTCGAATTCGGGGTCGATTGGGTTCCGGACAGACAACAGCAAGTTCTTCTCGGCCAGTGGCAATTTGCGCTATGCAGAGTTCTTCGGGGGCGACCGGACAACCTATCGGGCCGGTATTGGGCTCCGGACAGGAAAGTATCTGAATATGGATGCGACCATCTCCCATCAGGAATTTGACCTGCCAGTGGCCAACGGAGCCTTCAACGCCACCACGTTCGGTATGAACCTGAATGCCGCATGGAGCCGTAAGCTGTTCGCCAACACGCTTATTCAGTACGATAATTTTTCTGGCGATCTGCAGGCCAACGTCCGTATTGACTGGATTCATTCGCCGGGAGCGGACCTCTTCATCGTGTTCAACACGAGTTATAATTTCACGGGCGAAGACGACCAGTTCGATGTCCGGAACGCCCTGTTGAACGACCGCGTGGGAATTGCCAAACTGACGTACGTGATCCAGCTCTGACCCGCGGCGGCGCGGCTGGGACCGACGACCGTTCGCCGGGCGATTCCCTGCATTCGGAAGCGGGGATTCCCGGCCTGAATATGAACAACGTCTGTTCCGCCTCGCCGTATAACATGGCAGACCACCCACGATTGGAGGCCTGTCATGAACACCGAACGAAGAGTTGCCTTGGTTACTGGCGCCGCATCCGGAATTGGACGCGCCATTGCTGAACTGTACGTATCGCGCTGCTCGGCCGTCGTGCTGAGCGACGTGAATGAAAAGGCTGGTGAATCGCTGGCCGAAGCGCTGCGCATAAGCGGCGGGGAGGCGGTGTTCGTGAAGGCCGACGTGTCGAGGCCCGAAGACTGCGAGCGGACTGTGGAGGAGGCACTGACGCACTTTGGACGACTGGATATGGCGTGCAACAACGCCGGAATCGGAGGCGAGCTGCATCCGACGGCGGAGTATCCGGTAGATGCCTGGAACGACGTCATTGCCATCAACCTGTCAGGTGTCTTCTACGGCATGAAGTATCAGATTCCTGCCATGCTCCGAAGCGGCGGTGGATCGATTGTCAACATGGCGTCCATCCTGGGCGCGGTTGGGTTTGCCGGAGCCCCGGCCTATACGGCGGCCAAGCACGGCGTCGTCGGGCTGACCAAAGCGACGGCCCTCGAATACGGCGAACAAGGTATCAGGGTCAACTCGGTGGGTCCTGCGTTCATAAGCACGCCCATGATTTCGGACTTCGAGAACGATCCAGACATGCATCAGATGCTGACCGGGCTGCACGCCGTGGGACGGCTGGGCAAGCCCCACGAAGTCGCTGAACTGGTCTACTGGCTTACGTCTCCCGAAGCCAGTTTTGTGACCGGATCCTACTACCCAGTGGATGGTGGCTTCCTTGCCCAATGATGCTGTGCACGACGGCCTGACAAGCGCGGAAGCACGCACACTGCTCGCGCTCCATGGCCCCAACGTGCTCCCGGAAAAACCGCTGCCCTCATGGTGGCAGGTCGGGCTCCGGCAGCTCCGAAGCCCACTCATTTACATCCTGGCAGCGGCAGCGGTCGTGTCCGTTCTGATTGGGCACGTCCACGATGCCGGTTTCATTGGGGTGGTGGTGGGTCTCAATGCCCTGATCGGCGGCGTGCAGGAATGAATGGCTGAGAAAAGTAGTCAGGCTTTCCAGCATCTGCTCCTGGGTGTGGAGTTGACCGTGGTTGTAACCATGGAACTCCACAAGGTGTACCTCCGCTGGCTCGCGGCCCGCTCCAACCCGTAACTCCTCCGTTCGAGAGGCCCAGATCAACACCTGTGGGGTGGCGTAGTTGGGAGACAAAGTGTGGCTACCAGCATACGGGTCATGGCAATGAGTGGAAGCAGGGCAATCCCGGCAACGACAGGGCCTGCCCAGGTCCCCCGCAGGCTCTCGGGCCAGAGCCCGGTCAGTAGGAAGAGGCTCATGAGGACGAGTATGATCGAGATCTGCAAGGTGGGCCAGCCGCGTGTCCATCTGCTGCCGAAGCGGTCGTGCACCGCGGCCACGAGGCCCGTTGTGACAATTCCGAGTAGCACCAGGTGGAGCCATGGAATGCGGAGTCCGGCCGTCAGGCCCCACGATGCGATCTGAGGAATGGCGAGTCCCACGTGTACGACAATTTTTACGTACATGAGCGTCACCGGCAATGTCCATACCCGGTGCAGTCGCGTACGAACCGTCCGCAGGACGAGCCACAGTCCAGCCACCGTAAGGAGCGCTCCCAAACTACCCACCAGCCGAAGAGCCCACGGAAGGCGTTCGGGCGCAACCCCCAGTAGGAAAAGCGTGGGAATACCGGCCACAAGAAGCCAGAAGGCATGCCGGGGAATGGACCGGTGGGCCGAGCGGAGCATGGCCGCCAGGACGCTCAGCATGAGCCACCCCTCGGCGAATAAATCCAGGAAAACGTGCAGCGAAAGCTCGTACGCCAGCGAGTGGTCCAGCCCCATCGCCATGGTCATTCCGAGGCCCCATGCACCCATTGATGCGACGATGAGCAGCATCAGGGCGGCGTCGTGCATGTGGCGGACGTCGCGGCGAGGAATGCCGCCAGCGTCTTCCGCGGTCGATGGCCCACCTTGTGGCGACAATTTCCCACGCCAGCGGTCCCGCAGGTACCGGATACCGAATGCGTACCAGGTCAGCATGGTGGAAGTCGAAAGCACGATAGAGAGGGGCTTGTAGCCCAGCAGCAGGAAGGGTGCCCAGGCCAGCACGGCCAGTACCAGAAGCACCATGATGTGGCGGCCGTACCTCGCCGGTTCAGGGAGCATGAGGAGCATGACAACGGGCGTCACCCACCCGAAGTACATGACGTGGGTATGTGCGTGCCGGATGTGGCCCATGTCGAGTGGTACGGCTCCTCCCGGCCACGGAAACTCGGCTGGAATGCCCAGAAACTGTATGCTGCGGAAAAAGAATCCGGTTCCGGCGGCCAGGATGAAACACGCGATGGCCCCCATCCACACGCGTTTTTCGACGGTGTACATCAGGGAATGGTCGCCACGTATTTGGTGTAACTGCGGATCACGTTGCCGCCGGGTGTCATGACCAGCACTTCGAACTGTTGTTGTCCGACCACGCGCGCCAGGTCCTGTTCCCGCAGCGTGAACGTCCACGGTGCCTCATCGAGGCGACTGAGCGGCTTTCCGGCTGTTTCAATTTCCAGCCGTCCTATCCCGTCCCCGGGACTCACCGTGCAGGTCAGGCGCGCGGCGTCCCGGTTCCTGCCGCAATCGAGTGTGGGGTTGACATCGACCTCGGGATTACTGCTCGCAATCGTGCCAAATTCGAAGAGCACATGCTCGGGTGGATACAACCCGAACAGAATGACATGCACCATGAACACAAGGAAATTGACCAGCGAGAGGTGTTTGGCCAACCATTTCCCGGGGTTCGAATCGAAGCATCGTCTCATGTATGGCGTCACAATGGGGACGAGCAGCAAATGCGTAGTGGGACCCCAAATGATGACCAGAAAGCCATACGCTGCAATGAACTGGACCCACGTCCATGAGGGCTCATAGGATAGCAGGAGGTTGCCTGCTGACCAACAGAAGAACCCGAACAGAAAAAGGGCTCCGCTTTTCATGAACCGCCAGGATGGCGTGCTGGCGTAGTAGAGGGCCTTGTAGGCCAGCCACAGGGATTTCAGGGCCCCGTGTTTCTTTCGCTGGCCTGGCTGGTGGCGAGGTTTGTTTCGGGGTCGGTCGACCGAGCGTTCAATATGCATGGACTGCTCAATGAACGTCATTCTGTTGTTACCCGATTTCCCACAGACGCGACAGCAGGTACCAGTTCAGTATGTAGGCAATCACGAACACGGCCAGGAAAATGAGTGTGAACATGAATGTGCCTCGCATGGACTGCAGGTGTACGGGGTTTCCGTCACCGTGCCAGGAATGGAGCGGTCTGAATACGGTCGATGGTTCGAGTTTCCGACCGAAGAGCAGCGATCCGACGGAGATAACGGCGAACAGGATGCCCCCAACGATAGCCAACAGCGCCGCAATACCGAATATTACGAAAAGAGGCTCCGCAGCCGCGAAGTTGAAGTCCGTGCCCGGGATGTTCATGACCGACGGATGACGCCGCGGAATGCCGTACAGGATTCCGAGGTACATCATCATGAGTGTGGCCAGTGCCATGAATCCGGAATAGAACCAGGGCTGGATACGGGCGAGGGGTGCCAGGATCAGCTCCTTCTTGAACATGGTCTGGATGACAAAAAACACCAGCCCCATGAACGTCATGGTGGTTCCAAGCACGACCGTGGCATGGAAGTGGCCCACCGTGGCCCACGTGTTGTGCCAGGCCAGGTTGAGCTGCATTTGACCCATCAGAACCCCCGTAATGCCTCCCATGAAGCCAAACAGCACGATGGAGAAGATGACGGCCGAGAACACCGGGTTGCTCCAGGGTGCCGACCATAGCCATCCGAACAGGCTCTTACCGGCACCCCGCTTGCGGCGACCTGCTTCAAGACCGGCTGGAATGGCGAACGCATGGATCATGCTTGCCAGCACGGCGCCATAGACCGCGTAGGACGTATTCCACACCTTCCAACTGGCGGCAAGCGCGGGGTCGGCCATGAGGTGGTGTGCGGCGCCCATGTTGATGAAGAAGAGATACAGAATGAAGGCGGAGCGCGAGACTTTCTCACTCACCACCTCGGCGCCGCCCACCACGTGGGTCAGGAAGTACCATACCGTGATCATCGCGGCAAGATTGATCTGCTGGGTTCCATGACCAATGATCCAATACATCTGTCGGTACCAGGCGGCATCGATGTGCTCGAGCAGACCAATCCGCCACATATACGTCGGAACGTAGGTGATCAATCCACCCAGGAGTGCCTCCACGGCGATGATGGCCGTAATGAAGGCGCCAAACGCAACGAGTGGTAGACTTTTGTTCGGATGCTGGATTTTTTCCTGCCAAATGGCGACAAAGAAGGGCAGGGCTGCAATCACCGTACCCAGAATGAAGACAATGACGCCGAGATAAAACCATTCAGAGGACGGCAGTGGCGCATACGATGTCAGGACGGGCGCATGATCCGGGGCCGACGTCGTCATGATGGCCCAGTTGATTGCAACGGCCGAGCCGAGCATGAGCACATAACCGATCAAGGCGAGCTTTGGAGCGGGTAACCTGCGTCCCAGCACCATAGGACCGCCCACATACAGGATGGCCACTTCCATGAAGACCATCCAGAAGATGAGCAGATTCCATGCGTGCACGCTGAGCCAATTGTAGAAGGAGGCGGGCTGCAGCAGTCCGACCACTTCCCAGCGGGTCAGCACGACAAGGATCGCGGAAAGCCCTCCCAGTACGAGGGCGACAACGGCCGTCAGGCCGAATATCTTGACGAAGTTCTCGGCCGTGCGGTCAATTTTCATGCCCGTCACGGAGCAGGTGCGAAATCCGTCAGGCCCGTAGTCGTTGGTAAACAGTTCTTTGATCATGGGTTACCTCCGCACGATGAATGAGCCGTGCATGGTCCGATGGCCGACACCACAGAATTCGTTGCAGACCACGTGATACACGCCCGGTTCGTCGAACTTCATGGGCAGGACCCATTCGTAATCGGGCAGGAGTTGAAGCGACATCTGCTTGCTGAGCGCATGTTCGGGCCGGATGGAGAGTCCGTGCTGTACATCATAGCTGCTCATGTGCACCTGGTACTGCTTTCCGGCTTCGAGTACGACAGGAAATCCGTCGAACGAAAATCGTGCCGCCGCTACATATACATGCTCGTCGGCAGGGATGATACCGTCTTCCGTCTGCGTACCGGCCTTCTTGAAATCCTGCACCTTCTGCATGAACTCGGCCGTGGAGACGCGGTAGGTCGGTCCGGCCTGGTTCTGCTTGCCATAGGAGGCCCACACGATCATGGATGCGAACAGGAGAAGGCACCAGACAACACTGATCCGGATCCAGGTCTTTTCGAGCACCGATACGCCTGCAATCCACCAGTTGCCCTGGGGGGAGTGAAGTGGTGAGCTCATGATCAACCTCCAGTAGGGATAGTGAGAATATCGACGAGCCCCCACACGATGTAGGAGAGCACGAAGAACACGATGGCCGCGCCGGCAAGGAGCCAGATACTGTCAAAGAGCTCGACCTGCCAGGGGCGTTCGTTTTCCGGCGATTCAAAGGGTTCAGACATGGGTGTATGTGGGTTGATGTCGGCGTTGAGCAGGGATCCATCTGTATTATATACAAAAGAGTATTAAGTCTTTATATAATTCATGCGAAAAATGGATTTCGGACCGGCAAACGAGATAATATTATTTGGTTTCTTGCACGTGCGCTGTGCCATGGTGTAGACTTGGCGTCTACCACTCTACCACTCCACCACTCCACCACTCCACCACGTACCCGCCTACCATGTCTGCTCTCCTGCGCCCATCCCTGCCTATCCTGTGTCTTGTGTCGGCCTCACTCGTCAACCTGAATTGTGCGCCCAATACCATCCAGGGCGAGGAAAAGGCCGTCCTGACCGCTGCACCAAACGTTCCGCCGCCCCTTACGCGGGATTACCCCACCAAGGTGATAGTGGAACTGGAAACCGTCGAAAAAAAAGGACGACTCTCCGATGGCGTCGAATATGAGTTCTGGACCTTCGGTGGCGATGTGCCGGGATCGTTCATCCGCGTACGCGAAGGAGATCTGGTCGAATTTCACCTGAACAACCACCCAACCAGCAAAATGCCGCATAACATTGACCTGCATGCGGTTACGGGTCCCGGTGGGGGAGCTGCCGCATCGTTCACGGCTCCCGGGACGGGTACCACGTTCTCCTTCACCGCGCTCAACCCGGGCCTATTTGTGTACCACTGCGCCACGGCTCCTGTCGGTATGCACATATCCAACGGCATGTATGGGCTCATTCTGGTCGAGCCCAAAGAAGGGCTGCCTGCTGTGGACCGTGAGTATTATGTAATGCAGAGCGAGTTCTACACGAGGGGCGACTACGGCGATCCGGGCCTGCAGCCGTTCGACATGGGCAAAGCCATTGAGGAAGATGCCGATTATGTGGTTTTCAACGGCGCGGTCGGCGCACTCGCGGGCGAGCATGCGCTCGCTGCCAACGTGGGGGAAACCGTACGCCTGTTCGTGGGCAACGGTGGTCCCAACCTTATCTCCTCGTTCCACGTGATTGGGGAAATTTTCGACAACGTCTACCAGGAGGGTGGCACGCTCGTCTCACAGCACAACGTCCAGACGACGCTCGTGCCTGCCGGCGGCGCAGCCATAGTAGAGTTCGGCGTAGATGTGCCGGGCAACCTGATCCTGGTGGACCATGCCATTTTCCGCGCCTTCAACAAGGGGGCGCTCGGCAGCCTCGTGGTTGCGGGGGAAGAGAACGAGGCCATCTACTCCGGGCTGCAGGAGGAGACGGTCTACCTGCCCGAAGGTGGTGGCATCCAGAATGTTCCGTTGACCGAGGCGCCCGACGCCGAAATCGAAGACCCGATGGTGGCCGGAGCACGTATTTTCACATCGAACTGCGCCGCCTGTCATCAGCCGGATGGTCAGGGGCTTCGGGGTTCGTTCCCACCACTCGCAGGCTCAGACTACCTTCTTGACGACCCTTTTCGGGCCGTGAATGCCGTCGTACATGGGCTCTCCGGAGAGATTGTCGTTAACGGCGAGACCTACAACGGCGTCATGCCGGCCGTGCGCCTCTCGGACGCTGAAGTGGCTGCCGTTGTGACCTTCGTTCTGAACTCGTGGGGTAATGACGGTCCCGAGATCAGCCCGATGGACGTGAGCAAGGCCCGTAGCGAGCACTGACCAGGCCCACGCATTACCCCCGCACGTCATGCCGCTCCTGAGCAGGCTCTTCATCAAAACCGCGTTCATTCACCTGTTCGCCGGTCTTGTCATGGGCGTCTTCTGGTCCCATCCGGCCGTATTCCACGTGCTCACGGTCGGATGGCTGACCCAGCTCATTTTCGGCGTGGCCTACTGGCTGTTCCCGCGGTACTCGAAGGAATCTCCCTACGGCCATCACCACTTGGTGGGTGCGGCCTGGGGGCTTCTCAACGCCGGGCTTATACTGCGCATTCCGTCTGAGCCTCGGGCCCACATCGACCCCTGGGGAAGTCTGCTCGTGGCCTCATCGCTACTTCAGGCAACCGCCGCAGCGCTGCTGGTCGTCTACTTCTGGAGCCGCGTCAAAACCCGCAGATAACGCCTTCCCGCCATGCCACAGCATAGTGTTTTGCTTGTGCGATGCGCACTCCTGTGGTTCATGACCGGCGTACTGCTCGGAGTAGCCATGCTCTTCGAGCGCTCCGGTCTGGCCAGTGGCAACTGGCTTTCCGGCGGCGACTGGAGCGGCATCTGGATGCTTCGCCCCTCCCATGCCTGGATCATGCTGACGGGCTTTATGATCCAACTCGCGCTCGGCGTAGCACTCTGGATCCTTCCGCGGAACCGGCGACGCGCAGGACTGGGGAAAGCGATCCTCCTCTCGGCCACGGCGGCGCTCAATCTGGGTGTCGTCGTCGTTGCCGCCGCACCGCTTGTGGCAGGAGAGCCCGGCGCGGACGAGCTCCTGAATGGTTTCCGAGTGGCCGGAATGGCGCTTCAGATGGCGGGCATCGGGGTGCTCGTCCGCGCCGTGTGGCCACGTATCCAGTCCGCTGACGCCATCCGGAGCGGTCTCAACCGGAAAGGGGAAGCGTAATCACGAATGTGGCGCCACCGCCGGGCGTGTCTTCGAGCGTCAACGTGCCGCCGTGGCCCTGTGTGACAATCTCATGAGACATGCTCAGCCCGAGCCCTGTTCCTTCGCCCGTAGGCTTCGTCGTGAAAAAAGGCTCGAATATTCGGCTTCGAAGGTGCTCCGGGACGCCCGGTCCGTTGTCGGAGACCCGTATTTCCACGTGATCATCGAGACGCCGCGTCGCGACCGACAGCATTCCGTTCTTGAGCGGGCGAACGACATCGAGCGCGTTTCCCACGAGGTTGATCAGCACGCGTCCCATATCCTGCGGGGATATCCGGGCGTTTTCAACCTCCTGGCCAAACGACGTATTGACGTCCACCTGCAGGTCCTGGAAGCGGGCGCGGTAGCCATGCCAGGCCAGGTTCACGTACTCCTCCACGAATCCGTTGATGGACACATCGAACCGCTCTGAATCGCCCTGACGGGCATGCTCCATCATGCCCCGCACAATGGAATCGGCTCGTTTTCCATGCTTGGAAATCTGCTTGGCGTTGAGATGCAGCCCGGACACCAGGTCCTCGATCTCGGCGCGCACGCTCGCCAGACGCTCCCCATCGTTGGCGTCGAAAAGCTCCCTGAGTTCCGATGCCAACTCGGCGTTCACGTCGGCGAAGTTCGTCACAAAATTGAGCGGATTCTTGATCTCGTGGGCAATACCCGCCGTGAGCTGCCCAAGAGATGCCATTTTTTCCTGCTGCACCAATTGCTGCTGGGTCTGTTTGAGCTCCTCGACGGTCGTATTCAATTGCCGGTAGGCGTTCGCGTTGTCGAGCGCGACCGATGCATAGGCCGCCATGGTTTTGAGTAGGTTCAAGTCGTCTTCCGTGTATGCATTCCGCTTGAAGCTCTGAACCGTGATGACGCCCAGGACGCGGTCCTGTGTCGTCAGCGGCAGGTAAATCAGCGATAGCGGCTGGCGGCTCACCGATCCGTCTTCAAGCGTGCCACTCGTGGTCTCGAGCGAATCGAGGTATTTGCTGTACTCGCTCTCGATGTCGTTGATGAAGACTGGCTCGCGATGCGAAATACACCAGACCGGAAACTGGTTCACGTCGCGCATATCGCGTGTGTAGGGAGCATAGCGTTTGCCGTCCTCGATGGCCATGCGGTAGTCGAGCAGGGCTTCTTTCTCATTGTAAATGCCTACGCCAAAAATGGGAGCGTTGGTGAGTTCATTTACATGCATGTAGAGCCGACCGAAAATCGTTTCAAAATCGAGTGATGACGTAATTTCCTTGCCAATTTCGGACAGCCGCTCAATATTCCTGCGGCGCGCATTCTCTGCCTGCAGGGCCTTGGCTTCTGACTCGGCCGCCTCGGCCCGAAGCCCGATTTCTTTGATTTCCGAGCGGGTGCGTTCGCGCTTTACGACACGCGCGTGCTGCACGCGCGCGCCCCCGGCAACGATACCAATCAGAAGTGCCGCAAAAAGCAGATACCCCCACGCTGAGCGGTACCATGGGGGAAGCACCGAGACATCCATGGAAATGCCGGTAGTATTCCATATGCCGTCGGAATTGGCTGCTTTGACGCGCAGTGTATACTCTCCGGGTGGGAGGTTCGTATAGGCGGCCGTGCGCTGCGTACCGGCGTTCACCCAGTCGTCACTATACCCCTCCAACTGATAGGAGAACGTGTTTCGGGTCGGATTCGTGAAATGCAGTGCCACAAAATCTACAGAAAAACTGTTCCGGGCGTACGGGATCTCGAGTGCAGCAACCAGTTCCTGCTCCTCGCCATTCACGCGGAGCGCCGTGAAGGCGACCGGGGGAGCTACGCCGTTGGTGGTCAATCGCTCCGGTACGAAAGCCGTGATGCCACGCACATCCCCGAAGTAGAGCATGCCGCCGCTCCCTTTCGTGAACGCATTCTGCATGAACTCCAACTCGCGCAAACCATCCTCGGTACCGTAGTTCCGGAAAGCCCCCGTGTCGGGATTGAACATGGAAACACCCCGGTTGGACGTGATCCAAAGCATGCCATTATTATCTTCCAGCATGCCATAGATGTGATTGTTGGCAAGCCCCGCCTGCTCATTGAAATGGCGCTCCACCGTGCGCGTATTCATGTTGAAACGATCCAGGCCCCCCATCGTGCCAACCCACAGAATGCCCGGCTCGACGGCGCGCTCGAGGATGACTTCCGCGTGGTTGTTGGCGATCGTTGTCGTGTCGCGGACATTGTACGGATAGTGTTCGAACGTTTCCGCCTCGCGCTCGAACCGGGAGATCCCGGATCCGAGAGTAGATATCCAGAGCGCCCCGTCACTGCCAAGAATGATATGCGCCGGTATCATGGTGAGCGCCGGGTCCAGCGTGGGCGTAGCAAAGCGGCGCACCGTGCCCGTTGTGGCATCCAAGCGGTGCAGCCCTCCAAAATTGCCGACCCAGATGGTACCGGGCTCGTCAGCCGCCTCGAAGAGCGCATGAACGGAGCTCCCGTCGATTTGCGTAGAATCGGTACGGGAGCGCGGCAGGCGGCGGCAGATCAACGTTGCCGGGTTGCATGCACTGACGCCCGATGTCCCCACCCACAGTTGTCCGGATTCAGAAACCATGAGAGATTGGATGGTGCCCGGCCAAAAGGTCAAGTCGTTATTTGGGTCAGCCGTGATGCGCCGGGCTTCTCCCGACGAGAGATGGTAGCGCGTAAGGATATGCTTGCCGGCATTCGATGAGACGCCCGTCCAGAGGTTGCCACGTGCTTCGAGCATGGCCCAGATACTCCCATCGGCTACGGGTGTGTCGGCGTTTTCAGGATCGTTCCGAATGTGGGCTATACTGACGGATGTCGGATTGAACTTGCCCAGCCCCTTGTTGCCGTAGCCGACCCAGACCGTGCCAGAGTGGTCGGCAAACACCGTATTCGCCATATCCGACGCGATCGAATTCGGGTCCTCCGGGTCATGGTTGTATGTGCTGAACGTTTTCGATACGGTGTCGAAGCGAAGAAGTCCACCTCCGCTTGTGCCGATCCACAGGACGTCGTCGCTGAGTGGATCGTTTGTGATGGTCAAAACCACGTTCAATTCACTGAAAAGGGGTTCATCGGGATACGGGACCCAAACGGTGCGTTCGCCCGTGTGAGAGTCAAAACGCATAAGCCCTCGGCCCAGTCCGTACCAGAAAAACTGTTCGTCGCGAGCATCCGACGCGCTTCCATAGACCACCTGCGGCGCGGAATTACCCTGCACCTGGCCGGTCGAGAAATACCGGCGGATAGCGCCTGTCGCCGGGTTCACGCCAGCGAGCCCGTCGTCCGTGCTGACCCAGATGGTACCGTCAGGACCTTCGCGCAGGAAGAAATAGCTGGATCCCGGGAGGCTGGTGGAATCGCCAGCCACGGGCTCGAACCGCTCGAATACACCGGTGCGCGCCGCATCCAGTCGGCTCAGACCGTCGTCGGAAGCCACCCATATGGTGCCGTCGCTGGCCTCGAGGCTGGCGAACACGATGCCGGATGCCAAACTTGTGGAATCGGCCGGATCGTGGACAAAATTCTCAAAATGCCCGGTTTCAGGGTCGAGACGAGACAATCCCGTCAGAGTAGCCGCCCACATGCTGCCATCTTTCGATTCATTGACGCCCCACACCCACCCGTTTCCGATAGAGGTGGTGTCGAAGGCGACAGGTTCGTAAATCTTGAATTCGTGCCCGTCGTAGCGGTGCAGCCCTCCCTGGGTCCCGAACCAGAGAAAGCCCTTGCTATCCTGCGTGATCTGGTATATCGTGCCTTGACCTATGCCATCGGTCAAGTCCAGGTTATCCATGCGGATGGAGGGGGCCTCGGCGACGTTGACAGACGGCAGGTCGGGGGGCGTGTCGACCTGGGCGTGCGCCGGGTTGGTGGCAAGGGCAAGGGCGAGGAGGCAGGCAGTGGACAGGAGACAGGCGCTGAGAGGCTGCAGAACGGCTGCGAGCACGCCGCATGCCGCGCGTGCACGCTCTCGGAGAATCGGGTACATGGGTGAGGCTCGGGGTGGTGGTGAAACCCGAGTATACGGCAGCCGCAGGAATACCTGCCCGGCAGTGGCCTTCCATGTTATGGCAAGGGTACGTCGCCTTTGGCGGCCGCGAGGACCCAATCCGGGATGGCCACGCCCGAACATGCCGCAGAATCTATAGGCGCGTCTGCCGCGGTGGCGCCCGCTGCGCCTGTATGTGCATGGTTCCTACTCAGACCGCGCCGAATGCGCTTGAGGCCAGCGGCTGGTGAGCGGTCCACGCCTGTGAGCCACACCGGGTCGGCGAGGCGCGCCCGTTCCGGACGTTGTTCAACGCGGCGCGCGATGAACCTGCCTAAAAACAGATCGGGAGGCGGGGGAGACAGCTGCTGGAGGCCCGTCATGACGAGCGCACATGCATCGCCGCTGCCAGCCCGGTATTCGAGCCACGCCCAACGCGTGTGCTGTACGGTCCTGTTCGCGTGTGCGAGCACACGGGCAGAGGGGTCCAGGATCCACGCTTCGGCCACGGGTCGTGGCAGGGCGCGGTATCCGAGAATACCCGCAAGAAGCACCATGGCAATGGTGGTCTTGGGGTAAAACATGGTGTGATTGGTGGTGTGTTCCGCCGTTATCGGCAGGCTCCGGGATGATATTAAAAGTGTAACAATAAGAGTTACATATCCCGAAGCATGCGAGCGGTCTCGACGAGTGTCGCGAGGAGCGCCCACACAAGGGCCGCGCTGACACCAATGAGGATAATTTCCCGCCACGGAGCGGGGACAAACCGCATGCCCAGAATCATGAGTACGATAGCCGTGACCATTCCCCAACTGCGGGCCAGGAGGTGGCGCTCGGCGCCGAGGAGCCCCATGCAGTAGAGCGGGGCAAGGAGGCTGTAGATGACGTGCGCGCCGCCGCGCCTCGAGCCCTCGCCGCGCCCCGAACCCTCGCCCAGGCCCTCACCCACGGCCAGTTGAACGGCGCGTCTACGCAGTCTCGGTATGACCTTGCGGTGGATGGCCCGGTACCCTTCTCCGTAGCCAAATGCAATGAGACTTGCCCCTACCGCTGCCCAGTGCCACGCGCTGAATTCCTCGAATGTCGCCCCGGCTGCCATGGGCCACAGGCGCCAAATGCCGCGGGCAAGTAGGAGTGCAAACCCCAAAAGACCCCACGCAGCGACGAATTTGCCAGCCATGGAGGGCTCGGTTCCGGAATCGAAATGTACAGTGGTCTGCGACATGAAAGCCGCCTATTCCATCGGCCCCCCATGGTTCCGCCGCCAGGCCGAATGCGTGCACAGGAGCACCAACTTCATGCCAGCAGCACACGCAGCACGTCACCTGCCGAGTAGGACAGCTGCTCCCCAGTCTGCTGCTCCCCGGTCTGGAACTGGCGCACCAGCGGGAAGTCGTCTCCTATGGTCACAATGGGCGCTTCCACATACCCGTTTTTCTGCACCTTGACGACACCAGCCGTCGACAGCAGGTTGTTGCACAGGCAGCGCCGCCCCTCGGTGTCTTCCGTGCGGCCACCCTTGGCCACGTAGTCCTCGACCGGTTCAGCGGCGCATCGGTATGCGACGTTTCCGTCGTCATCCTGGACGAGTGTCCGCAGCATGCCCACATCGCACAGCCGGGGTCGCGCCTCGTAAACGGCCTCATCGGACATGGTCCCCGCAAGCTGCGCCACCTTGAAGGGAAATCCCGTGGGCGATGCGACGGGGCTCGTTTTCATGTCCGCCTCGCCCCTCGCCACCCGCTCGAGCAGTTCCATCCGCAGTTCTTTCCGGATGCCCGATTCGTGGCACAGCGCGAAGGCTGTGCCTACCTGAATGCCTGTGGCGCCGGTCGTTTGCGCGGCCGTGAGTGCTCCGGCTCGGCCGTAGCCGCCCGCAAGCCAGAAGGGCTTGCCGAGTGCCCGCATGCCGTCGAGTTCCACCTCATCCTTGGGCCCGTAGATGGGCTCACCGTCTTCGCTCAGGGTCATTTTCCCCCGCGGCGGGGCGTTGTGACCGCCTGCGACGGGGAGTTCCACTACGAATCCGTCCACTTCGCCTTCGCTCCTCTTGATGAGCGCGGAGGCCAGAACCACCGAACTCACGATGGGCACGAAGCGCGGCCGCTTGAGGGGGCCAAGGCGCGCGGCAATGCCTGGAAAAATGCGCTCCGGGTCGAAGGATATGGATATGGCCTCTTCCCGCGGGCCCGGCTTGGCCCCCTTTACGTCGAGGCGGTACGATACGGCTTCGTGGCGCGAGAGCTTGTCCAGGAGGCCCGCGACCTGGGTCGGAATACCGGCCCCCATCAGCACCCAGTCTACACCCGCCAGCATGGCGCCATAGAGCGATGCGAGCGTGGGGAGCTGGATTTTCTCGAGCAAATTGAGTCCGACCTGTCCAGAGTGGCCCCGTCGCGCCAGATGCACTTCCACGAAATTCGACATGGCCGTAATCTGATCCAGAAAGCGGGGTGGCGTAATGGAGTAGATGGGGTGCGAGGGAAGCTGCTCACCGGGTTGCGGTCCGCCCTCGCGGAACCAGCGTGAAATCATACGGCGCGCCGACTCCTGAAACGGGAATTCCGCGAGGGCGGACCGTATGTGGCCCGCCGGGTCCCCTTCGAAGAGGCGATTGGCCACCACGTGACTGATCGCCGTCCCGGAGACCACACCCAATTGCCCCCGGCGGGCCACAGCCGCCGCCAGTTGCCAGTTCGAAACGCCCACACCCATGCCGCCCTGGATGATGGAAGGTAAGTTGATCATGGACTTGGCACCGTATCGCCCCGAAGAATTGTCATTGTAGAGTAAAAACTCCGAATACAGCGGCAAACGACCGGACCGTGGGCTTGTTGCCCTCTGTTTGGCGTAGGGGAAACCCCGGCGCGGCTCAGTCGAAGACGTGCTCTTTTGTGCTGCGGAACGTGAGCGTCTTCCACTTTTCGACGGTGTCATTGAGCCACCACATGGAGGGGGCCATGTAGACCAGCGAACCGTCCACATCCCGGGCCAGGTTGCCGGCCTGTTTGCGCGTGAACTCGCGCAGGGCTTCCTCATCACTCGACTCCACCCAGCGCGCGCCGGCGTACGACATGGCGCTCATGATCACCTCCACATTGTATTCGCTCCTGAGCCGCTCCTGGACGACTTCGAACTGGAGGGGCCCCACAGCGCCCAGTATGTAATCCGTGTTCACTAATGGACGAAACATCTGGATGGCGCCCTCTTCGACCAGATGCTGGAGTCCTTTCTCCAAATGCTTGGCGCGGAGTGCATTCTTGATGCGGGCTTTCTGGAAATGCTCGGGCGCAAAGCTCGGGATGCCTGTGAATTGGAGGGGTTCCTGCGCGGTCAGCGTATCGCCAATGCGGAGCGTGCCGTGGTTGGGAATGCCGATGATATCGCCCGGCCAGGCCTCGTCCGTGCCCTCGCGCCCCTGGGCCATGAAGGCCATGGCATTCGCAAGCCGGAAGGTCTGATCGGTGCGTCCATGGCGTACCCATATGCCGGGCTCGTATTTGCCGGAGCATATGCGAAAAAATGCCACCCGGTCGCGGTGTCGCGGGTCCATGTTGGCCTGGATTTTGAACACCACGCCCGAGAGCGCGGTCTCGTGCGGCGATACGGGCCGTGTTGTCGTTTGACGCCTGCTCGGCGGCGGGGCAATCTCAACGAACGTATCGAGCAGTTGCGGGACGCCAAATCCGTCGAGGGCGCTGCCAAAGAGCACGGGGGTCTGTTCTCCCGCGAGGTACGCATCTACAGAAAATTCTGTGCCGGCCTCCAGCAGGAGTTCCGCATCGAAGCGGAGATCATTCGCGGCGGAGCCGAGGAGCGCGTCGAGCTGGCTGCTGGACAAATCGGGCATGGGGATGGGGTCCTCCTCGTCAACAAGGTGCAGTACCTTGCGCTGCAGGTCGTAGGTGCCTTGAAACCGGGCTCCGGCGCCGATGGGCCAGGAGAGCGGCACCGCGTCAATTTTGAGAGAGGTTTCAATGTCATCCAACAGCTCGAGCGGCCCCTGGCCCTCGCGGTCCATTTTGTTGATGAACGTGAGAATGGGGGTCGTGCGCATCCGGCAGATTTCCATGAGCTTATGGGTCTGCGTTTCGACGCCCTTGACGCTGTCAATGACCATGAGCGCGCTGTCGACAGCCGTCAGAACGCGATAGGTATCTTCCGAAAAGTCATGGTGACCGGGCGTGTCGAGCAGGTTCACGACGCGGCCGCGGTGCTCAAACTGCATGACGGAAGACGTGACCGAGATACCCCGTTCTTTCTCGATGGCCATCCAATCGCTGGTGGCGTACCGATCTGTCTTGCGCGCCCGCACATCCCCTGCCTCCCGGATGAGGCCACCAAGGAGCAGAAGCTGCTCGGTAAGCGTGGTTTTTCCGGCATCTGGGTGGGAAATAATGCCGAATGTGCGGCGACGATCGCTCTGTCGAATCTGTTCTTTACTCATGGCCGTGCATGTACGCACGGGACGCGTCGGGTTCCTACGTATCCCGGCTCGGTACATATCCACCAAGCCGCCCACCAGCGTCAGGATGCGGCTCGACGAGAAAGGACTCCGGACGAAAACATTCCGACCAGCAGGATAACAACGACTACGCCTTGTGCGAGCAGGCTTTCACCGCTCGGGTACAGGCCTATGAGGTCCACGCGAAACGACGTATCGAGCACCGTCACGGGTAGAAAACCGGCCTCCTGGAGTGCATGAATCCCTTTTCCCGCCAATACGACGCACAGTAAGCCGAGTACGAATGCAGAGTACCGGAATATATCACGGATAGGCAGGCGCCGGGAATGATGCAGGGCGAGTGGCGCCAACATCAGGATGACGAGCATGGCAGAAAGCGCCCCGCCGACCACGGCGCTTTTCGTGCCGTCGCCCGCTTCGAGCGAGAGGGCGGAGAGGAACAGCACCGATTCGAAAGCCTCTCGAAAGACCGCAAAAAAAGCCAACGATGCCAGGCCGAAGAGGCTTCCCGTCCCGAGTTTGCGCATAATGCGCTCCTCAACGAAGGCCTGCCACCGGCGGGCAGCTGTCATGCTGTGCATCCACAGGCCCATGTACAGGAGAACGACGACCGCAAGGAGGGCAATGGCGCCTTCCATGAGTTCGCGGTGGGCGGCCTGGAAATCCAGTAGCAGATCGGACAGGAACCAGCCGGCAATGCCTACGGCTACGGCCGCCAGCCATCCGCCGTGTACCCAGCGGGAGGCGCGGCGCTGTTCGGCGGCGTGGAGGACCCCCAAAATGGCCAGAATGATCAAGAACGCTTCCAGTCCCTCGCGCAGCAGGATGGAAGCGGCGACCAGAAACGAAAACCAGAATCCACCGCTCTCGGCGGCAAGCGTGGTACGGGCCGATTCAATGGTGGCTTTGGCACGGTCTACGGCGTGGGTGAGCGCCGTTACGCCAGCGTCATTTTCGATGTCGTTTCGAACGGCCGTCATGCGATTTTCGATCTCAATGAGGAGCGTGCCGTCGCGCGCGCCAATAGCGGGCTCGAGAGGTTCAATTCCTTCCAGATAGGAGCGGAGTGCGAGTTGACGCGCGTCGCTTGTGCGCCCCGCCGTGTAGGCCACGAGTGCGCTGTCAAGCCGGGCCTCGGCTTGGTCCAAGGCCGTCTCAAACAATTGGACGGGTCGATGCGTGCGAAGTGCGTGAACGGCATCCTCTGGATCCATGATGCCGCGGCGGCGGAGCGAGTCGCTCAGCGCACCATCTCCCAGCATGGCGACTGCACCGAGCAGGTCGCCGGGAGGCATGCGGCCCGTACCGGATTCGTGCTGAAGTGATTTGACAAAAAATGCAACGTCCCATACTTCCTGGTCCGATAGGGACTGAAAGGCGGGCATGGAGGTACCTTCAACACCAAGACGGATGGTATTGTACGCCTGGAACGGCGATATAGAGGCAATTCGGTCGCCGCTGCTGAACAGGGTTGGCGGTGGGCTAAGAGTTGCTGCGGCTGGGCCGTCTGCCGCGCCCGAGATACCGTGACACGCGGCGCATTGCTGAACGTAAATGGCCTCGCCGCGCGCCCAGTCAGGCCACTGTGTGGGCATGCTGAGGACATGGGTCCGGGCCAGAATGTCATTTCGGATAGCCCGCGCCAGCGCCGCTATCGCGTCCGGGGCCGCTTTTTCGTCGATTCGGCTCGAGAGTTGAGCGATTCTGTCGCTCGGCGATGCCACATTGTTCGGCGCACGCGACGCGTCAATCAGACCCATGCGCGTCATGTCACCCAGCAGGGAGGCCGCCGACTGCGCGAAATTTTGCATTTCCTCGTACTCGGCCTGGTTGATGACCTCGCCGTTCTGCACCGCTGCTGCGTAGTCGGCGGCCATGTAGTCGAGCACATGAACCAGGCTCCGCGCCAGCGACTCGGCCGATGTGGCGGCTGCATCCGGTGGATTCTGGCTGGAGCTGGTCTGGTCGAGGGCCCTCTGACCGGAAGGGGTCTGAGCGTGTGCCGCGCGGTCCGGTGCCAGCCGCCCGGCGAACAAAACAAGAACGGTCAGGGACAGAAGAATGCGCATGCCATGCGGGCAGAGTTGACATTGGAATAGTTTGGCTCCTAATTTAGAACGATTCTAAATAAGAACCAACCCCTGCCTGTGAACATGATCCGCCTTGACACATTCCTCTCACAGTTTTTGCTGATAGCCGCTCTCATGACGGGAGTGGGGCTCGGGTCTGCCACGGCGCAAGCGTCGCACGAAACAAATTTGTCGCGAAGCGAAATCGGCGTCGTTTTTATGCCGCATGGTGCCGACAGCCTATGGAATGCCACCATGCGGCAGGCCCTCCTGCCACTTTCAGATCACTATGTGACGGTCAACGCGTTCGGCATGGCCAACCCGGACATTGTGGAGGCGGCGCTTCGTAAATTGGAAGCGCAAGGCATGCGCGGGGCCGTGGTGGTCCGAATATTTTCCTTGGAAAACAGTTTTCGTACGGCGACAGAGTACATGCTTGGGTTGTCGGACTACGACGACTCTGCCCCCATGCCCAGGGGAATGCACACCATGCGGCGCATAGAGACGCCACTTCGGGTAGTGACGACGGGTGGAATGGAAGCGCATCCATTGCTGGCTGAAGCGATGGCGGACAGGGCTCGGGAGTTGAGCAGGAATCCGGAACGGGAAACCGTTATTCTCCTCGGGCACGGCGCTGGTCAAGACGAGGAAGACATGCACTGGAAGCACAACCTGGAATCGATTGCCGACTACATCCGCAGCAAGCCGGGCCTGCCCTTTCGGGACATCCGGGTAGGTACGTGGCGCGAGGACTGGCCTGACAAGCGGGACGCAGCGGTGGCCGCTATCCGTGAAATGGTGGAGGAGGCGGGCGTCGACGGCGGCGTAGCGCTCGTTATTCCGGTCCGGACCATTATGCAGGGACCGGAGAATGACTATCTGGACGGGCTGAACTACCGACTCGGCGCAGGATTTGCACCGCACCCTGCCTTTTTGCGCTGGGTGGCATCGGAAATCGAAGAGGGTATGGCAGAGTTGCTGTACAGATGAGCGGCACTGCGTTCCATGCGTTCACCAGCGTTCACCAGCGTTCACCAGCGTTCTACCGGTTGTTCTCACAGAGAATGCGTGCGCGCTCCAGTGCATCGTCGAATGATCCGATCACGTTGTCACGGCCAATTCGGTCCATGAAACCAGCCCGCTCCAGCAGTACAAGCGGTTGAGCGTGCAGCCCCGAGAGGACAATGGCCGGTCCGTGCTTGTCCGCCTCGCAGAGGAATTCCTCTAACACCCGAAGACCGGTGGCGTCGAGCGCGAGGACGTTGCGCATCCGAATGACCAGTACATCGGGCCGGCGCTGCATGGCCGAGAGCGCGGTCGCGAATTTATGTGCGGCGCCGAAGAAGAACGGCCCGTTGACTTCATACACCTCCACGCCGGGTGGCAGATGCGCCAGACGCTCCGCTTCAGAAGGCAGCAGATCGTCTTCTTCCGACGTCATCATCCGGATCTGAGCGACATCGGACATGCGCTTCATGAATAAAAAGGCAGCCAGAACGACGCCCACCTGGATAGCGATGGTCAGGTCAACGAAGACCGTCAGCAGAAACGTCACGAGAAGTACCAGGGCATCGCTCCGTGTGCTGCGCAGAATGCGCCCAAAAAGGTGTGCTTCAGACATATTCCAGGAGACAACCAGTAGAATACCCGCGAGTACTGGCATGGGAATGAGCGCGGCCCATTTTCCGGCTACGAGGAGGACGACGGTGAGCGTTGCCGCATGTACCATGCCAGCAACGGGGCTGGCGGCGCCATTCTTTATGTTGGTGGCCGTGCGTGCAATGGCGCCCGTGGCAGGAATGCCACCGAACAATGGCGCGACCATATTGGCCACGCCCTGGCCAATGAGTTCGGCATTGGATCGATGCTGACGCCCCGTCATACCATCGGCAACAACGGCCGAAAGCAGGCTTTCGATGGCAATGAGTAGAGCGACCGATACCGCTGCCGAGACAAGGTCTGGCATGATCGCCCAATCGACCACCGGTAGGCGGAACGATGGCAGGGAGGATGGGACATCGCCCAGTTCCGATCCAATCGTGGGCACGGGAAGGTTGAAGACCGATACGACGACCGAAGCCAAAAGGAGTGCGACGAGCGAAGCGGGGATGCGCTTGAGATGTCGTGGAAGGAAAACGAGGATCAGCACCGTCGCAGCCGTCAGAAAAACGCTCCAAAAATTGACCGTGGTCAATACATCGGCATACGCGAGCCACTTCGATACAAAATGAACCGGTACCGTATCCATGGTCAGCCCGAGGCCGTCCTTGACTTGCCCCGACGCGATGACAATGGCAATTCCCGATGTGAACCCAACGGTCACGGGGTAGGGCACGTACCGGATGAGCGTACCCAGCCTGGCTATGCCAAAAACAACGAGCATCAGGCCAGCCATCAGCGTCGTGACCGCCAGCCCATCGTATCCAAACTCCTGGACGATGGCGTAGGTCAATACAATGAAAGCCCCCGTTGGACCGCCAATCTGAAAGCGGCTTCCACCCAGTGCTGAAATCAGGAATCCAGCGATAATGGCGGTATACAGGCCCTGTTCGGGCCGCACGCCGGACGCAATTGCGAACGCAATGGCCAGCGGGAGCGCCACAATCCCTACTACGAGGCCAGCGGAGATGTCCCGCGACGCCATTTTCCGCGTGTAAGGCTCGCGAAGGAGGGAAAAGAATTTGGGTACAATCGATGACATGTGACTATTCGTACATGTAGTCTCGGGCGTGTCGCCGATGTCTCCGGGGCAGGCTTCGATCAAGGGTTAGGCTTGGCCGGTGCTACTGGCCACGTGTCCTCAATCCCCGAGCGTCCTCCCCAGGTAGTCCTTGAGACGATTCCATGCGTCGGCGGCGGGTACGGCCCGGACGTCGGGTTCTTCGTCGACGCGCAGCCAGAATCCGTGGTTCACATCGTCATAGATGTGCAGATCGTGCTCGAGGCCTGCGGCGTCGAGGGCGACTTCGAAGGCTTCCACAGCCTCGGGGGCTGGTCCGCGGTCGAGCCGCGCAAAGGTGCCATAGATTTCGTGGTCTACGTGCGCGAGCGCCTCGGGGTCATCGATCAGGCGGCCGTAGAAGATGGCGGTCGCATCGTGATTGTCGCCGTCGAGTCCGAATGAAAGCGCAATACCACCTCCAAAGCACCATCCCATGGCGCCGATGCGGCCCGTGACGTCGCTGCGCTGCTTCAGAAAGGCCACCGCGGCGTTCAGGTTCTCAATCACGACCGGCATGTTCTCGTTGGCTTCCGTCATGAGGGCAATATTCTCGTCGCGGTTCGTACCGGTGCGACCCTGATAGAGGTCGGCCGCCAGTGTCACGTATCCTTCGGCGGCAAAATCGTCGGCGACCTGGCGCACGCGGTCCGTGAGCCCGTTCCACTCATGAATGATGACAAGCGCCGGAAACGGTCCCTCGCCGTCGGGCACGGCCAGGTAGCCGGTGGTCGCAGCATCGACCGGAAAATAGTTTATACTGTTGCCCTGAAGCGGCCCGCCTTCTCCTATGATGGCCGCTGGAAGTTCGGCAAGGGCAGCCGTGACGGCGTCAGTCATGGAGGCGTCGGCGGGAGCATCGGCATGACCCGCCGCATCGTTTTCCGGATCTCCGCAGCCAGAGAAGATGGCAAAAACAAGGAGCAGGACGGGAATTCGGCGAAGGTAATTCATGGATATAACAGGTTTAGTGATCGGATTGGGCCAGGGATTCCAGGCGATGCAGTGCATCGCGAATCTCCGTCAGTAGGGCGATCGATTCATTTCGATCCATAACTTCCGCCGGAGCCAGGGTGGGATCGGAGGCATGGCGTTCGGTCAGTCGGTCCCGCTGCGCGATGATGGCGGCCTGGAACGCGTGGATGTCGACAATACCGGTGAGCTTGGCGTCGGACTGGCCTTCGGGGCCGCTTTGGCCTGCCGTTTCGATCTGCATGGTCATGAGTCCGAATTTTCGCAGGAGGGGGCCATGAGAGAGGCTGATATCCTGGATTTTGTCGAGCATGATTGTCATGTCCTTCTGGAAAACCACGCCCCGGTGGATATGCAGTCGTTTACCGTCCAGTTCGCAACGGAGTGCTTCAAACGACCGCCGGGACCACCACCAGCCAATGAATATCCAGAACGGTACGAGGACGATGCCGACAATTGTTACCACGAGGGTGACGAGGCTGATCACGTACAGATACAGCCGCAGTTTAGGATCGAACGTGGCCTTGATGGGAATCTGTTGGGCTGTATTCATGTCGTCAGGCTGGGTTGCTTTGGGTCGTACAGGTCGGTCATGATCTGGCTGTCATGCCAGCGGTCCTCCTTGATCCACCGGGCTACCCAGGGGCTGAAGCGGACTTTGACCGTGAAGGGTTCGCGATCGCGGAACATGCCGAACATGGATCCGAGAAACTGTTCAAGATCGAAGGCTTCCGCCGTGTCGAAAAAGGATTCCGTGGGTTCAACCTCGCGGATCCGGTACATGGTGTAGTAGCGCATGCGAACGGTACGCGTCTCGGCAATGTACGTGGAGAACTCCTCGAGCCATGGCAGGGGCTCATCCGGAGCAGGTCCCCGAAGGATGGACAGGGAGGGGGAGCAGCCCCGAACTGCTCAAGCACGTCCTGCGCCAATTCGATGGCTGCCAGCTCCGAGCGGCGGATCTGCGCGAGCGGAAGCTCTCCGGACTCCTCAGTGATTCGCAACTTCGTGCTGCCGTGTTGTACTCGATGGCATGACCGAACGCGCGCATGTGCTCCAGGTCCTTCATGATGGTCCGGCGACTGACCTCGAGTTCCTCGGCGGCCTGGGTCGCGTTGAAGCGGCGGCCGTCGAGGAGCCATTTGCGAAGTTGCAGCTGGCGCCAGGCTTGCGGATGGGTTGGGGAGGAGCGGGGCATTCGCCAAATATAAATACATCGGTATATTACACCACGTCACCGCGTGATGTAATTCTCCAGATGCTCAATCAGGTTTTCCTGGTCCTTCAGTTTGAATTTGACCAGATCGCCCACCGAGACCACGCCGGTGACCGCTCCGTCTTCCACAACGGGAAGGTGGCGAATGCGCCGATCGGTCATGAGCGACATGGCTTCGTCGATGGTGACGGAGTCCGTCGCTGTAATGACGTCTCGGGTCATGACGTCGGAAACAAGGGTATCTTTCGATGCCTTTCCCCTCAGAATCACCTTCCGGGCGTAATCCCGCTCGGAAATGATTCCAACGAGCTGGTTGCCGTCCGTAACGACGAGGGCTCCGACACCCTTTTCGGCCATGATTTCAATGGCTGAATAGACCGATGCATCGGGCGCTACCGACCAGACGTCGCGTCCTTTTTGGTTGAGAATGAGTTTGATGGTCATGGCGTTACCTCCGTATTCCATGGGTGGTTCAATGTTGCTTCAGCATGTTTCCCCGGGGCTGCTTACGGCGGGGGTTGTTGAGTTTTGTCGGAATGTCCCACCGGAACTGGCCGCCTTCCTTGTACACGCGCCCGTCCTTCATGACGAACGACACCCCGTACAGCGCCGAGATGTCGTCCAGTGGGTTTGCCGGCATGGCGACGATATCGGCATTCCGGCCCGCTTCAATGCGGCCCGAGTTGGCGCCGAGCAGGTCGGCGGCATGCATCGTTGCCATGCGCAGGATGTGCGCGTTCGGAAGCTCGGCATCCACATAGCTGAACAGGAATCCAATCGTCTGCTCACCCCGGGTCTTACCCTCCTCGTAGTACACGACGTCCGACCCGAAGGCCATGGGAACGCCGGTGGCGTAGGCGCGCTTGTTGCGCTCAACGTTTGACCAGTAGCGCGTCTCGCCGAGACGCGAGGCGGGGAAGTCCGTGCCTACCAGATACGTGCCGCGGTCGGCCATGAGCTGGAGCGTCGCATCGGACGGATCAAAACCGTGCTCTATGGAATCTACGCCGCCGAGTACGGCGTTCCGAATGCCTTCGTCGCTCGTGGCATGCGCCATGACCTTGACGCCCATGTCGTGGGCTTCTTCAACAGCCACGCGGACGTCCTCCTCGGAATAGATGTAGGGCTGGTTGTCAATGATGAGTTTCACGAACGTGGCGCCGTAGTGCACATTTTCGCGGACAGCGCGGATAATTTCCTCATGCGAATCGGCGTAGAAGTACTCCGGTTCGCCGAGCGCGGGTTTCTCCGGGTTCATCTGGAACTGGCCGCCAAAGGGCGCAATCATGCGACCGGCCGTTACCATGTTGGGACCGGGAATCCATCCGCCCTCGATGGCGCGGCGCAGCGTGACGTCTCCATAGAGCCCGTTGTTACCGGTGTCGCGGACCCATACGAACCCCGCTTCAAGCATGGCACGGGCCAGCATGGTGCCCTGGGCCACGCGCATGGATGTGTCCTCTATCAGGCTGGCGTAGTAATAGGATCCGTGGTCGTTGATGTCGGATCCGTCCATTTCCTGCAGGGCAAGGTGAGTGTGAGCATCGATCAGGCCGGGCATGACGTAGCTGCCCGACAGGTCAATGCGATGCGCACCCTGAGGTGTGGTCACGCGCGGGCCAACCTCGGCAATATGGCCGTCCGTGACAAGAATCTGCTGGTTGTCGAGAATGCGGCCGTTCACGACGTCGAGGAGGTGGCCGGCGTCAATTACCGTGTGATTCTGAGCGGTCGCGCTCGAAGAAAGCAGGACAAGGCCCGCCAGGGCGTAGCCGAAAACGCGGTGGCATGTTTTCATGGCTTTTCTGGGAGAAGTGAACAGTGTGGTGGTAAACGTGAACAGGGATCACGAAATTCCAGTATATCACTTTTCATTTGGAAAAATGGGCAAAGCCCTGAAATTGACAGACATGCGTCGCAGCGACAGGAGTATGGACAGTCCAGACGGGATCAGGGATTTCCTGGCCAACGCGCCTGTCGGCACGCTGGCGACGGTGCATGACGGGCAGCCGTTTTTGAACAGCAACATCTTCGTGTACGTACCAGAGAGCCACTGCATTTTCATGCATACGGCGCATATTGGGCGCACGCGAACCAATATTGAGCAGGGCGGCGCGGGGGGTAACGGCCCAAGTGACGCCCCCACGGCCAGTGGAGCACCGGTCTGCTTCTCGGTCCATGAAATGGGCCGCCTGCTGCCCGCCGACACCGCGCTCGAAATGAGCGTAGAGTATGCCGGCGTGACGGTCTTCGGGCGAGCCCGCATTGTGGACAACGAGGACGAAGCGCGGGTCGCGTTGCAACTCGTGCTCGACAAATACATGGCGCACCTCACCCCGGGCAGGGACTATCGTCCCATCACGGAACAGGAAATAGCGCGAACAACCGTTTACCGGATTGATATCGACGAGTGGTCCGGCAAGAAAAAATCCGTGCCCGATGATTTTGCGGGGGCGTTTCTGTGGGACGAGAGCCCGCCGGCCCGGGGCGACTGAGCGGGCGCCGGTGGCTATTTGATGGCGCCGATCGCTACTTGATGGCGCCGGTGGCTACTCGATTCCGAGCAGCTCGACGTCAAAAATGAGTGTGGCGTTCGGCGGAATAACGCCGCCTGTGCCGCGTGCACCATAACCCATCTCAGGCGGGAGCGTCAGAATGCGGCGCTCACCAACTTTCATACCCTTCACGCCTTCGTCCCAGCCGGTAATGACGCGTCCTGCGCCGAGTGGAAAGGAAAAGGTCTGTCCGCGATCGCGTGAACTGTCGAACTTCGTGCCGCGATTCTCCGGGGCCGATGTATCGTAGAGCCATCCGGTGTAGTGCACAACGGCCGTCTTGCCGGGCTCAATGGCTTCTCCTTCTCCTTCCGCAATAACGTCAATCATGAGTTCTGATGATGGGGCTGGGGCGCTTCCGGTCTCCTTGGCTTCGGATTGTTCGGTCGTCGCAACGTTGTCGGCCGCATTGTTTTCGCTCGATACGGCGGGCTCCGATTCAGAACCACACGCCGGGACAAGAAGAACGACCAGCAGGAGAAGTAAAGAAGTGCGCATGAAATGGCTGTGATGTTGTGATAAGGCGCGTTGTATGAGCGGCCTTCTGTATTGTTCTCGGCCATAGCCGGGTGTATCCTGAAAGGCTGCTGACGCGGCTCAGATCGTTTCGCGCACGGCCATCTCCGGATACAGGTCAGCAAACGCCTCGACCTTGTGGTTGCGCTGGCGGAATATGAGGGAGCGATTCAAATCGGCGAGCGAAGTGCAACCTGCCGCACGGTAGAGATCCAGGAAGTCTTCGAGCGTGCCGTCGTGGTAGTTCTTGACGCGAATCCATTTGTCTTCGACCACCAAGCCACGCATTTTTGCTCGATTATTGGTGGCAATTCCCGCTGGGCACGTGTTCAGATTGCATTCGAGCGCCTGGATGCAGCCGAGCGCGAGCATCATACCGCGTGCTGAGTTGCAGATGTCGGCGCCGAGGCAGAGCGCTTTGAACATGTCGAAACCGTCGATGATTTTGCCCGCCGTGATGACCTTGATGTCGTCCTTCAGGGCGTACCGCCGAAGTGTGTTCACGGCGAACACCAGCGCGTTCTCCCACGGCATGCCTACGTGGTCCGAGAAGATGACCGGGGCTGCGCCTGTGCCACCCTCCGCGCCGTCGATCGTAATGAAGTCCGGCATCAGGCCGGTTTTCACGATGGCCTCGCAGATATCCACAAACTCCTGTTCGCGTCCAATACAGAGCTTGAAGCCAACCGGCTTTCCGCCCGAGAGCGTGCGAACCCGATCCACAAACTCAAGGAGTCCTTCTGCGGACGTGAACGCGGAGTGCCCGGGAGGGGAGAGCACCTGGGTCCAAGGCTCGACGCCGCGGATCCGGGCAATTTCCTCGTTGTTTTTCTTGGCCGGTAGCATGCCACCATGCCCCGGTTTGGCCCCTTGTGAGAGCTTGATTTCTATCATTTTGACTTCGGGCGCGGCGGCGGTCTCTTTGAAGCGCTCCTCCGAAAAATTGCCCTCCGGGTCGCGGCATCCAAAGTACCCGGTACCAACCTGGTAGACCAGGTCACCACCCGTGAGATGATAGTCGGACACGCCGCCCTCACCCGTGTTATGGTAGAATCCGCCAGCGGCCGCCCCCTTGTTGAGCGCCATGATGGCGTTCTTGCTGAGCGAACCGTAACTCATGGCCGATATGTTCAGCAGGCTCGCCTCGTAGGGCTGCGTGCAGGCATCCGTCCCAATACGGACGCGCGGGGCCTCGTCCAGGGCTGGGCTCGGAAAAACAGAATGCGCCGTCCACTCCATGTTTTCGCGCTGCAGGTCGTGCTCGGTCCCAAACGGATGCGTATTAACGGCTTTTTTGGCGCGCGTATACACGTATCGCCGCTGGATTCGGTTGAGCGGCTTGCCATCCAGATCAGATTCGACAAAATACTGATGGATTTCAGGCGCAATCCCCTCAAAAAGATACCGGAAGTGCCCGATCACCGGGAAATTCCGAAGGATGGTATGCTCTTTCTGCGTCACATCGTGCAGCCCCACAAGAACGACGGTACATGCAATGACGAGCACGCTCGGCAGCGGAAAGAAGATGATCAGGTACAGCCCGATGAAGAAGAAAATGGCAGCAAAAATGAACTTGAGAACGGATTTCATGGGCTATGGGATAGATTGCGGACGACCTGGGGGTGGGTTACAGAGGGCCTGCGCACGCTTCGTGTGTGTGGCTCACGATATGTTTCCTTGTCGATACATACAAACCCGTGTGGCGTCGAAAGTTTGGCGGAACACGAATCTCAATGTAATGTATATGATGTATACATTACTTATTCGGGTAGACATGGTCCGGAAACAACTCTACATAACGGATGAGCAGGAACAGGCCCTGAAAGCCAGCGCCAAAGCCGAAGGGAAATCAGAAGCAGGGGTCGTCCGGGATGCCTTGGTCGCCTACCTGACCAAGACCAGTGGTACTGGCCTGCATCGCGATCAGGCCAGCCTGGCCAGGGAACTCGTGGAAGCGAATGTCGACCTGTCGCGAAACGTAACGTTCGGAAAGAGTTTTGTCTTCGATCGAATGAAGGGGTACGAAGAGCGGAGCGTGCGCGAGCCTGGATCGGATCAATGCGTATGACGTGTCTGATCGATACCAATGTATTGGTGTATGCCATCGACCATTCCGATCCTACCCGGATGATGCGGGCAAACACAGTGCTGGAAACTGTGGTCTCGGCCGAAAGTGCTGTGATTACGGCGCAGGTTCTCGCTGAATTCGCCAACGTCTCGCTGAAAAACGTACCGCAACCGAGTGGGACGGAACGAGTCTATGCCATCGTAGAGCACTATATGCGGGCCATCCCCGTACTACCACTGACAGCAGCCATAGTACTGGAAGCTGTTCGAGGTGTTCGCGTATATAGCCTGTCTTATTACGACTCGCAGATCTGGGCGGTGGCCCGACTGAATCAGATTCCGGTCGTGCTCAGCGAGGACTTTCGATCCAATGGTACGCTGGAAGGCGTCACGTTTATCAATCCGTTCGATTCGGCGTTCGACCCAGGGCGCCTCGCGTGATGGTGTGTCGTACAGCGGCACTACTTCCGGCGGGAGACCGGAAATTCCATTTCGCCGAATTCCACATCCAGTTCAGCCAGTCGAGCAGCCAGGCTCTCCTGGACTATTCTGATGGCTTCGTTTCGGATGCTTGGACCTATGTCGGCGAGCACGTGGTCAAGCAGGCTGCCCGCCGCTATGGATCCCATGTCCTCGTCATGTTCGTCGCGCATGTAGGCCTGGAGCGACTGGATGGCTTCCTTCCGGTTTTCCTTTCTGAGTTCGATGGGCATGGCGGTGTGAGCGGGCAAATTCGGATTCAAGTGTTGGGTCCGGAAGATACGACGACGTCAGTTTGGTTGATGTCGGGCAGGGAGTCGTGATGGTCGCTTGGAATCCGGCCCGCTTCATGAAACCAATCATGCGACAACTACCCTGAGAGGCGCCGCTGGGCAAAATAGGCCGATGCCTTCCTGGGATCTTATTGGCGCGTTGTATTCCGATTGACGGACCCGTCTTCGAAGGGTCTCCGCCGTACAGCCAATTTTCTCTGCGATCGACTGAATCGCCGCCCATGCGACGTGTATTCATGCGTGTGGTCGAATACCAAACGCACTGCTCGTTCCCGGACTTCTGGGGCGTATCTCAAGAACCTGTTTTTGCTTTCATGACTCCAATCTCTCATATTCTGGAGTCTCCAGCAAACCCGGGGCGGTTCAGTTCGAACCTGTCGTACAGAATTTGAAAAGGTCCACGGGCGGGAGCCCATGGACCTTTTCAATGTGTGCCCGAGAAGATTTACGTCGTCCGCTGTTGCGGACTCCGTTAGTCGCAGGCTGTCGCCGAGGCTTTGTTGGGGTGGTTGCCTGCTCGTTTGAACTCCCTTTTCAGGAGTTCGACCTCCCCGCAAAATATTGAACGCTTGGCCGGCACAGGGCCGACCAAGCGTTCAATGTGTGCCCGAGAAGATTCGAACTCCCGGCCTTCTGATCCGTAGTCAGACGCTCTATCCAGCTGAGCTACGGGCACGTGTTTCATTGGACCCGCAATATATCACCATTCGGGCAAAAGGGGCAAATGAAGTTTGGGTAGAACGTGTTCGTCACGCGGCGCCCGCTTCCTGGCGGAGGCGTCCGCACACCAGCATACAGATGGCAGAGAGGGTGGGGTCGCTGATCGAGTAGTAGGCAAATAGTCCTTCTTTGCGGCGTTTAACGCATTTTTCTGCCGCGAGCTGGCCGAGGTGCTTGCTGATGTTGGCCTGGTGCTGGCCGGTTTTCTCAACCAGTTCCTGCACGCTCATTTCACCCCGCTCGTGAAGCAGGCTCAGTATTTCAAGCCGTACAGGTTCACTGAGCATCTTGAATCGACGCGCAGCACGGTGCATGATTTCACGTGGGACGAGGTCGGTTGCCATGGACTGGGATGTTTGGACGAACGCGGCAGTAATGAAGAAACGAGGCGGTAAGATAGATCTGTATGCGCATACAGTGATGTATATGTCTTGTTCCACGCGTGTCGTTCAATGCAATTTCATGATGATTATGGCGTGAATTGACATGAAATCATCACAAACAAGCTTCATTATTGGGAAAGTCAAAAATATAAAACTTGGAACTATATAACCGTATCGATATATTACGTGCATCCACACCGCCACATGGACACGACCGGATTTTACGTATGACCAAGAAAATCGCGACACTGAGCCTGATGCTTGTCTGTGTGGCCCCGTCCGCCCGTGGGCAGAGCAGCCTTGGACAAAACGCCCCTGGGCAGAGCGCCCCGCTGCGCGAGATATCGCTTGAAGAAGCGCTGACGCTGGCGCAGGAAGGCAATTTCGGAAACCGGGCAGCTGCTTCGAGACACGATGCGGCACGGGGTGAGAGAACGCAGTCGCTGGCGGCTTTTCTGCCACAACTTACCGTCATGGAGCAGGCCATGACAACCAACGACCCGGCAAATGCCTTTGCATTTCAACTCAAACAGGAGCGGGCGGACATGTCGCTTTTCTCGCCAGAAGCACTCAACAATCCCGACCGCATCACGAACTGGGCCACCATCGTCCAGGTGCAGCAGCCGCTTTTTGATCCGGGAGCCCTGCAGAAACGCCGCGCGGCTGGAGCCACTGCCGAGGCCACAGGCCTCATGGCCGCGCGCACGCGTCAAACCACCGTGCGCCAGGTCAAAAACGTCTATTTCGGGCTCGCAGTAGCCCGGGAGCGCACGACGGTACTCGATTCTGCACTGACGGCAGCGAGGAGCAACCTGAAGCTTGTGACTGACTTTTTTGACCAGGGGCTGGCTCCCCGGGCGGACGTGCTGGGAGCAGAAGTCCGGGTTCTCGACCTTGAAAGCCAGCGCGCCGAGGCAGATGCCGCGCATGCCAATGCCGCCCACGAGCTGCGCCTGTTGCTCGGCATGACAGACAACGTATTGCTTGTTCCGACGACGCCGCTCACGAAGGCCGGCATCAACCTGGCGCTGATTGACCTCGAGGCTGTCAATACGCAGCGGGCCGACATGCAGGCCCTGAGGCGCGTGGCATCGGGGGCCAGGAGCCAGCTCCAGGCCGAAAAAGCAGGATATTTGCCGAAGGTCCACGCCATGGGCGCCTACGAACTGAACGATGACCAGGCCTTCGGCACGCGCGGAGACAACTGGATGGCGGGCATAACGCTCTCCTGGAACCTGTTTTCCGGGATGCAGCGCGTCGGGGCGGTGCAGCGTGCAAAGGCGGACGTGAGCGCAGCGGACCTCGCCCTCAAGGAACGTGCACTTCAGAACGAAGTCGCCCTTGGAAGCGCTCTCCGCGAGCTGGATGTGGCGCGCGAGCGCCTCACGCGCACGGAGCGCGGCGTGGCGCTCGCGCGCGAAATGCTCCGCATGCGGCGCGATCGCTACGAACAGAATCTGGAAAAAGCACAGGATGTACTCGCTGCCGAAGTGGAGCTCGCCACGCAGCGTCTGGCCCATCTCAATGCACTCTATTCCTGGAATACAACCGTACAGAAAATCGAATGGCTCGTCCAATGACCCCTCCCATACTTCGCGTATTGGCTGCGGCCAGTCTTCTGCTCGGCGCGTGTGGAAACGACGCGTCGCCCACTTCCGATGCCCCTGCAGGCCAGCAGATCGTCCCAGTAACGGTGATGACCGTGGAGGCATCGGCGGCCAGTGCATTGTACGCGTTTCCCGCGCAGGTGGAAGGAGATCGCCGCGTGGTGGTGAGCACTACGCTCATGGCCCGGATTGACCGGATTGCCGTGCAGGAAGGGGATCGCGTAGCGGAAGGTGACGTGCTCGTCGAACTCGATCAGTCAGCGCTGAGAGCCGAAAAAGCGCGTGCTGAAGCCATGCGCCAGCAGGCGAAGACGGCCCTCACGGCTGCGCGCAATCAGTTCGACCGGTTTACAGCGCTTCGCGAGCGGGGAAGCGCGACCGAGCGCGAGTTGGAAGAGGTTCGGACCATGCACGAACAGGCCCAGGCTGCACTGGCGGCGGCCGAGAGTGCGGTGGCAGCCGTGGCGCAGCAGCTCACATACGCCGTAATCACATCGCCCGTTACCGGGCACGCCGTGGCCCGATATGCAGACCCTGGCACGATGGCGCAGCCCGGGCAACCCATTCTGGAAGTCGAAACCACGTCCGACCTGCGCGTCGTGGCGCTCGTTCCAGAGAGCCAGGTGAGCCAGTTGTCCGAGGGGGACACCGTTTTTGTCGATATGGACGCCGTCGGAGCCCGATTCCAAGGCCGGCTGGCCACGATAAACCAAGCCGCAAGCGCCCCTGCCCGGCAATACCGGGTTGAAGTCGATCGGCTGGAACCCCTCGGCGACGGCTCCGGAGGCGGGCTGAAGCCGGGCATGTACGCCCGCCTCCACGTGAGTGTCCGACCGGTGGGCGATGAGGAACGGATCATTATTCCTGCCGGTGCGCTCGTCACGCGCGGCCAGCTCACCGGAGTCTGGGCCGTTTCGGATAGTAATCGCGCGCGGCTCCGCTGGGTCCGGCTCGGCGCGCGCCGCGGCGACGAGGTCGAGGTCCTCTCGGGACTACGCGCCGGCGAGCGGATCGTGCTCTCGGCACGCGGCCGGATCACCGATGGCCAGGAGGTGCGCGAACAATGAAAACGCATCCCCACATCCAGGGAGAAGGACTGGCCGGCCGCATTGCGGCCGTCTTCATCCACTCCAAGCTGACGCCACTCCTCATGGCCGTCTTCATGGGCATTGGCATCTACAGCGCTGTGCTCACCCCCAAGGAAGAGGACCCGCAGATCGAGGTTCCCATGGTCGACATCGCGCTCGCCATGCCGGGGGCAAGCCCCGAGGAAATGGAGAGCGTCGTCATACAGCCCATTGAGCATCTGCTGGGGAACATCGAAGGCGTCGAATACATCTTTTCGACCGCTCTTCCCGGCCAAGCGCTCATCAGCGCAACATGGTATGTTGGCGAGAATGTCGAGGAGAGCCTCGTCGGTCTCTACGAAGAGCTGCTCAAGCGCATGGAAACCATGCCCGAGGGCGTCACCATGCCGCTCATCAAGACGCGCGACGTGGACGATGTCCCCGTGCTTGCGCTCACGCTCCACAGCACGTCGTACGACGACTATGACCTGCGCCGAATGGGCGTGGAACTGGCCGCGGAAATCAAGAAAATAGACGGCGTAGCCCGTGTGGACGTGATTGGCGGCCGCACCCGCCAGCTGAGCATCACGCCCAACCCGGAGCAACTCGCCGCCTACGAGCTCGGCCTTGGGGACATATCGCGGGCCGTTGCATCGACCAATAACAGACTGCTGGCGGGAACCTTTGCGCAGGGTGACGAGCTGTTCGCCGTCGAAACGGGTCATTTTCTGGCCGATGCAGCGGACGCCGCCGGCATCGTCGTGGGCGTTCATGGCGGACAGCCCATTCACCTCTCAGATGTGGCGACTGTTGCTGATGGACCGGCCGAACCGACGAGCTATGTGGGCTTTTCCTCGCGCGCAGCGGGTGCGCGGCCGGCAGTGACGCTTGCCATCGCGAAGCGTCCCGGGCAGGATGCCATGTCGGTGGCCGAGCGGGTGCTGCATGGCGTGGAACGGCTCTCGCCGACGCTTCTTCCGTCGGATGTGACCCTGACCACCACGCGGAATTACGGCGAAAGTGCGCTCAACAAGGTGATGGAACTGCTGTTGCACCTGATGGTGGCTATCGGCGCCGTGACCATTGTGGTGGGTCTCGCCATGGGGTGGCGGGGCGGACTGGTGGTTTTTCTGTCGGTGCCCATCAGTTTTGCGCTGACGCTTTTTGTGTATTACATGTTCGGGTACACGCTCAACCGAATCACGCTCTTTGCGCTGATTTTCGTGACAGGCATTGTGGTGGACGATTCCATCATCGTGGCCGAAAATATGGAGCGGCATTTCAGGATGCGGAAGCGGCCCTTTGCGCAGGCCGCCATGGCCGCGATCAGTGAAGTGGGCAACCCCACGATCCTGGCAACGCTGACTGTGATTGCGGCGGTGCTGCCCATGGCCTTCGTATCGGGACTCATGGGACCGTACATGAGCCCGATGCCGATTGGGGCGTCGATTGCCATGATGTTTTCGCTGCTCGTGGCGCTCATGGTGACGCCGTATCTGGCTTTCCGGCTCCTCAAGAACCACGATGCGGACGACGACTCGGCGGAGGGCTACGACCTGGAAAAGACCTGGTCGTGGCGCATGTACCGGCTGGTGATGGATCCGCTGCTCGACCGGCGTCTACTGCGATGGGGGTTTCTGGGGGGACTCGGCGTGTTGCTGCTGGCCTCGCTGTCGCTCTTCTATTTCCGGGCGGTGTCCATGAAGATGCTGCCGCACGACAACAAGAGCGAGTTCCAGGTCATGGTCGATATGCCCGAGGGCACGCCGCTCGAGCGCACGCACGCGGTGGTGCGGGAGCTGGAAGCGTGGCTCGGCGAGCAGCCCGAGGTTACGCATGTCCAGACGTACACAGGAACGTCGGGGCCGGTGAACCTGAACGGCCTTGTGCGCCACTATGATATGCGGCGTGCTCCGCATGAGGCGGACATCCAGGTGAACCTGCTTCCGAAAGATGAGCGAAACGAGCAGAGCCACGCCATCGCGCGCCGCATGCGCGGAGGGCTGCAGGACATTGCCCGGCCGCTCGGCGCCAACATCAAACTGGCCGAGGTGCCTCCGGGTCCGCCCGTGCTCTCGACGCTGGTCGCTGAAATCTACGGCCCTGATCCCGATGTACAGATCAGCGTGGCGCGCCAGGTCATGGAAGCTTTTGCCGCGTCTGAAGGCGTAGTGGATGTGGACTGGATGGTGGACGAAGACTGGATGCGGTACGTGCTGAAGGTAGATCGCGAGAAGGCGGCGCTCGCCGGGATAGCGGCCAGCCGCATTGCAGAGGACGTGAATACGGCGCTCGGTGGACGACAGATTTCGCGCATGCGCCTTCCGAAGGAGAAGGAGCTCGTGCCCGTCATGCTGCGCCTTGCCGAGGATGCGCGCTCGGGTGTGGACCGCCTGGCCGGTCTGCAGCTGCGCACGGCCTCGGGGGACATGATTCCCGTTGGCGATCTGGTCCAGATCGAAGAGACGCTTGCTGAGAAGCGGTTGGACCGTAAGAACCAGCAGCGGGTCATCTACGTCACGGGTGACGTTGCTGGAAAGGTCGAAAGCCCGGTCTATGCCATGTTTGAAATTGAGGAGCACCTGGACAATATCCGCATTCCGGAGGGCTACGGATTTGAGACGCTCTACACTGCGCCACCGGATTTCGGGCTGGATTATACCCTCAAATGGGATGGCGAATGGCGCGTCACGTACAAGGTGTTCCGCGACCTCGGAATTGCATTCGGCGTGGTGCTCATTGTGATTTATCTGCTCATTGTGGGCTGGTTCCAGAACCTGCTGACCCCGGTTGTCATGATGGTGGCCATCCCGCTCTCGCTCGTCGGAATTGTGGTGGGGCACTGGATCATGGGCGCGTTCTTCACGGCGACGTCCATGATCGGGTTCATTGCCCTGGCCGGAATCATGGTCCGTAACTCTGTGCTGCTCATTGATTTCATTGAGCTGCGCCTGCGGGAAGGGGAGCCGCTCAGGCAGGCTGTCCTTGAGGCCGGCGCCGTGCGTACACGGCCCATTCTGTTGACGGCGGGGACGGTAGTGATCGGCGCCTTCATCATCCTTTTCGACCCCATTTTCCAGGGGCTTGCCATCTCGCTGATGGGCGGGGCCATTGCATCGACCGCATTGACCCTCGTCACGGTGCCCCTGATTTTCTACATGGTTAAGGTCTGAGCGAAGTGGATATCAAAGGGTATCCAATGCCGGATACGAAGGGGGAGCGACCCTCGTGGTTCTCTGCGCGGCTCTGGGAGGTGTATTCAACGCTTTCGTTCGCGTTCACTGACGCCGACAAGGCCGGTGCGCTCATGGACGCGCTTGCTTCGTTCGCCCGTGGAGCGGATGGTTACGGCATCGGGTGGGGCACAACTCGCCCCCTGAGCGCGTACAGCTCTCCATACGTGCCATTCCCATCAATCCAGTTCATTTCCATGAGCCCCACCACGCTCCCACGTGCCACCCATCTACCTGCCAGTCCGGTTTCGACCGCTGCAGCTCTGCTGGTCGCCGCACTCTTTTTGGCCGGGTGTACGACCGCCGATGCGCCGCAGACGGAAACGGCTCCGCCTCCGCCCCCGACCGATACCACGCCCCCGCCAAACACGTCACCGGATGGCGCCGAGAGTTACATCATTTCGCCGCAGGATGGCGCCACCGTATCCAGCCCCGTGACGGTTCGTTTCGGGCTGAAGGGAATGGGCGTGGCTCCGGCTGGCGTACAGATGGCCAACACGGGGCATCATCATCTCATGATCGATGTCAACGAACTGCCGGATTTGACCGCTCCGCTTCTGGCCAGTGACAAACATATCCATTTCGGGAAAGGGCAGACCGAGACCACAGTCGACCTCGATCCGGGAACGCATACACTGCAGCTGATTCTCGGAAACTGGGCCCACACACCGCACGATCCGCCAGTCATATCGGAAAAAATAACGATTACGGTTCAGTAAGGCCCGGCGGGACTGCGTTCACGTCGCTGCAGGAGCCGCCACCCGGCGACACTCACGATTGCGGCGCCGACCGTATTGAGGACCATGTCCCACATGGTGTCGGTGAGTCCTGACGGGTCATTGAACATGGTCTTCTGCATGTTCATGCCCGCGAGCTCGTCGACGGCAAACTCGAAGATTTCCCACAGCGCACCGATGGCAAGGGCGAAGATGAAGGCGAATAATGCCACAAATCCCGGGTTGAGTGTTATGCCGACCCGCTCGAGTGAGTTCAGCGCGTAGACCAGGTAAAAGCCCGCTGTTCCGAGCAGCAGGCCCGACATACCGTGCAGCAACAGGTCCCACCACCAGACGCGCGCGTAGAAATCCCGCACTTCGCCGAGAAACAGCGCGGCCATGACGAACAGCACGACCGCCGCATGCAGGGTGCGCGGCAGATGGACGGCCTGCTCGACGCGGCGGAGCGATGGCCAGAGGGGAATGGACGTAACCACCAGGATGATGACGACCAGAAACGCGTTCAGAAGCTGCGCCCGCACCAAGGCCGCAATCAGCTCAGCCGAGAGCAGGATGACAGCGAGAACAAGGACGCGGTGATAACTGAAGCGCATGTTTTTTATATGTAACTGTGCCAAGATGGCGTTTCGCCACCGCATCAGGGTGTGCGATCGTTCCTCAACACGCTTCCGGTCCGGTTCAGCACAAGATACAGGGCAGGCAGGACGAAAAGCGTCATGGCGGCAGCCGAAAACAGGCCGCCGATCATGGGCGCTGCAATCCGCTTCATGACTTCCGATCCGGTTTCCGAGCCAAACATGATGGGGAGCAGTGCCAGGAGCGTCGTGATAACGGTCATGAGCAGCGGACGGATGCGCAGCGCGGAGCCCTCTTCGATCGCCTCGCGCAGCGCCCTTCGAGAGGTCAGGCGCCCTTCACTGCGCCACCGCTCCACCGACTCCCGGATGTAGACCAACATGACGACGCTCGTTTCGGCCGCCAGTCCTGCGACCGCAATGAACCCGACCGCCACGGCAATGCTCATGTGGAAGTCCAGCACGGTGAGCAGCCATATCGCCCCGACGGCTGAAAAGGGGATGGTGAGCATGATCAACAGCACATCCTTGAGGCGCCGGAGGTGAATGAGAAGGAGCATGAAAATGATGGCGAGCGTAAACGGCACCACGATCATGAGGCGCTCGTTCGCCCGCTGCATGAACTCGTACTGCCCGCTCCACCGGAGCGAGTAGCCCGGCGGCAGCGCGAGTTCCGCCTCTACGACGCGGCGTGCGCGTTCGACCCACGTGCCGACGTCCACGTCGGGTTTCAGGTCCACGAATACCCACGCGTTCGGGCGGGCATTCTCGCTCTTGATCATAGTGGGCCCCGCCGTCATGCGGAGCGTTGCCACCTGTCCGAGCGGCACGGGACCCCCAATGGGCGCTGGAATGAGGACCCGCGACAGGGCATCGGTGTCGGATCGCAAGCCGCGATCATAGCGGATGTTGATTGGGTGTCGCTCGAGTCCTTCGATGGTCGTCGCCACGTTCCTGCCGCCGACCGCCAGGCTCACCGTCTCCAGGACATCGCCCGTCGTCAATCCGTGCCTGCCAGCCTCGAACCGATCCACGTCCACGTCCAGGAACGTGCCACCAACCGAGCGTTCGGCAAGTACACTGAGCGTGCCCCCGAGGGGCGGCAGAATCTCCTCGAGCCGCGTCCCGAGCCGCTCGAGCTCCGCGAGGTCCGGACCGGCGATTTTTACCCCCACGGCTGTTTTGATCCCCGTCGCCAGCATATCGGTCCGCGTTTTGATGGGCATGGTCCACATGTTCGTGAGGCCTGGAATCCGGATGGCCGCGTTCATTTCACGGATCAGGCTGTCCTGGGTGACCCCCTCGCGCCATTCGTCCTTCGGCCGAAGCATGATCGTCGTCTCGAACATGGACAGGGGCGCGGGATCGGTGGCTGTGTTGGCCCGGCCCGCCTTGCCGAATACGGACGCCACCTCGGGGAATGAGGCAATAATCCGGTCGGTCTGCTGCAGCAGTTCGGCGGCTTTTCGGGGCGATACGCCGGGCAGCGTGGTTGGCATGTAGAGCAGGTCACCCTCGTTCAGTGCGGGCATGAACTCGGATCCCAACTGCGGGAACGGTATGGCCGTGCGGCCTGTCATGATCTGTTGCAGGGGCAGCAGGCTGATGCCGAGGAGCAACGTGGCGCCCAGTGTCACCAGAACAGGATACGCGAGGGCACCGCGCAAGAGTGGTCTGAACGTGCCGATAAGCAGTCGCGAGAGCGGGTTCCGGGCTTCGCTCCGGATACGGCCACGGATGAAGACCGACATCAATGCCGGCACGAGCGTAATGGCGAGCAGCGCCGCGGCCGCCATGGAAAACGTCTTGGTCCAGGCCAGCGGCCCGAAGAGCCGTCCCTCCACATTCTGAAGCGTAAACACGGGTAGGAAGCTGACCGTGACAATGAGTAGCGAGAAAAAGAGGCTCGGCCCGACCTCCACGGCCGCCCTGCGGATGGACTCGAGCCGCACGCCGGGCGGGGCGTCCACGGGGAGTCGTTCCAGATGTTTGTGGGCGTTTTCGACCATCACGAGGCTTGCATCTACCATGACACCGATGGCAATGGCTATGCCACCGAGGCTCATGATATTGGCATTCATGCCGAGCGCGTACATCACAATGAGTGCCATGAGAATACCCACGGGGACCGAAATGACCGCCACGAAGGCGCTTCGCACGTGCAGCAGGAAGAGCATGACGATGAGGGCCACCACCAGCAATTCCTGCCATAACTTCGTGGTGAGCGTGCTTACCGCGCGCGAAATGAGTGCGGAACGGTCATATTCGACGTTTATGGTGACACCGGGCGGAAGGCTCGGGCGGAGTTCATTGAGGCGGGCTTTGACCCGTTCAATGACCTGGAGGGCATTTTCTCCGTAGCGCATGACCACGATACCGCCCACGACTTCGCCTTCGCCGTCACTTTCGGCAATGCCGCGGCGGATTTCGGGGCCGCGCCGGACATCGGCCACGTCGCCGATCGTGATCATGCCGCCCCGCTCGGCGCGGAGGGGGATGGAGCGGATGTCATCGATGCCGCGCAGGTAGCCCTTGCCGCGGATAATGAATTCGCGCTCTCCGAGTTCGACGAGGCGGCCCCCGACGTCGCGGTTGCTGTGCTGGATCTGCATGGCCATGTGACTGGTCGTGACTCCGAATGCCGCCAGTCGCTGCGGATCAGCCACGACCTGGTACTGCTCTTCAAAGCCCCCAACGGTGGCGACTTCGGCCACACCTGCGAGCGCCTGGAGTTCATAGGTGAGGAAGAAGTCCTGGAGCGAGCGCAACTCGCCGAGATCGCGTGTGCCCGTGGTGTCCGAGAGGCTGTACTGGAAGACCCAGCCGACCCCCGTGGCATCGGGTCCGATGGATGGGCTGACGCCGCTCGGGAGGGAACCGGCCACCTGGTTCAGGTACTCCAGGACGCGCGAGCGCGCCCAGTACATGTCCGTGCCGTCTTCGAAAATCACGTACACGAAGCTCGAGCCGAACATGGAATAGCCACGTACCGTGTGGGCAAACGGTACGGACAGCATGGCGGTCGCGAGCGGATACGTAATCTGCTCCTCCACAATCTGTGGTCCCTGGCCCGTGAAATCGGTTTTGATGATGACCTGGACGTCGGACAGGTCGGGAATGGCATCGACCGGTGTGTTCAGCGCCGCCCACATGCCCATGGCGGCCAGGAGTCCTGCCGTCAGCATGACGAGGACCCGGTTCCGGATGGATGCGTCGATGATTGCCTGTATCATGGGTTGTGCTCGTTTGTGCCTGTCGGCGGTTACATGTCCATGCCGGCCATACCAGCCATTCCTGCCATGGCGGCGCCGAGGCGCGCCTCCGAGTCGATCAGGAACTGCGCGCTCGTAACAATGCGCTCGCCTCCGGAGAGCCCCTCAAGAATGACCGTGTACCCGTCGGATGTCAGCCCAGATGTTACGTTTATGGGCTTGAAACGGCCATTACCAAGGTCCAGAACAATGATTTCGTGGCGGCCGTCACGCACGATTGCGCTCGTGGGAACGACGGGCGCTGCGGGTGCGGGGCTGCCTTCCAGCCAGACGGTCGCGAACATGCCGGGTTTGAACGGGCTGGAGTGCCCGCCGGCGTAACCGCCCACGTTGCGCGCGCTGAGCACAATCCGGGCCTGGGCCGCCCGGAGTGGCTCGTTGAGCATGTGGTACATGTAGTCGACTTCGCCCCGGAAGGTGACCCCGGGATTCCAGGGTAACTCGACATCGGCCATCGTTCCCATACCGACCCAGGCCAGATCCTGTTCGTGCACATCCACAATGAGCCAGGTGCGGGAAATATCTACAATATCCATGAGCCGGTCACCGGCCGCGATATGGGCACCTTCGGTGACCTTTTTGCGCATGATTTCGCCGGCGCTCGGAGCATGGAACGGGATGGTGCGCATGGGAACGCCGGTTTCTTCGACCTGGGCAATGATATGTTCAGGAATGTCCCAGAGCCGGAGCCGACGGCGGGCCGATTCTGCGAGGCCCTCGTCGAATGTGCGCGCGGCGAGCAGCTCTTCCTGTGTCGAGAGGACCTCCGGGCTGTAGAGATCGAAGAGATGGTCGCCCGCCTGTACACGTTTGCCGTCGAAGTCGGCCTCAAGGTGCTCGACCCACCCGGAGACCTTGGGCGAAATGGTGCGCTCGGCCTGCTCGTCCATGACAAAGTGGCCCGTGGCTCGGATGGTGCGCTCGAGGGCACGAACCTCCACGACGGCGGTCTGAACGCCAATGTTCTGAATGGTCACCGGATCGATATGAACCGCGTCCATAGTGGCATCCGAACTGTCAACAGCCATGCTGGACATGCGCTCGTGCCCGTCCCCGTCCCCGTCTCCGCCCCCGCCTCCGTCCTGTCCGGTTTTGGTTCCACAGGCCGCGAGCAGGAAACTGGTGAAAAGCAGTACGACGACCGCGGCCCAGGCAGGCGCCAGTTGGCGCTGACGCACGGACGCGGTCACGGGAGGGTTCAAACGGGAGTGGTTCATAATGGCGTACGTAGTAGTGTTTCGTACAGAGACGATAAAGAGGTGAACGAGGGCATTGCGGGCCGTTTTTACCGGCTCAATGCACTGCGGCCGATGGCGCGATCCAGCTGGATGCGGGTTTCTGCCAAGCGGGCTTCGGTTTCGATGTCCTGGGTGCTCAGTGTGTAGAGCGTGCGCTCGGCGTCAAGGACCTGCAGGAGGCTTGTCTGGCCGGCCCGATACGCGGTCAGTGCTGTGCTGCGGGCAATCTCGGCGCGGGGCAGGAGTATGTCGCGAAGTTGACGGAGCTGTTCCTGTTGCACATCGATCCGCGATGAGAGCTCCTCTACTTCGGTCCGGATGGCGGTCTGGCGCGCGCGGATCTGCGCCTCAACTTCGGAAACGTTGAGCCGCGCGCGCTCCTTTGGGGCGCGGCGAGCCGCGCCCCAAAGGGGAATGGTAATACCCAGGCGCAGTCCGACAGCGTCCCGACCGTCGCCGTTTGGGAGGAATGCCTCCTCCGCGGTATCGACCAGACTCACGCCGACCAGAAAGTCGGGTCGGGCGGACAGCCTGGCGACTTCGAGCTCCTCCAGTCGACTCTGCCTCAGGGCCTGGAGCGCATGGAGTTCCGGCCGGGTGGAGAGCGCCAGACGCACCCGTTCAGAGGGCTGATGGGCTCCGGGTGCGACCGGTTCGGCGGGCAGTAGGGGTTCGGGCAGGGGATGGACGGGCGGCAGGGAATCCGGGAGCGTGAGGTCGGGACTATCGGCCAGACGGGCCAGGTCCCGCCGCGCCAGGAGGAAATCTTCTGAAAATTTTTCGACAGCGAGATCCAGTGACGCATGCTCCAATTGAATGGAAATGAGCGGCGCCATGGCCTCTTCCCCGGTTTCGTACCGGTTCGTGGCCGATGCTTCAAAGCGTACAAGGCTTTTCTGGAACTGACGCGCATTCCGGGTCAGGGCTCCGGCCCGCCAGGCGCGGTTCCACGCGAGTTGGGCATCGCGGGAAAGGTCAAGCGCCAGGCGCACCGCGTTCTGGTCCAGATGCTCGGCGCTGGACAGGGCCGCACGGCTGCGTGCCGCGCGGAGACCGGGCCAGGGAATGGTCTGCTCGGCGGCCAGGCGGCTCCGCTGGGATCCGCGGGCTGTGAACACCCGATAAGGGAACCAGTTCAGGTCGAGCTTGGGATCGGGGAGTGCGCCGAGCGATTCGGCGTGGGCGCGCAGGGCATCGGCGCTGAAGCCGGCCGCTGCCAGGTCCGGATGGCGATCAATGACCAGATCGACTGCGTGCCTGCTGTCGGCTACGGGTGTCTGGCCCATGGCAGGGAGCACACGCAAGGCACAGGCGAACAACGTGATCAGAAGGAACGTGCGCGCAACGCGGGCCGCGGGTCGTGCCAAGGGGCACGCCGCAGGTAGAAAACGGGACATGATGTTTCTGCTGAGTGGTACAAGAGACTCGGTTCACGGGGGGAGAACCGGTCTATCACAGCAGAAAGGACGCGTGCAGGACGTGCAGAGGGGTCTGGGGCGCGGGCCCGCGGACTCGGCGGTCCGGTGGTCGATACGCGTGCGTACGGTCAGGAGCACGCAGGGCGGCTGAGTACCCGCTCGCATCCAGCAGGCCGCTCGCAAGGGGAAGGAGCGGGGCGGGCAGCCACTGGGGTACCGTCCGCAGGGAGGATAGGAGTCCGGACTGCATGCAGCAGGAGGAGACTTCTTCGCCCCTCGGCGGGCACGGCATGTCGCCTGACATGTCCATGTCCATGTCCATGTCCATGTCGCGAGCCACATGGTCCTGCACGGCCGCGTGCGCGGCCAGCGGCAGCACGAGCGGCGAAAGCAGCAGCAGCGCCATCAGGGGTGCTGCAAACTGGACAGACGATGTTTGGCGGCGGGTCATGGCGGCATTTAGTCTCCGTGCGTCCAATGGTTCCTGCCGTTGTATGCGTCGTTCGGCTTTTCCACGGCCCTGGCGGCGCAGCAGGATTGACGCGCGCCGAGGCATGCTGGCGCGGGTTGCACCCGTTTGCGGAACTCGCCGTTTCAAGGTACCTTTCTGCGCACACCAGCACACACATTTCACACCCATGAAACGAATTCTGCTGCTGGCCACCCTGGCCATGCTCGCGTGGCCCCCAGATTCGATTGAGGCCCGCCAGATCGGGCTTTCTGTCAGCGTGGGGACACTCGGTCCCGGTGCGAGCCTCGCCTACTCGGTGTCGCCGAAGTTTTCTGTGCGCGCGGGCGGCGCTCTGTTCTCGACGACGGTGGATGAGGACTTCGATGAGGATGACGTGTCGCTGGTGCTCGAAGGGGATGCCCGTATAGGAGCCGTCTCAGCGCTGGCCGACTACCATCCGTTTCGCAGCAGCTTCCGCCTGAGCGGAGGCCTGCGCCTGAACCTGCTCGATGCCGATTTGTCGGGGCGTTCGAAAGATCCGTTTTGTCTGGGCGACGAGGACGCCGAGGGTATCTGCCAGACGAAGGAATTTGCACCGGAAAAAGTGGGAGAGTTCGGCGTCAAGGTGACGTATGCCAATGTGCTGCAGCCCTATGCCGGCATTGGATTCGGTAATTTGGCGTACGGTAATAAGCGCATCACATTCATGTTCGATGCCGGTGTGATCTATACCGGGAGCCCGGAAATTGAACTGGAGGCGACGGGTCTGCTCACGCCTACCGCCGAGCAGAACGAAGATATTTTGAATGAAGGGTTCGAGTCGTTCGTGCTCTATCCGGTCATTTCTTTCGGTATCGGCGTCCGATTCCATTAACTGCTACAGTCATGAAACGATTGCTTACCTGGCTTTCGGTGCTTGTCGTCATCATCTACGCCCCAGGCTGTGATTTTCAGGCGGTCGAAGATGCGCTCGACGATTTTGATGTTGTGATAGGCCTTGAATCGGTCAACACCGTCATTAACGGGATTATGGTGGATGCCAGCACGGGTAATCTCGTCCCAGCACACCTCTCGTTTTCCGGTGACGACGCGTTTGCCATTATCGATGCCTTCTCGGATCCGGTCGACGCGCTCGAAGCAGATGCGGGTATTGTGACGTTTGGCATACAAAACTCTGTGGTTCCGTCTCCGGCGTCTCCGATTGATATTACGGTGACGGCCGAAGCAGAAGGGTATCACACCACCTCCCGCTCGCTGAGCATCACGGAAACGGGGGATGTCACTTTCAGTCTGACGATGACCCCGGTCTCTGTAACGGCGTCCATTCGTGGCACAGAGGGCAGCATCAGTTCGGGGCTGCAGACATCGGGCGGCACGATTGTGCAGGGTACTGTCATTGAAACGCCGCTGACGGCCCAGTCCACGGCTCAGGCCACGCTGACGGTGCCGGGAGGCACGACCCCTCTGGCGCGCTCCGGTGCGCCGCTCTCGGGGCAGCTTACGACCGAACTCCGCGTCTTTGACTCGGCGGCCGGTATGCACGCACTTCCGTCCGGAGCCCGCTCCGCCGGTGGCGTGAAGAACGCATCCATTGTCGGTGCTACGTTTTTCAGGATGTCGGACGGTTCGGGAGCGGTGGCGGCCACGTTCCGGGGGCCACAGGGCAAGTCGGGCTCGGCGTGTTCCGACGCGGGTGGAACCAGCCTGCGCATTTTGACGCGCGATGCGGCCCTGGTAGCCGCATTCTCATCCATGGCGGGCCCGACGGCGACGGTAGCGGCCTGGACGCCGGCCGATGGGCAGAACAACCAGATTGCGACGGGTATTCCCGTCACACGTGAAGGGGATGCCCTCGTGGCGGAACTCTGTTTCGGCGGCAGTGCGGCGAATGTCGATGCGTCCGCGCTCGGGGACGTGTCGGACGGGGTTTTCTACACGTACGCCCTCGTTCCGGGTGGTGGAGCGACGCTGGAAACAGGCATGTTGGACCACCAGGTATCCATTTCGAATGGGTCCGGTTCGGCGGTCAGCGCGGTGTTCACGCTGGTCGGTCCGGGACTTCAGGAAACGAATGGGCGTCAGATTGGTCCGGGCACGACGACCCTTCGCCTGGCCGACCTGCTCGACACGGCATCGGAATTCAGTGTCCTCTCGGGCGCCAGCTTTGTTCTGACGGCGACGCTTCCGACGGGAGCCCTCGAATCGACATCCATTTCCCCGTCGCCGCTGAGCGGCGCATCGACCCTGAATCTGCCCTCTTCGGCGGGGCTCCAGAATTATGCCGTGAGCGCCACAATTCAGTGCCCCGATCCGGCCAATCAGGAATTCGAGGTGCAGGTTACGACCGAAAGCCTGGACGCGGTGAGCGTCTTCTACCGCGTGGCGGGCAGTGACAACAGCTGGACACTGGTGCGCAGCTCGGACATTTCGCGCAAGGAGGCCACCTCATCATTGATCGCGATCGATGCCAGTTTGTCGCTGCTTCCGAGCACCGACTATGCGTTCAGGGGCGTGTTGGGAGATGACTCGTCCGAGACCGTGCAGACGACTCCGGCCACGGCGACGTCGTGGACGGTCATGCTGACTCCCGATGGTGTGGGTCTTTCCTGTGAATCCAAGTAGCCCGCCATTGGAGTCGAATCCATTGGAGTCGAATAAACACGTTTCTACATGTCCACATACAAGCTCCGGTGCCTGGGCACGGAAGACCGGATTGAAGACGACTACACGGTCCGATATCACGACACCGGGCTTCTGAGGGCTGAGTACGACGCTCGGACGCTGACGCCGCGGGAGTTGCCCGGGCTCTGGCGCTGGACAGACTGGTTGCCCGTGTCGGCTCCCGGCGAGCAGGTAGCAGGATCTCTCTGCTACCGGAGTGAGGCGCTCGCGGACCGTCTGGGCCTGTCGAACCTGTGGATCGCGTTTCAGGGCTATTGGCCAGAGAAAGGGGGGTACTGCCCGACGACGACGTTCAAGGACATGGAGGCGGTCACGACGCTTCAGCGGCTGCGCGACCATCATGTCCCGGGGCTCATCTGCGCGTCGGCGGGGAATACGGCACGGGCGTTTGCGCACTTTGGGGGGCTGGACGGATACCCGATCCTTCTGGTCGTGGCCGAGAAGCATCTCGGACGTATCTGGGTCCCGAAGGGCCATCCTTCGGACTCGGTGATCCTCATTGGCATTGCCGGTGGCGATTACAATGACGCTATTGAGGTGACGGGGCGCATACTGGAGTCCGGCGGGTGGCGCCGGGAAGGCGGCGTGCACAACGTGGCGCGGCGCGACGGTATTGGATCGCTTATTTTGACGGCCACGGAGGCCATCGGGGCACTTCCCATGCACTATTTCCAGGGTGTGGGCGGAGGTCCGGGTCCCATTGGTGTGCACGAAATGGCGCTTCGGGCCATCGACGCAGGCTATGCGCAGGGGCCGCTTCCGCAGCTCCACCTGTCGCAGAACGACACATTCTGTCCCATTCACGATGCCTGGCAGAAGCGCAGCCGAACGCTCCCGCCGCTCGGCGAGACCATGCACCCCCGGGTGTACTCGGATTACCTGGTAAACCGCGCGCCGGCATGGAGCGTGACCGGAGGGCTCTTCGATGTTCTTTTGGAGTCCGGTGGCGAAACCTACGCGGTTTCCTATGCCGAAGCGGCGGCGGCCGATGCGCTCATTCGCCAGTCGGAAGGCATTGATCCCATGTCCCCGGCCGCCGTAGCGCTGGCCTCGCTGCAACAGGCCGTGGCAAGCGGCCGCGTGGCCGCGGACGACTGTATCCTGCTCAATATTTCTGGAGGAGGGCAGGAGCGCTATCGGAAGGAAGTGGAGACCGTGGCCATCACGCCCATAGCCATCACCGACAAGGAAGACGCCGTCCGTCTCGGGCGCGCGGTCGTATCGGGAACGTAAGCCGGAGTCGTTTCCGCGTTTCTTTTTTGGGGCAATTGGTATAGATTGGAGGACGCGTATGCATGCCGACCCATCTTTCCACCTCAACCGCTCCAATCCCATGTACAAATGCCCATTCGTTTCTGCGCGCTTTTTTGCGGTTCGTTTTTCTGTGGCCCTGCTGCTGGTTTTCACGGTCGCCCCGTCTGCATCGTTCGTTCAGGCCCAGGAATTCGGTGCGGCCGTGGCTCTGGCCGATGGCCAGATTATAGCTTCTGACCTGGGAAGCGGCGCATCGGCCGGGCAGGTGCACGTATTCTCCCGCAGCATGGACGGCTCCTGGGCGTCGGTTGATGTCCTCGCCCTTTCCGCACCGGATGCCGAAGCGGATGGGTATGGCAGTGCGTTGGCGGCAGACGGAAATACGATCGTTGTCGGAGCCGGGCAGAGCGGGCTGGTTGACATCTACAGGAAGGGTGCGGACGGGTCCTGGACACGCGCCCAGCGCCTCTCTGAAAGCGCCCCCGGATTCGGCCGCGCGGTCAGCCTCGACGATCACATGCTGATTGTGGGTGCTGACAACGCGGCATTTGGCTATCACCGGGGCGGCGCAGGCGCGTGGTCACGCGTACCGGGACTGGATGCCGGATCACTCTCGGGCGACGCGGAGTATGGCGTGGCGGTAAGTGTGAAAGGAACACGCGCGCTGGTCGGCGCACCCGGAGCCAACGGGGGCGCGGGCGAAGTTCACGGGTACCACTTTGATGGTGGTGAGTGGCTTGCCAGCGGGCGCCTGGACCTGCCGGCTGTCGGTGAAAAGACGGCCTTTGGCGCGTCGGTCCTCGTGCACCACGGATACGCACTCGCGGGCGCGACCGGATATGACCGCCGTATTGGCGCCGTGGGTGTATACGAATGGGACGAGGAAAGCACGTCCTACAATTTTTCCACGCGGCTCACGCTTCCGGCGGCCAGCGGTAACGAAGGTCTCGGTGCGTCGCTTGCTTACAGCGAGCACGTTGTGTACGTGGGGGCGCCCTTGACCAACCGCGCCGAGGGAGCCGTGCATGCCTTCAAGGCAGAAAACCACATGCAGACGTGGATCGCCCAGCCGCCCCTTCCCGCCAAGCTCCAGACGCGCAACGGCCTCGGCACGCACATCGCCGTAAGCGCAGACCTGCTCGTAGCGAGTGCGCCCCGGTACGACAACGGTGAAGGTGCCGTGATCGTATATGAGAAGGGAGATGACGGCTCATGGGCGCAATCGGGCATCGTGTACCCCGAAGAGGGTGCTGCCTACGCATCCATCACAGGCGCCGAGGAGCCCTGCGACGACGGCACTGCAGCAGGGTGGACGTGCCAGGATGTAGACATGATTTCCTTCCTGTCCGTTTCGGACATAGGAGGCATACGTGGTACCCGCGCGAACGACATCTGGGGATGGACAGACCCGGAGACGGGTCGCGAATACGCACTCGTTGGCCGCACGGACGGCATGGCGTTTGTTGACGTGACCGATCCGGCCATGCCGGTCTACCTCGGCAACATGGACCGCACGCCCGGGGCACCTCCGTCGGTATGGCGCGATATGAAAGTTTACAGGGACCATGTATTTGTCGTAGCCGATGGGGCCGGTGAGCACGGCATGCAGATCTTCGACCTTGCGCGTCTGAGAAACGTCGCGAACCCTCCGGTTGAGTTTCGGCCCGACGTGCTCTACGACGGGATTGCCAGTTCCCACAACATCGTGATCAACGAAGAAACAGGATTTGCCTATGCCGTCGGTAACCGCATGGGTGGCGAGACGTGTGGGGGCGGTTTACACATGATAGATATCAGTTCGCCGAAGGAGCCCGCGTTCGCCGGCTGTTTTGCACATGAGGGCACGGGGCGCAGCGGAACGGGAACCACGCACGATGCCCAGTGCGTCGTGTACCGTGGTCCGGACCGTGACCACGCCGGCAAGGAACTCTGCCTCGGTTCCAATGAGACCGCCCTTTCCATTGCCGATGTAACCGACAAGAAAAACCCGACGGTGATTTCCATGGCCACGTATCCGGCGATCGCATACACGCATCAGGGGTGGCTTACGGAAGATCAACGCTTCTTCTTCATCAACGACGAAGGCGATGAGCCGCAAGGACTTGTGGACGGTACCCGAACGCTTATTTTCGATCTCGTGGACATAGACGACCCCGTTCTCGTCGGCGAACACATCTCGACTGAGAAGAACACCGATCACAACCTGTATGTGCGCGGGAACACGATGTACCAATCGAACTACCAGTCGGGCCTGCGCATTTTTGATATATCGGACCCCGAAAACCCGCTGGAGATCGCGTATTTCGACACCGTCCGCAACGATGCCACAGGCGGAGGCTCCTGGAGCAACTACCCGTATTTCGAGAGCGGCACCATTGTCGTGACGTCCGGCCGCGAAGGCCTGTTCATGCTCAAGAAAAAGGAGGTGGATCTATAGTGCTGGAAGGTCTGGAAGAGTATTGAATCCGATGGATGCGACGCATGGGCGTCGGGCGACCGGCGTGCTCCTGGCATGCCTGGCGGTCCTGATTTTGGCCGGGTGCGGCAGATCTGTGGAGATGCCGGATACCGGCTTCGACGGGTTGGCATTCCGGAACTGGACGGACGGAGCCACCTATGTGGGCCGCGATACATGTGGCCAGTGCCACCAGCCGCAATTCGATTCGTTTGTGCGTTCGCAGATGGGGCGTTCGTGGAAACATGCCAGACGATCACTTTCCGATGCCGACTGGGAGAACCCCCCCGTACTCCGTGACGCGTTCAACGATCTGTATTTCCAACCCTTCGCAGTGGGAGAGGAGTTGTTCGTGCGGGAATTTCGGATAAGGGGTGCCGACACCACGCACCTGCGTATCGAACAGATTGATTTCATCGTAGGGTCCGGGCATCACACGAACAGCCACATCTACGAACAGGGCGGGTATCTGTACCAGATCCCGGTGACGTGGTACGCCCAGGACGCCAAATGGGGACTGGCCCCAAAATTCCAGAAGTTGGGTAACAACTACCGCTTCAGCCGTGTCATTACGGACGAATGCATGGCCTGCCACAACGCGCCGCCAACCTTCGTGGAAGGGTCGGAAAACCGGTTTGAGAAGGTCCCCTCCGGGATAGGCTGTGAAAACTGCCACGGCCCGGGCTCCATCCACGTAGAGGAGAAAAAGGCTGGAATCATTGTGAACGTGGCCGAGGAGATGGACGATTCGATTGTAAACCCCGGGAGGCTCATCCCGGAGCGGCAACTCGACGTATGCAAGCGGTGCCACATGCAGGGCGTGGCGGTCTTCGAAGACGGGCAGCAGCCCCTCGACTGGCGTCCTGGAAAGGTCCTGGCTGCGCACGAACAGGTGTTCTGGCCGCGCCAGCCCGACTCGGTGTCTACCTTCATCATGGCATCGCACCCGGACAGGCTTGCCATGAGTGCTTGTTTTGAGTCCACCTGGGAGGCGTACGAAAAGGCGGGAGGTGCCCTGGCCCTCGGCGGGCCGGACGGGGCGCCGCGACCACTGACATGCCTCACGTGTCACGATCCGCATATTCCCATCGAAGAGGTGCCGGACGGGCACTATGATACTACGTGTCAGAACTGTCATGAAGGACCGAAAGCGGTGACTACGCCCTGCACGGAACCTACGGTCGCGGCGGGGACGAACACGGCATCGTGCGCATCGTGCCATATGCCCCCGTCGGGCAGCTCGGATATTCCGTACATCAAGGTGACGGACCACTACATCCGCGTAGTGGAACGTGACATGCTGCCGCCCGAGAGTGTGGAGGCGCAGCGGCGGTTCATTCGCCTGGCTGGACTGGTTGGCAGCCAATCCGATCACCACGAGGTAGCAGATGGCTTCCTGACCTACTATGAGCAGTTTACCGATCGGCCGGGCATGCTCGACTCGGCTGCAGCCCGCCTTCAGAAGGCGCGGCGTCAGGACCCGTCGGATGATCTGACCGCGTCCTGGATCCGGCTGTGGCACCTGAAGCAGGATTACGCGGCGACTGTGCGGTTCGTCATGTCCACAGACTTTGTCGAGCCCGGCGACGCCTGGACCTGGTACCGTATGGCGCAGGCGTTTCGGCAGGTGGGGCGTGCGGACGAGGCCGTCCTCTACATGGAGCGGGCTGTGGCGCTCGGAGAAGATCATCTGCGGTTCACGGATCAGCTTGGAGCGACCTATGTGGAAGCGGGCAGGTACGATGACGCTGTGGCGGTTCTTACGCGGAATATTGAGCGTCAGGATCGTTTCATTGAATCGTGGATCAACCGGGGGTTTGCCCGGTTGCTGCTCGGGGAGTTCAGTGCGGCAGAGGCCGATTTTCGAGAGGCGTTGCGTTTGGACCCCGACCAGGAGCAGGCGCTGGCCAATCTGGCTTCGCTATTCGCAAATACGGATCGCCTGGACGAGGCTCGGCCGCTCGTGCGTCGCCTGCTCGAACTCTCGCCCGGAAACCCCGGATATAAACAACTCTGGAACACCCTTCAATAATTTTCTCACCCATGGATCGTAGAACCAAAATCGTATGTACGCTGGGGCCGGCGTCGGACTCGGAAGAGACGATTTGTGCATTGATCCGGGCTGGCATGGACGTTGCCCGGCTCAACTTTTCGCATGGCACGCATGAGTATCACAAACTGTTGATGCAGCGCGTTCGGGCTGCATCGAGCGCCGAGGGTCGTCAGGTAGCTATTCTGCAGGACCTGCAGGGACCCAAGATCCGGATTGGAGAGGTAGAAGGGGAGGGAATTGACCTGGTTGCGGGCCAGCCGATCAGGCTCACATCCGAGGCCGTAGCGGCCAGTACCAGCGAGGTGCTTCACGTCAGCTACGACACGCTCGCCGATGATCTGTCTGTGGGCGGCGAAATCCTGATAGACGATGGTAACATCGAGCTGAAGGTGGTCGGTGTTGACGGGCGGGATGTGCTTGCCGAGGTGGTGATTGGTGGCCGACTGACCTCACGCAAAGGCGTGAATTTGCCGAACATTCGAACGTCCACGCCCGCGCTTACGGAAAAGGATCTGGCCGACCTTGAATTCGGCCTGGCCGAAGGCGTTGATATTATTGCGCTGTCATTCGTGCGCGAGGCATCCGATGTGCGGCAACTCGCTGAGCGTGTTCGCGCACGGGGATCGAACGTACTGATCGTTGCCAAAATCGAGAAACCGGAAGCCGTGGTCTGTATTGACGAGATTCTGGCCACCACCGATGGCATCATGGTTGCGCGCGGGGACCTCGGTATTGAGATGCGGTTGTCCAAGGTTCCGGGTGCCCAGAAATCCATCATTGCAAAGTGCCTTGCGGCGGCCAAGCCGGCCATTACGGCAACGCAGATGCTGGAGAGCATGATTGACAACCCCCGGCCGACGAGGGCCGAGGTGTCGGATGTGGCCAACGCCGTACTGGATGGGTCCGATGCGGTCATGTTGTCCGGGGAGACGGCCATGGGCGCGTATCCTGTACGGGCCGTGGAAGTCATGCACAACATTATCGTCGAGACCGAAAAGTCGTTTCTGGCACTGCACGCGCTGGATCCGACGGGTGGCGATGTGGACGTCACCGAGGCTGTTTCGCGATCGGCCTATTGGATGGCAGCCAAGGTGGGAGCGAAAGCCATTGCATGCCTGACCGCGTCGGGCAACACGGCACGGGCCATTGCCCGGCACCGTCCCCACGTTCCGGTCTACGCCTTTACGGATGATCATCGGGTGGTAGGGCAATTAGCGCTCTCCTGGGGAACAAAGGCATTTTTCATTCCTTTTCAGTGCGACACGGATGAGGGAATAACGCTTGTCCATGATATGCTGAGGGACATGGGTCTGGCCCGTGACGGCGACCGGATCGTGGTCACAGCCGGCATGCCTCTTCCTGCCAAAGACCGAACCAACATGGTTCATATCAGCACTCTGTAGCCTACGTTCTGCATGCAGCACCGCACCTTACGTTTCGCATTCATCTGGTCCTGTCTGGTCGCGCCGGTTCTCCTGGTAGCGGGTTGCGGACGCATTGGTTTCCTCGGTCAGCGATACGATAATTTCACGGCCTACTATAACGGGTTCTATAACGCAGAGCGGGTTTACGCCAAGGGCCAGGAAGGACTCAATCGTACGGTGCAGCCTGTTGACAGGACGCGGTTCCATTCGATTTTCGAGCGTCAGACCGGGAATACGAGCAGTCGCGACTTTGAGAGCGCCGTCAAGAAGAGTGCCGACCTGTTGCGGGAGCACCCCGATTCAAAATGGGTCGATGACGCGCTGTTACTGATCGGAAAGTCCTATTTCTACCAGGAAAACTTTGTCGGTGCGGAGCAGAAATTCCGGGAGGTGATGCAGGTCTCAGACAAGGAAACGGAAGAAGCCCGATTCTGGTTGGCGCGCACACTTGTCACATCGGGTGCCCTACCGGAAGCACGCACGGTTCTGACGGATGGGGTTGCTTCGGAACGCGTGAGTGGCCGATGGAAGGCCATGTATGAATTGGCGCTGGGCGAACTCGCGGTTTTGGAAGGTGACATGGAAGAGGCTGCCTCATTCCTGGGAATGGGTCTTCAGGATGTGCGGGACAAGGAGGTAGGTGCCCGTGCTCAGTTCCTCTACGGGCAGGTGCTGGAGACGCTCGACCGGCCGGAGGAAGCCGTGAGTGCCTACGACCGGGTACGCAAATTCCGGTACCCATTCGAGCTGGGTTATGCGGCGCAATATTCAGCGGCCCGCGTACTCGGAATGCAGATCGATGCAGACAAGGGGCTCGAGCGCGTACGCAAAATGGAGCGCGACGACAAAAATGTGGATGCGACCGGGGAACTGCGTTTACTGCGCGGTAAAATATTCCAGAGGGCGGGTCGCGTGGACGATGCGTATGCGATTTACGATGCGCTCCTGTATGAGGAAAATCCCAATCCGTCGGTCACGCGGGTGCGTAGTCGGGTGCATCTGGCCATGGCCGAATTCTATCGGGAGGTGGAAGGCGACTTTGTGATGGCCTCTGCCTACTACGATTCGGCTGCGACAGGACTGTCTGCCCGTTCCGGTTCCCGGTCCGGCGCAGCGTCCGGGAGGTCGTCCACGCTGGCGAGAAACAATGTAATACTGGCCCCGGAGGCAGTGGGCGACATCAATGATATCAGGTCGGCCTTTTCGGCGTTCGCGACCGCGTACAGCCTGATATCCGAAATGGACTCGGTGCTGTATCTGGGCTCACTCCCGCAGGAGGAGTTTGATCAGCGGGTGTTGGCCATGAGGCAGGCTCGCGCACGCGAACTGGCTGAAATGCAGCGCCAGCAGGAGACCGAACGGCGAAACAGTCAATTTCAGCAGCAACAGCAGCGCGGTGGACAGGGAGATATTTTCAGGAATCAGGGACTTCCGGAAGGGAAGATCATTCCTGGAGTGAACGATGGCGCGGGAAGCAATGCCTCGGGCTTTCTTTATTTCGAGGATCCGATTCGCATTCAGGAAGGTATGGCCACATTCCGAGAGCGTTGGGGAGATCGGCCTCTGGTTCCGAACTGGCGACGGGAAGAGGCCATTCGAACATTGGGAAGTCGTGGAGTTGAAGCGAATAGCACAGGGGGCCAAGCGGGGCAACCCAACACCGATCTGGATTCGGTGCTGGATGGAGCGGAAAGTGGGCGTGCCAACGTAGGGCTCCCTCAGATTGATCTGAGTGGCATTCCACGGGACTCTACATCTCGCGCTGAGGTACGCAGCCAACGTGCGCTTGCCCGTTATAACGTTGGAAACACTCTGTTTCTGAACATGAACATGCCTGACTCGGCGGCAGCGTGGTATCGGCTGGTTGTGGATGAGGATGCCGATCAGCCCGTGGCACGTCGTGCCCTCTATGCCCTCGCCGAAATACAGCGGGCCCTGGGCGACGAAGAGACGGCCAAGCGACTGTATCGTGAGGTATTGGATCGTTATCCGGAGTCGGAATTCTCGGCCATTGTGGCCAGGAATCTTGGTCTGGAATCGTTGGAGGTAGCCGCTGATTCGGCGCTCGAAGCGCAACTTGACTATGAGTCCGTGCGCAGGAACATGGAAAACGAGGCCGGAGCCGGGCGCTATGGGTATCACCTGAAGGAACTGCTCGGCGTGGCGGCTCGGTGGAAGGATCAGGCGGTTGCGGCCCAATCCATGCTTGCGGCCGCACGCGCCCATCTGGAATGGGCGGACTCCGATTCGGTGCGTATTGTTGCGCCGCTACCCATCAGTCCCGTGGACAGCACGGTTCTCTCCTTGTGGCCCGAGAGGGCGAAGGCAGATTCAATGTCTCCAGAGGCCGCCGTCACAGAAACCGCGGATTTTAAGGCGGTAATCGCAGATTCTTCGGATTCGAATGCGGTAGCCGAAGATTCTACGGTTTTGAACATCGCAGCCGAAGATTCTATTGCTTCAGAGCGGACGCTCCCGGAATCGTCAGATGCGGGTGCAGTTGTTGTGCCAGACAGCCTCCATCTCGGCGACCTGTATGCTTGGGTGAAAGAAAACTTCATCGGTACGTCGTACTTCTCCGAAGCGGACAGGATGACACGGTTGTTGGATGAATTCACGGCACCTCCGGTGAACAAGGAGGAGGTAGCACGGCAACTCTCGGCCAATGACTCGCTGGTGATGGCCATGTTGCGCGGTGAAAAGCCTCTTTCAGGCACGGATTCCTCGCGTGCCGACACGACAGGCCGTGTGGTGACGGACCCGGGACTGCTACCCGATTCGTCGGATGCAGTGGCTCGAGAGCGGCTACCGGAGGAGGTGGATCCGGCCGAAGTTGATCCGGAGGAGGATATGGTCCTGGACGTACCGGGTATTCCGACGCAAACAGCGGTGGACAGCTCGCAGGTGGTGGTCCGAGAAGACATGTGGCCGCTGGCGGAAGGCAACGAATCGGCGGTAAAGGGAGAAGGTTTCTGGCTGGTAGTGGGTGGAGACCACCCGGACGAGCAGACGGCAAGACAGAATACATCGTTGTTGAAACGACTTCTGATGGGTGAGGCGTCGCGCGTGCGCGTTCTGCGGTCCGCCGATTCAGAGGACGGTGCGTATGTGACGGCGATCGGGCCGTTCCCGACAGCGACCGATGCCGCGTCCTTTCATGCCGAACGTGAGAATATCCTGCGCGAGAGAATCAGGCTGTTTCAACTGGTGGCGCCCTGAAATTTCGTGGAACCAAGGGTGCAGGCCATGGTAACTGCGGCCCTTGCGTCATCTGAAATCCAACCCCGTTGCAGGATCGTTGCATGGCTGAAAACGATCGACCAAACCCCCGAATGGACAAGCCCCAGGGAAAAGGTCCGCGCTTGCCTGAAAAGCGTCCCCGGTTTGTACTATGGATATACCTTGTGGCCTTCATGGCCATCATGGTGCACATCTTCCTGTTCGTCGGTGGTATCGAACCGAACGAGGTGGAATACTCCCAATTCCTGGAAGAAATTGAAAAGGGCTGGGTGGATGAAGTTGTACTCGTAAACAATCTTCGGGTCGAAGGCCTCTATACGGATGACGTCATCCGCGAGGGTCTGGTGGACGTTCCGGAAGTTCAGAATAATCTGTTCATGCCTCCCGATGAGCAGGCGGCCAACCGCTTTTATTCGACCAAACCGGCCGATCACGAACTGACCCAGTTCCTGCTGGACTATAATACTACGAGGCGGGCCGAAGGCGCCGAAGAGGTCCGGTTCGATGCCCGACAGGAAGAGAACTGGTTCGGCGGCATGCTGACATGGATTTTCCCGCTCCTGATCATCATCGGACTCTGGATTTTCCTGATCCGCCGGATGAACCCAGGCTCCCAGGTGCTCAACATCGGGAAGAACAAGGCCGTACTCTTCGATGCCATGGACGAGCAGAAGCTGTCGTTCAAGGATGTGGCAGGGCTGGAAGAGGCCAAGGAAGAGGTGGTCGAAGTAGTGGACTTTCTCCAGAACCCGAAGAAATTCACCAAGCTCGGCGGAAAATTGCCGAAAGGCGTTTTACTCGTCGGTCCGCCGGGCACCGGAAAGACGTTGCTTGCCCGCGCCGTTGCTGGCGAGGCAGGGGTACCGTTTTTCTCGCTTTCCGGGTCGGATTTTGTGGAGATGTTCGTCGGCGTGGGTGCGGCGCGTGTCCGGGACCTGTTCCGGCAGGCGAAGGAGAAAGCACCGTGTATCATCTTCATTGATGAGATCGACGCCGTGGGGCGCTCGCGTGGCCGTGGCATGATGATGGGAGCAAACGATGAGCGCGAAAACACGTTGAACCAGTTGCTGGTGGAGATGGACGGGTTCAATACGGATTCAGGCGTTATCATCATGGCGGCAACCAACCGGCCGGATGTACTGGACACAGCGCTGCTCCGCCCGGGTCGATTTGACCGCCAGATACTGGTGGACAAGCCGGACAAAAACGAGCGTGCCCAGATCTTCAAGGTGCATACCAAGCCTCTCATTGTATCCGAATCGGTCGACGAGCAGGTCCTGGCCGGACAGACACCCGGCTTTGCGGGTGCAGAAATTGCCAACGTGTGCAACGAAGCGGCGTTGTTGGCTGCGCGGCAGGGCAAGGAGGCCATTGAAATGATCGATTTCGAGAAGGCGATTGATCGTGTCATCGCAGGGCTCGAGAAGAAGAACAAGATCATCTCACCGGAAGAGCGGGAAATTGTCGCCTTCCACGAAGCCGGACATGCCATCGCCGGCTGGTTCCTGAAGTACACCGATCCGGTGGTCAAGGTGTCGATTGTTCCGCGCGGTCTGGCCGCTCTTGGATACGCTCAGTATCTGCCGGAAGAGCGCTATCTGTATACAAAAGAGGCGCTGCTGGATCGGATGGTCATGGCCATGGGTGGACGCGTGGCAGAGGAAATTGTTTTCAAACGGATTTCCACGGGTGCACAGAACGACCTGGAGCGCATCACAAAAATGGCCTATGCCATGGTCGTGGATTACGGCATGTCTGAAAAGGTCGGGTATGTTTCGTTCAACATGAGTCGGGAAGGCAACGATTCGCCCGTCTTTTCGAAGCCCTTTTCGGACGATACAGCGCGGATCATTGACGAGGAGGTCAAGGCCATCATTGATGGCGTCCGCCAAACGGCGCGAGCACTCCTCGAAGAGCACCGGGCTCTGCTCGATACCATGGCGCAGGCCCTGCTGAAGCAGGAAGTGCTTGCTCCGAAGGACCTTGTGGAAATCCTGGGCAAGCGTCCCCATGGTGAGTACGTGCACTATGAGGGCAAGCCTGTGGATGACCAGGTGGAGGGCCCGACGTCGGAACCAGAACTGGACGTCGCTCCCGAAACAGAAACGGATCTCGTGGCAAACAAGGAAGAGGATTTGACAAAAAAGTGATATATTGATATATATCAGCAAGCATTTTTCGAGTTACTCCTGTCGATTTATCTTCCCTTTTCTGACTTCCTGGGCACCTTATCAATCTTTCTTCACGAAAGCCGTGGTGTAATAGCGCTGACTGTCCTTATATTGACAGACTAAGGCTATTTCGCGCTGACACGCAAGGCGTTTGCCAGATGCAGCCATTGATGTTAATCAGAACCATGGGTATTCGAAGTGCCTACGATACAGCAGTTGGTCCGTAAGGGCCGCCACGACAAGTACAAGAAAACGAAGTCACCGGCGCTTTCCAAGTGCCCGCAGCGCCGTGGTGTCTGCACGCGTGTCTACACCACGACCCCCAAGAAGCCGAACTCTGCGCTTCGCAAGGTATCGAAGGTGCGGCTGACCAACGGCATCGAGGTGATCGCCTACATTCCGGGAGAAGGTCACAATCTCCAGGAGCACTCCATTGTATTGGTGCGTGGTGGTCGTGTCAAGGACCTTCCGGGCGTGAAGTACCACATAGTCCGTGGGGCACTCGATACGTCAGGTGTGGAAGACCGGCGCCAAAGCCGTTCCAAGTATGGCACCAAGAGGCCGCGTAGTTGACCCGACCATAAGCTTTACACTGTTTCAGTCAGATTATGCGTAGAAAACGAGCAGAAACACGGCAAACGATAGCAGATCCCGTCTATGGGGATGTGCTCGTTTCCCAGTTCGTCAATGCTGTCATGCAGCATGGCAAGAAAAACGTGGCCCGCGGCTTGGTGTATCAGGCATTCGACGTAGTGGAGGAGCGTGCGAGTGAGCCCGGCGTCGAGGTCTTTCACAAGGCCATCAACAATGTGGCACCACTCGTCGAGGTCCGCAGTCGCCGCGTGGGCGGAGCTACCTACCAGGTGCCTATCGAAGTCCGGCCGGACCGCAGAACGGCGTTGGCGTTCCGCTGGCTTATTCAGTATGCCCGGGCACGCAACGACAAGAGCATGGCCAATCGCCTTGCTGCAGAAATCCTGGCCGCTGCCAAAGGAGAGGGTGGAGCGATCAAGAAAAAGGACGACACGCATCGAATGGCGGAGTCCAACAAGGCCTTTGCCCACTTCCGATTCTAACAGAACATGAGCAAGACCAAACTATTTCCTCTCGATCGTACCCGCAATATCGGCATTATGGCCCATATTGATGCGGGCAAGACGACGACAACGGAACGCATTCTGTTCTATACGGGACGTCTGCACCGTATGGGTGAAGTCCATGATGGCGGTGCCACGATGGACTGGATGGAGCAGGAGAAAGAACGGGGAATCACCATCACCTCTGCTGCCACGACGTGTGAATGGGCCAACCATCGCATCAATATTATTGACACGCCTGGTCACGTTGATTTTACGGTGGAGGTCGAGCGTTCCCTCCGCGTGCTCGATGGCGCTGTCGCGTTGTTCTGCGCCGTGGGTGGTGTCGAGCCGCAGTCGGAGACCGTCTGGCGCCAGGCAGATAAATATCATGTACCGCGCATCGCGTTCGTCAACAAGATGGACCGGACGGGAGCCAATTTTGAGGGGGCCATCCAGGCCATGCGGGACAGGCTCAAGGCCAATCCGGTCCCTGTGCAGGTACCGATTGGCGAAGGTGAAATGTTCAAAGGGGTCATTGACCTCATTCGCAACAAGGCCATCATCTGGCACGATGAGACCCAGGGTTCAACGTTTGACGAGATCGAGATTCCAGCAGATCTGGTCAAGGATGCCCGACACTGGCGCATCAATCTTCTGGAAGCCGTTGCCGAGCACAACGACGAGCTGCTGATGAAGTACCTCGAAGGCGAGGAGATCACGGCCGACGAGTTGAAGGCGGTGGTTCGCGCGGCGGCACTCAGCATGGACATCACACCCGTGTTCTGCGGTTCCGCATTCAAGAACAAGGGAGTTCAGCGCCTTCTGGATGGAATTATTGATTACCTCCCCAGCCCGCTTGATGTGCCGCCGATCACTGGTATCGATCCCAAGACCAATGAGGAAGTAACGCGTGCTCCGAATCCGGAGGGCCCGTTCAGTGCCATTGCTTTCAAAATCATGACGGACCCCTATGTGGGTAAGATCACCTTCATCCGGGTGTACTCCGGTAAACTGGAGAAGGGTTCTGCTGTGCTTAATGCAACTTCGCGGGAGCGGGAGCGCGTGGGCCGTCTGCTATTCATGCATTCCAACCACCGGGAAGACATTGAGGCAGTACAGGCAGGTGACATTGCGGCGGCTGTAGGCCTGAAAAATGTGCGCACGGGCGATACGCTTACCGATCCGGACTCGGAAGTCATTCTTGAGAAAATGGACTTTCCGGAGCCCGTTATTCGGATTGCCATTGAGCCCAAGTCCAAGGTGGACAGCGACAAGCTGGGCCAGGGTCTGCAGAAGCTCGCCGAAGAGGATCCGACGTTCAAAGTGTCTGTCGACCATGAGACCGGGCAGACCATTATTGCCGGCATGGGAGAGCTTCACCTGGAGATCATTGTTGATCGGCTGAAGCGTGAGTTTAAGGTGGAAGCCAACGTTGGCAAACCGCAGGTGTCGTACCGCGAGGCGATTACGCAGACCGTCGATTACAAGTATACTCACAAGAAACAGTCGGGTGGTCGCGGTCAGTTTGCGGAAATTTGGATGGAAGTTGGTCCTGCCGATGAAGGAGAGGTGGGATTGGAGTTCGTTGATGACATAAAAGGGGGATCCATTCCTCGTGAATTCATTCCGTCGGTCGGGAAGGGTGTTCAAAGTGCCATGTCACAGGGACCCCTCGCGGGCTATCCGGTGGAGGGTGTCAAAGTGCGCCTCTACGATGGCAAATTCCACAACGTGGACTCGGATCAGCTTTCATTTGAGATTGCGGGTCGAATGGGATTCCGCGAAGCCGCCCGTAAGGCAAATCCCAAACTGATGGAGCCGATCATGGCTGTGGAAGTCGTGACGCCGGAAGAGTACATGGGAGATGTGATTGGGGACCTTAATAGTCGTCGCGGTCGCATTGAGAGCATGGGGCAGCGGAATGACGTCCACGTAATCAAAGCGTTTGTGCCTCTGTCATCCATGTTCGGTTACTCTACCGACATGAGATCCATTACACAGGGCCGGGCCCTGTACAGTATGCAGTTCGATCACTACGAGGAGGTTCCAAAGAGTGTTCGTGACGAAATCATTGCCACTGCCGCTGGAGCGGTAGCGGCAGAATAATCCATAGACAAGCCGAACAAGGACATGGCTAAAGAACAATTCAAGCGTACGAAACCCCACGTGAATGTGGGCACGATTGGTCACGTAGACCACGGCAAGACGACATTGACGGCTGCAATCACGACGGTGCTTGCCAAGCGTGTTGACGGCAACACGTTGCGCAGCTTCGATTCGATCGACAATGCTCCTGAGGAGCGCGAGCGCGGCATCACGATTGCGACGGCGCACGTGGAGTACGAGACGGATGCACGTCACTACGCTCACGTGGACTGTCCGGGCCACGCGGACTATGTGAAGAACATGGTTACGGGCGCGGCCCAGATGGACGGCGCGATCCTGGTGGTGGCGGCGACCGATGGTCCGATGCCTCAGACACGCGAGCACATCCTTTTGGCACGCCAGGTGGGTGTGCCCTACGTGGTGGTGTTCATGAACAAGGTCGACCTTGTTGATGACGAAGAGCTGCTTGAGCTCGTGGAGATGGAGGTTCGAGAGCTTTTGGACAGCTATGAGTTTCCGGGCGACGACATTCCTGTGATCCAGGGCTCGGCGCTTGGCGCGCTCAATGGTGAAGAGCAGTGGGAAGACAAGATCATGGAACTGATGCATGCGGTGGACGACTACATTCCGACGCCCGAGCGTGACACGGAGAAGCCGTTTCTGATGCCGATCGAGGATGTGTTCTCGATCACGGGTCGAGGTACGGTGGTTACGGGTCGTGTGGAGCGTGGCATTCTGAAGGTGGGCGATACGATCGAGATCATCGGCATGCGGGAGGAGAAGCAGACGACGACCGTGACGGGGATTGAGATGTTCCGCAAGCTGCTCGACCAGGCGCAGGCCGGTGACAACGCGGGCGTTCTGCTTCGTGGCACGAAGAAGGACGACGTGGAGCGCGGTATGGTTCTCGTCAAGCCGGGTAGTGTGACGCCGCACAAGGAATTCGAGTGCGAGGTGTACGTGTTGTCGAAGGAAGAGGGAGGCCGTCACACGCCGTTCTTCAAGGGCTACCGTCCCCAGTTCTACTTCCGTACGACGGACGTGACGGGAGACATTGAGCTTCCTGAGGGCGTGGAGATGGTGATGCCCGGTGACAACACCCAGTTCAAGGTGAAGTTGATTGTGCCTGTTGCCATGGAACAGGGCCTTCGTTTCGCCATTCGTGAGGGCGGCCGTACGGTTGGTGCCGGTGTCGTATCCAAAATTCTTGACTGAT
>JAJCYR010000092.1 GCA_029262775.1 Bacteroidota bacterium
ACGTGCACAATGCCGGTGGCGCTGACGTGCACAATGCCGGTGGCGCTGACGTGCACAATGCCGGTGGCGCTGACGTGCACAATGCCGGTGGCGCTGACGTGCACAACTAGAACTGGCACTCAGGAAGAGAACGATAAATACGGGGAGGTTCGGGCGTCAGCTCGGACCTCCCCGTATTTGTTGAGGGGGGCCCGTCGCAAAGTATTCCTTCTCCGCCTGCCGTTGAAGCAGAATGTGGCGACATGTGCACAAACCTTCACCCGGCACCACAACAAACTGCCTCCTCCGCCTCACCATCCCTCGATCTCCTCCATCAGCGCCTGGACTATCTGGTCTTCGTCCACGGTGCGCAGGATTTTGCCTTTCTTGAAGAGGTGGGCTCGGCCGCGGCCGAGGGAGACGCCGAGGTCGGCACCGGCGGCTTCACCCGGGCCGTTGACGGCGCAGCCCATGATGGCGACGTTGAGGTCCTTTTCGAACTTGGCTTTGGCAACAGCTTCTTCAACCGCTTCCACGATCGGAAACATGTCGCCCGCCAGGCGGCCGCACGTGGGGCAGGCAATAATGTTTACGCCCGGGCGGCCAAGGCGCAGTGACTTCAGGATCTGGTGGCCCACTTCCACTTCGTGTACCGAATCGGTGGCAAGACTGACGCGGATGGTGTCGCCAATGCCGTCGGCGAGCAGCGCACCAAGACCGATCGAGCTCTTGATGGTGCCTGTCTTGAGGCTTCCCGACTCGGTCACACCCAGGTGCAGCGCATACTCCGTGCGCTCGGCGAGCAGCCGGTAGGCCTGGATCATAAAGAAGACGTCCGAGTGTTTGACGGAAATCACGATGTCCTCGAAGCCCACCTTGGTGCAGATATCCACGTGCCGCATGGCGCTCTCAAACAGCGCTTCGGGCTGCGGGTACCCGTACTTGTCCAGGATATCGCGCTCCAGGCTACCCGAGTTGACCCCAATGCGGATGGGCACGCCCTTTTCCTTGGCTGCGAGCAGAACTTCGTTCTCCCACTCCTCTTTTCCGATATTCCCCGGATTGATGCGCACTTTGGCGACACCCGCATCCAGCGCTTTGAGCGCATAGTCGTGATTGAAGTGGATGTCGGCCACAATGGGCACCGTGCTTCCATCGACGATGTCCTTCAGGACGGCAGCATCCTCCGGGCGGGGCACGGCTACGCGGACTATATCGGCGCCCGCATCGACCAAAGTCTGTATTTCGGCCAGCGTTTTGGGGACGTCGTGCGTTTTCGACGTCGTCATGGACTGTACGGAGATGGGGGCGCCGCCTCCTATCTGAATGCCGCCAACGTGTACCGGGCGGCTATGCCTTCTTGGTCTTTGCATGGGATGGCTGGGTGCGTTTGCCATCCGAACCCGTCGTGGGGGCTCGTTGTTCTCCCCTGCGCGGAGAATTTGGGTAGTAGGACCGCGTGCAGGGCTTGTTGGGTACGCACGCGGGATGGACTGGCCGCGTGAGGTTCTTGCCGCCCCACGGACCGGTATCGCGCGCAGCGCCAGCCTGTAAGGCGGCCGGGGTGAGCATGAAGAGCATGGCTATAACGGCGAGAAGCGATGTAGTTCGAAGCATGGTAGCGCGAAGCATGGAAATCAGGGTGTTGTTTGTCTCAGTAAACGTATTTCCTTGCCAAAGTGCGACACGCCAGAATGGATCTTGGAAAATGAGGGCCGCCGTTGTCGCATTTTCCGCCTGTTTTACGTTTATCCAAGTGTCGACCATGGCACCAAACTTCGCATCTACACATGGAATACTATCTCTTCGCCGGCTTCGTTGCCGTCGCCGTACTGGCTTCCGCCGTCACTCGCCGCGCGTCTGAAGCCCGACGACTCATTCTGTCTGTCGCCGGAATACTCGTCATTTCCATTTTTCTGTTCACGCACCCCGTGTTCGGTCCGCGAATGTCGATTCTGATCGGAATCGTCCTTCTGGCGTCATTCCTGTTCCGCGCCCGCGCTTTCATGCGCTCCAGATCGTAGACGTAGCATGACGCGCCCAAAGAGCGACACCGATCCCGATTGCGAGCATCCCCGGAACACCAAGCAACGCGGAAGCCAAGACAGCCGCCGGGCCAGCGGACATAAATCCGACCGCGACGAAGGCCACCGTCAGAAAGAACCCTCCTCCGACCGGGGACACGATGTCGAGACCCACGTGACGTCTCCTAATCGCAACCTACAGTTCGTGGTCTCCATTTGGAATAATCCCAGTAATTGGCATCGGAACATCGTAGCGACCTGCCAGCTCGTAGGAACCGTCAGGAGATCTTTGGTGAACGCGATACCCATGGGTGTTCAAGACCGTCTATTAGGTCTCCCGCGTGAACGTGCCGCAGAAGTCAAAGCCCATGCTACCGTCGCGGGCTTCCATAGGGGCGGCCTGGCTACAGTCCCGTTCGGAACCACCGTGCCGACTGGTAAGCGGAAGGGACATTCGGCCCTCCTTCGTCGTGGTGGCTCAGGTAGAATATGAACTCATACGTACCGGAGCCTATTCCGGCCATCTTCGCAGAGCCTGGCGCGTCCGAGTCATGGCTGGATTCGTGTCTCATGAGTTCCATGTCGTGAAAAATGGAGCCGGATTCTTCGCTGCGTACCGAAGCCGAGATATACGTCCAGTCATCTGGAAACGACGCCGATCGGGGTAGCCTCGCCTCGACCGTCAAGCATCCACCCGCATTAATGGGCTGAGTCGATTTCAGGACAATGAAGGAGTTGGAACCATTCGTTCGAAGGTCATTGTACATTCCAGAATTCGGATTCCCGGGGTTCGACGTGCCAAAGACGTTCGTCCCGAAGTCATAGATTCCCATCTGAAATGCCCTGTAGAGCGCATTATTCTCGCCCGTGACAGTTCCATTGCCTGGAAGGAGCAGAACACGCTCAGGTGTGCCACTTCTCGCGGCATCGGTGAACTCCTTCCGCGTGAATCCATGGTCAATGCCGTTATTCCAACCCACCTTTCGGATAGAGAGGTACGCCCACTGATCAATCACCTCGGGCTCGCTTACGGAATAGAAGTAGGGAAATCCCGACACATCGCTCGGGCCACTGGATGCGCGCTCGACATTTCGAAGCCGCAGGACAACACGCAGATCTTCGCCTGACGGCGAACTGAGCCTGTCAAACTCAATGGCGTCTCCGCAGGTCAACTGAATGGGGACATCGACAGGGTCGGCGGCGTCAGTGCTGTCAGCGTCAGTCGGGTCAGTGGAGTCGTCTGCCGGATCATCGGTCGTGCCGTCAGTCGATCCATCCCCCCGATCCTCGGTCGGCTGCAGCGAGGAAACACCGGATGAATCGCAGCCCATTACCCCCAGGCTGAGCACAATGAGGAACAATATGGCCACGACCGCGACGGGATTTCTGGTTTTGAGCATATCCACTCCCAAAGAATTGAGTCGTATACGCCAACTACTGGCAGGTCGATGACTCGTTCCACTTTTATGGATCAAGTCCCGAAACTTGATCAAGTCCAGAGCCTTGTGTAAATCAGAACCTCACGAGTGTGGCGGTGAGTTGGGGCGGCGCTTCGGCCAGATGCCCATCAATGGCGCCGAAAACTTCATTTGAGACGTCGTGGGGTATATTTAGATCAGATAGCGATTATATTGCAGTACCGGAGATGAAATTCAGCGCTCCCCCTGTCAAGCTTCTAAACGAATCCGGACCATGCTCAAAAGCTACCTCGCTACCGCGCTCCGCGCCCTCGGCCGCCACAAGGGATACGCGGCTATCAATGTGTCCGGACTGGCGGTCGGTCTGGCCTGTTGCCTGCTGATTCTGGTCTACGTCCTGGACGAACTGTCCTACGATCAATTCCACGAGCGCTCGGACCGGATTGTCCGCGTGGCGATGGAGACGAAAAGCGGCGACGGCGAATGGCGGGGCGGGGCGCCGACGTTTTACGCGCTGGCGGATCTCGTGAACGGCTCGCTGTCGGGCGTCGAACAAACGGCCAGGCTCGCGAGAGATCGTGCGCTCCTCCGCGCGGGCGATACACAGATCATGGAGGACGACATCCTGATGGCGGATGCCTCCGCATTCGACATCTTCACGATCCCGTTCGTACGCGGTAATCCCAAGACGGCGTTCGACAATCCGTACAGCGCCGTTTTGAGTGAAAAGGCGGCCCGCATGTGGTTCGGCGATGAGGACCCGATCGGGCAAACCCTACTCAGAAACAACGAACAGGAATTCGAGGTCACGGGCGTCGTACGCGCCATGCCCGTCAACTCGCATTTTCATTTTGATGTTCTGCTGAATCTCGAAAGCACGAAGGACCGATACGACCGGGAAATGTTCGAGTCGCTCGGCGCGCAGTGGGTCTACACCTACGTCCTGCTCGAACGACCCGAGCCCGTCCCGGCTCTCGCGACTCGGCTCAACGACATGGCACGGCGAATCGTCCCGCCCGACACACCGGTTGAGGTCCGGCTCGCCGTCCAACCGCTCGCAGATATCCATCTGCATTCCCGGTTTGCATCGGAAATCGAATCCACGGGAGACATTCGCTATCTCTACATCTTCGGGGCGATCGCCGTGTTCATCCTCGTGATTGCCTGCGTCAACTTCATGAATCTGGCGACGGCGCGGGCGTCGATGCGGGCCCGTGAGGTCGGCGTTCGCAAGCTGCTCGGCGCCCATCGCGGTCAACTCGTACGCCAATTCCTCGGGGAATCGGTCGGTATGAGTCTGTTCGCCGTCGTCCTGGCGCCGGTCGCCGCCGCCTTGGCGGTCCCCTTTTTCAACGCAGTCAGCGGCAAGGCCATATCGGCCGGTGCATTCGTAGAGGCGCCCATCCTGCTCGGCCTGCTCGGCATCGCACTCTCGGTGGGGCTTCTCGCAGGCATCTACCCAGCATTTTTTCTGTCGTCATTCCAGCCGGCACGGGTGCTCAAAGGCGCCCCGGATTCGGGTGGATCCGGAGCCGCCGTCCGGCTGCGGCAGGGCCTGGTCGTCCTGCAGTTCGGGATTTCGATCGCGATTGTCATCGGGACGCTCATCGTCTCCAGTCAACTCGATTACATGCAGACGAAAAACCCCGGATTCGATCGGGATCAGGTGGTCTCGGTCCGTGTCCCGGCGACACTCGACGCGCAGCGCGTGGAAACCCTGAAGGAAGCGTTTCTCGACGAGCCCGGCGTCCTGAAAGCCTCGGCCGCTTCTCACGCCCCGCCCGACGGGCTGAACTCCTGGCGCCTTCGGCCCGCCGGCAGTCCTGTCGACGCGCAGAAGCTGGTATCGTGGGTTGCCGTCGACGCCGACTATGTCGAAACCCTCGGCCTGACGATCACCGCCGGTCGGGATTTTCGAGCGGAGTCGGCGGCTGACACCCGAGGCTCCATCGTGATCAACGAAGCGGCCGCCGCCTTTTTCGGGCTGGAAGACCCGGTCGGACAGCGTTTTACGTTGAACGACGGTCTGTCGGTCGGTACCGAAGCCATGGTCGTCGGAGTAGTCAAGGATTTCCACCAGACATCCCTTCACGAACCCGTCCGCCCGGTCTTCTTTTTTCTGGACGATTTTTCGCGGCAGATATTGCTGCGTATCGACACGGAGCGGGTTGCGGAACTGGTGGACGGGCTGAACGAGAAATGGTCCGCCGTCGTGCCCGAATGGCCGCTCGAGACGGCGTTTCTGGACGATCGATTCGAAGCGCTCTACACGGCTGAAAGACGCCTCGGCCGCATTTTTGGTGCGTTCTCCTTCCTCGCGATCTTCGTGGCCTGCCTGGGTCTGTTCGGATTGTCGGCCTACATGGCCGAGCGTCGTACGCGGGAGATCGGGGTGAGAAAAGTGTTCGGCGCGAGCGTCCCCGGGCTCGTGGGCCTTCTGACGCGCGATTTTCTGCTGCTCGTCGTCATTGCGTACGCCGCGGCCGCACCGCTGACCTGGTTCGGAATGCAGCACTGGCTGGAGGATTTTGCATACCGGATCCAGCCGGATGCAGGGCTGTTCGTCATAACCGCACTCCTGGCGCTGGCAATCACGGCGCTTACGGTGAGCTACCAGGCCGTTCGGGCCGCGTTGATGAACCCGATCGATACGCTGCGGTACGACTGAGCCTGCGAACGGTCCATTAATTACTAATTGATGTTGAATTAGTAGTATATTGACATCATGACCATACCAGATCAACCACCGGACGCCCGTGCCTTGATTACGCAGCTTGCCCAGACTGACAGGCTGACTGAGCTTTTGAACCGCGGAATCGGACCGGCACCGGAAGGCAAATACCGACACTGGGAGACCATCAGGCGCATGAAAGCGCCGGGCGGCATACGTCCAGAGGAATTCTGGGTGGCGCAGAAAATGGCCAGGCTCGGCATGAAACGGAATATTCCGACGTTTGTGTGTGCCGAAGGACGGCCGTTCTCGTATACCCTTCCCGATCCTCTCCTGCTGTACCTGCATGAACTGGATCGCCGGATAGGTGGCACGATCCGTGTTCCTGAGCCATTGACCCGGGAGACGGGACAGCGCTTCATCCAGATGTCCATCATGGAGGAGGCCATTACGTCGAGCCAATTGGAGGGCGCCGCCACGACGCGCCGGGTGGCCAAGGAAATGATCCGCACGGGCCGCAAACCCCTGACGACGGGCGAGCGGATGATCCTCAACAATTACCGGGCAATGCGCAACATCCGTCAACAGACGGAGGTGCCTCTGACCGTAGCACTGATTGAAGACGTGCACGCGACGCTGACGGAGGGTGTGTCCAGTGAACCGATTACGTACCGCGAGCCCGGTGACGGCATTGGCGTCTATGACAACGTGACCAATACGCTGCTGCACCTCCCACCTCCGGCTGGCGAAACACCCGAACGCCTCCGTGCCCTCTGCGCGTTTGTCAATGCAGCGGAGCATACCCATTTCATGCACCCGGTCGTGAAAGCCATCATCCTGCATTTTTGGTTCGCCTACGTGCACCCATTCCAGGACGGCAATGGTCGCACCGCGCGCGCCCTCTTCTACTGGTATCTCCTGAAACAGGATTTCTGGATTGCGGAGTACGTCTCCATTTCCCGCATCCTGAAAAAGGCACCCGCCCGCTACGCGAAGTCGTTCCTGTATTCCGAGACGGACGACAACGACCTGACCTACTTCATTCTATCCCAAATGAAGGTCCTGCTCCGCTCGGTGGAAGACCTCTTCGCCTACATGTCGGCAAAATCAGAGGAAATCCAGTCGGTTTCAGAGCTACTCTCACCGGGCGCAGGCTTCAACCACCGGCAACGAGCACTGCTATCCCATGCCCTCCGCCACCCGCGGACTGTCTATACGATAGAAAGCCACCTGAACAGCCACGGAGTGTCCTATCAGACGGCCCGCACGGACGTGCTCACCCTTGCAGAGAAAGGCCTCCTGTCGAAAAGTCGCCTGGGACGCGCATTCGTGTTTATACCCGTCGACGACCTTGCCGAGCGGCTTCGGGGCCGCACCTAAATGTAACAATAACTGTTACATTTCAGAGGGGCCTTCGCTCGCTTTCAGCAGGATACGTTTTTCCTCCGTGGTGAGCGAATCGTAGCCGGATTCCGAGATCTTGTCGAGAATGATATCGACCTGGCGCTCAAGAGGGGTGTCATCGGCAGAATCAATGTCGGCGGCGGCGCGGTGACCCGGATCGGCTCGGCGGTCAGGATCCTTGGCGCTCGGCATGCGAAAGACGCGGGCCGTGCTGCTGGAGGAGCCGCTACCGGAGCCGGAGGAGCCTCCACGGCTGGCGAGCCGCTGCTCGAGCGCATGGAGCACGTTCCATTTGCCTGCGGCGGGGGGGCGATGCCGGGACGAACGCATCGACCCGAAGAACAGGTTGGCCCAGTCGGTAGCGACCGGGCCGAGACGGGCAATTGCCCAGCCGGCAATGACTCCGCCCGCGTGGGCCGATACCGAGGTGTTGCTACCGGCCAGGAACAGGACGTCGAGCGCCAGAAAGCCGAGTACAACGTATTTCAGGCGGACGACGCCGATGAACATGAGGGCGATGGCCTTCTGCGGATACTCGGTGGCGACGACCATCATGATGGCAAGGACGGCGGCTGAGGCGCCGTGGACCATGCCGCCGAAGAGACCCGAAGCCGGAAAGAGGGCGGCCAGCAGCACGGTCAGGAGGGCGCCGCCGAGCCCGCCGATCACATACGTCCCGAAAAGGCGCGCCGGTCCGCGGAGTTGTTCATACTCGCGGCCTATCCAGACCATCCAGAGCATGTTGAACCCCACATGAAGGAGTCCGCCGAGGCCGGGCTGCAAATGCAGGAAGCTGTACGTAATGAGCTGCCACGGCTCAAACAGGATGCCGGGCAGCGCGGTGTTCAGTGCCACGTGCTCGAGCACAAACGTGCGCGTCACGGGAATGTGGATGAGGACGATCTGCCACACCAGGTAGAGCGCCACATTGATAGCCAGAAGTATGCGCATGGCCTCGGGCTGCGCCGCATACCAGAGTCTGAGCCGTGCAAGTGGACTTCCTTCCATGTGTGTTCGTGCGTTATCCGTGCCTCTTCGTCCGTGCCTTTACCAGTACATACGTTGCGCCGGCTTGATCGGCAACTTGCCGCGCCAGTACTGGATGAGCAGAAAGCCGAAGAACATGCCACCGAGGTGGGCAAAATGGGCTACCGTACTGCTCCCGCTCACGCCGCCCACCAGTTCCAGCAGCCCGTAGCCGACGACGAACCACTTGGCCTTGATCGGAAACAGGAAATAGATGTAGATCGGCTGATTCGGAAACATCATGCCGAAGGCCAGAAGCAGCCCGAAGACGCCGCCGCTTGCGCCCACGGTCGGATACCAGCCCGGACTTGTCGTGGCCACAATGAGCTGCAGCAGGGCCGCGCCAATGACGGTCGCGAAATAGAAGACGGCAAAGCGCTGGCTGCCCCACGTGTTCTCAATCTGGACGCCAAACATCCACAGGGCGAACATATTGAAGAGAATATGGCTGAACCCGCCGTGCAGGAAGCCATAGGTCACGAGCTGCCACGGCCAGAACTGGCCCTGCCCTATGATGGGCGGCTCGCCGAGCGGCCAGAGGCCGAACCACGTGATGAGCATGGCATTCGTCGACGGCACGATCTGCGCCATGAACACGAGCCCATTGAGAATGAGCAGGTTCTTTATGACCGGAGGAAAAACCGAAAACTGTGTGGGTGGCTGATACGTGCCCTTATACATTAGGTATGGTTTTGTGGCTACTTGGGAGCCGAACGTGGCCGGCCGTTGTCGAGCCGGGCGCGGCCGTCCGGTCGGATACCGGATGCATCGCATTTGGTTCTCCTACGGGCCGTCGTGTGGGGAGATGCGGGCGACGGAGGTTGCCGGCGACGGCGGCAGAGCCCGGGGTTCAGTATCTTTCGTGGGACATACGTGCGAAATGTCGCGATTCCGTATTCATGAATAACCGCAACGCATTGTGCGACTTGTATATACAAGGTTTCGATCCTATTGCGATGAGGTCCAGATTGTCGTAATACCCCCCAGACTGGCGTGATCTGCCGTGAGGTGTCGCCATCCCTCTTTCGCGACACCTCGGAGGCAATTGCGACACAACGAACGCGATCGCGATATTCCAAAATCATATTACTTCTGATAAGATATTGATTTTATTTAGTATATAAATAATGATCGCGACAGTTCATCCGTATGTCCCGGAAAGGTCAATGAAGAGAAGCGGAATGGGCCGGAGCTGGCTGGAAGGCAGGGGTCGTCCAAAGGCCGGAAGTAGACCAGCCGGGAATCGGGCTGAAGGGGAGCAAATTCTGTGAATCCCAGCGTATCCCAACGTGTAGTGTGGGCTGCAGAGCCGCGAGCCGATTCGGCTCGTGGACTGGAATGGACTTCTCTCGCGCGGTATTGTATGGCTGGATCGAATCAAGGTAGCGCGCCGCAGGGCGGCGGGGCGCCGTGCGCTGGAGCGCCGCAGGGCAATGGGGCGCCGGTGGCGTACAGGCCACTGGCGACGTGGGTGCAGCCCGCAGCGGCATCGCCGCGCATGGTGGCGCGGAGGGGCTCGGCGTGGGCGGGCTCGGCGTGGAGGGCCCTGTTGCGGGGCGTGGTATTGCTACTGGTGGTCGTGGGCGCCGCGGCATTATGGCGGAGCGCTGGTGAACTGAACAGGTTGGAGCGGGCGCTGCCCCTCGTTCCGGCCGAGCCTGCCGCGCTCGCCCGCACGGGTAGCGTGATTCTGGCGGCAGATGGCACGGAGCTGGGCCGACTGTTTGAAACGCGGCAGGAGTGGGTGGCTCTGGATGACATGAGTACCCATGCCATCGATGCGCTCATTGCGACGGAAGATCACCGCTTCTACACGCACGGCGGCATTGACTGGCACCGACTCGCAGGCGCCGCCTGGCAGACGGTGTGGGGCGATGCACAGGGCGCATCGACCCTTCCCATGCAGCTGGCTCGGGTGGCGTTCCCGGCGATTGCGGAGCGACCACTGGCCGAGCGGAAGGTGATGGAAATGCTGATGGCGCGGCGCCTCGTGCAGACACTCCCGCGGGAGGATATTCTGGAATGGTATCTGAACGTCGTTCCGTTCGGGTACAGTACGTTTGGTATTGAGGCGGCGGCGGAGCGG
>JAJCYR010000093.1 GCA_029262775.1 Bacteroidota bacterium
AGCTCTCGATCCTCTGGTATTAACCGCGGTAGTCCATTCACAATAGTGCGGACTGCCGTGTCGCGGTGTTTGATCGACAGATCATGCGCCTATTCGAGTTTGAAACAGGACATACGGGAGTTCCGAATGCCAACGATACAACAGCTGATCCGCAAACCGCGCCAGCCGAAAGTGAAACGCCAGAAGTCAATGCACCTGCAGGCATGTCCGCAGAAGCGTGGCGTATGTACTCGCGTATATACAACGACACCAAAGAAACCCAACTCTGCGATGCGTAAAGTTGCCAAAGTTCGTCTAACGAACGGTTTTGAGGTGATTTCATATATTCCCGGTGAAAGCCACAACTTGCAAGAGCACTCTGTTGTTCTGATCCGCGGGGGTCGTGTAAAAGACCTTCCCGGTGTGCGCTATCACATCTTGCGCGGTGTACTTGATACACAGGGCGTAAAAGACCGTAAACAACGCCGTTCGAAATACGGCGCCAAAAAGCCGAAGTAGGGGACAACCGATATGTCTAGACGCCATCGCGCTGAAAAACGTGAAATTCTGCCTGACGCCAAATATGGCGACAAGGTTCTGTCGAAATTTATGAACAACTTGATGCTGGACGGTAAAAAATCCGTCGCCGAGAGTATTGTTTACGGTGCGCTTGATCGTGTCGAAGACAAAACCAAACGCGCACCAGTTGAAGTGTTCCATGAAGCACTTGAAAACATCAAACCATCCGTCGAGGTGCGTTCGCGCCGCGTTGGTGGTGCGACATACCAGATACCTGTCGAAGTTCGCACAGAGCGCCGTGAAGCTCTTGCTATCCGCTGGTTGATCGGTGCCTCGCGCAAGCGCAACGAGAACACAATGGTAGAACGTCTTGCCGGCGAATTGATGGATGCCATCAACAGCCGCGGCACTGCCGTGAAAAAACGTGAAGACACCCACAAAATGGCCGATGCGAACAAAGCATTCAGCCATTACCGCTGGTAATTTAGGAAAAGGTTCAAGTAGATGGCACGCGAATATCCTCTCGATCGCTACCGCAACTTCGGCATTATGGCGCATATTGATGCGGGCAAAACAACATGTTCCGAACGCATCCTGTATTATACAGGCAAATCCCACAATATTGGCGAAGTGCATGATGGCGCTGCGACAATGGACTGGATGGAGCAAGAGCAAGAGCGTGGTATTACAATTACCTCTGCTGCGACCACAACGTTCTGGGAACGTACTGAAGACGGCGAAACACCTGAAACGCCCAAGCACCGTTTGAACATCATCGATACACCGGGTCACGTTGACTTCACTATCGAAGTTGAACGTTCACTGGCTGTACTCGATGGCGCGGTTTGTGTGTTGGATGCCAACGCGGGTGTTGAACCACAAACAGAAACTGTGTGGCGTCAAGCTGACCGTTATCATGTTCCTCGCATTGTTTTTGTCAACAAAATGGACAAAACAGGCGCAGACTTTATGAACTGTGTCGAAATGATCCGCAACCGTACAGGCGCACGGGCTATGCCTGTTCAACTTCCAATTGGTGCAGAAACCGAGCTGGAAGGTATCGTTGATCTGATCACACAAGAAGAGTGGGTCTATGTAGGCGAAGATCTGGGTGCAACTTGGGAAAAACGTCCAATTCGCGCATCCTTGGCTGACCAATGTGCAACACTGCGCAATGAGATGATCGAAATGGCTGTCGAAATGGATGACGACGCCATGGAAGCCTATCTGGAAGGCGATGAGCCTGATGTTGCAACACTTCGCAAGTTGATCCGTATGGGTACATTGGCTATGGAATTTGTTCCTGTGCTGGGTGGCTCTGCGTTCAAAAACAAAGGTGTTCAACCACTTTTGAATGCGGTTATTGATTTCTTGCCGTCTCCTTTGGACGTTATCGATTACATGGGCTTTAAGCCTGGTGACGAAACTGAAACACGTGACATTCCGCGCCGTGCGGATGACGCCATGGCGTTTTCAGGCCTTGCGTTCAAAATCATGAACGACCCGTTTGTGGGTACATTGACCTTTACACGTATCTATTCAGGTACGTTGTCCAAAGGTGACAACATGATCAATTCTACCAAGGGTAAAAAAGAACGTGTTGGCCGTATGATGATGATGCACTCAAACGAGCAGGTGCCGATTGAAGAAGCCTTTGCCGGTGACATCATTGCATTGGCCGGTTTGAAAGAGACCACAACAGGTGACACGCTTTGTTCTGTGATTGATCCTGTGGTTCTGGAAACGATGACGTTCCCGGATCCTGTGATCGAAATTGCAGTTGAGCCAAAAACCAAAGCCGACCAAGAAAAAATGTCTCAAGGTCTGGCACGTTTGGCAGCAGAAGATCCATCCTTCCGTGTTGAAACTGACCAAGAGTCTGGTCAAACCATCATGAAGGGTATGGGCGAGTTGCACTTGGACATCCTTGTGGATCGTTTGAAGCGTGAATTCAAAGTTGAAGCCAATATCGGTGCTCCACAAGTGGCGTATCGTGAAACGATCAG
>JAJCYR010000094.1 GCA_029262775.1 Bacteroidota bacterium
TAAAAGCCTTTAAAAGCTTTTAAAACGAGTACGTCCCCGTAAGGATGTGCGCGGCGCCACCGAATCCCTCCTCGAACGGCAGCAGCGCATAATCGAATATGAGTCCGGCCGCTTGCAAACCCGCACCAAACGACCAGTTTCGCAGGTCGTCGTTCGACAAATAGCCCGTGCGCACAACCACCGTCTCGAGCACCACTCCCGATACACCCACATGCACCTGCGTCCGATCCTGCGCCGTGTTGTGCGAGATCTCCGCATACAGATCCGTATCGAACAGCAGCGTCGCATCGAACGCATTCACGATCCGAAACGGTGAAACGGACGCCCCCACGCGAAAAACGCGGGGCAACTTCGTCGGCTCCACATTCAGCGTGCTCATTTCACCGACATTGGCCAGAGCTGCGCCAAAACGCACATCATCATCGAGAAACGATGCCTGCATGCCCCCATCGAAAGCGTATCCAAACGCCCGGCTCGATGCCAATTGCTCCGACAACACCTTGAAGCCAGCCCCGAATCGCAGATGATTCCCCACGCGTCGTCCGGCGCCCACTCCAATAGCCAGGAACTCCGCCTCGTCGACCCCGGAGTTCAGACCCCCGGCTGGCCTGTCATCTGCATCGCCAAAACGGGTGCTTGACAAAAAGGCCCCGCCCCCCCACCTGGAACCAAAGCGCATGGCCGCAAGCGCCCCATACGTCCGCACATCCGAGATCCAGATATGGTGCGATGCAGCGAGTTGCGTTCCGTCAAAACCGCCGAGCCCGGCAGGATTCCAGAATTCAGCCAGCGCGCCGGTGGCCGTTGCCACCCCCTGATTTCCGAGAGCGAGCGACTCGGCGTCCAGCCCAACCGCCAGAAACGCCAGGCCGGAATCCTGCGCACACACCGAAAGCGCACCTGCAGCACCGCAGAAAACAAGACACAGAGCCCGGACCATCCGCATGATCGCGCGCCTCATAGGTCCAGAATCACGGTGAACAGGTTCAAACTCCCTCCCGCCTGGGCTTCCCACGCAAAGACATATTCCGCCCGGAGATTCAGTTCACCCACTGGTATATCGGCCCGGAATCCGAGCGACGGACGCACGGAGTCGAAGGCATCTTCGCCGAGCTGTTCGAGGCCCGTCCGAAGCGTGAACCCCGGCGCAACGACATACTCTGCCCCGTAGCGCACTCGCCACTCCTGAAGCGTGATATCGTCATTGCGCTCGGTCTGTACCACGGAACCACCGAACAGTCGAGTCTCGCGGATACGAACGTCGACGTTGGTCGTCCTTGACTCCACCTCGGCCAACAGGTGCAGCCCACCATCCATCCGGATATTGGTTACCCCAAAACGAAGCCGTCTCGGAAAATTGTCTGTCACGCTGCGCCCGCTCGACGAGATGGACGACGAGTCCCACGTGTACCTGGCCAACAGGTCATCGGCCACCAGACCAAGCCCCCAATTTTCGCGCAGTCGATAGCTGAATCCGAGGTCGATTCCTACGGAGCGGGCGGCCGACAGCCCTTCAAACAGGTCACTCCGGAAAAACTGGAAAGACAGGCCACCGGCAAAACGTTCGCTGAAATTGAGCCCGAATGCCAGAAAACCGGCATATTCGTCCACGGACAGATCTCCCGTGTGGAATCCACTATTGTCCCGCCCGTCTATGTCCGTAACCGCCGCATGTATGAGCCCGGCGGCAAATCCGGCGCGCCCCTGCAGGGGGGCTCCGAGTTGCAGGTATTGGACCGATCTATCGAAGGACAGCAGCCCGGCCGTGGCTGCCAGGTGCTGGGATTCGGTTCTCGGCGCGTGCGCCGGATTATACCACGGCGACGCCGTACCCGACACGTCACCGGCCAGTGCATTCCCGAGCGCTATGCCCCGGGCTCCGAAGCCAATCCGCGTGAAGGCACCGGCATTCTGGGCCCATGCGGTGGGCACCATGACCAGCATGAGTGCTCCTGCCACTACAACACGTGTAAATAAACGTCTCATTCAATCACCAGAATCTTGCCTCGGAACCGGTCATTTCCAGTCTCGACTTCGTAGAAATACACACCGTTGGCAACGCGCGTGCCACGGTCATCCTGGCCGTCCCATACCAGCTCATTCGTACCGGCATTGATGGGCGCCGAGACGGTCCGGACTGCATTCATAGCGAAGTCGAAAACGCGAAGATCCCCCTGCCCGTCCCGGTCCGACTCGAACTTGACCCGGATGAACACATCCGCACTGGGCGAAAACGGATTGGGATACGCAAACGTATCGACGTCGGGCACGCGGCTGGACCGCACATCAGGATTCACCGGCACATCGGTACGGAAAATGGTCCAACTCAGTCCCCTGTCGCTGGACTTGAGTAGGCCATCGGACGTGCCCACCCACAGCGATCCACTGCGCGTTACCTCGACCGAGAATACACTCGAGCCGGGCCGTACGAGACGGGACGGATCGTTCCGGTCCCGGAAATCCGACACAGTGAACCAGGTGCTTCCCTGATTTTCGCTGATGAACAGACCGTTGTCTCCAGCGGCATACACCCGGTCCTCGTGAAAAGCAAAGTCGAATATGCGCTCACCGGCGAGAGCCTGCCTGAACGTCGCGCCTCCGTCTGCCGTAATTGTTACACCGAACTGCCCGTTGATACCGCCACCCACATCGCCCGCATTCCACGTGGCCGCCCAGATGACGGGTCCTTCTGCCGCCAACTGTTCCTCAATAGAAATCACCCAGTTACCCGTCAGCGACGATGTGGTCCCGTCGGTCTTGAAGCGCTGCCAGGAATGGCCACCGTCGGTCGATCGGTTCAGACCACCTGCGGTGCCAGCCCAGACCGTGCCCGTCGCATCGACCAGTACAGAAAAACCCATGTGATTGAGCGACCCCGATCCGGCGAGTTGGGGCTCCACCGTGAACTGGTGGATGGAGTCGGGCGAGACGAAGTCCAGGTTGTCCGGGGGCAGTACGACGCGCGACCAGGAGCGGCCCAGATCGTCCGAGCGGCGAATACCACTGGCCCAGCCTGCGACCCATACGGAGCCCGAGGCCAGATCCACGTCGATATCGAACGGCGGGCTCTGCTGCGGCGCGATGATGGGAAGTGCGGGTAGCGTATTGATTCCGAATTCGATGGTGGTTTCGTCGGGCTTATCCAGCTGTGGAAAACGGAAACGGAAGGTGTTACCGCCGTCTTCGCTGATCAAAAATCCGGCTGCCGTTTGTATACCGTCTCCGTTGGTGTTGTCCGCGCGGCCAATACCCACAGCTACGATGTCGCCCTCGACATCAATCGAGAACATCCGGTTGATGGTACCAAACAGGGAATCGGTCTGCGCGCGGTGAAATGTGGCCCCGTCATTGACGGTCAGGTTCAGGAACGGGCCAATCCAGACGGAATCTCCCTGCACCATCAAATTGGCAATGCTGTTGTTGAGCACGCCAAATTCGCTCACCGGAAGGTCAACAGACTGCGCACGCGACGCACCGGGCACGATAATGGCGACGATGACGATGGCCTGCATGCCGGCCATCACACTCGCGGTCCACGCAGAACGCACCGCGTGCCGGGCGGGCTTGCTGAGGGTTGCCGTCATTGAACTTCCAGGATTCGGGTGATAGATACACTCTCAAGGCCCGTACGGTCGACTGCCTTGAATTCAAAGCTGTTGGGACCGGCAGCATTCTCCGCGGCAAGCGCGATGGTCAGCGTGAAGCGGCCATCTCCCCGAGTCTCATCTCCACTCGATCCGAAGCCGGCATTGCACGTACCCCTGTCCCCGTCATCGCACAGGAGCAGCGTCACGCCCCCATTCACAATGACTTCCACGCGGGCAATGTTTGCCAGCCCGTCGGGGTCAGAAACCGTTGCGACGATGGGAATGGACACGGGTGGTTGACCTGCAGCCGGTCGCTGCACGGCGTCAGGCATGTCGATGGCTACAATCTCCGGCGGCGCATTGGAGCCTGTGACATCCAATCTTCCGACCAGCTTGTTTCCGATCGCCCCGCGGGCATCCGAGGCGGTCACGACTACGGGGAATGACCCGGCCGTACCAGCGGGAAGCGTAACCAGAACGGTGGCCTGCTGCTGGCCGCTCGTGGCGGGCAGGATTTCCTGTCCGAGAGGCGCCCCCCCCGACGCGCTCGCCTGCACCGTCACGAAGACCTGTTCCAGGTCATCATTGGCGTCCGTCGCGCTGAAAGATACGAGTACTTCGACCTGGCTCTCGACTCCCGGCGTCGCCGCCACGACGTCGGGCGTGACGACGAGATTGCTCACTACGGGAGGCTGCTGAAACACGTCTTCCGTTCCCGGCGCGCTGTCACACCCCGCCATCAAAAACACGCCTGCGAGCAGGGCACAACACATTCTTTCAGAGTACATACAGAGGTCGGATGCTGAAGCAGAGCACGAAAATGACCATGCTGGCATATGCCATCCACCGGCGGACGGGTGACAAAGGCTGCATGTAAAGCACGGGAGGATGATCCACCTTGATGAAAACCACGATCAGCAGACACCAGATGAGCCAACCGGTGTACCCGAACGTCGATACGGCAAACGGGATCCGCGAAAGAAGGGCAATTATGAGCGTGACGGCAATCAGCATGGGAGCCACAAGGTCGGGATCTGTCCGGAAAATGCGCTGCAGGAACAGATACATCATGATGGCCAGCAGGACCCAGGGTGCACCCGGAAGCCATGGAAACCAGGCGTAGGCCGCCTGTGACGCCTCTCCCACAAAGCCGAGTCCCCCCGAAACCAGCAGAAACAACACGAATCCGCGGGCCAGACGTCCGTGCCATTTGGGCCCGGCCAGGGCATAGAGAATGTGTCCGCCGTCGAGTTGACCGACCGGCAGCAGGTTGAGCGCCGTGAAAAAGAGCCCGAGCCACCCGGCAAACAGCACCGGGTAATGATACATTTCCCACATGGGGGGTGCGTGCTCGGCAAACGACGTGACGAGCCAGTAGAGCGGCGTCATGCCCACTACCAGCGTAAAGTTGTCTCCCTGCGGCGAGGCTCCGAGGACGGTGGCCACATCGGGCGCGGCTGACGGGAATTGCCCGTAGCGCGAGATGAACTGCTTCAAGGCCTCATGCCCCGGTATGCCCATCATGTAGTCGGGGCCCGGCAGCGTCGCCAGACCCACCACAAGTACACCAACCGCGACCACAAAGCCAGCCAGCGGACCAGCCGCTCCGACATCGAACAGCGTCCGCATATCCGGTATAGGCTGCCGAATCCGAATAACCGCACCGAACGTGCCAATACCATTGAAGGGAAACGGAATGTAGTACGGTAGACTGGTGCGGACGTGGTGAAACCGGGCGGCGAAATAGTGTCCGAACTCATGCACGGTCAGAAAGAGTAGTAGCGATCCGCCGTAGAGCAGGCCATCCTGCAGCCATGGCCACGAAATGCGCATTCCCATCAGAAAGAACAGCGGAGCCGCCTCGCCATACACGATTTCCCGGCCGGCCATCGTAGCACCGGCAAGAATGGTCGATCCGAGCGTCACGGCAAACAGGGCCAGGTGCAACAGGTAACGGTCCTTGTATTGTGGCATCAGGCGTGGTCCAGAGCATCGAAAGCACGTACCATGCGCTCCACGGCCGTTCCGAGGTTCTCCAGTGAGGCCGCATACGACAACCGGATGCCCCGATGCCCCCCAAAAGCGGAGCCGGGCACGAGTGCCACGTCATAGGCTTCCAGCAGATAAAAACAGAGTGCTTCCGTGGAATCCACTACCGTTCCCTCCTCTGTGCGGGCACCCAGGTAGGCACCCACGTCCGGGAACAGGTAAAACGCCCCCTCGGGCTCAGGGCAGACCAGGTCAGGTATGGTTCTGAGGCCGGCAAGCGTGACGTCGCGACGATGCCGAAAGGCCTTGACCATCTCGTCGATGGGGCCGGAAGACATATTAAGCGCTGCAATTCCTGCACGTTGGGATATGGAACACGGTCCCGAGGTGTATTGCCCCTGGAGCTTCGAAGCCGCCTGGACAATATCCGGCCGGGCTGCCATGTACCCAAGGCGCCAACCCGTCATGGCCCACGCCTTGGAAAACCCGTTCACCGTAATGGTCCGGTCCTTGATGGACGCCCAGGAGGCGATGGATACATGCTCCACGCCATAGACCAGATGTTCATAGATCTCATCTGAAATCACGTACACGTGCTCATGTCGCTCCAGTACCTCCACGAGAGCCGCCATTTCGCTACGCGTGTATACGCTTCCGGTCGGATTACTCGGCGAGCACAGAATGACCAGGCGCGTCCGGTCTGTTATGGCCGCCTCAAGCTGCTCGGGAGACATTTTCCAGTCCGATGCAACGCCCGTCGTCACGACAATCGGATTACCGCCTGAGAACCGGACCATCTCGGGGTAGGACACCCAATACGGTGCCGGAATCACGACTTCGTCGCCCGGTCGGCAGAGTACGGTTACCGCCTGCATCACCGACTGCTTGGCCCCGTTCGAACAGATAATCTGTCCCGGATCATACTCCAGTCCGTTGTCTGCCAGCAGCTTTCGGGCAATGGCATCCCGCAGTTCTGGCGTGCCTTTATTGTCCGTATAATGCGTGAATCCCTCCCTGATGGCCGCGATAGCCGCCTCCCTTACCGGAGCGGGCGTATCGAAATCCGGCTCGCCCGCGCTGAGACCAATCACAGGGTGTCCTGCGCGTCGGCGTTCGGCTGCCCGTGCTGTCATGGCCAGTGTGGCCGACGGCTGCATGGCCTCCAGGCGGGGATTGAAAGATTCAGTCACGGTGGGCATCATTGTAGACCAGGTACGTCGGTGTTATTCAGCACCCGCAATACGGGAAGTGGGACAAAACTGGAAATATCACCACCCCAGTGGTGAATTTCGCGGACAATGGATGAGGACACCAGCGCGTACTGTTCGCCTGTCATGAGAAACACGGTTTCGATATCAGGTGCCAGGCGGCGGTTCGCGAATGCCATCCTGAATTCGTACTCGAAGTCAGACACCTGACGCAGCCCCCTGACGAGCGCGCACGCTCCCCGGCTACCCGCATAATCGGCCAACAGGCCCGTGAAGCTTCGAACCGTGACATTATCAAGGTGCGACGTGCAGTCCTCTACAAGCTCACGCCGCTGCTCCAATGTGAGGAGCCGTTTCTTGTTCGTGTTCTCGGCAACGGTAACCTCGACACGGTCGAACAGCCGACTGGCCCGTTCCACAATGTCCAGGTGCCCCAACGTGAAGGGGTCGAAAGACCCCGGATACAATGCCAATCGTGCGCTCATGATTCGTATCCATACATGAAAACGGACACATTGGTCCTGCCGTACCTGCGCGAGGTCTCACAATCGGGATGATCGGCAAAGGCCATGTGCCTGTCGTGCTCCAGAACGAACAGCCCCCCCGGACTCACAACGTGTTTGACCGCTTCCGGCAACAGGACAACCTCTTTCATGGTGTACGGCGGATCTGCAAGTACAAGGTCATACGCGTGCTCATCTGTTCGGCGCAATACGTCGAACGCATCTCTGAGCTCAAACGAACACGGCAGGTCCCGATCGAGCGTTGCTGCATTTTCCTCCGCAGCGGCAATAGCTCGCGGCTCCAGGTCGACAAAACGAACCAGACCCGCTCCCCGGCTCAGCGCCTCCAGGCCCAGCGATCCGGAGCCACAATACAGATCAAGGACTCGGGCATTTTCCAGGTCCAACCGGCTGGATATGAGGTTGAACATCGATTCCCGCGCCCGGTCCGTCGTAGGACGTGTTACACGGCCTGCGGGCGCGTTGATGGTCCGTGTCCGATACGTTCCAGCAATAATGCGCATAGTCACAAAGTCACAAGAAGCAAGAAGGCTGTTCAATAGACGGCGGCTCCCACGGTCGTGAGAAACGCTTCAAATCCGAAATCGGCCTCCAGCCGCCCCTCCTCCAGATTCACAACAGGACCTGGATTGGCCAGTTCAACGCGGCCGGACCAGACATCATGCAGCGCTCCCATGAGGCTGCCATCGACGCGGTCTCCATGCAGCAGGACTTTCTCCACGCTGTTGACATCCATTCCAAGCCGGCGCACCGCGTCGAGACTGAAATAAATGCGATCCGACTCGTCTCTGGCCTCAATCACCGTATCGGCGCGCCGCGTGGCGTGCACGATGACCTGGTATTCCGTGTACTGGTCATAGGCCCCCAACAGCAATACACAGCTGGCCGCCGATGTCTCTATGAGCGGCCACGCTCCGTGATACACGGCCGTAGCGGACGGCACCAGATGGAGCGGAGTATCTCCAAATACGCTGCAGACATCCCCGACCCGATCTGAAATCTGCCCGTCCACGTGATACACGTGTACCGGGATCGGAGCGCCACTTCCCACAGCGTTTCCTTTGGTAGGATAGAGGTCGCCCCCGGTCTTTCCGCCAGTCAACAGGGAGGCCTCAAAGGCAAGCATGGACTCCCGTTCGGAGGGCGTGGCCGTCTCTTCGACCGCAGTCCGGAAGGCGGTTGTGCAGGCCGCAGGAACGACGCAGCGTACTTCGTCCACCCCGGTAGAAGAAAAGACATCCGAGACCGCACGTCGCATGACATCCAGCTTCCGCGAAGCCGCGCTACCGAACAATTCGCGCTCGGCGTTGAATTCGAAGTCACAACTACCCAATCGAACCAATCCCCAACCGGATTCCCGTCGCTCCACTTCCACGTAGCGCATGACACCACGGGAGAAGGAAATACCAACTCGTGTGTGGGCGTCGGGACTCAAACAATTACTCCCAGTTCGCCGCGTTGAGCAACGTTACGTCGCCCGTCGTGGTGCCGATGGCGTCGCCCGAGTCCGGATCCTTCAGTAAGTACGTTGAAACACGGGATGTGTCATTGAGTGTGTACTCGAACATCTTTCCGGTACGGGGAGAGAAAATCAGCGAATCCACATTGAGCTCGGCACCGAAAATACTGTCTGATTTCGCCTGCATGAACGAGTCCTCCTTGACCCACATCAGCAGGGAGTCGAGCGTGGAAAGAAAGCGATCATTCCTGCGTTCATATGTCACGAGTGCGGAACGGACGTCACGCATGCGTTCACGCGTCATCTCTGTCATCTCCTTCTGGCGTTCCACCCGGGCGTAAGGCTCCGTGATGGACACGTACAGGATGTAAGCCAGCACGACAATAACGATGGCGAGAACGACCTGGAGAGCCGTCTGAAGTCCTTGGCTACTGGAGGCCATAAGTGTCGGGGATCAGTAATTCGGTGGAGTATGGAAAGACACGCCACATGGCATATCGGGATGAAAATACGGGCATGCATGGCGAAATGCAATGCGGTATGTCCTGAAGGCTGTAACGTCGTCGACATAATCAGCAAAACATTCCCGGGTGGCTGTGGTTCGAGCATGACTCAGAAAGATGGCTGTAGTTGCTCTGGCTCCCCATGACCCGACTTCTTATCAACATAGACCATGTGGCCACGCTGCGCAACGCCCGGCAGGAACGGTACCCGGATCCGGTACGCGCGGCGCATGAGTGTGAATTGGCGGGGGCGGATGGTATTGTTTTTCACCTCCGCGAAGACCGCCGCCATATCTCAGACCGGGACGTTGCCGCGCTCAAGGAAAGCGTCAAGGGCAAGCTCGACTTCGAACTCAGCATGGCGCCCGGAATCATGTCCATCTGCGAACGCACCCAACCACACCTGGCCACACTGGTCCCGGAACGGCGGGAAGAAATCACGACCGAGGGTGGACTCGACGTCCTGCAGCAGGTAGACGACGTGGAGCGCGCCATTGAGCGCCTGCACACGTCCGGCATCCCACAGGTCGCGCTGTTCCTGGACCCGGTACCCGAGCAGATCCTGGCTGCCCGGCGCATCGGTGCCGACGCCATCGAACTCCACACCGGAGAGTTCGCCAACGCCGGAACGCCCGATGAAGCGCATGCACAGCTCACACGGCTTGCCCGCGCCGCGAGGCTGGCCCACGAGGAAGGACTCCTCGTACACGCGGGCCACGGCCTCGACTATGACAATTACCCGCTATTCCGGGAGCACGTACCCCATATAGCGGAGGTGTCCATCGGTTTTGCCATCCTTGCCCGCTCCCTGTTCACCGGACTGCGCACGGCCGTAGCCGACATGCGCCGCCTCGTCCAACCCATTCGAGAATGAATCCCATACCAGAAGCCGGAACGCCGGCCGACACCCCCCACCGATCGGGCTACGTCGCCATTGTAGGCCGCCCGAACGTCGGCAAGAGCACCCTGCTCAACGCCCTCATGGAGCAGAAGCTCTCTATCGTCACGCGAAAACCGCAGACGACGCGCCAGCGCGTACTCGGCATTCTCTCCGGAAACGACTACCAGATCATCCTGCTCGACACGCCCGGCATCATCAAACCGGCCTACCGCATGCAGGAAGCCATGATGGCAGACGTCAAAACCTCTGTCTCGGACGCGGATATCATGGTCTTCATGGTCGATGCAACGTACAGCGAAGTCGATGACGTCACGCTCAAATATGCCGGTGAGACGCCCGCCATCCTGATCCTCAACAAAATTGACAAGATGAGCCAGGAAGAAGTACTTCCGCGCGCCGCAGCCTACAGTGAAGCCCATCCCTTCCACGCGGTCATTCCCATTTCAGCCCTCAAGGGGTTCAATGTGGACCGCGTTCTGAACGAGATCCAGACCCTGCTGCCACTCGGTCCGCCGTTCTATCCCAAAGACCAGATCAGTGAGCAACCTGAGCGCTTCTTCATCTCGGAGATCATCCGCGAGAAAATTTTCCTGCACTACCGCAAAGAAGTCCCCTACTCCACGCAGGTCGACATTGTGGCCTGGGAGGAGCGAACAGATGAAAAGGATCTGATCGATGCTGAAATCATTGTTGAACGCGATTCCCAGAAAGGCATCCTGATCGGTGCGAAAGGCGAGGCGCTCAAGCAGATCGGGACGCAGGCCCGCACCGACATAGAGGCTTTTCTCGGACGGGGAGTATTTCTCCGCCTCTTCGTAAAAGTGCGAAATGACTGGCGTAACAATGAAGGGCACCTGCGCTCATTCGGTTTTACTGGAGTGTGACCGCGTCGAAGAGCGCCTGCCAGCGCGAATGGTCCGTGTGCAAGCGGTACGCATCGAAACCGGGCCGGGTACCGTAGCCTGCGCGCAGGGCGTGAAAGCGTTCGCTCGTATCGGTGGCAAATGCGCCCGTCATGACCGTCTCCCGGAAGTGGTTATCGTCCTTGCGGATATTATAGAGTTGCCGGGTCAGCCAGGAAAAGGCGCCAGCCGGGCCTGGCCAGTCCATACTACCGGACAGTGTGCGACGCGCGTCTGGTGCCCGTATTGCCCCGTGGGCGGGCAGGCCCAGATATAATTCCAGGGCCCGTACGATCTGTTCGACGCCCTGCCTCTTGGCACTGGCCGAGTAACCGGCAATGTGCGGTGTGGCCAGATCGGCAGCAGCGACCACGTCCGGATCGGGCACGGGTTCATGCTCCCATACGTCCAGCGCGAGAAACGCGAGGTCGCCCCGCTGGCGCATGCGGGCCACCGCCCTGTCATCCAGCACACCTCCCCGTGACGTCTGAATGAGCGCGCAGCCTGCCGGGAGCCTGGCGAGCCGACGGGCGTCAAGCATTCCGGCTGTCGACCAGTTTCCTGTCCGCGTAAGTGAGGAGTGCAGTGACAGTACCTGGACGCGCTCAAGTAACTCTTCCAGCTGCAGGGACGCCCTGTCCATATGACCAGTTGCCGCCTGTGGCGGGTCGCTCACCAGGACCTGGCACCCCAGACGCTCCAGTCGCGCCGAGAGCAGGCGGCCAACATGTCCATAGCCCACAATACCCACCACGACGTCGGGCCAATTTTCAACCGCACCCATGCCGGCAGCCACGCCGAGGGCAGACAGGACATAGTCGGCCACGGCACTCGCGTTGGCCCCGGCAGCGGCTGCGAACGTGATTCCGGCCTCCCTCAGCCAGTTCTCGTCCACGTGGTCCACGCCGGCGGTGGCACTGCCCACAAACTGAACGTTCGACCCGCCGAGCAACTGCCGGTCAATGCGCGTCACCGAGCGAACAATCACTACATCGGCCCACGCAGCATCTGCAGGCCCAATTTGATGACCCCGCATGCCTCGAACCTGTCCGAATGGACTGAAATATTCCAGGACTGCCGGAATGTCCGCATCGACCAGGATGTTTAAGCGCATGGGTGTCGGCTGCCGGGGGGGTGTATATCAAGCACGTACCAAGGTACAATGAAGGCATGATCGAGGAGTGATGAACCGCCGATGAATGGGCCTTGAAGGTAGTGTGAATACGTATTTTTTATATGTAACTCTAATAGTTACAGTTTCTTGCAGAGCATCCGATATGGAAACCTGCCCTGCATCATGCCGTAGTGAGCGGCCAATACGCAATTACAGTAATCATCTGGTCAAGCCTATGAAAGTGCGACTTTTCGGATCGGTGTGCCTGGTCCTGTGTCTCACTGGTCTCATGGTCTATCAGAACGACACTCGTTCTCCCAAGCCGATCGGGATGGATCCGGATCTGGCCCATCTGCTGCTCGATTCCCGAGCGGCCAGTCCGCTGCACCCCTGGGAAGAAGCACTTCGGAATCCCCAAGGGAATGAATTGCGCGCAGACCACATTGATTCTGAAACGCTGTGGCTGGCGCGGGCCATCTACTCAGAAACCAAGCGCCCGGAAGAACAGGCGCTCGTAGCGTGGGTCATACGGAACCGGGTGGAGACCGGGTACCGGGGCAAAAGCTCCTATCGCAGCGTGGTGCTGGATCCCTTCCAGTTCAGCGCATTCAGCCCGACATCGCCCAAACGCGAGTACTACATGAGCCTTACGCCGGCGCACCGCATGCCCGGGTGGAACACGGCGCTCTATATTGCCCACATGGTGCGTAGTGCCAATGCCCGTCACCGGCCATTCTCCCCCAGGACCCGCCATTTTTACAGCGAACGGTCCATGACGAAAGCGGTCGCACCCAAGTGGGCGAACGGCCTCGACCCGGTCGAACCGGAAGTGGAAACCATCCGCGTAGATGACCGGCGGTTCCGCTTCTTTGAAGGGGTGTCATAGGGCCAGTCAACAGGCTTAACAGGCCTTAAAACAGAATACCCAAGCGCAGCATGACACTGTTCAGCCGCTGTGTATCGTCGGCGTTGAATCGGATGCCTCGAACGGTGGCATCGTCCTCCATGAAGCGGGAAAGACCAATACTGTAGCGGAGTTCCGGGAAAAGGCGGGCTACACCGAGGTTGACGGACAGCCCGAGCCCCACGTTACCGGCGACCTGCACGTCCTTGAGGGCATCCTCAAAATCATCGTCGTCCGTGGATGCGAACGAAAATACCGGACCAGCGAGGATGTACGGCCGAATTACGGGTGTAGCCATGATATTGAACCGGAAGTCCACGGGAATGTCGATCATGCTTACATCGAACGATTCCCGGAGTCCGGCAAGCGAGACGTCCACCTCGCCCATGTCCCGGTAGAACAGGCCGAGGCGCAGACCGGCGGGCCCCAATCCGAGGTCATAGAATGCGCCGATATGGTATCCTGTGGCGTTGTCAAAATTACCCCGACCACCGGCTACGTCGATATCATCGATCGATGCAAAGTTCAGTCCGGCGGCGACGCCGAGTTGGGCGTAGGCTCCCATGGGAGCGAGAGCGAGCGTGGCGAGAAGGAGCAGGGATGGTACGTAACGCTGGGTGATCATCGTGATCATTGTCGTGATGTGTGGGTGGGTGTGGGTGCAACATGCCCATCATACGCGAGTTTGCCCCAGTGGTTTTGAGTCATTCATAATTTGTGGGTCAATCACAAGTGGCGCCCTGGGCGCCCCGGGCGTTTCCATGAAAATCGGTATTACATGTTACCCGGTCTACGGCGGCAGTGGCGTTGTAGCAACGGAACTGGGCAAAGCACTGGCTGCCCGCGGTCATGACATCCATTTCATTGCCTACTCGCTGCCGTTTCGTCTCGGGCACATCCAGGACAACATCACCTTCCACGAGGTACATGTAAATGCCTACCCGCTCTTCGAGTATCCGCCGTACACGCTCAATCTGACCTCCAAACTGGTCGACGTGGCGCGGCATGAGCGTCTGGACATCCTGCATATGCACTACGCCATTCCGCATGCCACGAGCGCCGTCCTGGCGCGTCAGATCCTGGCCGGCACAGGCCACCATGTGCCCATCGTGACCACGCTGCACGGAACGGATATCACACTCATTGGCCAGGACCCCTCCTTTGCACCCGTCGTCAACTATTCCATCAACCAGTCGGACGGCGTCACGGCGGTCTCCGAATACCTGAAGCGGGAAACCTGTACGTGTTGCGAGATCACGGCCGACATCGAGGTCATTCCCAACTTCATCGACACCACCCGATTCCGCCCGCTGGAGAAAGACCATTTCAAGCAGGCGCTCTGCCCGAACGGCGAAAAACTGCTCGCGCACGTCTCCAACTTCCGGCCCGTCAAGCGCGCAACGGAGGTCGTGGAGATTTTCCACCGCGTCCGGAAGGCCGGCTATGCCACGAAACTGCTGTTGGTCGGTGACGGACCGGACCGTGCAGCCGCCGAGCAGCGCGCGCGCGAACTCGGTGTCGTTGACGACGTCCGCTTCCTGGGCAAACAGGAGCCCGTCGAGGAAATCCTGGCCATCACGGACATTTTCCTCATCCCCTCGGGATCGGAAACGTTCGGGCTGGCTGCGCTTGAAGCCATGTCCTGCGGCGTACCCGTTATCGCATCGAACATCGGCGGCCTGCCGGAACTGATTGTAGAGGGCGAGACCGGCTTCCTGTGCCCGCTCGGAGACATCGACGCCTACGCGGCGCGCGCCATGCAACTGCTCGACAATCCAGACCTGCAGGCCACCATGTCGGTGGCCGCCCGTCGGCGCGCCGTGGAGGAGTTCGACCTCGCGCGTATTATTCCGCAATACGAAGCCTACTACGAGCGGATTCTCGAAAAAGAGGCCGTCTGAGGCTGTCATGGCCCATCTCATCTCCAAAAAGAAGGCATCCTACCCGGTATCCGACTTTTTTCGCTCGTACCTCACGCGTTACGGCCGTATTTGGCAGAACAGCATTCGCTACGAGGACCTGCAGCGCTACATGAGCGCAGTCGCCGTCTACGACGAGGAAGGACACGACACCCTGTGGTCAACGGTCCTGTTCGGGGACAGTGATCGCCGGGACATTCACGCCGCACTGCTCGAGGCCTATGCCATTTTGAAGGCCGACGGAGATACCTCCATCGTCAAGCACCTGCTCATAGAGCGTGTCGACCTGTGCAACCACGGCAACACACTCCCCTTCCGTATCCGCGTGGTGAACAGCATCAACGAGAATTTTGACTATTTCTATGTCAAACGGATAGATGCGAACCGGATCTACGGCCTCGAACTTGAGCACATCCTGTCCCCGAATCGGCTGAACTATTTTATCCACGGGGAGACGATTGTAGAGGAACACATTATCGGTATCCCAGCCGACGCCTTCCTTCGCGAAAACCTCCAGATCTCGGATTTTGACACGGTCCGCCTCGCCAAAGAGTTCGTCAAATTCAACGAGCGCTGCTTCGTGTCGCTGCTCGGTGACATGCACGCCGGGAATTTTGTGGTCGAGTTAACGCGTGACTTCAAGAAGTGGCACTTCCGGATTCACCCCATCGATTTCGATCAGCAGAGCCACCACTGGCGAAAGGAAGTCTATCTACCGCAATTCTTTCCGCAGAATGAGACCTTTGTGAAACTGACCGTGCGGGCACTCGCCCCTGCGAACGTGCTGCAATACCAGAAGGAGGAGCGCAGCCTGATTGCCAGCCGCGTCCGCGTCTCCCACGGACGCTTCAATGCGCTCATGGACGTCATGCGGGAAGACATTATTTCGTCCGATGCGTATGTGGAGCGCCTCGGCGCGCAGCTTGCTGCCCATTACCACGACGACGCGTTTGCCGCGTGCGATACGATGGGCGAGTTGGTGTACCACTCCATCATGCTACTCGTGCAGGGCAGGCGCCCCGCCACAACGCCGCTCGGCGCAGTCTGAGCCGTGCCGCCGCGCAGTGCAGCCTCACGGCGCGGCGGCGGTGAGGTCGGTCAGAAACGGGTTTGTGGCCAATTCCTGGCCCACCGTCGTCGCAGCCCCGTGTCCAGGCAGAATGCGCATATCTTCTCCGAGCGGCACCAGCTGCTGGAAAATGGACTGCATGAGCACCGGAAGCGAACCCTTCCACAGATCGGTGCGGCCTATGGAACCCATGAACAGGACGTCGCCGCTGAAGGCCACGCGTTCGGCCCGATCCACAAACGTAACCGATCCCGGCGAATGGCCGGGCGTATGCAAAATGTCCCACGGCCGGCTTCCTATGCGAAGCGGCTCGCCCGGCGTCAAATGCGTGAACGGACCCGAAGGCACCGTCAGGTCGACACCAAAAAGCGCCGCCTGCGCTGCCCCCTGGGCCAGAAGCGGCTTGTCGGACGCGTGCACGTGAACGGCGGCGCCGTACCGGTCTACGAGCGCCTGCACACCGAAAATATGATCAATGTGTGCATGCGTCAGCAGGATTCTGGACAACTTCGCACCCGACGCGTCAATAAGTCCACAAACATCATCGGTTTCTTCGGTCGATGCGCACGAAGGGTCAATTATGACCACCTCCCCGTCCGCATCTACCAGATAGCCGTTGGTCTGGAACGGATTGCACGTAAAGGAATGAACTGTCATCTATCTTCGGTGTTGTTTCCGGGTCCTGCGACGCGAACATGACGAAACAGTTTCACAAAATGATGCTCCGATTGCTGCCGGGCCCGTTTGCGGCGTGGCTGCTCGTTTTGCTGTTTCTGTTGGTTATGCAGTTTCTGATCAAGTATTTGCCACAACTGGTGGGCAAAGGACTGCCCGTCCTCGTGATATTTGAGCTTATTTCGTACAATCTGGCGTACATGTTGGTGCTCGCCGTCCCCATGGCAGCCCTCATTGCCACGCTCATGGCGTTTGGCCAGCTGGCCGAGACGCAGGCGTGGACGGTCATGCGGGGGTCAGGTGTGAGTTTTATCCAACTCGTGTGGCCGCTCTGGATTGCCGGGGTGCTCCTCTCGGGTGGCATGTGGATCTTCAATACCCGGATCCATCCGGAGGCCAACTTCCGCGCCTTTACGCTGTGGAAAAATATCCGTGAGGCGAAACCTGGGTTCGACCTGCGTGCCGGCGTGGTCTACGACGGCGTGGACAATTACCGCATGCTCGTGCGGCACATCCCGGACGAAGACCCGAATGAACTGCACGGCGTGACGCTCTACGACTATTCCGCTGGCGTGCGCTTCCGCACCGACATTACCGCCGAGCAGGGGATGCTCCAGACCCGCGACGACGGCCGTACGTTGCTGTTGACGCTCTTCGACGGCGAGGTTCACCGACCGCGCCCCGGATCGGGTACCACGCCCGACCGGTACGAACGCATGTCGTTCGAGCGCCAGCTCCTGCGGATTCCGCTCGACAATCTGGATTTCCGCCGAACAGACCCCAACCAGGTCAACCGCAACGACCGCACCATGCCGTCTTCGGCCATGATCGCGCTGGTAGACAGCCTACAGGAGACGGCGCGCATGAAGAAGAGCGAACTCGCTGCCCAGGTACTCCGCCTCGGAAATGGAATGCTCAGCAGTCAGTCGTGGCAGCGATCTGGACAGGGGCGGCTGCTCCTCCGCGGTCGCGACGGGGTGGGTGCCCCTGCGGAGGCCGGTTTTGTCCAGGAACCGGGAGTCTTGCCCGGGGGCAGTACGGGCTTGCCCGAGAATAGTACGGGCGCTGGAGTAGAGCGCGAACTGATGCTCGAAACAGCCCAGGAAACGGCCCGTGCCCTCAGGACCACTATCGACTCCGGCTACCGCACCGTGCGATTCGTGGAGGATAAAGCCGACCGGTACACCGTCGAAATCCACAAGAAGTACTCCATGGCTCTCGCCTGTCTGCTGTTCATGATTCTTGGTGCGCCGCTCGGGTTGTCCATGAGACGAGGAGGGCTCGGCACATCGGCCGTCGTGGCACTGGCCATTTTCATGTTCCACTGGGTGTCGCTGGCCAACGGTGAAAAATTCGCTGATCGCGGTCTTATGGATCCCTGGCTGGGCATGTGGCTGGCAAATATCGTGACCGGTGTCCTGGGCCTCGCCATGACGCTCTACGTCTGGCTGGACCTGCGTGCCGCCGTGTCTCCCTGGGCCCGTATCAAGAAAATCCCTTTGAGACCATGACGCCGTCCGCTGCGCACGACCCATCGTCCACAGGGCGCGCCGAACCGTCCCTGTACCTGGTGCCTACCCCCATCGGCAACCTGGAGGACATCACGCTCCGGGCCATTCGAACGCTTGGCGAGGTGGATCTGATAGCCTGTGAAGATACGCGCACGTCCGGCGTACTCCTCTCCCGCTACGACATCACCACGCCCAAGACCAGTTTTCACGCGCACAACGAACACCGCAAAGCCGCACAACTCGTCGCGCAGATGTTGGAGGGGCGCACGATCGCCCTCATCACGGACGCCGGCATGCCGGGCATCTCGGACCCGGGGTACCTGTTGGTACGCGCCACCGTCGAGGCCGGGCTCCGCGTGGAGGCGCTGCCGGGTGCGGCGGCCTTTGCAACGGCCCTCGCGGCCAGTAGTCTGCCCACCGACCGGTTCTTCTATGAGGGCTTCCTACCCCCGAAAAAAGGCCGCCGCACCCGGCTTCAGCAGCTGGCCGAGATGGATTGCACGGTCGTACTCTACGAATCGCCCCATCGGATCGGCAGGCTGCTGAAGGAGCTCGGCGACGCGTGTGGCCCGGACCGCCTGGTGGTCGTGGCGCGTGAGATCAGTAAAAAGTTTGAGGAGTACCTGCGCGGCAGCGTCGCCGAGCTCAGCGCCCACGCGGCCGAGAAGCCATTGCGGGGCGAACTGGTGGTACTTCTGGCATCGGCCCGCTTCAGCGAGCGGCAGGACGCGCTGCGTGACAGAGACCTATAAGCGCCCACTGTTCCAACTGAATCAATCCAAACAAGGCCGCGTTCACCGGACGTGCCGCCCAAACCATCCTCACTTCCACGCATTTTTTGCCCGAATGGACTGGAAACGATCAGACCGACTTACTGCAGCCGCTGTTTTTCTGTACGCCCTCGTCCTGTACATCCTGACCGTTGCGCCCGCAACGTCATTCTGGGATTCGGGGGAATTCATTGCCATAGCGAACCGGCTGCAGGTCTCGCATCCGCCCGGTGCTCCTATCTACATGCTCGTGGGGCGGCTTTTTTCCATGTTCGTACCGACCGCCTATATCGCGCTCTCGGTGAATCTGGTCTCCGTGCTGTCCAGCGCGCTCACGGTACTGGTGCTGCACCTCATCATCGTCCGCCTGGTGCGCGAATGGCAGGGGCCTCCACAAACCTGGTCACCCGTTGACCGCATTACCGCCATGGCCGGTGGTGTGATCGGAGCCACCACCTTTGCCGTCACCGATTCATTCTGGTTCAACGCGGTCGAAGCCGAGGTCTACGCCATGTCCATGCTCTTCACGGCACTCGTGATCTGGCTGGTCATGAAATGGCGCGAAGAAGCGGCTCTGGAAGAGGAACGGCTCACCGGCGGCCAACACCGCTTCGGACTGGCCACGAATCGGTATCTGGTCCTGATTGCCTACCTGTTTGGATTGGCCATTGGCGTGCACCTGCTCAATCTGCTCGCCATTTTCTTTGTCGCCCTGATCGTGTTCTTCTTCGAGTTCGAAAACCAGGATTGGACGCCGTTCCAACGCCTCATGGGGCTGGCGGCTACGGGAGCCGTGGCTATTGCAGGTTTCCTGGTGGTCTATCCCGGTGTCGTGCAACTGCTTCCCGGTATTATAGGTGAGAGTGGAGCGCCCGTTTTCATGCTGGTAGCGTTTCTCGGCACCATTGCCTTTCTGGTCTGGTACACCCATGCCAGAGGCTACCAGGCGGCCAATCTCGTCATGCTGTGCGTGACCATGGTGCTTATCGGCTACTCCAGTTACGCCCTGATTTTCATCCGCAGCGCCGCCGATCCACCCATCGACGAGAACGATCCAGAAACGGTCAGCGCCATCGTATCCTATCTCAAGCGCGAACAGTATGGCAACACGCCCATTCTGAGTGGAAACACGTACGACAACCAGCTGGGTACCATCAACTCGCGCGAGGAAGTATTCTTTCCGCGCCGCTACAGCCCGGACCCCAATCACACCCGGATATACCGTCAGTACAAATCAGACGCCGAGTTTTTCTGGAAGTATCAGGTCGGCCACATGTACGTCCGGTATTTCCTGTGGAATTTCGTGGGGCGTGCCAACGACACCCAGGATGCTCCAGCCATCACCGGTTTTTCCGACCGGGAGGAGGCCGATTACTTCTACCAGACACCCAGCGAATGGGCCAGTCGGAATGCGTACTACGGACTCCCCCTCCTGCTGGGACTCATTGGCATGGCATTCCACTTCATGCGAGACTGGCGCCGCGCCTTTGCCGTGGGCATCCTGTTCTTCGTAACGGGTATCGGCATCATACTGTACCTGAACCAAACGCCCTTCCAGCCGCGTGAGCGCGACTATTCCTACGTGGCGAGCTTTTTCGCGTTCTCCATCTGGATCGGACTGGGAGGTACAGGACTCGTTCGCATGCTGGTCGATGCGCTCACGAACCGATTTTCGGATGCCGGTATCAAAACAGCAGCCATCGGTGCATCGACCATCCTGTTTGCGGTTGTTCCGTTTCTCATGATGCTCGAAAACTATGACGACCATGACCGCAGCGGTCGGAATGTCGCCGGAGACTACGCTTACAACATGTTGATGAGCGTGGACGACAATGCCATCCTGCTCACTAACGGGGACAACGATACCTTTCCGCTGTGGTATTTGCAGGAGGTAGAGGGAATTCGGCGGGATGTACGCGTGGCGAATCTTTCGCTGCTGAACACGCCGTGGTATGTCCGGCAACTGAAGAACCAGTCCTCGAGAACCTCTGAGCCGCTACCCATTTCGCTTCCGGAGGAGGTCATCGATGATTTGCGCATTGACCTGTGGACCCCCCGGGAGCTGGAAGTCCCTGTCAACACCAAGGCGCTCGCGACCGCCTACGAAGAGGCGGGTGTTCCCGGTCTGACCAATGACACATCCCGGTTCGAGTCACCCATGCGCTGGCACCTCGAGGGGCGGCCATACATGCAGGATCGGAATCTGCTCTACGGTGCTGATCAGGTGGTTCTCAACATGATCATGACCAATGCCCAACAGAACTGGGAGCGGCCCATCTACTTTGCCGTCACAGTCGCGCCGAGCGGACAGCTCGACCTGCAGGATTACTTTCAACTCGAGGGCCAAGCCTACCGCATTGTGCCCATCAAACATGACGAGCGCATGGGCCGGGTCGTGCCCGGCGTGACCGATGCCCGCCTGAAGAAGTTCCGGTTCACGGGGCTCAACGACCCGGATGTGTATTTTGACGAGAACATTCGCCGGATGGTCGACAACTACAGGAATATATTCTCAAATACGGCCTCGCAGCTGGCTGAACAGGGCGAGACGGCGCGCGGCGTGGAACTGCTGGACTGGTTCCAGGAGCAGGTCCCCTTCGAGACCATTCCCGGGGATGAAACCTCCTTCATTTTCATGGCGCAGGCATACCGCGATCTGGGAGAAGATGAAAAAGCCAACACCATCTTCGAGAAGGCCGAGCCGCTGATCATGCACCAGATGACGCGGGCCGACTCCATGAACGATCGGGAATTCCAGCGCCTGGGCAGCCTCATTGAAATGGTTCGTACCGCCTACATGCTGTCCGGCAATTTCGAGGGGGCTTCACGGCTGCTGAATATGATTGCCGACGTCGTTGGTGACTCATCCCTCCGGCAATCGCCCGAGGAATTGAAAATGATCTATGACATGCAGGATTCGCTGCGACGCAGCCAGAGCCAGCCATAGAAGCGTGTTGAAAAACGATCACCGAACGACCACCACGAACGGTACCGTGTGCACGCTCGGCCCGTCCTGGATTTGGGCCATGTACACACCTGGTGTAAGCCCCTCCGTCTGCACTTCGAGGCTGCTACCATGTACCGCGCCCGTCGCATCTCCGTACGGGCCCGACTGCAACAAGCGGCCAGACAGGTCGAATATGCGGACGTAAACTCGGCCGCTGGGACGTCCTTCCATCGGAATGTGCAGCCGGACGTGTGAGGCGATTGGATTGGGATATGCCGAACCAACGGCAAAGCGGGAGGGAAATGCGCCATCCAACCGGTCGGTATCGGTGGCGTCCGCCTGCATGAGAGTGCGCTGCGCCGTGTAAATAAAATCGCCTGACGTGGTGAAATCCGCGTTGGCCATGTTGGCCGCCGCGTAAAAGGTGACCTCACCAGCCCCTACAGACGGAGCTTCCCACGGGATAACCCATTGAAATTCGCCGTCACTGTCTGCTGCAGGAGCATGCGTAACATGATCCTGACTCCCGAGAGCCAACTGTATATTCTCTGCCGATACATCAAACGACCCCACCGGACTGCCCGTGCCGTCCTTCGCCGTGATCTGAAAGCCAAACCGGGCGGCGGCGGGGCGCACGGCCCGAACCGTGACATCCAGCGTCTCGCCGGGCGTATACATGGCAGGTGCAGTCAGTTGCAGCGAGCCGGCCTCGTCATTTACCGGATTTCCAGTGTGACAGGCAGCGCACGTTCCTTCGCCGGGCGCACCTGTCGAGAAGGCCGGAGCTCCACCCCGGTTCAAGCTGACGGCCAGGAGGAGTACTGGCATGAGTACGACCGCCACGCGCAGGGATATGTCATGGACCGTGTTCATGAGGTCGGCTCCGGGACCACAAAATTGTGAGTACGCCCGTTGAGTGTGACCGTGTAGGACCCTGGCGTAAAATCACCCTCCAGCATCATATAGAACCGATAGGGACGCAGCACCGTGGCACACACCGACCCGGACAGACGCCGCATGACGAGCGTTGCTGCAATCAAATGTCCGGACCGCTCCTGGCTCACGTCGTGCAGCTCCGAGCAGCTGTCGGGAAAAGCTCCCTTGACCAGTACTTCGACGGACACGCCTTCCACCACATTCTCCGCGCTGACGGGGGCAGGCCGGAACACGACCTCCTCATACACAGCGTCAAAAAAGCGGTATTCCATCGTGTTGTCAGGCGGGTTGATCGTAATGGTCACCCGGCCATCCTCGGTCGTTCCCGGGACGCGGTGGCCGAACTGCTTTTCCGGCGCCACCCCCTCCTGCGGGAGCGCGGCGCACCCGGCTACCACTACAAACGGCGCCACAATCATGCTGAGCGTCTTCACGGGGACCCCTCTACAAGCATTTTTACATCTACCGATACCGCTTCATCCGGAACTTCCTCGCGAAGAGCATCGCCCCAAAGGCGTTCCAGATCATAGAAGTCCCGTTTCTCTGGATGGAATACGTGGACAACGACATCAACGTAGTCCAGCACCACCCACTGATAATGGTCTGTTCCTTCCACGTGCCAGGGGCGTTCGTGGCAGGTCTCCTTCAATTTGACACGAACCGAATCCGTGATGGCACGGATCTGCATGTCCGAGTCGCCGGTGGCGATGATGAAAAGATCTGCCACTCCGCTGACTTCGTGCATGTCGAGCACGACCGTGTCGCGCCCTTTCTTCTCCAGAATGGCATCCACAGCACCACGGGCGAGCGTCTTGGCCGACTCCTGGCCGCTGCGGATCTTCGTCTCGTCCCGACGCGGCATGAGGTCGGAATGCTTGGTGGATGTATTCAGATCAATACCTCTTTTATTGGTTTTCGCGTTGCGTGAATGGACGCAGATCGGCATAATCACGCCCGAGAACGACGACCGCATCCAGATAATATTCCGACTTCACATCGACAACAATGGTGGAATCAGATACGCCCAGTGCCACAGCAACCTGCCGAGCGGTCTCCTTGTTTCCTGCACGGTCAATGACGAACGTCTTCTCGACATCCATCCGGGAGTAATTATCGACGGCAACGACATCAAATCCCATCTCTACGAAGTAATCCCGGACGGATCGGGCAATCCCTCCCACGCCGCAACCATTGAGCACCTCGATCTGGATGATGTCCGATGCCCGCACGCTTTCCGAATCCAATCGTCTGGGATCGGGGCGTTCCACAGATACGCGGCTGAAGAACGCCCACGCCAGAATGGCGGCTACCGAAATGGCGACCAGCAGTCCCACATTCAATACACTGTTTTTCAACGTTTTTGTCCGGAATGTACAAAAATCGGTGCCCGGATAAATGTAAAAACGCGGCACCGGAAACCCGGTGCCGCGTCCAGAAGGTCATCGATTGCTCACGTGGCCGTCTCGCTGTGGAACCGGACTCGACCCGGCTCGGCCAGGAAAACTACCGGTCGCGATCGTCTTTCCAGAAAAGATCGTTGTGACGGGATCCCATGGACATGAACATACTGCTCCCACGGTACCGGGAAGATCCGTACGGGCTCATGTACGACCCATACGGGCTCTGGCGCACTTGCAGGTTGAGTTGCATGTTCTTGGTGGGCCGGTACGCTACCTCGGCATTACGGAGGAAAACCCGTCCAGCGTTGCCTGACGCACCCGTGGAACTGAAGGACTGTGAGGCTCCCCCACCACCGTAGGCCAGGGCCACGTCCATACGGGCAGCCAATTTGCTGTTGAATTGCCACATCATACTGGTTGTGTACATGCCGAGCGACGAACCGCCACCGAACGAACTGGAACTGAACTCAAGGGAGTGCGCCATGCGGAAATGCTCCGGACTGAAGAACCGATTCAGCGACAGGCCCGTTGCAGCCGTGTCATAGAGCCGAACCGTACTCCCAGCTGCGGGGTTGTCCGAACGCAGCTGAGCCTCGGCCGGAGCGGAAATTCCCACGAGAAGTATGAAGCAGATCAGTGTAAAAGTTCTACGCATGTAAACATTCCTCAGGTTTGGGAAGGCAGTCCTATGGAGTCACCAACGAAGCACAGCCGCCAAATGTTTTCGTCGAAATGCGGAAATAATGAAAAATCCTGTGTATTGGGAATCGAGACATCGTGCGATGACACGGCCGCAGCCGTAATGGTCGACGGCACCCTCAAATCATCCATCATTTCGTCGCAGCCCGATCATGTCCTTTTTGGTGGTGTGGTTCCCGAATTGGCGTCCCGTGCCCACGATCGCCTCTTGGTACCCGTCGTGGAGTCGGCGTTACGCGAAGCCGGGGTCTCCATCCATGATTTGACGGGCATTGCCGTCACGCGCGGACCGGGGCTGATTGGATCGCTCATGGTCGGAGTCAGTTTTGCCAAAGCCCTCGCGGCTGGACTTGGAATCCCGCTCGTTGGTGTCCACCACCTGGACGGTCACGTGGATTCACTGCTCCTCGGAGATACGCATCCCGAGCCCCCAACCCTCATTCTTGTCGTTTCTGGCGGGCACACCCAGCTCATGCACGTGGACGAATCGGGCACCCGGACACTTCTCGGAAAGACGCGGGACGATGCAGCGGGTGAGGCATTTGACAAAGTTGCAGCCATACTGGGACTGGACTACCCCGGTGGGCCCGTCATTGACCGGCTCGCAGCGCACGGCGATCCGTCCTTTCATGCTTTTCCCCGAACCCGGCTGTCAGGCTACGACTGGTCCTTCTCGGGCATCAAGACCAGCGTGCTCTACCACCTCAACAGCATGGATGAATCCGTGCGCGCGACGTATCTTGAGGAGCACCTCGAAGATCTGTGTGCCTCGTTCCAGGAAGCCATTGTGGACATGCTGACAGCTCCCGTCGCGCGGGCCATGAAGGAAACGGGCACCCATTCGGTCGGCCTCGTGGGCGGCGTGAGTGCCAATTCCCGTCTGCGTGCGCGTATGGGCCATACAACCGACCTACTCGGAGGACATCTATATGTACCGGACCTCTTGTTCAGTATGGACAACGCCGCCATGATCGCTCTCTCAGGAAGCTTGAAGTTGGCCAGAGGCGAACAGGATTCCCTTTCCATGACAGCACACCCCTCTCTTTCCATGGACCTGCACGAGGCCGGGCAATGACGAGGCTCCACGAATTACTCGAGCTGCTGGAGAGCATGCCCGCCGATTCCGACAGTCTGACCGCGTGGCGAGTCCGGATCGATGCGGTGGACCAGGTCATACTGAGACTTCTCAACCGTCGCTCGGACTGTGCCAACGAAATCGGGCGTATCAAAAAAACACTCGATATGCCCGTATATGTCCCGCGGCGCGAGGAAGAGGTACTCCGGAACGTCATGGAGAACAACCCGGGACCCCTTCCGGACACGGCCGTACGCAGCCTTTTCGAGCGGATAATTGATGAAACGCGCTCCCTGGAGCGGCACCGCTACCAGGACGATGGCGACCAGAACAGGCACCAGGACACATGAAAAAACGGCTCCTCCTCCTGGCATTTCTGGTTGCCGGAATCGGCGCAATCGCCGTGCTCGACCTCTTTTTCCTGCCGGCCACACCCGATTACGAGGGTGAGCGTTCGGTCTGGATTCCGCCCGGCTCGGACCTCGCCGCCACAGCCGACAGCCTGGAGTCCTCGCTCATCCTCTCGAAGCGTACCGGTTTTGTACTCCTCGCGCGCATGAGTGGCTGGGGAGCGCAGATCAAGGCAGGACACTACCGGATTTCGTCGGGCGCGTCGACGGTCGATATGCTCGGTACGCTGAGGCGCGGCCTGCAGTCACCGGTAGCGGTGCGCGTTCCGGGGGGCACGCGTCGCGAACGCCTTATCCGGGGTATGGCCAGGACAATGGCCTTTTCTGACAATGAATTGAATGCGGTGCTGTCCGATTCGGCATTCGCGGCGGAACTGGGTACCGATACGACCCACCTGTGGGCCTTCATGATGCCGGATACCTATTCGTTTTTCTGGCTCGCGCCGCCGGAAGACGTCGTAACTCACATCAAGCAACATGCGGACCGCATTATCGCGTCCGTCACGGACACCATAGGCGCTGTACCCGCGGGCATGACAGCCGATGAAACCATCCGCATGGCGGGTATCATTGAGTGGGAGACCAGTCATGTCGAAGAAAAGTCGACCATTTCAGGCGTATACCACAACCGTATCCGGAACGGATGGCGCTTGGACGCGGATCCGACGGTCCAGTACGCGGTCATGCTCCGCGAGGGTGACAAGCGGCGCCTGCTGTTTCGTGACTACGACATCCAGCACCCGTACAACACGTACCGGCGGCGGGGGCTGCCTCCGGGGCCCATTACAAACCCATCGGCCAGCTCCGTCATAGCGGCCCTTACGCCCGAGACGCATCGCTACTATTTTTTCGTGGCGCGCGGTGATGGCACCCATATCTTCAGCCGCACGCTCGGTGAACATCGGCGCCGGGCCAACGAATATTATCGTCTGATGAGAGAGCGCAGGCAGCAGGCGTCTGGGGAATGAACAGACGGCGGCATGTTCCGGTCGGAGTGGCGAACTCGTCCGGCGGCATCAGAATGGCGAGAGGACCAGGTAGCGCGCGGCCATGAAAACCGACACGACGACCACAAGCGCCGGTACGAACGTGCTCCACGTCCCCTTCATCAGCAACAGTTGCAGGGCGAGCACAGAGCCGAGCATCCACCAGAATCTCAGGAACGGACTGGCGGGACCGAACACGTACAGAAGCCACACGGGCAAGCCCACCGAGAGGATAACCCAGCCCCCGAGCAGCACGAAACGAAGCGCCCACGACCGCGAAACGGGGTCATCCGCGCCGCCCAGCCCCATCATGAGCAGCCACCCGACAGGTACGAGCAGGAAGAGCCCGCCAATGAGCAGCACATTACCCTGGGCCGGACTGAAGCCCTGACCGACAAGGAACGAGAGCGCGAGGACAGCCGCCAGCAACGCCGTCCAGGCGGTAAAAGGGATCAGCTTGCGCATGGGAGCGGCATGAGCGGTTCAGTATGTGGGCACGGACGAATCAATTTCACGGCTCCAGGCCAGAATGCCCCCGTCCAGGTTGTACAATCGGGAGAAGCCGTTCTGTTTCAGAATAGCAAACGCCGAGGCCGAGCGAACGCCCGATCGGCACATGAGAACGACATCCTGGTCCTTGAACGCTTCCAGTTCATGGATGCGGCCGGAAAGTTCATTGAGCGGTAGGAGCCGACCACCGATGTTTGCCAGTTGATACTCGTCCGGCTGCCGCACGTCGACCACGAGCGGCCCATTGCCCGCGTCCAGTCGCTTTTTGAGTTCGCGCACAGTCATGTGATTCATCGTAGACCTTGGCTGGTTGTCATTGCTGGAAGGTAGGCCACAGAAAGCGTCGTAGTCCACTGGTTCCAGGATGGTCGGTGCGTCGCCGCACACCGGGCACGCAGGATCGCGATCCACGGCGAGTTCCCGGAACTGTGTGCCGAGCGTCTCGATCAGGAGGAGGCGGCCCACAAGCGGCGAGCCGATTCCTGTGATGAGCTTGATGACCTCCAGCGCCTGCAGGGACCCCACGATGCCGGGCAATACCCCCAAAACGCCCCCGTCCGCGCACGAAGGAACCGTGTCGGGCGGTGGCGGCTCGGGAAACAGGCACCGGTAACAGGGGCCGCGCGCAGGCGCAGGCGCAGGCGCAGACCTGGAATCTCCGATCGCAGCACCAAAAACCGACACCTGCCCCTCAAATCGATAAATCGATGCGTACACGTTCGGCACTCCTGTTAATACGCTGACATCGTTGACCAGATAGCGGGTCGGAAAGTTATCCGTGCCGTCTGCCACAACGTCGTAGCCCTCGACAAGCCGTGTGGCGTTTTCGGCGCTCAGCCGCTCGGCGTGCAGGTCGAGCGCTACGTGGGGGTTGATGTCGTGCAACCGGTCCCGTGCCGATTCGAGCTTCGAACGGCCTACATCGGACGTGCCGTGCAGCAGTTGACGTTGCAGGTTCGAAAGGTCCACGTCGTCAAAGTCCACGAGGCCCAGGCGCCCTATACCGGCCGCAGCGAGGTACATGGTGAGCGGCGACCCCAGTCCTCCGGCCCCGATCACCAACACAGAAGCCTCGCGCAGGCGCCGCTGCCCCTCCTCCCCGAAGCCGGGCAGAATCACATGCCGCGCGTAGCGCTCTCTTTCGCTCGTGGTCATCATGCTGCCCGTAACCAGCGGCGCTCGGCGCCTGTTCCAGCGTCTTGGCTGCCACGAACCAACAAGCCGCGCTGTGAGGCGCACGGTACGCACACCTTGCATGCTGCTTCATACATTGAGAGCCGTACTGTCCACATGAACTCTACGCTCACCATGACATATTCCACGAGACTCGGCGCCATGCTCTTTGCGGCGTTATTCACGTCCGCATCTCCGATCCAAGCCCAGAAAGCGGATTTACCGCTCGAAGCGGACAGGACCGCGCGTCTGACGCTGACCACCGGCACCTGGATTTCCGTCGATATCAGCCCGGATGGTTCGCAGATCGTGTTCGACCTGCTCGGCGATCTGTATCTGATGCCCTTTGAAGGTGGAGACGCCCGGCGACTGACCCGGGGGTTGGCCTTCGATGCCCAGCCCCGGTTCTCGCCTGACGGAGGGCAGATCGTGTTTTCATCGGATCGTTCGGGCGGCCAGCACATCTGGACAATGTCGCTCGCCGATTCGACCTTCAAACAGATCTCGAGGGGCAGCAATACGCGGGCAGAAAGCCCCGATTGGATGCCGGATGGCGAATATATCGTGGCCTCGATTGGTACTTTCCGCGGAAGCGACCTGCCGCGCCTGAAGTTCTTTCATGTGGATGGAGGCTCCGGCGTAGCGCCCATGGAAGATGCCGATGGTATCAAGATGATCGGGCCTGCGCCATCTGCCGACGGTCGCAGCATCTGGTATGCCCGCCGCTCTCGGGACTGGCAGTACAACGCACAATTTCCCCAGTATCAGCTGGAAGAGTACGTTCTGGACTCGGGAGAGCGCTTCACGCGCTCGGCCCGGTATGGCTCCGGCATCCGGCCGACGCTCGCTCCCAATGGCCGCTGGCTGGTCTATGGGAGTCGTCACGACGCGGAAACCGGCCTTATTCTGCGCGATCTCCGCGATGGAAGTGAGCGCTGGCTGGCCTGGCCCGTGCAGCACGACGACCAGGAGTCGCGCGCCACGCTCGATGCGCTGCCTGGCATGTCTTTCACCCCCGACTCGAAAGAATTGGTAACTACCTGGAGTGGCAAACTGTGGCGAATTGATGTGGAGTCCGGACAGGCCGAAGAAATTCCGTTCCGTGTGGAGACTGACCTGGAGTTGGCACCCCGCGTGGAATTCGCCTATCCTATCGAGGACACGGAGACCTTCACGGTGCGCCAGATTCGGGGCGCTGTTCCATCGCCGAATGGCACGCGGATGGCCTTCACCGCGCTGGATCGCGTATGGACAGCCAACATGGATGGATCCGGTGCGCGCCGGCTGACCGACAACGAAGCGTCAGAGCACACGCCTGTCTGGTCACCCGACGGCGCCTGGATTGCCTGGAGCACCTGGAATGGCGAGGAAGGGCATCTGTACAAAGCCCGGTCAAACGGCCGCGACAATCCAATCCGACTGACGTCGCAGTCCGCACTCTATTTTGGTCCGGCCTGGTCGCCGGGAGGGCGTATTGTTGCCTTCAGGGCGCCGGTCAGCGCCTACGTCACAGAAGGCGAAGCTGGTAATCCCGGGCGCGAACTGGTGTGGATTCCGTCCACACCGGACTCCCGATCGGGTTCCGTGGCCAGTGTGATCGTCCCCGGCGACGGCCTGTCGGATGTCCATTTCACCGACACGTCGGACCGAATTTTTCTGCGGCGCAGTCCCGATGCACTCATTTCCATGCGCTGGGACGGCACCGACGAGAAGATACACGTCACCGTCCGCGGCCCCGTTCCGTCCGGCTCGAAGACGGGCCTCACTCCTTCTCTGCTTCGCATGGCCCCGGACGGGCGTCGGGCACTCGCAGAAGTACAGCGGCACATCTACGTTTTTACGGTACCTGATTTGGGCGTTGCCCCAGCCATCTCGCTTTCCAATCCGGAAAAAGCCGCGCTCCCGGCACGGCGTGTGACTGACCTGGGCGGCGAGTTTCCAGCGTGGTCTGACGACAGCCAGAGCGTACACTTCTCGCTCGGAAATGCATTTTTTTCGTACGATCTCGAGGCCGCAGCGGCGGCAGAGGCGGCAGCGGCGGCAGAAAAAGCCAAGGATGCCGAGCGTGACCATGACGACGACGGAGACGACGACGGAGACGAGGACGGAGACGGCCACGCCGACCGGAATGAAGCCGCCCCCAGCGACTCCACAGCGGCAAACGAACCTGCCTATTCCGCCCGGGAAATCCGCGTCCTGATCCAGGCACCGCGCGACGTGCCTCGTGGCACGCTGCTGCTCTCGGGCGCCCGACTGGTGACCATGAACGGGGACGAGGTCATTGAGCAGGGTGACCTGCTCATTCGCAACAACCGGATTGCGGACGTCGGCCCAACGGGATCGCTATCGGTACCCTCTGATGCCGAAATTATGGATGTGTCCGGAATGACCATCGTGCCGGGTTTCGTGGATACGCATGCCCACCTCCGGGCGCGTGACGGCATTCACCGGACCGACCAGTGGCCGTACCTCGCCAACCTGGCATGGGGTGTGACCACGACGCGCGATCCCCAGACAGGCAATACGGAGGTTCTTTCCTATGCAGACCAGGTCCGGGCAGGGCAAGTCCTCGGACCCCGGATCTACTCGACCGGGCCTGGGGTCTTCTGGCAGGACGGCATTGACACGCGCGAGAAAGCGCTCGACGTCCTGCGCCGGTATTCGGATTATTTCGATACGAAGACCATCAAGATGTATGTATCCGCCGAACGCAAGGGGCGCCAGCACATCATCAGCGCCGCCCGAGAGCTCGGTCTCATGCCCACCACCGAGGGCTCGCTCAACCTGCGGCAGAATTTGTCGGAAACGCTCGACGGGTATCCCGGCCTGGAGCACTCGCTGCCCGTCTTCCCCATCCAGGAGGACGTTACGCAACTCTTCGTGGAAACCGGCCGGGTATACACCCCCACACTCCTGGTATCCTACGGCGGTCCATGGGCGGAGAACTGGTTTTACAGCCGGGAAAACCCGCACGACAATGCCAAACTCCACCGCTTTACGCCGCACGACCAGATCGATTCCCGCGTTTTGCGTCGGGGTCAGTGGTTCCACGAGGATATGCATGTATTCCGTCGCCACGCCGAGTGGGTACGCGACCTCGTGGCTGCCGGAGGTCGAGCAGGCGTTGGCAGTCACGGACAGCTCCAGGGCCTCGGCTACCACTGGGAGCTCTGGGCCATGGCCAGTGCGGACATGCCTCCGCTCCAGGCATTGCGCGTCGCGACGCTCTACGGGGCCGAAGCCATCGGCCTCGGACAGGACCTCGGATCACTCGAGCCCGGAAAGCTCGCGGATCTCGTCATACTCTCGGAAAACCCTCTTTCTGACATCCGGCATACGAATTCCATCCACCAGGTCATGATGAACGGCCGTCTGTTCATGGGCGATACGCTCGACGAGGTGTGGCCTGCCGTAAAGCCCCTCGGCACCATGTGGTGGTGGGACGAGGATCCGGTGGATGTACCGGGATCGGGCACGCATCGCTGACGGGGTAGTATTAACATACCGTCTGAAGGGGCAGCCCGGGTCAGTCCTCTCCCCCAATTCCCCGTGCCGCGTGATCCAGGCGCTCCTCCAGGGCACGAATACGCGCCTCCAGATGCGCCACGTCACCGGCACTTCCCGAGGCTCCGGGCGCCTCGGATACCCCGGGCGCTCCACCTGCCTGCCCCTGCTGGCGCGAAAAGCGTAGCCAGCCAAGCACGAGCGTAATCACGAATGCAACCGTCACGACCGCAAACCGCCCCGTTGACAGTCCGGTCGATACCGTCCACCCCACGCCGTAAACCATGGTGAATACCCCGCCCAGCAGCAAGCCACTGCTCATGACCGGGAGTTGGTCCGGCCGGATAAGCGACACGACCATCGTGAGCGTAGCCAGAATGATCAGGAAAATACTCGTGCGCTGCCTCCAGGCGTCGCGCAGGCGGGTATGCTCCACTCCGTCGTAGTCAGGCGCCAGCTTCGTCTCCAGGCCCGACTGATCAAATCGCTCCACGTCCCCATGCGTCGAGTCTTCCACAACAGCTCCGCCCGGCATGCGGGCTTCCCTTTGAGGGGGTTCTTCCCGGCTGTAACCCGCTTCCGCTTCCGGCGGCGGGTAGAATGAATACACCCCAGTTCCCAGGAATACGGCCAGCATGAGTCCCAGGAATATGGAAAAAATGACCTGAAGTCCCGTATTTCGTTGCATGAGCGTGTACAGGCCTGATAAAAGGCCTTCTGTCGTCTATTTTGTGAAAAGGCTCAGAAAAAGCGTCGTATCGACCCTGACGCCGGCGCTGGCGCGCAACTGGTGCACGGTTTCAAACTCGCGGATGCGGGGTGCGAATCGCCGGATCAGCTCGTCCCTGTGGCGCTCCCATGATATCGGCACCACCTTCCGCCCGTCCACGCGGATCACGGCCCAATCACGCTGCCGGCCAACGACCGTCGTCCCACCCAGCGGAAGCGTAGCCACCCAGGGGCTCCACTCCGGAATCTCTTCCAATCGTTCGTCCGCGAGCGAGACCGTCCACGCCACGCCGCTCTGAAGGGCCACCTCCGCCTGACGCTGCGTCGGAAACAGGGCCGCCTTGAACGTGACTGTCCGAAGTCGCTGATGTGCGAGACCGAGGCGCTCGTAGGCCTGCCTGATGAGCGTCGTATCTACCCCCGACGTGTCTGCCCAGAGCACACGACGCATGCGCGCCGCCGACTCAAGCAGCACGCGACGACGCACCTCCGTCTCCCACTCTGCGTCGCGCAATCCCTCCTCGTCGGCGGCGCGCGCCAGGAGTTCGTTGCGCAACGCCCGTCCAACCGAAGCCGCCGTACGCTCGCGTGCCTCCCGCTGCGGCAGGGATTCCAACCAGAACGCATACTCGCCAGCCGTGAATGCAACCCGGTCGCCTTCCCACTCATAGGTCGCCAACACGACCCCCTCATCAATCTCGGCCGCGAGCGTCTCGGACTGCAGCATGGGAGCCGCCTGCGATGGATCTCCCACTGCCGGCTCGAGGTCACGAATCAGCCCGGACAGCGCAGAGATGGCCGGAGCGTTGACCTGCACCTCTCGCGCCTCCATGAACCGCCGTACAAAGGTGTCGCCCTCCCGGCGCCGACGGCGCAGCCGATATTGACTGGAAATGCCGGGGCGCGCGGTCTGGTACTCCGATTCGGTAAGAAGGGGCGTCGTTGTGAGCTGCTCAAGCAGGATGATGTGCCATCCGAACCGCGTTCGGACCGGCCGTGACCAGGTGCCAGGCGCAAGCTCCCAGGCCGCCTCGGCGAACGCATCGTCCATGGAGTAATAACCCACCGCGCCGAGATACCCGGCCATGGAATCCATCCGGGCCAGCCCATATACCGTTTGGGCTTCCTCCAGGAAGGACGTCCCGGCTTCCAGGCGCTCCCACGAAGCCTGCGCTTCCTGCGGGGACGTGAAGTACAGGTGGCGCACGATCGCCTTTTCTTTGGAGCGCTGAAAGGCCTCGCGAATCTGGTGGTCGGTGGGTGCCGACATGGTGTCGATCAGGGCGACTTCAAAGTAGCGGGACCCCAGTTCTTCCCGCTCCACACGCCGCAGGAACTGCCGGAAGTCCCTGGACTGCGCGTCTGCGGTCTTTTCAAATTCCCGTGCCAGCAGGATGCTGTCTACCAGGAAGTCCAGATGCGCCCAACGGTTCACTGGCGTGTCGTTGGCACCGGAACGGACCAGGAAATCGATGTAGGTCTGTTCGAACCAGCTGACGGTGATGGACGCCGCGTCCACGGAGGCGATCACCCGGGGATCTGCATCGGGGCCAGCAGCCGACTCACCCGAACATCCGCCTACAAAAGCGGCTGTGCCCAAGCAGGCTGCCAGTATGCACATGGCCGCCACTCGCCTCATGGTACCAGGATTCAGGATGGAATCAGAAATAAATGCGGAAATCAATCATACGCGTGTTTCCCAGAAGGTCGAACGGAACGAGCGCAAAATCAAATCCGAAACGAACGCCCGAGACCTGCACATCGAGCCCTGAGCCATAGGAGAAGTGGGAATCCACGTTATCTATGCCAGCATCCTTGTACCCCATGCGGGCATCGAACGTGAGCATCCTGGTCTGGTATTCCAGTTGGGCACCGAGATCTGCATTCAGGTTGTTGTCGTTCGTCTGATTGGCGTCGGCGAGCAAGGTGAGTGTAACGTCCGACGTGGAGACCACCGGAACGGCAACGCCGAACTTGAACGAAAGCGGCAAATCCCAACTGTCCATCTTGATGCGCGCCGGGATGCTCTCAGAACTGCCACTGCTCTGCGCATCCACATCCACCTTCAACTCCGAATTGATGCCATCCATCTGCATCTTGCCCCCGAAGTTCATGATGGATGCAGCAACGGTCATGCCATTCATATACTTGGTGACCAGCACAAAGCCGAGGTCCACTGCACCTGTCGTCGCTGTCATGTCACGGATGGACTGCCGGATAAGCTTGGTTGTACCTCCGAAATAGAAGGCATCGGTCAGCGGCATGGCATACGACACACCCAGGCTGAGGTCGTTCGCCGTGAACGTTTCACCCGTTCCCTCCGGTTGACTGACCGTACGCACGTCCATGTCGCCATAATCCACAGAGGCCAGACTGAGTCCCACCACGCCAGTCCGCATCACGGGTAGCGTCAGTGCGGCCGCATTGTAGTCAATGCCTGCCACCCACTGGTTATTCGAAAAGAACAGGCCACCCCGGTGTGAGTCCCTATAAGGCCTCGCGATACCCCCGGGATTCCAGAAGAGCGCATCCGGGCCGGTGGCGATGGACGTATAGGCATTACCAAGGGATGCCCCCCGAGCGCCCGTAGCAAGCGTCAGAAAAGGTGCCGCCGTGGTACCCACCCGGCTCTGACCGAGGGCAGGCAGCGCAACGAGTGCAACCAGAATGTATACGAAAGAGTGGCGCATGGTCATACTCCTCATTTCACGATTGCGAATTTACCCACGTGCTCACCCACGCCGGGTGCTTCGACATGGTACACATAGATGCCATAGGCGGCATCCTGGTCTCCGGAAGTGCGCAGATCCCAGAACGCGGATCCGTTATCTTCGGCCGTGAAGTGCTCAATCACATCGACCACTTCCCCACGGATGTTGAAAATGGTGATCGTGCAATTACGAGGCAGATTGATGAACTGCAGGCGGCGTTCGCCCCGGCCCGAAATCTGGCTGCGTTGTTCGAACGCAGACGCACCCACATACGGGTTGGGCACCACGCCAATATCGTCGAGTTCCTGCCGGGCAAGATCGGTGTCAATTTCGCTGCCTTTGAGCGTGAACTGGAAGAAATCCCCGGTCTGGAACTCGCGCAACGGCGTTACACGAAACACCGCACCCGGATCCGGTTCGTCCGAGGCAGACCCGCTCGGCACGCGGAACGAGACCCGGTATCGAAACTTGCGCTGGAATCCCTCACGCTCCGAAATCAGGAACGTGTCCCCTTCGTCAAATTCGCGGTTGTTGTTTTCGTCGCGCAACAGGAGTTCAACAGGCTCCCCTGTCGACGCATTGAACGGAAACACCGGCACCGGTGTCGTCAGGAACCCGATCCCGAACCGGGGAGGCATATACAGGGAATCGGCCGGATCGACCCAGCGCAGCTCGTAATCGTAGGGGGACGGCACGGCAAGGCCCGTGGTATCGGCCTTCACACTCGCAATCCAGTTCGACCCGACTCCATCCAGCGTTCCGGCATCCAGGCTGAGCAGTTCGGAACTGGTGCCCGGACTGCCCACGAAGCCGGTCCGCTCTGCATCGAGGCGGACCTGGCCGGGCACGTTTTCAATATTATTGATCTCCACAACGAAACCATCGACCATGGGCGAGACGGGCACAAGCTCCGATTTCTCTACAGAAACCTCCCCCGTGCCCATATCCAGGATGTCGTAGGCCCACGTTTCCAACAGATCCGTAGCATCGTTGTCGTCATCCCGGCTGTAGAGGCGCACCCGGTATGGATTGTTCGGTACGAGGTCATTGTTCGAGAGCACCCGAACGTTCAGCGACCCGGAGCCCACGCCCTCCGTGACCCGCGACAGATCCTCGTTCACGGCGCCATCCACCAGACCCGCCGGCCGCGATCGTGGGACCACGATAGCCGCATTCTGCGATACGCCCTGCACGTTGCCCGCCAGATCCACAGAGATATTGAATACATTTTCCTGCGGGTCGATGGATAGCTCACCGTCGGCCTCAATGCCCCGATCGTAGGCTACCAACGCGTAATAATAGGTGAGCCCGTTGGTTACGTCATCATCCACATAGGAGAACGAGAGCCCCGTGTTGTCTCCCATATCGAAAAGTCCTTCGCCCTCCAATACCGGTATCGGGCCCCTGATGTCATTGTCCAGATCCCACTGGGCTATGGGCTTGAAGAACGTTGGTGTGCCGTCCACATTGGTAATGGTGCGCGCGTCAGAGAGCAGGGGGTCCGTGCCCTTGTACAGTCGAAACCCTTCAAAGTCGAACTCCTGGCTGAAACGGTCGAAACTGGCAACGGCGAGCGTATCCCACGTAAGCACGACGCGCCCGTCGCCTGGAATAGCCGACAGGGTCGGCGTGAAGGGCGCCTGCGCAAAATTGTAGTCCGCATTGTAAATGTTCTGTACCGTGCGGCGGTTCTTGAAGAAGTCGCGCTCATCCTCGCCGAATATCCAGGCCGTAGAGAAAAAATCGGTGTCTCCGGCGAACAGGTTGACGGGCCCCGAGACAAACAGCAGGAACGGTTCAATGTCCGCCTCAAACGCATCGGCAGGCGTACCCAGCGGGAACTGTGCAAAATTAAGGATGCGGTCGAACATCCACGTGTCGTCGCGCATGTTGTCACCATTCTCGTAGAACGGACGCGAAGACAGGTCGAATCCGGTGAGACCAATCATGTCCGACTCATCCACGTCAAGTTCGTCGAAGTTGGGCTCGCCCCTGTCGGGAATGCCATTGGCTTCTCCCGGGTCCGGACCCGGGTAGTCGAGATCAAACGGCCCCTTGCCGTCAGCGCCCACGTCATCATTGATGGCCTCGCCCCGGTCCCACGCGCCGTTTGCGTTTTCGTCCGAGAACCCGACCCAATCCAGGTTTTCATCCCCGGTCCACCACCGACCGGCGACATAGGCGGCACGCTCTTCGACAGGGCCATTGAAGGCTTCGAACAGGGTCAGATTGTAATTCTGGTTGACGAATTGGCGAATGGCATCCTGCCCCTCGATCAGCATACCCGGGCCACCGAATCGCTGCTCGTCCGTAATACCGTCCTCATCGTTATCGAGTCCGTCAGTGCTCCTGGACGGGCTTTCCAGAAAGGCGAAGCCGGTATACCCCAGTTCATAGAGTGTACCATCCTGACGCTGTCCAATACCATCCTGGTCCCAGCCAAATGTGACATCCTCCTGGGCATTGAAACTGGCATTTTCGTCTCCCTCTTCGTTACCCAGGCCGTAATCCATGACCTGACTGAAAAACATGCCCTGATCTCCGGCCAGATTGAACCGGTAGTCGGTTTCGGAAGTGTTTGTAATCCGGTAGAGCAGGAACATGGTGTCCTCGGCCAGGATGTTGGCCCACTGGAAAATGCGCACCTGCGTCTGCAAGCCCATCCCGCCGATGGTCGAATCGGAGGGGGTCGGGTAAAACACGCCGTATTGACTGAACGGCTGACCGGTCGGTGAGACATGGTACTCCCGGTCCGAGTAATCGTCCATTACATAAAAACTTTCCAGGTCGGCGTTGAACACACCACGCCCGAAGAATCCGTTCCACTGGCCCCGCCAGCCCGGATCGCTGGGACTGTCCAGTCTGTCGGGCCAGAAGTCCGGCCACGAACCGGAATCATCGCTCAGCGCCGGAACAGGCTCAAGTTGCCCCAGAGAGTTGATCCGGTTCGGGTTGTGAAACCCGCCGAGCGGTAACCATCCCCAGATGTTGCCACTGGGACCGAGGCGCTTTCCCGCGTCCCGATACGTCAGAATGACCGGGTTGACGAGCGTATCGGGGAGACCCCCGAAAAACGGCCATTTCTGGCGCTCGGCCGGAACGCGACCGGCTGCCATGACGCCCACGCCGTCAATGTGCCGTCCCCCAATGCCCCGTGGCCACACGCCCCAGGGAAGGTCATTCCACCTGGCCAGTTCGCCGTGGTTACGAAAGTTGGTCTCGATCAGGTTCCCGTCAAGAATGCCACGGGCAATGCGCGACTCCTGCCCCCGGAATTCAGACGGAATGGCTTGCTGTGCCCACGTACTCTGCACCCTCACCAGCAGGAAGGCGAGGAGGGCCAAAGACCAAAATGTGTTAAAGCGCTTCATGAAGGCATGCCCCATGGCATCAAAAATTGAGTTGAAAGCCCACGCTGACTTCACGTGGTGATCCAAACCAGTCCTGGCGGAAAAAGAATTCGTCGAGGGAGTTCAGACCTCCCACCTGCGCGCCCGTTCTTCGAAACTGTTCTTTTTCGAGAGATTCGTCTGAACGGCCCGTGGACGAGTACACAGCAAATTCAACCAGGTTGTCGAACAGGTTCTGTACCTGCACAAACAACTGTACATCCTGCTGGATGAACGGTGGTTTGTAGAAACTTCGCAGGTCGGTCCAGAACTGTAGTGGCCGGTCTTCATTATTGGGAATGGTGGAGCGGACGAAATTCCGGGTCGTCGTATACGGTTCCCCGGAGCGCAGGCGATTTATGAACGTCAGGGTCCAGCCCGTGACCGGAACCACTGTCACCGTGGCGTTGAAAACATGCCTCCGGTCCCAGTTGAGCCGCTGCAAGGACAGTATGGATTCCAGTCCAGACTGTTGACGGCCAAACGCCTCGCCTGGATCGGACGCCGTTCCTTCCGCAAACTGAAGCGTGTAGTCGAACGTCCAGCTGAGCCGCCCGCCTGGGCGGTCGAACATCGAAAAGGTAAGGCCCCGCACTGTACCATAGTCACGGTTGATCCACCGGACCGCAAAATCACCCGTGGGCGTACGGAGGATTTCCTGGCCCGTCAGGTTGCGCACGTCCTTCGAGAATATGGTCAGCTCGAGCGCTACTTCCTCGGTCAGCCCCTGCTGCAGACCCACCTCGAACGCGAGTGTTTTCTCCGGCTCCAGCGAAGCATTTCCAAACTGCGTGGATCCCGCCTGGGGGTTCACCTCATACTCCGGATTTGTGTACAACAGGCTGAGCTGCGGAACCTGGAAGAACAGCCCGGCAGAGAAGCGCATGACGCCGGTGGCCGAAATGGGAAAGGCAATGCCAATACGGGGACTGAGTTGGATTTCCGGGTCGGCAGCTTTTCTGTTCAGGAGCGAATCGGACGCATTCGTCTGATCGGTGATGTACGTCTCTTCAGCCTGACGCCAGTCAATTGGAATGTCGAAATCCGCATCGAAGTAATCGAATCGGAGTCCCGCATTCACAATCAGACCCGTGAATTCCATCTTGTCCTGGATGTAGGCAGAAAACTCTTTGGGGCGCACGTCCAACCTGTTGTCGGCAAAACGGTCTGGGGAAATCTGAGGCCGGTTGTTGGTCCTCGCCGAGCGCTCAATGCCGAAACTCCGGTTGTCCAGCCTGTGCAGACGGGTCATGACCCCACCTTTGACCAGGTGCTGGTTGTTGACCTGACTCGAGAAGTCTGCAAGGAGCGTATGCGTCACCGTCAGTTGGTCGTCGGTAAACAGGTCGTTGCCACCCACATCGAAGGCATTCTGCCCTTCCAGATTCCGATTTTGTGGGAATTGGATGCGTGAGTCCGTGGGGTCTTCGAACAGGTAGCTGTCGAATTTGTCTCTCAGGTAACTATACGACACTTTTCCAAAGGAACGTGCTCCGATCATGTACCGGAAGGAAGCAATATGCGTCTGGCTTCCGAATTTGCCAGTGTTCAATCCGTCAGGAACATATTTGGCGCCGTGACTGAACGGATCAAACTCCCCATCCTGCCAGAACAGATTGTAGTCCAGCTTCGCAGTTGACGTGATGCGTGCGGTGAGGCCCAGGTTGACGGACACGCGCTCATTGGTACCCATGGATGCGAAGTCTCCATCTCCCGTGGACTCGATATTCCACGTGGACGGGTCGCGACCCGTCGTCAACCCCGTCGAGGAGTCAGATGCCGAAAATAAATCCCGCCCGAACAGATGCCCCTTGTCCTCCAGCCGCCTGGCTGTGACCTGCACACCCAGTCTGTGACTGAGAAGTGGGCCACCAAAAGAAAACTGCACATCGGTCAGGTTGTCGGTGGGAGCCATCTCCGAAAACGTGTACTGGCGCGACTCGAAATCGTTGAACGACAGATTGGTACCGGGACCCGTCGTTCGGTTCACAAACTCCTGCTTCCGCCCCGACACCAGCGTTCCTGCATAGGCAAGAACGCGACCACTCCACTCCGATGGTACATCCTTGGTAACAATGTTCACCACGCCAGACTGCGCCTGCCCGAACTCGGCATTGAATACGCCGCTGATGACCTGGAGCGTTGAAACCATGTTCTGCTCAATCTCGAACGCCGCCTGGTTGTTGAAGGCATTGTTGATGGGAACACCGTTCACAAGGTAGGCCACCTCTCCGGTTCGGCCTCCCCGGAAGCGCCCATCCACAACGCCTGCCTGCAGATTGATGGCATCACCGATGCCCGTGACCGGAAGCGCTTGCAGCTGTTCTGCGTTCACTACAGAGGTTGTTGTGGTGCGGTCCATTTCCACGATGTCCCGCTCGGCGACGACCACGACTTCCTCCCCCTCGAACACCTCCTCCCGCATATTGAAATCGATGCGCGTCGTCTGGTCCAGTTCTACCTGTACGTTCTCAACGATTTGTGTGGCAAACCCGATGAATTGGGCACGGATTGTATACGTACCCGGTGACAACCTCAAAATGACATATTCGCCATCGGCGTTCGTCGACGCGCCCTGCGTCGTACCCTCCACAATAACGTTCACGCCCGGAAGCGGCGCCCCGGTCGCGGCATCCACGACCGTACCTGCAATTTTTCCGTAGATGATGTCGGATCCATCGCTGGTCGGGGATGAGTCGGCACCGAAAGCGGCCGCGGTGTGCACCGCGGCCGCCAACAGTACCATCAACACAGTTCGTGGAGTCATTACTTGACGAGCATCATGGATTGTGTACGTTCAAACGAGGATCCCGCCTCAATCCGGAACATGTACATGCCAGAGGAAAGGCCCGCCGCGTTGAATACCACTTCATGGCGGCCCGCTGGCATGGTTTCGCCGTCCACCAGCACCGCTACTTCCTGTCCGAGCACGTTGTACACACTGAGGCGTACCGATTCCGACGTTGCCAGCGAGAACTGGATGGCCGTCGATGCCGTGAACGGATTCGGATAGTTCTGGTCAAGCGAATATTCGAATGGAAGCGTCGCAAATTCGTCCGTATCCACTGCAAGCGCCCGGCCGGCAAAGGCAATGCTCGGCCACTGTGCAGGCGTATTCCACCAGCCAGCACCTGCGTTCGCCTTTGAACTCAGAATGGTCTGGGACTCACGCGTAGCGCCATCAGCATCAGCAATGGCAAAGATCATCGGCACTACCTTGAGTTCACCCGAGGCAGGGACAGCAAACGGGACATCCTGCGCCGGATCCATGATGGATTCGAACGGGAAAGTCAATAGTACATGCCATCCGGAGCCATCGGAAAGCAGTTCGGCCACGCCACCGCCACCCTGGATTTCGCCGAACACGCCACCACCATTTGCCGGATCAGAAGACGAGAATACGGACGTCCCGACAATCGTACCAGATCCGTCGACCTGCGGAGCTATACGAAGCTGGTAGTCAGCCGTGGCACCCCGCTGAAAATCTATGTGCGGAGAGCCACCGATGATGGAACCGTTCGCGTCACGCACATCATAGGCACCAAAGCCCATTTCGAGCGCGTCAAAGTTCCACGTGTCGGTGCCTGGCGTTCCGTCGGCCGAGAACGTGGCGACATCATCGGTAACCCGCGCATATACATACATGAAGCCCGCATTGTCTGCCGTCACCTTAATGATCGCCGACTGATCATCTTCGTCGTCCGGCAAGCCAACATCCCCGGCTTTCCAGGTTGTGGCGTCAATCCGGAATGCGGCAACGTCCGGGAAGCCGTCATCCGACACCACGCCACTTGCCACATTGTTGAAAATGGTGTTGGCTTCCTGGTCGGTCGCCATCAGGACAAACGGCTGCACCGGAAGATTCGGATTGGCAATCTGCGACGTGGACGCCGAAACGTCCCGGTTTTCCACACCAAAGAGGCTGGTCGACGTAACCGCATAGTAGAGTGGCATCGGTGCCAGCGACGGATGCGGTATGGCAAACGAATGGCGCACTTCAAAATCGGTTGCATTGAACGCGCGGGACCCGAGCAGAATAGCCTCACCACTGGCAATGGTTTCTGACGTTATGAGGCCCTCGCTCATGTACACGTTGTATCCGCCAAAATCTGGGTTGGGCGTCCAACTGATCACATTTGCCTCGCCATCCGTGCCAAACGTGGCACCAGTCATGGCGCCCGGCGTCGTCGTCGCTGCGGACACATCGGTTCCGGGACCACCAATGTACACATTGTCCACATAAACGGGACCCCCGCCCTGATCGGTATCAAAGAAAACCGAAAGTCCGCGCACGGCGTCCCACTCGAACTCCTCAAAGGTTGCGCCTCCAACGACATCGCCGGGCGCCCAGATGCCAAAGCCTCCGAGGGACCAGGCTCCGCCATAGACCCAGTTTTTGGCATTGTCATCAAGCGGTGTCGCGAGCGGGTTGCCCTCAGGGTCGACCCCATCCTTGGCCGCATTCAACGCAGCCGTAGTGCTCGGCGGGAGCGGAATGGAAAGGTCATGCCACTGTCCGTCACGAAGATCCTCCGGAATGGGCCACTGCAACCGGAACTCCAGGTCGGCCGAGCCATCCTGCGCCGGGCTGTCGTCCGTCTTGTCAAACATGGTCAATGACAACCCTGGCTTACCGGCATTCAGCGGGTCAACGAGCAGGGAAACGAACAGGGTATCTCCCTCACCAGCCGTTTCTGACACGTTGGCCGACATGTCCACGCCCACATCCCGTCCCCAGAAAAATCCACCAGCGCTCCAATTGCCATAGTTGAATTTGGCCACGCGGTTTCCACTGGCGGCATCGAGCGGATCGGCCACATTCTGGGGGTTAACCGTCGGAATCAGGACATTGGGCCCGTCAAAAAACAGAATGAAATCATCGCCCAGTACCGGGGCGTTGTCCTGGGCCGCGGCGGGTATGACCACCAGCACCGCGAGTGCCAGGATGCCTGCCAGACGAGCGAGCAGAGTGTGAACGGTAGCGCTTTCAGTCATTGCGGCCTCTCTATGGTTGGTGTGCGGAATGAATTCATTTCGGGCGCAACAGCCCGATTTGAAAAGGTTTTCACGATAAGATAATCTACAACGTATCCGAGCCTGAATGAAAAGGTTTTCATGAAGGTTTCGTGAAGTCACGAATCACGGCTGTACCACCAATGATTGCCATCGTATCTGTGACCCCTGTTCCATGCGGAGCACATACGTGCCTCCCGCCATGTCCGACACGTCCAGTACCATCTGCCCAGCCTGTCCACCAAAACCTGTGTCTGACGCGAACGCACGTACATGCCGTCCGAGTAGATCGTAAACCCGGATTACGACCGGTTCGACGCTGCCCTCCTTCCAGACGACACGCACGTGCCCATGAGTCGGATTCGGATACACGCCCGTCACCTCGAACGTGCGACCCGGAACGGCCCCTTCTTCCTCCGTGCTGGTCGCCCCCAGGCGCCCGAACTCCAACCAGTTCAAACGCGTCCCCAATCCGTCGAACGTCACGCGCAGCACCGCCGGTCCCTCTTCGAGGGTAAATCCCTCGAGAGAAGCATTCCTGTAAAACGTAGTGGAGCTGGTCGATGCGTACGTCAGCGGCGCATCCAGATCCATTCCGTCCATGGAAAGCAGCATCTGCCCATCCGTAGTGCCGGCAACCCGGGCCACGATCCTGTATACTCCGGCCTCTTCGACATTCACGCTATACTCCACCCACTCCCGTCTCGCCACCTTCTCAATGCTGTAGCCCCCACCCAGATCTCCGGAAGGGCCGATGTCCACGCTTTCCGCCTGCCGAATACCTGTGCCTGCATTTCCCTGTGACAGATCTGCCCAGGCGACACCGGCGCCTCCCAGATCGTAGTACTCAGCCTCAAACCGCCCGGGAATGCGCCAGGCCTGCATCAGATAGGGTGCCTGGCCGCACGTATCCCCCGCCTGAACGAACAGCGTATCCGAAACGCCCGACCAGCCATCAGCATCTGTAGCCACCGCCCGAAGCGCATAGCAGCCCGGGTGCAACGACTCCACGGAAAAGGCGGCCTCGTCCGAATCCGTGCGGGCCATCAGGCCATCCTGCTGGAAAATATCCACCGACACGATGGGACTGGCAGGGTCCGAAGCCGATGCCTGCGCGGAGAATGGGCTTCCCGGAGCGACCTCCGTGGGTACGGATGCCACAGGGAAGGTGACCGTCGGTGGTCCCGATGCGTCCTCATAGACCCGCACATGATCAATAACGAACTGGGCGGGAAAATCATTCGGATCCACACCCTGCGCACCGCCCCATGTACCGCCTACGGCCAAGTTCAACAGTATGTGAAACGGCTTGTCGAACGGCCACCGCTGCCAGTCGGCATTGTCCCGGTTGAAGACCAGATTCGGTTCGCCGTCAACGAATGTCGTAATGCGCATCGGCGTCCACTCCAGTGCGTAGACATGAAACTCGTCTGCAGAGGTCGGCACAGCGGCCGTAGCCGACGGGTTGTTTCCCATAAGATGATTCAGGGCATTGGTATGCACGGCAGAGTGGGTCTTGCCGGCGTCATGGCCGACGGCCTCCATGATGTCAATCTCTCCCGTATCGGGCCAACCCCTGTTTCCATGATCGCTGTCCGAGGCCAACATCCAGATGGCTGGCCACGTCCCAAGACCTTTTGGGAGCATGGCCCGCACCTCGACACGTCCATACAGCCAGTCCCCTTTGCCCAGGCTGCGCAGGCGTGCGGACGTATACTCATGTCCAGAAAACGGCTCATGAATGGCCTCAATGATAAGATGCCCTCCTTCCACGCGGGTATTTTCCAGTCGACGGTCCGTGTAGAACTGTAGTTCGGCATTTCCCCAACCACCTCCGCCCACCTGGTGGGACCACCTGGTCTCGTCGACCGGGCCATCCTGGTCGAATTCATCGGACCAGACAAGACGCCAGTCCTGTGCGGCCACAGTCTGGAAATGCCCGGCCAACAGGCTGCCCAGGACGAGCAGACGACAAAAACGTGAAACGTGCACCCTACGGTTCATCATGGAAGCTCGAAGGTCTGAGTCAAGGTGTCCACGTGTATGCTGAAGACTCCCGGTTCGAGAACAGACGTCATGTCGCGACCAATGAAACTCAGGTCCTTGCGGCTGAGCATCCAGCGGAGGCGGACTTCCTCGGCGGGGTCCAGGTTCACGGTGGTAAACGCGCGCAGGCGACGGACGGCAGGTGTTACGCTCGCCACATGATCCTGGACATAGACGTGCGCGACGTCCCGGCCCGGCCTGTCACCCGTATTCTGCAGCGTTACCTCTACCAAAAGGGTTCCGTCACGATCGAATTGCGTCGCATCGACCGTCAAATCCGAGTACGTGAACTCGGTGTAACTCAGTCCGTGACCGAAAGGATATTGGGGCCGGAAGGCGCCCGTTCCGTACAGAATGTCCGACGTCTCGCTTGGTTTGTGGTCATAGGGAACGAGAGAGCCGCTGAATCTCGGATAGGTGAATGGCAAATGACCGCCCGGGTTGACCGTGCCGTCGAGCACATCGGCCACCGCCTCGGCCCCGTAGGGACCGGGCAGATAGGCAAGCACGATGGCATCTGCGTAGGGCTCGATCTCGCGGATGATCCGTGGTCTGTTCTGAAAGAGAACCACCACCACAGGCGTTCCGGATTCGGCCACGTCGCGCACAAGGGCAATCTGGTCGTCGGGAAGGCGGAGCGACTCGATGTCGCCCGGCTTCTCTACCGAGGGCACCTCGCCGAGCGCCACAATGGCTACGTCCGCAGCGTAGGCCATTGCGCGCAGCCGATCAGGTTCATGAAACGAGCCCCACGGAGCCGTAGTCAGGTGCCCTTCCATCCGGTCGGCGAGCTCCTCACCCAGCGTTTGAATGCCTTTCGGGTACGCTGCCGGATCGGTGCCCTGCCACGTGTATGACCAGGATCCATACATCATGGGAATGTTGCCGAGTGCCGGCCCGGCGGCCAGCACGGACGGCACACCTTCCAGCGGCAGAATGCCCGTATTCTTGAGGAGCGTCATGGATTCCCGCGCAGCCTGCAGACTCGCTCCGTGAGAGGCCTCAGAACCGATATCCACACGGGCCGTGGGAGGCGGGGCTGCCGCATCGAACAGTCCCAATTTTTTCTTGACCTGCAATATGCGCATGACACTTTCGTCGATTCGAGATTCCGGGATTCGGCCCTCCCGGACGAGTTCGATGAGGGCATCCGTAAACTCGTAATCATAGGGTACCATGGCCATATCAATGCCGGCGTCAACGCTCTGATACACGGCTTCCTTGTAGGTGGCGGCAACCCGGTGCAATTCCACGAGCTTACCAACATCCTCCCAGTCGGTCACGGCAATGCCCTCAAATCCAAGTTCCCCTCGGAGCAGGTCGGTCAGGACGTATTTGTCAGCGTGAACGGGTATACCGTTCATTTCCGCGGAATTGATCATGACCGTCATCAAGCCGGCATCCATGGCGGCCTGGAACGGAGGAAGAAAAATGTCCCGCAGCATGCGCTCGGGAATCCACGCCGGGGTACGGTCTTTGCCCGAGAGGGGCATGGAATAGCCAAGGAAGTGCTTGCCGGTTGCTGCCACGGCCGGATACCCTGTGGGGCCCGGCTCCTGCATGGCCCGCACGGCAGCCGATCCAAAAACGGCCGTGGCATATGGGTCCTCTCCGAACGTCTCAAAGAAACGGGACCAGAGCGGCGTGCGTGCCACATCGAGTACAGGCGAAAAATTCCAGTTGAGTCCCACGGCACGCGTTTCCTGGGCCGTGATTCGCGATGCCTGGGCTACCAGGTCCGTATTCCATGTCGCCGCCATGCCAATGTTCTGCGGAAAAATGGTGGCCTCCATGAGGTAGTTGTTGCCGTGCACGGCATCGATCCCGTAAAGAACGGGTATGCGCAGCCGCGACTCTGTCTGTGTGATGTCGTCAATGTGCGCCATCAGACTGTGCCACTCGGCTTCTGTTCGCGCCATGTCGTACACGTTCAGCAGCGAACCAATGTGGCGCTCTGCAATGGCCTCCCGGAGTGCATCGTGGTTGAGCACGTGGGAGGTGCCAGGCTTTCCCGTGGTCGCGGAGACGGCCTGCAGCGTGAGCTGCGTCATTTGTCCCACCTTCTCCTGGAGCGTCATGCGCGATAGAAGCGCTTCCAGGTCCTGGCCGGCTGTGGGTTGAGGCACGACCACCCACGCGAGCAGCAGAATCAGTAGACAGGGGGGCAGTCGGGGTATTGAAAAGGTTTTCATTTTCTGGACAAAAAAACGGACGAGTGGGTCAATGTGAAAAAGTCAATGCGAAAAAAGGGCGTTCAGGTCGAGGCGCGGACACGCACATCCACATCCATGGTCCGGTGCGGAGGCTTGGGGATGCGACCAGTCTGAATGCATTCCATGAGCACCTGGATGGAACGTGCACCCAATTCGCGTACCGGAACATGGACCGTAGACAGGGGCGGCACAGTGAATCGCGCACTGGGCACGTCGTCAAAACCGGTGAGTGCGATATCTGAAGGCACATCCAACCCCGCATCGCGAATGGCGCTCAGTGCACCGATAGCCGAGTCATCGTTCGACGCCATGATGGCCGTCGGCCGCGTATTGAGGCCCAACAACCGGACGGCTCCGTCATGGCCGGACTGCTGGGAATAATTGCCGGGCACGATCAGCTGCTCATCGACCGCGAGCCCGGCTTCGTCATGGGCATCACGGTATCCCCGCTCGCGCTCCGCCGCATCGAACGCAAGAACGGGACCCCGGATGAACCCGATACGTGTGTGTCCCCTCTCCATCAGATGGCGGGTCATGGCACGCATGCCCCCGTAATTGTCGAACGTGATGAGGCTGATGGCTTCATCTTCACACCGCGTGTTGACGAATACGACCGGAATGTCATCGTGGGGCTGCCGAAGAACCGATTCGGCCGTGATATTCGGAGCCATGATGAGCAGGCCATCGACGCGCCGATACATGCCCCTCAGGGCTGCCCGCAGTTCATCCTCCGAGTTGTGCGAGGTCGAAATCATAAGCAGCCAGTCGCCGCCCTGGGCCGTTTTGTCCACACCATTCAGGAACTCGGCGTAGAATTCTCCCGATACGAAGGGCAAAAGCACTCCCAGACTGCCTGTGCGGCTGGAGTGGAGGCTTTGAGCGGCAGGATTGGGTATGTAGCCCAGTTCATGGGCGGCGCTTTCGACGCGTACACGCTTGTCCTGCGACACGTTGCACTTGTCGTTGAGCACGCGCGATACCGTTGAAATCGATACCTTTGCGCTGCGAGCTACATCCCGTATGGTAACGCCCATCCTGGCAAGTCAGGTCTGACAGGTTCATGAAAAGGTTTTCATGAAACTACTAACCCCCATTTTGTATCGCAAGCATGAACGAGCAACTCAAGAAGATAACTTTCTCCGCGCTGCTTTTCCTGCTGCCCTTTGTGCTTATCGTCCTGACTGAATCCGTGCTTCGCGCTGCGAATTTTGCCGGTGAACGGCGCGCGCCCTTCAAGAAGGTGGAGAACGAGCCGGGTTGGACCGGATTCAATCCGGAGTACCCGGGCCGGTACTTCCGTGGATTCCTGCCTGCGCTCGGGTTTACCCCCTTCCGTGAAGAACCGTCGACGCGCACATTTCGCGTCGTCGTACTGGGCGGCTCTTCCGCGGCCGGTTTCCCCTACCAGTGGTACCACGGGTTTCCCACGGCGCTCGAAAAACGCCTCATGGCCACCATGCCGGGACGTCACCTCGAGGTCATCAACCTCGGAATGACGGCCGTCAACAGTTACACGCTCTGGGATCTGACGCGGCATGTATTGGCCATTCAGCCCAACGCCGTTGTGGTCTACGCCGGACACAACGAGTTCTACGGCGCACTCGGCGCCGGTACCACACCCGGTTTTGCGCCCAAGGGGGTCTGGTTCGGGCGACTGCAGTTGCTCCTGAAACGGAGCGTACTGTATCTGGCACTCGAGCAGCTCATTATCGGGCCACCCGACTATGGGCTGGATCCGGCGGCCAATGAGCGCACGCTCATGGCGCGGGTGGTACAGAACGCTGGCATTGAACAGGGTGACCGCATTTACCGTGCCGGCCTCCGCCAGTTTGAACGCAACATGCGGGACGTCGTGGATCAGCTGCGCGGCAACGATATTCCGGTATTCATGGGGACACTCGTCTCCAACCTTGCCGATCAGCCGCCGCTGTCCGAGGCCCCTGGCGCCACGGCGGCTTATCAGGCCGCAGGGCGAGCCCTCGCGGACGGTGATACGCTCCGCGCCCGCACGCTTTTCGTGGAGGCCCGGGATCTGGATACCATCCGGTTTCGCGCGCCATCTGCGGTCAACGATATCATCCGCTCACTTGCAGACATGCCGGGCGTGACGCTCGTCGACATGGAACGCGTCTTCGACAGAGCCGCGGCGCCAGCCATTCCGGGATACAACCTGTTCACCGATCACCTGCATCCCACCGCCAACGGCTATGACCTCATGGGTGAAGCCTTCCACCGGGCACTCCAACGGGAAGTGCTCCGCGCAAATGATACCCTGTCCATCGCCTGGCAGCGGCCCTTCGAAATTGACCCGGTGAGCCAGTCCCAGGCGAGCATCCTGATTGACCGTCTCCTGTCCGACTATCCGTTCAACAAAAACGTCGATCCTGACGAAACCGGTGCAGCCTACGCCGAGCAGCTGCGGATCCGGCGCTCCTCCGGCAGGCTGGCGGACTCCCTTGCCGTGCAGATCATGATGTCGCCCTTATCGACACAGGAAGCCCTCTATGAAGCTGTCCGTATTTCCAGGGAACGCGCCGACACGCTGGCTGCGCTCAGGCACTTCGGAAGCCTACTTCACTGGCAGCCCTTCAACAAAGCACTTATGCGCGACGCTGTGGACCTGGCGCTGGGTAGTCCGGCCTGGGATCCGCATGTGGAAAAGCTGGCCCTTCATAGTGCCAGCCGCACAGACGACCCGCATTTCTGGAACGCACTCGCCGTGACCCAACTGCGCCTGAAACGACCGGCCAGCGCCCTGCGCGCACTGGTGGAAGCGGAGCGCCTTGAACCTGCGTCCGGCGTCATGCTCTACAACCGGGCACGGGCCCGCCTCGCCCTCGGCGACACGCTCGGAGCACAGCAGGACTTCAACGCGTACCGGCAACAGCGCCAATGACACCTGTTGATACGCCCCGGCCGTACCACGCGATGTACAGGTAACAGGCCGCAGGCAGCAGAAAGGCCAGTTGAAGCCCCACCGAGTCCCCGAGCGCACCGAACAGGGGTGGTATGATGGCGCCACCTACAATAGCCGTGCAGAGCACACCCGACCCCTGGGCCGTGTGCTGGTTCAAGCCCCCAATGGCCAGCGTGAATATGGTTGGAAACATCACCGAGTTGCACAGTCCCACGAAGAGGGGTGCCCACACGGCCACGCTGCCCACTCCGGTTACCGTGACAATGAGCAGCAACACCGCGCCGAGTGCGAAGAGCGACAGGATGCCTCCCGGACGAAAACGCTGCATGAGGCCTGCCCCGACGAAACGTCCCAGCATGGCCCCTCCCCAGTAGAAAAACAGAAACGTCCCGGCAATACGCGCCGGGAGCAGACTTTCCGGATCGGAGCCGGACAGAAAACCCGCAACCCGGGACAGAAACGTCGATCCAACCACCATGTCGGGCATGCCCATATCCATGAAATAATTCACCATGTAGCTTCCAATAGATACCTCAGCGCCCACGTAGACAAAAATCCCGAGTGCTCCCAGCATGAGTCGTGGACTCCGAAGCACCGCGGCGTAGTTTCCGGATCGGTGGTGATCCGTATCGAGAATCGCGGGCAGGTCGAAGCGTGAAAACGCAAAAGCAAGTACCACAAGCAGGCCTGCCAGCACAAGGAACGGACCCTGCACGGCCCCCGCTTCCTCGGCATGGTAGGCGGCACGCGCCGTCTCGGAAAGCACTTCGATGTCGCTGCTGGACAGAACGGCCGTTCCAAGGATGAACGCTGCGCTCACGAGTGGTGCCAGCGTCGTCCCCAGCGAGTTGAATGCCTGCGCCAGATTGAGCCGGCTCGATGCCGTCTCTTCCGTGCCCAGCGCCGCCACATACGGGTTGGCGGCCACCTGCAGTGTCGTGATTCCGGCAGCCAGCATGAACATGGCCAGCAGGAAAATGCCAAAGACCCGGAATTCGGCTGCCGGCCAGAACATCAGACACCCCACACCCATGCCCACCAGCCCTAAAACAACCCCCTTTCGGTACCCGATGTTGGCAATCACGTACCCTACCGGGATGGATACGAGCGCATAGGCCAGGAAGAACGCAAATTGCGACAGACCCGCCTCAAAAAATGACAGTTCGAACACGGCCTTCAGGCGCGGAATGAGCGCATCGACCAGAACCGTGATGAAGCCCCACAAAAAGAAAAGGCTGGTTACAACAATGAACGGAAGGCGGTAGGACCGGCTGGAAGAAGGCATGGTGTGGTGGTGTTTGGCCGTAGTATGAAAACGTTTTCAAGGCCACCAATTTACACCCGTCCCCTGCAGGAACACAACATCCTTCTGTGAGGCCGTTGAAGAAGCAGCGAGCCGTCTACCCCAAAGCTCGCTGCCGGCAGTGCCTCGTCGGGTAGTGTTAACAGCCTTCTAATTGCCGCTCTATCTGCTCCAGGGTCTGCCCCTTCGTCTCGGGAAGCACCTTGTAGACCATAACCAGTCCAATGAGCGCAAAAAACCCGTAGATCGTATACGTCCCGGCACTGCCCAGAACGGACAACTCCCAGGGAAACAGAAACTGTACAAACCAACTCACGAGCGAGTTGCCAAAGCCAACGACCGAGATGGCGACTGCCCGGAGCCGCGTCGGGAACAGTTCGGACAGCATGACCCAGGTCACGGGCCCCAGCGATACGGCAAAGGACGCCACGAACAGCAATATTCCCACCAGCACCACGAATGGATTCATTGCAATGGCGCGTTCCACAAGCTCCGCCTGGTGCTTCCGGAAGTAACCGTCGCCAATCAACTCCCGCGCAGACCCTGAAAACGCCACGTCGCTCGCAAATATGGTACCTGCCATGGCCAGGAGACGCTCCCCTGCTGCCGGGTCTTCCTGCCACAGGGTGCTCGACTCGATATCCGAAGCGGTCAGCGTGAACGTCGCCCCACTGAACCCGTAGGCGGTGATACCCATGCTCAAAACGACGCCGACCAATCCCGCCAGCATGAGCGGTCGCCTTCCCACGCGGTCAATGAGCAGCATGGCAATGACAGTGAACACGACATTGATCACCCCCACCCAGACCGCTTGAGCGAAAGACGCATTCGCCCCGATCCCCGACTGCTCAAAAATCAAAGTGGCGTAAAAATAAATGGCATTGACGCCCGTAATCTGCTGCAGAATACCCAGAAGCAGTCCGATCAGAAACACACCGCGGACCGCAGGCCTGAGCAGATCCCGGTACGTCGCACGCGTGCCAGATGGCTCGCTCGCCAGCTTTTGTTCCAGTTCTTCCAGTTCCACCTCGGCGCGCTCCTGCCCGTGCAGCCGTTCCAGCACAGCGCGCGCCTCGTCAACACGTCCCCGCGCGTAGAGCCACCGTGGACTCCGGGGAATGAGAAAGAGGAGGAAGAAATAGGCCGCCGCGGGGAGCGCCTCAATACCCAGCATCCACCGCCAGACCGTCGTGTCACTCAACCACGATACATTCGGGGCAGCGCCCAGGAATAGATAATTTGAAAAATAGGCCGCAGAAAACCCGAGTACGATATTGAGTTGCTGCATGGAAACCATCCGTCCCCGCTGGCTGGCCGGTGCGATCTCGGCAATGTACATGGGGGCAAGAATGAGGGCTGCGCCGAAGGCAGCCCCGCCGATCATGCGTGCCACCACCAGCATGGCGTATCCGGTGGCGAACGCCGACATCAGGGCCGATGCCAGGTACAGCACGGCCACGACCTCCAACAGACGTTTTCGTCCCAACCACCCACTCATGGTCCCGGCAAGCAGCATGGCAATCATGGCCGAGGCCGAAGGTGAACTGACTACCAACCCCAGCTGCAACTCGTTCAGGTCAAACTGAGGCTGTACAAACCGGATGACACCGGATATGACCGATGCATCGAACCCGAACAGGAACCCCCCCAGACTGACGACAATGGCCAGCGCCAGCGTGTGTGGCTGCCGCCTCAAAACCCGAACGTAAACCCGATCAAAAAGCGATTCGTCGTCACTTCTTCGCTCACCGTTGGCGCATTGGCGACGTCCGTGTAGGGACGAAACTGGTCATCAAACTGCCCCTGCATCCAGGAAATAGACGCGGACACCTCTTTACTGAAGGCATACCCAAGGCCCGCCGACAGCCACGTCCGATCCCGGTCCACGCCGTCCGAAGATGCGAGGGGTGAGCCCGTATCTCTCGGATCTGGATACACGGCCACGCCGCCCCTGAGGGTCAACTTCTCCACCCGGTATTCGGCGCCAAACCGTGCATTTACGACCGCATCGAGCGTCCTGCGGATGTCCTGGTTTTCCTGCTCGAACGAAAAGCCGTCGGCGTCGAGCTCGAGCTGCGACCAGTCCATCCACTCCACGTCGGCAAGGAGCGTGAGCCCCGATATTTCATAGGAGCCCCCCACGCCTATTTTCCACGGAGACGTGATCGTATAGTCAAACTCTCCGGATCCCGCGGTTTCCGTGAGGTCGTCCCCGTACACAAAAACATCGCCGTTGTCGAACGTCGTTTGCAGAACGGTGTTGAACGACTCCTCGACGGAAATATACGTCGGCGTTTCAATGGTCAGGCCGATCCGGGCACCCGGAGCTACGAGCGCTGACAGGCCAAACCGAGCGTTCACCCCCACGAAGTCCGAACTGAACGACTCCGTGAAGCGGAGCGACGAAAAATCGGTCGTCCCCCCTGTCCCATCATTGTCATTCTGGAAGTCTTCTTCCGTGTGTTCGCGCAGAAAATCATATTCCCCGAATGGGATATTGATCGATACGCCGATCATCACGTCTTTCGCGGCCTCCACAGCGCCAGCGAAACTGAGTTCGGTCATGCGGCCATCCTCCTCGACTATGCCCGCCTGGCGCACCGTGCCGGCCGATACCGCCGGCAGAAACGGCACTGCCTGACCGGCATCTATGAGTTCCGGCGACAGGTCTATGCCGAAAGCCTCGAAGGCAATAAACGACAAATCGCGCGTGAATGACGGAAACACGCCATCCGCGTCCTCCTGCAGCTCGAACTCGCCGGGCAGTGGCATGAAAAAGTCCGTGATGGAATTGGCATTATTGGTTCCGTCGTAGAACAGGCTCCGGTCATAGGAACTCGTTTGGTTGAAGCCCGCTCCGACTACGAGCCGCCCCTGGGTAGTCGGTACCCTGTAGGCGTAGGCCAGACTCGCCAGTCCGGTAGATGAAACATCGGGTTCGAGCCGGGTTGAGGAGCCGGGCGCATTGAAGACAGCCTCATCCGATACGTTCTGGTTCGACAGGGAGGCGGAAAACCACGACATATCGCTCCAGGCCAGGCCTGCCGGGTTCGTCCGGAAGGCGGACGCATCGGTTCGGCCACCGATTCCCGCTCCGGCAATACCGTTGGAGGTTGCCGTGATTCCGGGCAGTTGCTGCAGAAAGCGCAGCGCATCGGCTCCATCCTGGGCCAGGGTTCGGTCCGGTGCGAGGAGGCTTGTTGTGAGTCCTGTGGCAACCATCAAGATGGCCAAAACAGGTGTACGGGACCGCATGGGCACTGATTTTTTCATAATCATAATTGTAACAATGAAAGTTACATTTATTTCTGGAAAGCTGTAGCCTTCCTGGGCATGGGACGACCCTTGAGGATCCCGTGGATCACGTGGATCACGTTGTCAGGCATTCGCCGAGTGTCACTCCGGGCGCGGGCCCGTGACGATCAGTTATTACGACCACTGCGCGAGGAGCGTGAGCTTCCTTTGCTCGACGAGCGACCGGAACGGCTGCTGCGGGCCTTGCTCGAAGAGCGGCCAGAGCCGCTGCTGCGGGCCTTGCTCGAAGAGCGACCAGAGCCGCTGCTGCGGGCTTTGCTCGAAGAGCGGCCAGAGCCGCTGCTGCGGGCTTTGCTCGAAGAGCGACCAGAGCCGCTGCTGCGGGCTTTGCTCGACGAGCGACCGGAACGGCTGCTGCGGGCCTTGCTCGAAGAGCGGCCAGAGCCGCTGCTGCGGGCCTTGCTCGAAGAGCGGCCAGAGCCGCTGCTGCGGGCTCCGGAAGAACGCGTCCGCGTCTTGGACCGCGTGGCCGTGCCCGAACCGCGCGTCCGCGTCGTAGACCGCGTGGCCGTGCCCGAA
>JAJCYR010000095.1 GCA_029262775.1 Bacteroidota bacterium
TCGGCCTGCTGCACCATACCGCTTATTCTTGTATCGGCGGGGGTTGGCGGCTCGCTCGTCGGGACGTTCACGGCCATGGAACCTTTCAGGCCATTCTTTGCGGCTATCGCAGTTGTTGCCGTCGTTGCCGTGATCAACAGCGAAATCAAGCGCTCGCGCCAGGTGGCCTGCGACTGCGACGACCAGTGGCTCTCGAACCGGGCGCGCCGCGGCGTTATTGCGGCCGGCGTGGTGGTCACGCTGGGCCTCGTGGCATCGCCCTGGCTCATTCGGCCAGCGCTGAACGCCCAGACGGCCTCGGCACCCGACTTTACGGGCGAGCAGCAGGTCGTACTGACCGTCAGTGGAATGACCTGTGAACTCTGCGACATCACGGTCTCGCGTGCGCTTCTGGGGCTGGAGGGCGTACACAGCGCCGAGGTCACGTTCGAGCCGCCGCAGGCTGTGGTGACGTACGATCCTTCGAAGGTATCGGTCAGTGATATGGAACGCATTACGAGCCAGATCGGGTATCCGGCGACGCGGGCGTCCGCATCTCCCCATGAGTCCGCATCGCTCATTGAACGCTCATCATCACCGGAGAAATCAGTTCAGGGAACGCCTTTCCAGGGAATATCCTGGACGCAGGCCACCAGCGAAAAAGCCGCATATTCCATTGAGTCGCCGTTCTGCAGTGGATGTGTAGACGGCCTTGTGGCGAGCGCGAAGTCCATTGACGGTGTGCTGTCGGCGACGATCAATGTTCCGGAGCACACGCTACACGTCACGTTCAATTCCGACGTTGTTTCGTACGATGCCCTGACGGAACAGATCGTTGAGAAGAGCGCGCTCAAGCTGGTGCCCATTGAAATCGAAGACGAAGGGGCTACGACCCGTGCCTGATACATCAGATTTTGACCTCGCCATCATCGGCGGCGGGTCGGCGGCGTTCGCGGCTGCCATTCGGACGAGTGAACTGGGCGGACGGGCGGCCATCATCAACGAAGGATTACCCATCGGGGGGACGTGCGTGAACGTGGGCTGTGTGCCGTCGAAAGCATTCATCCGCGCGGCCGAAGCGCACCACCGTGCCGGTCACGTGCCGCAGCGCGGCATTGAGGCCACGAGCCGCATAGCCGACTACGGCGCCGTAAGCGGCGGCGTGCAGGAACTCGTACGCGGCCTGCAGCAGTCAAAATACGTGGACGTCATTCGGGGCGATGCGAACGTCGAGATCATCCGCGGCCGGGGGCGATTCGTAGATGCCACAACCGTGGCGGTCGAAGGACGCTCCGAGCCGGTGCGGGCTCGCCGAGTACTCATTGCGACCGGCGCCCGGACGTGGTACCCGGACGTGCCGGGTCTGAGTGGTTTGGAGGGTGCCGGGGCCAACGGCGCGCGCCCGAATGGCCACGCCTCGCAGCGCATTCTCACCAATGAAACGCTGTACCAGCTCCGCGAGCTGCCCGAGCACGTCGTTGTGCTCGGCGGACGGTATGTGGCGCTGGAAAATGCACAGTGGCTGGCCCGGATGGGTTCGAAAGTCACTGTATTGCAGCGATCGGACCGCATTCTACCCGGCGAAGCGGCCGATGTCACGGACGAGCTGGCCATGCACTTGGCGGCGGAAGGAGTGGACCTCGAAACCGGAATGGAGCTTGGCAAGGTGCAGGTAGACGGGCGCGGCGTACGCATCCACACGAATAAAGGCGTGTTTGAAGGGTCGCATGTGTTTGTCGCGCTTGGGCGGCAGGGAAATTCGGAGGAGTTGGGGTTCGGTGCGCTCGGCGGGACGCTGCACGGCCGAGGATTTGTGCGCGTCGACGAAACGCTGCGGACGAACGTGCCGGGCGTATTCGCCGCGGGCGACGTGCTGGGCGGGCAGATGTTCGTCTATACGGCGGCCTACGAGGGCCGGCTGGCAGCCGAGAACGCCATGCAGGACATGCACAAACGGGTGGACTACTCGGCGCTTCCGTGGGTCGTCTTCACCGATCCGCAGGTGGCGGGCGTGGGGCTCGACGAGCGGCAGGCGGAGGAGGCAGGTATCGTGGCAGATGCGGCGGTTGTGCCGCTCAGGCACGTTCCGAGGGCCCAGGCAGCGCGCGATGTGCGGGGCTTCATCAAGCTCATCCGCAACACCGAGACCGATGAACTCATTGGTGCGCGCATTGTGGCGCCGGAAGGGGGAGAGCTGCTCATGGAAGTGGCGCTGGCCATTCAGATGGGCGTCACGGTGGACCGGCTGGCGTCCATGTTCCATCCGTACCTGACACTGAGCGAGGGTATCAAGCTGGCGGCCATCACGTTCGGCAAAGACGTCGAAAAGCTGAGCTGCTGCGCGGTGTAGCCGTGCACATCGACCCGCGAGGCGCTATTTCTTCTGCCGGTCTTCTTCCTGCTTCAACCGGTCGCCGATCCCGAGCCGTTTGACCATCCAGAGAGGGAAGTCGACATTGACGCGTTTGGGTTCGAGGTTGGGACGGCGAACCCTGGAATGGTCCAGGTAGTCCCATATATCATGGCCCTCATCAAATAGCCGGTCAAATTCGGTCGCTGAGATAGATTTCTGTTTCATTCTTTCGGGCCCTCCCAGAGTTCCTGAGCCTGCATGATGTCTATGCCGTGCTTCGAGCGGTTCCGTTTGCTTTTCTCGAGATCGTAGACGAACACAATGTAGAAATCCTGGTTACTTGGGGACAATAGACACGTTGAAGCGCGGGCCGTGGAGGTGGATATCGGGGTGGATGTGCCGCTCTGCTGCTGTTCGGCAGAGGATCTTGTGATTCTCAAGACCGTCGCGGAAAGGGGCCAGGACTGGGTGGATCTCACGCGGAATATTCAACGCAGCGACGAAAAAATGGATTAGGACCTGGTGTACAAGGACACTTCTGAGGTCGCTGGCCCTGTGTTGTGCGCTCCCGGTTCCAGGTTATGTCTGCCACCGACTGGGGTCTATATTATCGTTATGGATATGGAATCACTCAAAGCGGAATTTCTGAAACAGCAGCGCGGCTTCCAGATAGCCAACGAGCTGCGCGTCCGGGAACTCAAGGCCCGAACACACGAAGAGTGGCTACATGGCTTGTCAGGTCTCTTCATGGTGAAGGAACCGGCTGGATCCTTATTCCATGATGCAGCGGACCTTCAGAAGGTGCTGGTCGAACATGACGTAGCATTCTGCTTCATTGGGGGCGTCGCTCTTCAGAAATGGGGAGAAGTACGGCAGACAACGGATGTCGACCTGAACATCCACTGCGAACTGGGCAACGAGGATCAGATCCGTACCGTACTCCAGAAAACGCTGACGTACCGGGATGAAGAATCCCGAGAGGTCTTTTCGACCAACCGGGTCTTCTTTGGACGAACTGTGAACGGCTATGACGTCGACATATTTGTTGGATTCACACCATACGAAAGGCGCATGACGGAGCGCGCCGTCATGCAGGATTATGGCCTCGAAGATCCTCTGCAGATCTGCTCAGCAGAAGACCTTGTCATCATGAAAACGCTCGCCGGGCGTGGTCAGGACTGGGTGGACATTCAACGCATCATACAGCGAAGCGGAGAAACCATGGAATGGCCCCTCATCTACAGGGAACTGAAACCTCTATTGGCACTCTATGACGAGGCGGAACGTCTGTC
>JAJCYR010000096.1 GCA_029262775.1 Bacteroidota bacterium
CTCGAACGCGGGCTGGCTGCGGGCTTCGGTTTCATGGCAGAAAACCAGGGCCTCGCCGTGGGCGATTTCGATGGGGATGGCCGGCCCGACATCGTGATCCCGGCTACAAATGGACCGCACCGCCTGATGCGCAACATTACGGGTGGCCGTGATGTCGCAGGAAGCGCTGGTACGCCAGGCCGCGTACCGGGGTCGCTGGCCGTCCGGCTGCACGGCCCCGTAGGCAACCGGACATCGATTGGGGCGCGGGTGGAACTGGTGGGAGCTGGAGCTGGAGCTGGAGCTGGAGCTGGAGCTGGAGCTGGAGCTGGAGCTGGAGCTGGAGCTGCGGCCGGAGCAGGAGCCTCGGTTGATTCCCGGACGCGCTACGTTTTGGCGGGCGAGAGTTTCATGTCCCAGTCGAGCAATACCGTGTTGTTTGGGAGCGTTGGAACCGGCACCACCGTCGACAGCGCCGCACCCATACTCCGCGTCTCGTGGCCGGGCGGCGGCGTAATGGAGCGTACACTTACCTCCGGAGACCTCGCTGCGGGGCGCGTGGACATGGTGCACGCCTCCGTCACGCACATCGCCACGCGCCCCCCACTTCCCGAATCCACGCCCAATGCCACGACACCTCACCTTGAAATCTGGCCGAACCCGGCCCCGGCAGGCGCCCCCCGCCCCTTCCAGGTCCGCCTGGCCAGCCATCCAGCCGACCGCGCCACGGCCCCATTTGCCCCCACCACGAGCTACGAACTGTATGACATCACAGGTCGGCGCATCGACCCGGAAAAAGCCCTTGCGCCGGGCGCGTACATGGTCCGAGTTGCGCTGCGACCGCGCGCCGCTGGCTTGGGGGGACCAAATTCGACCGGAAGACAAGATTCGATCGGAAGAGTGGTCGTGGTCCAATGAGTGGGGACGGCAACAAAATGGTACGGCAGAGAACCTTCACGCAAAGTGCACGTAGGCAGCGCATAATCCGGAAAATTATGCGACACAATCTGTTACCGACTGGCATCCTACTCGGCGGCCTGGCCATCATCGTTCTGATCACGCTGACGATGGCCTCCGAGGCCCCGAAACCGGCTCCGGCGGACGCCCAACCGGCCACGACCGTATCTACCCCGATCGTCGATGAATTCGGGCTACCGGCGGATATCCAGGCAACGGCCGCCCGCGTACCGCGGAACGCTACGTTCTCTGATCTCCTTGTGCCGCATGGTGTTTCGTACGAACGAATTGTGACACTCGCCAAAAGCGCCAAACCTACGTTCGATGTCCGGCGCGTCCAGGCGGGTCGGCCGTACCGGATTTATACGGTAGATTCAACGCAGACTGCCCGGTACCTGGTCTATGAGCCCGACAGAACCAGTTTCGTGGTCTTTGATCTCAGCGACGAGGGCCGTGTGGAGCGCGTGGAACGGCCCGTTGAAACGCGCATGCGGACCGTCGACGGCACCATAGAAAGTTCGCTGTATGTGACACTCATGGAGCAGGACGTGCACCCGGAACTGGCCACGCGCATGTCCGAAGTGTTCGCTTGGCAGGTCGATTTTTACCGGATCCAACGGGGCGATGCCTTCCGGATCGTGTTCGAGGAGCGCCAGATCGACGGGGAAACGATTGGTATTGGCGACATCCAGGCCGCCAGATTCAAGCATTTCGGGAATAATTTTTACGCGTTTCGCTACGTGAACGAAGAATCTGGCATTGACGAGCACTATGACGAGGAAGGGAACAGCCTCCGGAAGGCGTTCCTGATGGCTCCCGTCGATTTCTCGCGGATCAGCAGTGGGTACACACAGCGACGCTTTCATCCCGTCCAGAAGCGCTACAAAGCGCATCTGGGAACCGATTACGTGGCATCGCGCGGCACGCCCATCAAGTCAACGGGCGACGGCGTGGTGACGGCGGCGACCTACGGGCAGTACAACGGCAATTACGTCAAGGTGCGACACAACGGCACGTATACGACGCAGTATCTGCACATGTCGAAGATTGCATCGGGCATCCGGCCGGGCGTGAAGGTGCGGCAGGGACAGGTTATTGGCTACGTCGGTGCCACGGGCCTTGCGACGGGCAACCACGTCTGTTACCGGTTCTGGAAGAATGGCCAGCAGGTCGATCACCGGCGCGAGGATTTTCCGTCCGTGGGCCCCGTTCCGGCCGAGCAAATAGCCACCTACGCCGAAGTCCGCGCCCGCTACAAGGCGCAGCTTGACCTGCCCCTCCAGACGGGCGGCCTGGACCCGAATTACGCCATGCTCCTCGGGGCGGAGGTCAGGGCGACGCTGTAGGAGGCCCGAAAAGGCCACCCGGTATCTGTGGCAAACCCTTGACACTTGTGTATATTTGAAGAGGATTTGCAACAATGAGAGACCATGAGTCGTCGGCAGCAGATACTGGAACTGGCCAGAAAAAAAGGGATTCTCCGGGCAAAAGACGTGGAGGATGCCGGAATTTCCCGAAACTACCTGTACCGGATGCACGGGGAGGGCCTCCTGAGAAAGTGCGGCGTCGGACTCTACACACTGCCTGAAGCTCCTCTGACGGAGTATTCGTCTCTTGCCGAGGTGGCGAAAAGAGTCCCGCACGGCGTCGTATGGCGGAATATCTGATATTCGACCGGCGTGGTACCACGTTGCCGACGTCAACACCCTTTGCGTTCACGCCAGCGTTTCACCGCCCCTTCGTGACGTTCAGCTCCGTCTCGGCACTCTCGCCGCCAGGCAGTTCAATGCGCACGGTCCAGGCACCGGGGGTAAGGTAGGTTTTGTCGTTGTCGGCGGGCTCGGCGCCTTCGAGCGCCGTGCCGGCCAGCGAGCCTGCTTCGCCGCCTGCCGACAGGTCGTATTCCACGTAATTCAGGCCGCGGCCGAGCGCGATATCCTCTGCGTGGACCTCGGCGCCGTCCGCATCAAGCACGACGAGCCGGGCCGTACCCTCCCTGGCGCCGCCGTCATCTGCCCCGCCGCCCGCGCCCGCACTACCGCCCGCCGCATCGCGAGCGAAGACCGCTATCGTCACGGACGGCTCGAAGGCATCGCTCCACGTAGCGAACTGCTGTCCCCACCGGTCGCTGTGCTGGACGTCGTCCATGTCAAAAATGTGGACCGGCCGCGAGCGCATTTCCGGCGTCAGCTGAACGAGATGCCGCGTCGGCGCCACGAAAAGCGAGCGGCCGTGTGTGCCTATGACCAGCTCCTCGTCCCGGGACTGCACCTTGAGGTCATGAACAGGGACCTTCGGCATATCCGCAGCAAGACCCATAAACGTCAGGCCCCGGTCCAAGCTCACGTAAACGGCGTGATCCGTGCCCACATAGAGCACATCCTCGTTCGAGGGATCCTCCAGGACGACATTTACCGGCTCGGCCGGAAGATCCGCTCCAATGCGCTTCCACGAAGCGCCGTAATCGTCGCTCGCGTAAACGTACGCGTCGAAATGGTCCCACCGGTAGCCGTTCAGCGCGGCGTATACCCGCCCCTCGGCGTGGGCCGATGCCTCCACACGGCTCACCCACAGCTCCTCGGGCAGGTCCTCGTCAATGCGCTGCCACGTCACACCGCCGTCGCGCGACACGTGGATGAGGCCATCGTCCGAGCCCGTGTAGAGGAGCCCGAATCGGAGCGGCGATTCGTCGATCGTCGCAAGCGTGCCGTAGGGCACATCGCCCTTCAATCCGCCGCGCGTGAGGTCCGGCGAAATGGGCGCGAGGTCCTGACCCCGATTCATGGACCTGAACAACCGATTGGCGCCGTAATAGAGGATATCCTGGTTATGGCGCGAGAGGTGGATAGGCGTCTGCCAGTTCATGCGCAGCGGACGCTCCCCGAGATCGTGGCGCGGGCGGATGCTCTGGCGCTCGCCGCTCGCCAGGTCCTGCCGGCTGTAAAACCCGAACTGCGAACCCGAATAAACGACCTCGTTCGTGCGCGTGTCGACCTCGACCTGCATGCCGTCCCCACCGCCGATCCGGTCATACGGATATTCGCCGCTGACCAGCCACCGGGAATTGGTCACATACGTGCTCGGCCCACGCCACGTGCCGTTGTCCTGCAGCCCGCCGTAGACGTTGTAGGGCGTCGCCATGTCCACCTGAATGGCGTAAAACTGGCCCACGGGCGGCACATTCAGCACCGACCACGTCTCGCCGGCGTCATAACTCATGTTCAGCCCGCCGTCGTTGCCACCAATGATGTGGCCGGGCAGCGACGGATTCATCCAGAGCGCCTGATGATCGGAGTGCACGTTCGCCCCCCCGACAGACTTCCATGTCGTGCCGCCATCGCCTGAGCGGAGAATGGGCACGCCGAGCGCGTACACCTCGTCTTCGTTGTCCGGCGCCACGCGGACTTCCCCGAAATAGTACCCGTACGAGTTATATACCCCGTCCAGGAAGTCGTTGTGCGTGCGCCGCCACGTTGCCCCCCCGTCGCCCGAGCGGTACACCTCCAGCCCAATGACCGGTGTATCGAACAGCAGCGAATTGGCGTCTTCCACGTACTCAACGAGCGCGAGTGGCTCGATTTCGCGGCGCTCGACCATGCCCCGCACGGCCTCCGCGTCATATTTGGCCGGAAAGCGCTCGGCGGTGAGGTAGTTTTTGATGGTCGAATCCGGCAGCGCCAGGAACGCACGGCGCGTCATGGAACGCAAATCGTCGCGCGTAACGCCGCCCTCCGCATCGACCCCATCCTCCTCGTCCTCCGGCCGCCGGTTCTGGTTGTCTATGCTTGCGTACATCACGTCGGGGTTGGATCGCGAAATGTCGAGCCCAATCCGGCCCACACCCTCACCCGTCGGGAGGCCGGAGTTTTCGGTAGATACGAGCGTCCACGAGCGTCCGCCATCGTCCGAGCGGTACATGCCGCTGCCGCTCCCCGATTCCACGAAGTTCCACGCGCGCCGATCGCGCTCCCACATGGTGGCAAAGAGCACGTCGGGGTTCTCGGGATGCAGAGCCAGATCAATGGCGCCCGTCACACGGTCCACATAGAGCGTTTTCTCCCACGTCCGGCCGCCATCTTCCGTGCGGTACACGCCGCGGTCGGGGCCGTTCGAGTACAGCGCACCGGCCGCGGCCACCCACACGATGTCAGGATCTGATGGATGCAGTACAATGCGCCCGGTCCGGTGCGTTGCGGCCAGTCCACGATGCTCCCACGAGGCCCCCCAGTCATGGCTCACGTAGAGCCCCGTGCCGGCGTAGGAAGACCGGCTCGAATTGTTTTCGCCCGTGCCCACCCAGATCGTACCGCGCTCCCAGTCGGCCGCGATGTCGCCGATCGTCATGACGGCCTCCTGGTCAAAGAGCGGCCGAAAGCTCTGCCCATTGTTTTCCGTGTACCACAGCCCGCCGCTGGCGTAGGCCGCCAGAAAGTGCGAGGGCCGCTCCGGGTTGGCCTCGATATCCACAATCCGGCCACTCTGGATGGTCGGCCCGACGTTGCGCGCCGGTACGTGCGCCAGAAGGCCGTTGCTGAACAAGCCCTCGCGGACGTCCTTCGCGCTGAGGCGGTCTTCCGCGGGCGTTGGAGCGTGCGGCGGCTGGGCGCGGCGCATGTCCGGAGTCGTGGCCTGAGCCCGGGACTGGGCCTGGGCCGTGGACGTCGTGATGGCCCAGTCGGGCAGCCCCGGAAGTGAGGCCCCCCCAATCAGAAGCGTGAAAAAGACAGCAAAGTTGAGGGCGGAGCGGGAGTTCATACGGTTGGCCACCTGACAGATTCGTGAGCCCCAAAAGTAAACAGCACAACACTCATCATCCTGCATTTATCCTTCGACCGCTTTCAGATAGGTGGTCGCGTCGATATTCCGGCCGGAAATGAAGATGACGAGTGGCGCGCGGGCCGGAGCGCTGGCCGGGGCCGAACCCGGTGCGGCGTCTGGCGAGGTGGAACCCAGGTCTCCTGCCAGACAGGCCGCGACGGGCACAGCGGCCGAGCCTTCAATAACCATCTGGTGCTCATCCAGCATGAAGCGCATGGCCCCGCGGATGGCAGATTCCGTGACGAGCGCGACGTGATGCACACGCCGGCGGTTCCCGTTCCCGTGGCCGTTCCTGTGGCCGTCACGTCCCCACAAGAGTTCGAACGGCCCCTGGCCCAGTCCGCCCTCGAGCCCCCAGGCAAGGGTCTCGGCGGCCGCGAGCTCGGTTACCGCTTCTCCCCGCTCGAGTGACAGTTTCAGCGCGGGAGAAGCGGCGGCCTGCGCCGCTACGAATCGGGCATCGGGACACAGCGCCTGCATGGCAAACGAGAACCCGGCCGCGTGACCACCACCACCGACCGGAAAGAGGAATGTGGCCACCGGATCTCTCCGCCCGAGCTGCTCCCAGACTTCAAGCGCCACGCTCCCCCCATTGGCCGCCATGATGCGCTCGTCGTCATACGCGCTCAGAAATGGCAGTCCGCGCTCGGCGGCCGCGCGCAATGCCCAGGCTTCGGTCTCGTCATAGCCCGGATACGCACTTTTTTCGACGTGTGCCCCCAGGGTCCGCATGGCTCGTTCCTTCGAGCGATCGACCGACGACGGGACGAATATCGTGACCTCGGCGCCGAGCACACGGCCCGCCCAGGCCAGCCCCTTGCCGTGGTTGCCGGCCGAACACGTGGCCACGTGCGTGTGCCCCTCTTCCATGAGCCGGTGCAGGCCATAGAGCGCCCCGCGCGCCTTGAAACTGCCCGTAACCTGCCAATTTTCGAGTTTCAGGTACACATTCCGGCCTACGTGCGCCGTCAGCGCAGCCGAATGCTCGAGCGGCGTTCGGCGCACGCGGCCCTCCAGGAAGACAGCGGCGCGGCGTACGGTATCCATTGTAAGCATGGCGACGCACGGTTTGGATTTTCTGGAGTAGCGTGGCCCCGGTCGGCGTTGGTCGAATGTGTTGAATGCTCCGCCTGCGAACGTGTTCTGATGTGAGTCGTGGTGTCTGGCCGTATTGCCACGTCTTGGTGTCAGTTTCAGGACATACGAACGTAATGTCGTGATTCCGACGCTTGCAATACTCTTAATGCACTGTCTACCAACGACTCATGGAATGCATCAATTCGCGGCCCGCTACCTGGAATGTCGCATTCCCTTTCTTGCTGGCGCAATTATTCGCGAGGTGACGCGAGCCCTGGATTGCGATATCCTGGACGCAATCGCGACACCTCAAGGGGTATTATGACACGCTGGTAATGAATGGTTGGATTCAAAGACCAGTATAAGTGCATGCCCAGCAGCATGTTATAAGCATTACTCAGGTTTGGATCGCGACATTTCGTTCGTATCTCCCAAATAACATCATATGCAACGTCTGCCGAAACCCGTTTGGACCAATTTGGACCCAGCGGGAAACGCTCAAAGTGGCGCGCTCCCACTTCACATTGTTCCGTCACCAGAAGGCCGCCTTCGAGTCGGCTCCGGCACCCTTGCAGTACATCACCAGCTTTTTGAAACGAACGGACGGAATTGCGTTGCAGGATGCCGTGTCGAAGCTGGGCTTGGGATGAGGTCCGTCGAACTCTCAATGCGGTAATTCAACTCGCATGACAGACGTATCGGCCGCAGCATACACACTTGAGCTGCTCGCAGTATAGACTTGAGGGGGAGGGAGTCAAGGGTAAAAAATAGTCCCCGTCTGGAATCCGAACCGCGACCTTATTTCGGACCCATGCGGATGGCGCCGTCGAGGCGGATGGTTTCGCCGTTGAGCTTGACGTTCTCAATGATGTGCTGCGCCAGGAAGGCGTAGTCGGCAGGCGTTCCGAGCCGCGACGGGAAGGGGATCTGGGCTGCGAGCGATGCCTGCACGTCGGGCGGCATGCCGCCCACCATGGGTGTTTCGAAAATACCGGGAGCAATGGTCATGATGCGGATGCCCGTCCGGGAGAGGTCGCGCGCAATGGGCAGCGTCATGCCGACCACGCCGCCCTTCGACGCCGAGTAGGCGGCCTGTCCAATCTGCCCCTCAAAGGCCGCGACACTGGCAGTGTTGATCACCACGCCCCGCTCGCCGTCTGTCATGGGCTCATTTTTCGCCATGGCTTCCGCCGCCAGGCGGATCACGTTGAACGTACCCACAAGGTTTACATTGATGACGCGCTGAAAGCTTTCCAGGTCGTGCACGCCCTTCGAACCGAACGTCTTCTTCGCGATCAGGATACCCGCGCAGTTGACTACGCCGTGCAGCGCGCCAAAATGCTCGAGCGCGGCATTGACCGCCGCCTGCACGCTTTCGCCGCTCGATACATCGGTTTTCACAAAGACGGCCCGCTCGCCGAGTGCCTCAGCGCGCGCGCGCCCCGCCTCCTCGCTGACGTCAGCCAGAATCACATTTGCGCCGTGCTCAATGAGCCGATTGGCCGTCCCGCCGCCGAGCCCGCTGCTCGCTCCTGTCACCAAAAAAGTATGTCCCTGGATCTGCATGCCTGTCTCCCTGTTTATGCTCCCTATCCGTTTATGCTTCCTTCCCTGTCCGTGCCTTCGGGTAAAGTAGCCGCTGCGCGGCCCGGAATCATTGAAGGAACTGCAAATAACACCGTTAACCCCACCCACGTGTACAGCGTCAAGGAAATCTATAAAACCGTCCAGGGAGAAGGCTGGCACACCGGACGATCCGCCGTATTCCTGCGCTTTGCGGGCTGCAACCTGTGGTCCGGGCGTGAAAAGGACCGCGCGGACGCCATCTGTTCTTTTTGCGATACGGACTTCCTTGGCACAGACGGCCCTGGCGGCGGAAAATTCCGCTCGGCCGCGGACCTGGCGGCGCAGGTGCGACGCGTCTGGGAGGGCGCTCTGCCGCCCGGCGCCAACGACTGCGCCCAACACGCGGCGTTCGAGGGGCCTTTTTCAGTCAATGCGCAGGTTGAACAGGCAGCGAAACCGTATGTCGTCTGTACGGGCGGTGAGCCGCTTTTGCAACTCGACGACGCCCTGGTAGCTGCGCTCCACGGTGAGGGCTTCGACGTTGGGGTGGAGACCAATGGTACGAAGGCCGCGCCGGGTGAACTGGACTGGATCTGCGTATCGCCCAAAGCCGGTGCACCCGTCGTCCTCACGCGAGGCCACGAACTCAAGCTCGTTTACCACCAAAAGGAAGCGTTACCCAACATGTTCGCGCACATGGACTTCGAACACTTCTTCCTGCAGCCCATGGACGGCCCCGACCGGGAGCGCTTTACGGAAGAAGCCCGCGCTTGGTGCGCCCGGAATCCGCCGTGGAAACTCAGCCTGCAGACCCACAAAATCCTGGGGGTGCCGTGACGACCTGGAAGGCATCGGCAGTACCACGGCGCTGTGACACGACTTTGAACACTTCGTACAGACAGATTGTTGGGACGAAATACGCAACCCAACCTGAGTAGCCATGGATCGATTGCCATTTCGTTTAACAGTACTATTATCGAACAACATGCTTTTCTCCGAGTTTCGCGGTTTCTCCGATAACCTGCTTCCAGATCGGAGACAATCCGGGGCGAGTGGCATTAACCCTTACGCTGTTGCGGGATCCGAAGTGTACTACCCACTTGCCGGAGTCCCACCTCGGCCATTCGTTTTCTTTGGGGGGCAGACGGGCTCAGGCGGGTAGACCCACTCGACACCCAGAGGATGTCCTTTTCAAGTTTATTGAGTTTCGTCCCAGTGTTCTTCAGCCAGTATATCAACCATTGTGCTTTTTTGATCACCACATTGATCTCGGAATCGTTCCCGCTGTGCAGTTCCACCCAATAAACGACGTCCTCTTCACGATTCGTATGTCTGTATGCAATTGCGTAGTCCCAACGATTTGCGTTGGGTTCCGCTGCCATGTAAGCTGAGTCAAGGTCTACGCTTCCCTTCAGAGAATGGGTGTCTTCCGCCCTGATATGCGGTTTGTCTCGAGTACGCAACGCCTTCAGACCCGCACGCCACGCATTTTCCAAACCCGACGTTTTCTCGACAGCATCCTTGAAAGTCATGGGCGGCGTCAACGGTTGGAATTGGACACGGCCTCTGCAACCGCATCGTTCGCCCGTGCACTGAATTCGGAGAGTCCGCCCCAACCAGCCTCACCCGTTTCTTCGGCGAAAGGATCAAGATCAGAAATTTCTCTGGTCGTACCAGTAGCTCGATCAAAATAATATGTTTTCTGATTTTTTGTCATTACTGATCTGGCCAACTTTTTCATGCCCTCTGTTTTCGGTGTATCGAAGACGTCCAACAGTATTTCTGGTTTCGCATTGTTCTCACGTAGGTGCTTCAACGTCCACATGGCGTCGAGCACCTGGGAGGAATGGGTGGAGAGTACCACCCGGTAGCCTCGCCTCATTAGTTCAAATACCATCATGAGCACTACGGAAATGGCACGAGGATGCAGCCCCATCTCCAATTCCTCCAGAACAACCCATTCGACTTTGCCACGACGCGAAACTTTGGCCGGTGGCATCAGCCAATAGAAACCAAGAAGAAGCGGCACAAACTCACGTTGTCCAGCCGACCAAACCATGTAGGGCAGATTACCGCCGTGTTCGCCTTCGCCAAGCACCAGCCGCTTCTGCGAATGCACCTTGTCAACTCGCAAACGGAATCTGGCGAATACGTCCCGCTCCAGCATATCACGGAACTCCTTCTTCAATCGGTTCGCCTGAGGAAAGAGCCCTTCGCCAGAAAACTCTTTTTCCACCAAAACACGTAGTTTTTCACTGAATTCCCGCACGGCAAAAGGATCGCCCGGATTGTAATCAGAAAATGGCCGCGGCCAACCGTCCTTGAGAGCAAGCACTCGCTGTGCCGGTATGAAGAACAGGTTTTCCTCCTTATTGCGACGCTTCACATTCGCCCACTGCGTCAGGTCCACAGACTTTCCTTCCCACTCCACAGAACTACTGGACGACCAGATGGAGTGCATGCCTTCTCCGAAATAGGCATCCAAAAAATCAGGGAGTCTGTGATCCCAGTCAATCCCGTAGCGTTGCATCTCCGTCTGAACCTGGCCGGCATCGACCATCAATTTCAGCAATTGGACGGCGATACTTTTGCCGGTTGCCTGCGGACCGACCAATACCGTCAAGTCGCCGAAGGCCAACTCCGCCTCGTTGATCTGCCCCAGATTCGAAATCTTCAGGGTTTTGGATTTCATTGTTCAGTTAAGGTTCAGACAGGATCGCAAGATACACAACAACTCGACGAACCACAGGATGCCGCCCATTGACGGCTTCGCATGCAGAACTGCGAATTACGTTCACGTACTGCTCACGCTGGCTGGCCGCACAGGATGAGGGCGCCAAGGGGCGGCAGGTCGAGCACGATCGAGTGCGTTCGGCCGTGGGCCGGGACGGCGTGGATTTCCTCGCCATGTCGGCACGTGAGCTGCTGCGGCGTTCCCGTGCCGCTGCCGCCGAATTCGCGGCTGTCCGAGTTCAGGTTCACCGTCCAACGGTAGCCATCGGGCAGGCCCACGCGGTACCCGGGGCGCGGAACAGGTGTGAAATTGAAGACGAACACGAGGACGGTGTGGGCCCCCGCTTCCCCCGCGACCAGACCGGAAGAACTGGCCGGAACGCGACGCAGATAGGACGCGACGCAGTTCTTTGTATCGCCAAAATCAATCCACTCGAAACAGCCCAGGGCGTCCGACTGGAGTGCGCTCGATGCGCCGTACAGCGCGTTGAGCGCACGCACCCAGGACTGAAGACCCGTATGCAGGCCAGTTTCGGCCGGCGCGGAGCTGGTTTCGGCGGAGACGTCCAGAGCGGCCGAGCTGGTTACGACGGAGCCATCCGGAGCGGCCGAGTTGGTCTCGGCGGTCGTGCCCTCGTCGGCGGTCGCATCCAGAAGCCACCAGTCCAGGCCCCGGTCGTGGCTCCACTCGCGGCCCTGGCCGAACTCCATGCCCATGAACATGAGCTTTTTACCCGGGTGGCCGAACATGTGGGCAAACAAAAGGCGAAGGTTGGCGGCCTTCTGCCAGTCATCGCCCGGCATTTTGCCGAAGAGCGAGCCCTTTCCGTGGACTACTTCATCGTGCGAGAGCGAAAGCATGTAGTGCTCAGCCCAGGCGTAGACGAGCGGGAAGGTGAAGTCATGGAAGTGGTGCTGGCGGTGGACGGGGTCGCGGCGGAAGAACTCGAGCGTATCGTGCATCCAGCCCATGTTCCACTTGAAGAGGAATCCCAGGCCGCCGTTGTAGGTGGGGGCCGATACGCCGGGCCAGGCGGTCGATTCCTCGGCGATCATCATGGCCGTCGGGAATGCCGAGAATACTTTTTCGTTGACGCTTTTCAGGAAATCAACGGCTTCGAGGTTCTCGCGGCCGCCGAACTGGTTCGCCGTCCAGTTTTCGCGCGAGTAGTCGAGGTAGAGCATGGAGGCGACGGCATCGAAGCGGAGGCCATCCACATGGTACTCATCGAGCCAGAACAGGGCGTTTGAGATCAGGAAATTACGCACCTGGGGGCGTCCGTAGTCGAAAACGTACGTGCCCCAGTCCGGATGATGCCGCATGACAGGGTCGGCGTACTCGAAGAGCGGCTCGCCGTCAAAAGCTTCGAGCCCCTGCCGGTCGGTAGCGAAATGCGCTGGGACCCAGTCCAGGATGACGCCGATACCGTGCTCGTGCAGCGTGTTGACCAGATACTTGAAGTCAACCGGACTGCCGTAGACCCCCGTCGGCGCGAAGTAGCCGACGACCTGGTAGCCCCAGGATCCATAATAGGGATGTTCGAGAACGGGCATGAGCTCCACGTGCGTGTAGCCCATGCCCCGTACGTACTCCGCCAGGGGACACGCGATTTCCCGGTAATTCATGACGCGGCCGTCCCCGTGACGCCGCCACGAACCGAGGTGCACCTCATAGACGCTCACGGCCCGCTCCAGGTCACGGGGACCGCCGCGCCCCCCCATCCACTCCGAATCGGTCCACTCATACTCAAGATCCGCAACAATGGCCGAGAGTCCCTCGTGGGCACTTCCCCCGGGCCGCGGCGGCTCCATGTCGAAGGCAAACGGATCGGTCTTGTCCACCGAGTGCCCGAACCGGTGCACGCGGTACTTGTACTTCATGCCAGGCCGTGCCCCGCGCACATAGATTTCCCACGTCCGCGCCAACCCCTCGCCGGTCGGCCGCATGACGTGCTTTTCCCCGTCCCAGTCGTTGAAATCGCCAATCAGACAGACCTTCTCGGCCCGCGGCGCCCAAACCCGAAACCACGTTCCGCCCCGGTTCGGATGCGCCCCGAACGTGCGGTGGCTTGCCTGCAGTTGTCCTTTGCCCCAGAGATAGAGATCATAATTCGATATGCGGGGCACGGCGGTGTGGGTCAGGTGGGCGAAAGGGGGACGCGGGCGGCGCTTGGGCGGGCGCCGAAAAGTACGGAAAAAACGTCTTATCTTCCGGAGCGACTTCCACCGTCACGCCGGTACTCCGGCACCTTCCCTTGACTATGCATTCTCCCGGCCGTCCTTATCCGCTTGGCGCCATCTGCCACGGCCAGGGAACCAATTTCGCCCTCTACTCCCAATCGGCCACGGCCGTCGAACTCGTGCTCTTCGACAGCCCGGGCGACACGGCCCCATCCCGCACCATCTCCGTTACCGAGCGCAGCGGCCCCATTTGGCACATTTTCGTGTCTGATGTCGAACCTGGCCAGCTCTATGGCTACCGGGTGGACGGACCGTGGGAGCCGGAATCCGGGCACCGATTCAACCGGAACAAGGTCCTGCTCGATCCCTACGCCCATCTTATTGGCCGCAAACCTGCGTGGGACAACGCCCTCTTTGGATACGACGCCGACAAGGCCAACGACCTCGTGTTTTCGAACGTGGACAGCGCCGCCGTGGCTGCGCTCGGCGAGGTGTGCGCGAATGGATTTGACTGGATGGGCGATGCCTGTCCCAACGTCCCCTGGCATGACACTATCATCTACGAAACGCACGTCCGGGGCATGACCATGCGCCACCCCGACGTTCCGGAGGCGCTGCGCGGCACGTTTGCCGGCTTCGCGACCGAGCCCATTATGGAGCACCTCACATCGCTCGGCGTCACCACCGTGCAGTTCCAGCCCGTCAACGCCAAAATCTCCGAGCACCGCCTGCAGGAAAACGGCCTCACGAATTACTGGGGATACAACCCGCTCGCTTTCCTGGCCCCCGAGCCCAGCTACGCCGCCGAGCCGGACAGCGCCCACACCGAGTTCAAGACCATGGTTCGCACGCTGCACCGCCGCGGATTCGAGGTCATTGTGGATGTCGTCTTCAACCACACGGCCGAGGGCAACCACCTCGGGCCGCATCTCTCCTTCCGCGGCATAGACAACAAGCACTACTACAAGACGAAGCCGGACAACCCCCGCTTCCTGATGGATTTCACGGGCACAGGAAACACGCTCCACGCCGGTAACCCATATGTGCTGCAACTCATTACCGACAGCATGCGCTATTGGGTCGAAGTCATGCATGTGGATGGCTTCCGGTTCGACTTGGCATCGGCCCTCGCGCGCGAACTCTACGCGGTCAACATGCTCGGCACGTTCTTTACGGTGATTCAGCAGGATCCCGTGCTCAGCCAGGTCAAGCTCATTGCCGAGCCCTGGGATGTTGGGCCGGGCGGCTACCAGGTGGGCTCGTTCCCCTGGCTCTGGACCGAGTGGAACGGCCGCTATCGCGACACGGTCCGGCAGTACTGGCGGGGCGATCAGCACCAGGTTGGGGAGTTCGCCACCCGCGTCACCGGCAGCTCGGACCTCTACGCCAACTCGGGCCGCCGCCCGCATGCATCGATCAATTTCATTACGGCGCACGACGGCTTCACGCTGCGCGACCTGGTGAGTTACAACGAGAAGCACAACCTGGCCAACCTCGAAGACAACCGGGACGGCCACGAGCCGAATTACAGCACGAACTGCGGCGTCGAGGGGCCGACGGACAACGCCGACATCCTGCTGCAGCGCGACCGCCTCATGCGCAGCCTCATGGCCACGCTCATTTTTTCGCAGGGGGTCCCCATGATCCTCGGCGGCGACGAGATGGGCCGCACCCAGCTCGGCAACAACAACGCCTACTGCCAGGACAACGACATCACGTGGTATGACTGGTCGCTCGGCGAGCGCGAGCAGAGCTTCCTGGATTTCGTGCGCTCGCTCGTTGCGCTGCGCCGGCGGCATCCGTCACTGCGCCGCCGCGCCTTCATCCAGTCGACACGCGAAGGCACCTGGTGGCACGCCCACGGCCGCCCCATGACGACCGGCGACTGGCACGACGGCGCGCGCCACTCGGTCGGCCTCATCCTGCACGGCAACCGCATTCGGGATGTCCGTTCGGACGGATCTCCCATTGACGATGCGACGCTCTTTATCTTCTTCCACCAGCCCGCCACGAGCCACCGCGTCGTACTCCCGGATTTCGGCCGCGAATGGACGGTACTTCAGGGCTGCCACT
>JAJCYR010000097.1 GCA_029262775.1 Bacteroidota bacterium
TCGATCGCATTAACAACAATATAGAAGCAACGAAGATAAAGATACGTGATGAGCAGAATGAGATTGAATCACTACAGAAACAATTACAGGTTAAAAATAGCCAACTTACTAGAGAGGCTCTCGAGGATGTTGGCGATTTACTCACTTTACCTTTTGGTGGCCCATCAGGTAATCAATTAGCTGATATTGTTATAGCACTGGATCCTAGAGGTTTGATTACAAACTTCAAGGAATTAAAGGCTATTATTCAGTCAATAGGTAAATTGGAACAAAAATCTACACTTGAAAATGCCTTAGAAACTAATAATTTTCCATTCATAAATAAGCCATTAACGGCCGAGCAAAGAGCTGAATTTGAAGCTGAGATAGAAGCAATAGAGAAAAGGCTGATCGAACTGGATGAAACTAAAAAAAGGTTGTTCGATGAAAATTTGGTAAGAGAAAATCCGTTAAAAGCTGAAATAAACCAAATAAGAGAGGATGTTAAAAATGCCGAGGGGATAGTAGAGGATAATGAGGCTCTTTTAAAGAAACAGGAAACCAACCTGGAAAACGAACAAAATCTATTAAAGAAACTATTAAAAGATGAAGAAGAAGCAATAAAACAATTACAAGAATTAGGTGCCGATATACCGGCAGAAGGCTTAAAACTTAATATTGAACCACTCGATCCTGAAATACAAAAACAACTCCAGGAAGAAATTGACAATACTAAAGAGTCAATCGATCAACAAAGCAGTAGTGTTGATTTACTTGATGGTGCAATTGCGATGCTGGGGCCTGGTTTAGTTGCCGGAGCTGGGGCGCAGAAGAAGTTTTCTAAAGAAGTAGCCCAGGCGGAGAAAACCCTTGGCGGTTTTAATGACGAAACATCAAATATAGATATACAGGATAAGCTTTCAAATATACCTGTAGACACAGTAACACCAGAAGAAGTCGTTCCAAAAGAAACTGTAGAGCGGACTAAGAGTGTCGGTGAGGGATTAAAAAAATCATCAGAGATTGGAAAGAAAGCGCTTAGCTCGCTTGGAGCGTTAGCGGGGAATATAGCAAAGAGTATTGCCAATACGTTCTCGGGTTTTATCTCGAACGCAATCAAGGGCGACTTTAGTAGTATAGGGGATCTGTGGGACGACCTGACCGACAGCATGCTCGATACATTTGCGGATTTTGCGGCAAAGCTCCTTACAGACCCGATACGCATAGCGTTTGAAGCTACTCTTAACGGAGAAAAGGGGAACATCTTTGATTTGATCAGTGGTGCAATTGGCGGCAAGAAGGATAAGGAAAAATCACAAAATGTTATAAATTTGGATGATTTTAGAGAAAATAAACAAAAATTTAGGTTGGCGGCTTAAGGAGGTATTGCAAAAGGTCGTTGTCAGATATTGGGTAAGCATATAGTTTATATTCAGTAAGCAAAGCTATATAGTGCCGGGCTACTTATAAATCCATCCTAACCTTCCTTTTCCTAAGGAAGGCATAAAAAAAAGATTAAAAGATGAGATTCTGAAATAAGTTCAGAATGACTACTCCAAGGGCTAGGTGGATTGTGGGGAGGATTCTTCTGACGTGTCTTTACTAGATTTTAAATCCTTTTCCTTAAGATTCTTAAGAGCTTCTGCTTCTTCAAATGAAAGCATAGGGTCATGGTCGCATTTGGGACAAGTTTTAGATTCTAAGAAAGATGCTGCTATTAATCCAATTGCTATGGAAAGAGAGATAATAGAATCTATAAGCGTAAATAATGGACCTTCGTCCTGCATACTACCATACGAAATACTGTAAAGATAATATGTTAAAACACCCAGACCAAAAGTTAAGTTAGTGTTCGCACCCCATTTATCAAATAGTCTATTTTTTTCCCCTCGACCTGAGTAGTGACATTTAGGACATATACCGGTCATTTGATAAATGATAACTAAGATAGTTAACAAATCTAGTTATAAATCTGAAAAAAATTAATTGCTATACAACACGTAAACTCCTAAAATTGAGAGGTCAACAAAGATATGGCTGTTATTGGTATAGTTAAATTTGACGAAAAACAACTTAAACAATTAAGTACCTTCGAGCAAACGCTTATAAAGATAGTAAATCCTTTATTACTAAAGGCATCTACAGGAACAGAAACTTCAACCTTTGCTACTGCAACACAGACAGGAAATATTGGTGTAGGACCTAGTGGAGCACTCTCTACTCTTCTTAAATTTTTACTAGCTTTCGAGGCAAGGAAGGTGCTAGCTCAATTAGAAAATGATTTGAAGAGCCTTTTTGAAGTGAATCCACCACCTCCTACTATTGATGATAGATTGAAAGCTTTGCAAGATAGAGCAGGTGAGTTGGGTAAATCTATTGGTGCAGCTCAGAAAGATTTAGAGTTATTTGGTGAAAATCCTAATCGTAGTATTGATGGAATACCTATAACAGAAGAGGCAATAAATAAACAAATAGAATTTGCAAATGAAATTCAAGAGAAAATAAACTCAATAAGAGAAGAGTTAGAGAAAGCAAGATCCGGAATAGTTATTGATATTCCTGTAGATTTTCAGCTACCTCCTAATTTTAATCTAAATCCATCATTACGTGATTTAGAAATTCTAGATCCCGAAGGTCAACAAAGCTTATTAGAACTCCCAGGATTATTTAATAATGGTGGTTCTGCAGCACTCGCTTATGCGGATGACTTGAGCACAATGACTGACGCTCAGAATAGTGCTTTTAAGGATGCTGTAGATTTAGGTAAGAAGGGTATCGATCCATTAGCCGATAATTTTAAAGATACAAAAAAACAAGTAGCACAGGCAGAGAAATCAATCAATAATTTCGACGGTTCTGCAGTAG
>JAJCYR010000098.1 GCA_029262775.1 Bacteroidota bacterium
ATGGTATCGGTGCTGACCCTGGGGGGTTAGGTTCAATTGTACGCTGTTATCTTGTTTGGCCCCGGCGCCGTATACGGCGCGGCGGCCACACATGATACCTGCGTCCATTTCCACGTACCCCCCCTGGGTCAGCACCGATCCCTTGCCCGCGTCGAAAGCGCCATGCGTCTCCATGCGCGCTACCACCTCTGTGACCACATCCACCGCCGCCGCCCCGCTGCGCAGTAGGTCGACGCCGTTGGAAAGCGCCGCATCGAGCCCATCTTCGTGCGCAGCCCACTCGGCAGCCGGTATGTCCCACGCCCCGCCGTGCACCATCAGCGCTGGCCCGTCTCCGGCCGGAAAGGTCATTGAGCGCACCCTTCCCGTCTCGTTCATGGCGCCGAAAACTCCAGGGAATAGTGGTCAAAGGCCGATTCGAGCGTCCATCCGAGTCGTTCGTAAACCGTTTTGGCCGCTGTATTTTCTTTCTCCGTGGCCAGTTCCAGCCCGGCCGCGCCCTCTTCGCGGGCGAAGTGTTCTGCCTGCCTGAGCAGTTCCTCGCCAACGCCCTGCCGCCTGAAATCCGCGTGCACAAACAGATCGTTCAGCAGCCAGACCGGTGCCATGCGTACAGACGAGAACAACGGGTAGAGCAGCGTGAATCCGACCGGCGACACGGCTTCCGCCAGAAACACTACGGCTTCGCCGCGCTCCAGTCGTTCGGTCAGAAACGACTGCGCACGTCCGGGATCACTTGGTTTTCGGTAAAACTGCCGATACCCGTCAAACAGCGGTACGAGTAGTCGTGCGTCCGGGACACCTGCCCGGCGTATATGGATGTCGCTCATAATCATAGTATTTTGGGGCTTGTCCACAGGCCCTGATTCACCCGCGAAGATACACGTTTCGGATGGCTCTGCCACGCATGCATATTCGAACGGCCGTGATGGCCGTGCTGGTAACGCTGTCCATGGCTGCGACGAGCACGCTGCTGCTGCCTGCCGTTTCCGGCCGGCACAGCGCACGGGCCCAGTCCAGCGATGACCCGTTGCGGTTTGTACGCTGGCTTTCGTCGGACATCCGGGCCGTCCCGGCGGCGCTCGTCCATACTCCCCCCTTGCGTGTAGCCGCAGCTGGCCTTGTCATTGCTACGACATCGGCGTGGGACGCGCCCCTGTCGCGGAGAGCCCAGTCCCTCGGTGCTGTGGAATTTTTCCGAGCCGCAGAAGAGTTTGGCGATGCGGACGCCATGCGTCCCCTCGCGCTGGTGATCTTCGTGGGTACGCTCTTTGAGGGTAGTACGCGCGCGCAGAATGCGGCATTCACCAGCATGGAGGCGCTCGCGCTCGCCAACCTGGGTACCAACATTCTGAAGGTCACCTTCGGACGGGCGCGCCCTTTCCAGGACCTGGGCGCCAGCTCCTTCGAGCCTTTTTCCGGGAACTCTTCCTTCCCAAGCGGTCACGCCACCACCGTGTTTGCCGGCATCATGCCGTGGGTATTCTACTACCCGGGCACGGCCACCTGGGTACTGGGCGGATTGGCCCTCGCCACGACAACCTCCCGCGTCGCACTGGCCTTCCATTGGCCATCCGATGTCCTGGGTGGTGCATTCGTGGGCACAACAACCGCCTGGTGGCTCTCCCGGAGGCACGGCTCGCAGAGCCCGGACACCAACGGCCCTGTTATTGAACCCATTACGGGCGCACGGACCCTTGGTTTTCGCGTCCGGTTCTGAGAGGGTGCCGGGGCCCGCTTCACGTGTTCAGGGTCACGTTCCCGGTAACGTTCCCGCGCCCGACGCCCGTTCCAGGCGGTCCATCAGCGCGGCGCCAAGGCCCTCTCGGGGTACCGCCTGGCAGTAGATATCCGTCAATCCTTCCCGATCACACTCCCGAAAAAAGGCAAACACGCGCCGGGCATAGGATTCTACGTCCGGCAGCACCGCTTTTTTCGCCCACTGGGTGTAATGTGCCCGTCCCTCGCGCTCTGCCGAGCCAGCGTCCGGTGGCTCCGACAACCCAATCCATGCGCAGCCGTCAGGCACACTGCCCCCCATGGCACCGCCCCCCGCCGCATCGCCCACCGTCGCATCGCCCACCGTGGCACCGCGCACCAGCACTGCACTTCCCGGGAAAACAAGCCGGACGCGGGCACGCGGACGGTAATGGGCGTGTTGTATGCCGGGGCTGCGGCCCGAGGCCAATTCCAGCATCGTGGCAAGACGCGTCCCGGGCACGACGAGGCGCAACTCTTCCAGCGACACGCCCCCATGGCGGAGCACGACCGGCACCAGGCCGGTGCAGTCCACAACGGTCGATTCCAAACCCACGCGGGCAGCGCCGCCCTCAAGAACACCATCAATACGGTCGCCGAGATCCTCCAGCACAGCCTCTCTCGTGGTCGGACTCGGTCTTCCGGAGCGGTTCGCGCTGGGCGCCGCCACCGGCACACCCGCCAATTGCAACAGGCGCAGGGCAACGGCGTGATCCGGCATACGAACGGCGACAGTGTCTCGTCCCGCCGTCACGACGTCCGGCACGTCGCGTCCCCGCGGCAACACGATACTCAGTGGTCCCGGCCAGAAGGCGTCCATGAGCCGCAGCGCATGTCCTGGAACGTCACGCGCGACGCGGTACACATCCTCCCGCCTCCCGATGTGTATAATCAGCGGATTATCCTGCGGGCGCCCCTTCGCCGTAAAAATGGCCCCGACAGCCTCCGGCATAAGCGCATGCGCCCCCAAACCGTACACGGTCTCGGTCGGAAAGGCAATCAGCCCTCCTTCGCGCAGGACACGCGCCGCCCAGACAATGTCGTCCGTTCGCGTCATGACCACGCCCCGGGAATCTCGTCCACGCGCAGCATGGCGGCGGCATGCGAGCGCGCCCGGTCGAGCGTCCAGGTGAAGTGGTGCCCCCAGCCCGGATATTCCGCCTCGTCCCATAACGTGTTGTGCCACAAGCCCGTAAAGACACCTCCCAACTCTTCGCACGTCTGCATGAGACTCCGGGTCAAATCCACTGCCACCGCCCCACTCGCCCCCAACCGGTTGAAAATCGCCGATTCCATGGCGATCAGGGGGACTTCCCACAGTTCCAGTTCCTGCATGGCGTTGGTATCGAAGAGGGCAAAGGGCATACACGTACCCGCTCTGAACCCCGCCGACGCGGAAAACCCCACCGTCGAATCGACCCGGAAACCTTCCCGTGCGAGCAGCCTCGGGGTGTCTGGATGCGACCACCGGAGGTAGTGCATGCGGACCGAGTCAATGGGCTGTCCAGATGCCTTCTGGAGGCGTTCATGCTCCTCGTGCATCCAGTCCAGCCGGTCCCAGGCGAAATACGATGGATGCAGGCCAATGCCGAACCCGCCTTCAATGAGTGCCCGCATCTGAGCCCGCATGAACGATGTCGTAAGGCTGTAGGCCACGTCCCGGAATCCATGGGCCCCAGCTTTGAAAAAATAGGTGCTCCGCCCCCCGCGGGCCTCGACCTCCTCCCGCATGCGGGCTGTGGCGCGCCGGAACGGATCCCTGCCGCTGACCGCCAAACCCGCTCCTCGGGCCGCGCCGAAAAGGTGCGCCAACCTTCCGCGGCCGAGTAGGCCGCGCTCCATGATTTCCCTGTAGAAAATCCCCTTTCGCCACTTGCGGTCGTAATCAATGTCATGCGTAGCGCAGAACGCCCAGGAGGCCGCGCCAAACGTGCGGCGTTCGAGCGCCAGGCCGTGCCGCTCCAATTCCATTCCAAATGCGAGTCGGATTACGTCGGCCACCGGGCGCTCCGCAGCACCGAGCTGCGCAACGAGGGTGTCCGCGTCCCGCATGCGTCCATGTTCGTCCCGGGCGGTCGTCATGGTCTCGTGCCAGAGCCCCAGAAGGTATGCCGAGCCGGCAATGGGGTCATTAGTGACGTCTCCCGCACACGGAAACAGTACCGGTATGTCATCATCAAAACGTATGTACGCGGCCCGAAGCGGCCGGCGCTCAAGAAACGTGGCGACCGTATGCGGCGGCGCTGCAATCCGGAACCAGTTTGGCGGTGCATTTTTTCCCGACCGCCCCCGAGCACCCGACGGCCCGGCGAGACCCGACGGCCCGGACGCCCCGACCGCGCCGTCTCCTGAACAGCTGTACCAGATACCCACGTCATCCGCGCCAGCGTCCGATGCATGGATCAGAACCGGCTGCACCCGAAAGGGCATGAGCGCCATGCGCATGCCGTACCACGCCACGGGCCGGAACGCATCTGGCACGTCCAGCACAACAGAAAGGAGCGGGCCAATATGTGGAGGAGTGAACACGCCTGCGTATGTTACCATTCATGAGCAGGTTATATACAACATGTCAGACACTTCCGTGATCGGTCGTTTCAAACTTTTCTCGGATCCGGTCCACGGATTCGTCTCCGTTCCCAAGGATCTGATTCTGGATCTGGTTCAGACGCCGGAAGTGCAGCGACTCAGGCGTATCCGGCAACTGGGTGTGGGCCACATGGTCTTTCCGGGCGCCGAGCATTCCCGCTTCGGGCACGCTCTCGGTGCCATGGCCCTCATGCACGATGCCCTCGTATCGCTCCGCGAGAAAGGCACCGAACTTACTGCCGAAGACGTGCAGGCGGCCCTCATTGCTGCGCTCTTGCACGACGTGGGCCACGGCCCCTTCTCCCACACGCTCGAACACAGCCTGCTTTCAGGCACCCGGCACGAAGACCTCTCCCGGGCCCTGATCCTGCGTCTGAACAATCGGTTCGATGGGGCCCTTTCCCGCGCCCTCGCCATTTTTGACGGCGAATGCGGCACCAATCTCCCTCCCGCCTGGCTCCACAGTCTGCTGTCAAGCCAGCTCGACATGGACCGGCTCGACTACCTGCGCCGCGATTCCTATTACACAGGCGTCGTGGAGGGAAGCGTGGGCGTCGGGCGCATTATCCGTACCCTGCGTGTGGTCCACGATGACCGGCTGGGCCGCAACCGCCTCGTCGTCGAGGCCAAGGGGCGCTACGCAGTCGAAAATTTCCTGCTGTCCCGGCGTCTCATGTACTGGCAGGTATACCTGCACAAGACGGTACTTTCGGGCGATTTTCTCCTGAAGAGCATCATTGGCCGCGTCCGGGACCACCTTGGAGGTGCCCTGGGGCAGGAGGGTGTGGACGTCGCGGCGGGTGCATCCACCCGGTTCCTGTTCTTCCTGGATAGCGATTTCGGAGCCGGCGATCTGACTACGAGTGCCGTCCTGTCAGCGTTTGTTGACCTGGACGATACGGACATCATTTTCAGCCTGAAAGCCTGGTGTACGGCGCGTGACCCGGTGCTGGCCCATTTGTGCCAGCGATTCCTGACGCGCGATTTTTTCCGGGTATCGTTCCTGGATGAGGACGATGACGTGCCAGCCGCCCACGAGTTGCGTGACCAGGTGGCCTCGTGGCTGCGCGCCAATGGAATAACTGACTCCGAGAGGAACGTGGCCCATTTTCTGGGCACGGAGACGACCCGGCATGAAGCGTATTCGACCGACCGGGATGGAATCGGGATCCTCAGACGCGACGGGCAGGTGGAAGAGCTGGCCGATGTTGCAGGTTCCGTGATGCAGCTGGACACCTGGGCCCGGAAGGAGCGTTCATGGGTATGTTGTCCGAAAGAAGCCCTGTCCCGATCCTGATGTCCCGCATGTCGTCCAAACTCCCGACTGGAAGCAGTCCCGTAGACCTCTCCGTCCCCATCCGGTTCGATGGCTCGCAGCCCGCGGCGTTTGGCCTGCCCCGGGCCTCATGCGTGTGGGCGCACACCGATGACTTTTCCGGGCATGTGGCTGATGGTGCGTCGTGCAATGTGGAGACGCTGACCATTACGCCACACGCCCACGGCACCCATACCGAATGCGTGGGTCACATCACTCACGCGCGCATTTCGCTCGTCGATGTATGGCGGCCCGCCCCTCTTCGCGCGCTTCTCGTGACCGTACGCAGGAAGGAGCAGGAGCGGGGGCCGAAGCAGGAAGAGGAACGTGAGCGGTACGGACCGCCACGGGCCGAAGTGTCCCTTGCCGAACTCGCGGCCGCAGCACGCACGGCCGCACCGACCGGACATGACCCGCACGGACGCGCGCCCGATGCGCTCATTTTACGTACGCGGTCGTGGAACAGGGGCGACATGCCGCACACGCCCCGAAGGAATTCGCCGGAATCACCCCGCCCCCTTTCGGAAGCGGCAGCTGCCTGGATCCGGGCCTCCGGATTTCGGCATCTTCTGATCGATGCGCCGTCGGTTGACCCCGTGGACGATGGCGGCAGGCTCGCCGCTCACCGGGCCTTCTGGGGGCTGGCTCCGGGATCGGTTGTGCCCCATGCCGCAGCACCAGGCCCTGACCCGCTCGACATGACCATCACGGAACTCATTCGCGTCCCGGATGGCCTAAAGGATGGTTTCGGCTGGCTTGACCTCCAGATACCCCCGTTCGATTCGGACGCCGCCCCGAGCCGCCCCCTGTTCTACCCCGATGGCAGTGGCCCCCAACCCGACGACCCATGACCCATTCCAATCCTGCCCTGCGCCCCCACCGGACACGCCGCACCACGGCCGATCTGCTGAGCGCAGCGCGTGCCCTGGATCGAGAGGATCCACTTTCCGCATGGCGCGAGGCGTTTCACTGGCCAAAAATGTCTACGGGCGAGCGCATACTCTACTTCACGGGCAACTCGCTCGGACTGCAGCCCCGCGTTGCCGCGCAGCGCGTCAAAGAGGTGCTCTCCGCATGGGCCACACTCGGCGTGGATGGCCACTTCACCGGCGATCGCCCGTTTACGACCTATCACCGTCCGCTCGCCAAGCGCCTGGCACCCCTCGTCGGCGCCGAGGCCCGCGAAGTCACCGTCATGAACAGCCTGACGGTGAACCTGCACCTGCTCCTGTCTGCCTTTTATAGACCCGAACCGGGGAAATTCCGCATTCTGATGGAACCGCACGCCTTTCCGTCCGATTCGCACGTGGTGGCCTCGCATCTTGCGCTGCATGGCGTGGACCCGGAAGCTGCGATCCTGGTGCCAGGCGCCGACGACGTACCAGGTGCCGGCAACGTGCTGAGCAACGGTACGCTGAGCGATGGCGCGCTCTCCGCGTCGCTCGACATGCACGGCCCTGAAATCGCCCTCAGCCTGATTGGTGGTGTGAACTACTGGACCGGACAGTTCATGGACATGAAAGGCATCACGGCCCGCCTCCACGATGTCGGCGTACTGGCTGGCTGGGATCTGGCCCATGCCGCGGGTAATGTGCCCCTCGAACTCCACGCGTGGAATGTTGATTTTGCCGCGTGGTGCACGTACAAATACCTGAATTCCGGGCCGGGCGGGCCGAGCGCCATTTTCGTGCACGAACGTCACACCGCCCGGCCCCACGTGGCGGGCTGGTGGGGCGTCGACCTGGCGGAGCGCTTTCGCATGGATCCGACCTTCCGCGCCGCCGATGGCGCCGAGGGCTGGCAACTCTCCAATCCTTCCATTCTCATGCTGGCAGGCCTCGACGCCGCACTCGATGCCTTCGATGCGGTCGGTATGACCGCCCTGCGCGAAAAAAGCGTTCGGCTCACCAGATTTCTCGAAGACGCGCTTGCCGAGCGGCTACCCGACGATATTGGCATCATCACACCGGCTGGCCCCGACGAGCGGGGTGCCCAACTCTCCCTGCGCGTGCTTCGTGGCCGCGGCCGCCATGTCTACAACGCGCTCCAAGACCGCGGCGTGCGCTGCGACTGGCGCGAGCCGGACATTATTCGTGCGGCTCCCGTGCCACTCTACAACTCCTTCGAAGACGTGGCCCGTCTGGCCAGTCACCTGGAAGCGGTCATCCGCGATGTCCACGGGACGTGACGACGCCCGCATCTTTACGCACGCTGGTTCATCAACACCCTTCTACTCCCGGTCCAGAATAAAAATATCTTTCAAATTCCGGCCGACCTGACCATAGTCCAAGCCATACCCCACGACAAACAGGTTGTCAATCTCAAACCCGACGTAGCGCAGTTCCAGGTCCACTTTCGTGGCGGCCGCCTTGTGCAGCATGGTGGCCACCTGCATCGATGCCGGCTGCTCGTGCGAGAGCGCGTCAAGGATATACTGCATGGAGAGTCCCGTATCCACGATGTCCTCGACAATAATCACGTGGCGCCCCTCAATGTCCGCGTCAATTTCCTTCAAGGACCGGACCGTGCCGCTCGATATCTGCTCTGCGCCATAGGACGACAGCTTCATGAAATCGACTTCGCAGTCGATTCGAATGGCCCGCATGAGATCGGCAAGAAAAATATAGGCTCCGTTCAGCACACCAATCAGGATGGGCCGTAGTCCTTCGTAGTCCTGTGAAATCTGCTCGCCCAGCGCTTCTACGCGCCGGGCAAGCCGGTCGCGGTCAATGTACACGCGAAACGGTTCCCCCCGGACTGAGATGTGGTCGTCCGAATGGTGTTCAAGTGCAGGTGGGGACATGGCAGGTCCGGGAAGGGATGGTTACAGCGGATATGGAATGGATACTCAGGGCGCGGGCGGAAAATACGCACTACCGGGCTCCCACTCCACGCACAGTACCGGTTTTGACGGGTCCGATACGCGAAACCGTTCGGCAGCCCTGTGCCCGGGCACGCACACAATGCCCTCGTCATCGACGAGTACCGCGACGAAGGGCTTCATGGAGGGCGCAATCGCCGCATCGACCAGAAATTTCTTGATTTTTGTACTGCCGGACGCGCCAAGCGGAATGAACCGATCTCCCGGCGCCCAGCGCCGCAAAAAGAGCCGGCCGCGCACGCAGGCCGGGTCCAACCAGAGCCCGCGATCAACTCCAGCGGCCTCGCCGGCGGACACCGGGGCCGCCCCGACGGGCAAAGCGCCGCCCGGGCAGCGCGAAATGCGGTACGTTCCCACGCCGAAAATTGCAGAAACCTTCTCGCCACAGGCACTCGGAACGTCCACTTCAACCTTCCGGGTTGTCGTTTTCATGTGTCTCACGAAGGCCGCCGTATACACGAAGAGGGCATCCCGGTCCCGAATGCCCTGGAGCGCGCCTACCGAAAGCCGCGCTCCGGGCGGGCTGTCCATCAGCTTGCTGACCGCCGCAACCCAGCTTCGGCGCCGGGGCGCAGACGCATGCAGGGAGGCGGCAAGGCGAAGCACGTACCAGGCGCGGTGGTCCTTGGTCAGGCTGCGTAGTTCCATCAGGGGAATCCAGCGGGCATGTGCCCCTCCCCTGCCGAGTGCTTCACGGAGGCTCTCCGGCAGATCATGCAACCAGCGGGCGGCCTGTGCCCGGGAGATGCGCGCCGTTTCAAGAAATTCATGCTTCCGGTGTTCGGTCATGTCGCGCCGAACAGCGGCGCGCCTGAAACGTGTGTCTGTATTCGACGAGTCGGTCCGGAACGACACGCCCCACGCTGTGGCCGCCGCCTCAATAGCTGCGCGGTCCGTACCGAGCAGGGGGCGCAGCAGGGGCAGAGGCACGCGCTGCGCTACGCTCCGCACAGTGTCGTCTGCGGACGGCGGCGCCGGAAGCGGCGCCACAGGTGCCATGCCCGAGAGGCCATCGATACCACTTCCGCGCGCCTGCGCCAAGGCGACCGTTTCAGCCTGGTCGTCGGCATGATGGGCCACAACGACGCCGTCAAGTCCGCGCGCCTGTGCTCTGTCGGCAAAGAACCGGTAGCGCACCTCGCGGGCCCAGGCCTGCCGGGAGCCCGACTCGGGGCATGCCCCAGCTCGGAGCACGTGGAAAGGAATGTCGTGCGCGGCACACCAGTCCTGAACCAGGTCTGCATCGGCGCCCGAATCGGGTCGCAACCCGTAGTCCACATGGGCGATTTCAATCGGCCACGCCAGCGTAACGAGCACGTGCGCGAGGACCATTGAATCGACCCCACCGCTGCATCCCAGAAGCAGGGGCCGGCCGGACCAGTCGCCAAGGCGTGCCCGAACCTCGTCAACGATCAAATCGGGAGCGGATTTCATCGACAGTAAGTTTTACCAGCGTGGCGCGGCCATCCGGTGCCCGGTATGGCTCGCGGCACTGGAAGAGTTGATCCATGAGGGACCGCATTTCCTTTTCCGTCAGCCGGGAGCCCGCCTGAATGGCGCTTCGGCGCGCCACCGCCCGCGCCAATCGATCCCGGTGCGCTGTGTGCCCGCTCGCCGACGACGCGCCCACCGAAGGACCAGCCGTCTTCTCGTACTCCCGCTCCTCCTCGAATGACTGGATCACATCTACCAGAACAGAACGTTCATCTCCCGTTCGGATGTCCGCCGGCACGCCGCGCACAATTACCGTGTTGCCGCCGAAGGGCTCTGCATCAAACCCAAGCTGCTGCAGTTCACCCTGAAGACTCCCGTAGAGCGTAAAGTCGCTCGGCGAGAGGGCAACGGTCTGGGGGAACAGAAGCTGCTGACTCATGCCGACGCCTCCATCGAGCGTGGCCAGGGTCTGTTCGTAGAGAATGCGTTCGTGGGCCCGCTGTTGATCCAGAATCACAAGGCCCGATCGGATCTGCGTCAGAATATACGCGCCATGGACCTGCCAGAGCAGTTGATCCGGCGGCTGGGTGGCGCCCTGGAGCACCTCTGGCGCATCCGCCGACATGGTTGCCTGCGAAGCCACGTGCGTCTGTGAAAGGACAGCGCCGAGGAGCTCTTCCGACAGGTACCCGGCCTGCCCCGACAAATGACCCGTCCGCCCCGGATGCTCCTGCCGGACCCAGGCCGGCGATGCATCCTGGCGGCCCCCCTGGCCCGGAGCATGCCGCGGCAGATCAATGTGCAGGCCATCGCCTGCCGGAGAGGACGTGCTCCCCTTCGAAAGCTCCGGCGTCAGGCTGTGAACGCTGACCACCCGCTTGACGACCGTACGCAGCATGCTGTACACACCCTGTTCGTCATCAAACTTGACCTCCGCCTTCGCCGGATGCACATTCACGTCCACATGGCGCGGATCGATGTCCAGAAACAGGACATAAAACGGATAGGTATCGTCTGGCAACAGGTATTCGTAGGCAGACAGTACGGCGTGCTCCAGGGAGCGGTGCTTCACGTACCGCCCATTCACAAACAGGTATTGCTGCCCGCGGCTTTTCCGGTACACATCCGGCGGTCCGAGAACGCCCCGGACCCGCAGATAACTGGTCGATTCTTCCACATCGATCAGTTCCCGGGCATCGGGCACACTGGCCAGATCGGCGGCCCGCCGGGTAACTTTTTCGAAAAACGTGCCCGTAGCCTGCGCCTTCACGTCGAGCAGTTCATTCCCCTCATGTTCCAGGTGAAAGTGGACGCCCGGATGCGAAAGCGCAAGCACCGTCACGACATCCATGCAATGCTTGAGTTCCGTCTGGGGACGCTTGAGGAAATTGCGCCGCGCCGGCACATTGAAGAACAGATTCCGCACCGCGATGGACGTCCCGACTGCGGCCGGACCTGGCTCCTGCTGAACGTCCTCCCCCCCGTCAAGGCGCACCCGCATGCCCACCTCGTCTCCCTTCCGGCGCGTACGAAGCTCGACCTGTGACACGGACGCAATGGACGCCAGCGCTTCCCCCCGGAAACCGAGCGTGTGGATGCACTCCAGGTCGCTGGCCTCACGCACTTTGCTCGTGGCATGCCGCTTGAAAGCCAGCAGCGCATCGGATGGGCTCATGCCAGATCCCGTGTCCACGATCTGAATCAGCGTACTCCCCGATCCCTGCAAATGGACATCAATGCGCCCCGCGCCCGCATCGAGCGCATTTTCAATGAGCTCTTTCACAACCGAGGCCGGTCGCTGAACCACTTCGCCCGCCGCAATCTTGTTCGACAACGTAGCGGGCATTACGGCAATGATGCCGTCCTTCTCCTCGGTGCTCACGCGCTGATACTCTGATAGATCCAGATGGCGAACGCGAGCAACATGCCGAAGTAAATGAGTCCGGCAGGGCTGCGACGACGGCGGGAATGGGACATGATAGTCATGCGACGGGAAAGACGTTCTTCCCGCTCTGGATCATAGTATCGCGGTTCGTAGGAGAAACGGCGATGTCGACTTCGTTTTGAGGGACCAAACAAGCCCATAGCTGACCTGAATACTGTTCAAACCCTGTCTACGGTAGGATATTCATCACGTTCCAGTAGATCCAGTATGCCGGAGCAACCAGAATGAATGCATCGAACCGGTCCAGGAAGCCACCGTGACCCGGGAGCAGCGTCCCGGAATCCTTGACATTCACACTCCGCTTGAAAACACTCTCAAGCAGGTCCCCCACCGGGCCTATGGTGGCCGCAATCACCCCGAAGGCCAGCGCATGGGTCAGGGAAAGGTCCACCATGCCTGACGCAACCGCTCCCCACGCCAGAAGCAGCGCGGCCACGAACCCACCCACGGCCCCCTCCCACGTCTTTCCCGGTGAAATACGGGGAGCCAGTTTGTGGCGACCCAGGGTCCGACCTGTGTAATAGGCACCGATATCGGATGCCCAGACGAGGGCCAACAACAGGAGCATGACAAAAAAAGCGCTCTGGCTCCCATGTACCAGCAGCCTATACACAGCCGGAAGAAATGACAGGCCGGCAACCGGCCATGCCAGCGACAACATGAGGTTGGCCGCTCGCTCCATGGGGCGGCGCTCACTCCCTCCTTTTTCCAGGAAGAGAACAAACAGCAACACGGTTACACCAAGCGCCGCATACCAATACGGCCACACCACATGCAACATGATGCAAAATCCGGCCACCATCGAGAACACCAGATCAACAGGCTGCGACCGTAATCGGAGCATCTGAAAAAGTTCATACTGGGCGGCAAGCGCTACGAGCACCATGACCGACCAGAACCAGAAAAGCCCCAGCCAGAGACTGCCCACGATACACGTTCCGCCCAGAATGGCCGTTGCAATCCGCTTCATACCGGACGCGATTACGATTCGGGTTCGGGAGGGCGGTCGGGATCGGCGCGCAGCGCCATGTCCTCCAGTTCTGCGTCCGTAAACGGCGGTGAAGCCAGTACCTGGCGTGCGCGCTCCGCTTCGTCCGGTGCCACCATCACATGCACGGTCGACATCGTACCCACATTGAGGCTGTACGCGTGGTCACGCTTGGAATGGATGACGGGCGCCAAACCTGCGTCGGTCAGCCGACTCTGCACAAGATCGGCCTCGTAATCCGTACCCGTTGAAAAAACGGACACCCATCCATCAAGTCTGCGCTGTTCGCTCATGCGGGGACTCCGGTTATAGTGACAATTCGTTGGGTAATTTGTCGGATCGAAGTGGTTCGGCGGAAGATGCGCCAGCCGTGCGATGCAAGACGACCACCAGGAAGGAAAACACCACCAGACCACCAACAGCTATAGACCAGGGCACCTGAAAGGTTTCCACGTCCATTTCAATCTGCCCCGTGGCTGACAGTTTGCCCAGTACCGCTGCCAGGGAATTGTTCACGAAGTGTACCACAATGGCCGGCAAAATGCTGCCGGAGCGCCACGTGATCCACGCCAGATAAATTCCCAGTACCGACAGGGCGAGGGCCTGCGTCAACCTCAGGTGGTAGAGGCCGAACACAATGCCCGAGAAGAGCACCCCCGACAGAGCACCCAGCGCACGCTCGGCCTGACGCTGAATGTAGCCCCGGAACAGGAATTCCTCGCAGATGGCAGGTACAAGCGCCAGCATGGAGATGGAAAACACGAGGGGAAAATCCTGCAGCAGGATGCGTTCAATCAAATCCATCTGGCCCTGTTCGAAATTCCGGATGGATTCCGGCCACGGCCACGTGTCGGCCCATGCGCCGAGTGCCTGCACGACCGGAATGAGTGCCAGCAAAGCCAGTACGGAAACCACCATGAAGGCGGCGGGTGCCGGGCGAACGCGCATCATTTTCGGCCAGCCTGAGCTGTGCAATCGGGCAAACAGCAGGGCAGGAATGAGCAGTCCGAACACCTGGCCCGCCGTGTTGGCCACAATCAGGTCACCGGCATACGCCTCAAGGACGGCAGGCATGTCCGCCACGACGTCTGCCAGTGGCACCCCATGCCAGACGAGGATCAGCCCGAAAGCAACGAGAGTACTGATACCCTGAAACAGGATAAACGCCAACAGCAGCCCAAGTACCGCCGCCAGAAGCGGATGCAGCGCGGCCCGCTCCAGGCGTCCGTCAAGTGGAAACGACGACAATGAATCTGTCCTCAGGTTGGGACTGGCCTATGACACGGGTGTCATGGAGCGACGCAGCCGGTTCACAATGGTTCGAAGACGAGTATACACATACTTGTGGTTCTCGTAATGCATAACCTTGGCAATTTGTTCAGCGCGCATGCCATGGTCGAAACGGAGTAGAATAAGGAGTTGATCTTCCGGGTCCAGTTCCTCGACTGCCAGATTGAGCCTGTTGACACGCTCCTCGTCATCATCCACGTTATCCGGGCGCCCCATGTCGGATGCCGGTGCCAAGCCGACGGCCTCGAGATCTTCCAGGGACACAACCGGCTTGTTTGCCCGCAGCGCCGCCAGCAAATGCCACCGCTTGTTGATGGAGAGTAGCGAGTCAATTTTGGCAACAGCCCTGTTCACGTCCACACTCGAGCACGTGAGCTGATTCTGACCATGAATGATGTCAGGAATTTCCGACTGCGGAATATGGTCCTGGTAATAATATTTGAAGACCTTCTGTTCAAGCTCAGAAAGCTGATCCAGAACCGAGCGGGGCGTAGACGTCGCCCGGTTTTTACGGAACCGGTCCCGGCAGGCATTGGCCACAACGACACTCAGCCACGGGGTCAGTTCACTGTTGATGCGAAACTCGCGCAGGGCCTTGTAATTTTCGTACTGAAGACGCTCACAGATGGCCGTGTACGTCTCCATTACCTCATCCGGGTCGCTCAGGAAGCGCCGGATCATGCGCAGGATGATGGGCGTGTAGTAATCCAGAAGCGCAGCATAGCCCCTCGTTGGATCTATCTTGAATTGCTGGATGAGTGCGGTATCGGTCATGGGTGGAGGAGCAGGCGCACAGCGTATTAATGTTTTCCGAATGTGAGCCCGGCTGAAGAACGGCTGTTGCCGTCTGCGGGCATTCATCGCTATATTGCCTGTCTTCGCGCTTGTAGCTCAGTTGGATAGAGCGTTGGATTCCGGTTCCAAAGGTCGGAGGTTCGAATCCTCTCAAGCGCACTCGCCCCGTGTGACGTCATGTAAACATGATGTTGCCCGGGGCTTTTTCTATCCTACCGTTTTTTGATGCCCCGTTATGGGGGGTGTGCGGGGGGGGCCCCCAACCTGCGGCCCCCCCCCGACCATTCTCCAGGAGGTACAAAGCTGCGGAGAGGCAGCAACACAGCAATGAACTGCATATTGCCTTATCCAAGATTATGCCAAAAACAAGAAATCAGTGCCCGATCAACCAATTTGGGCGGTTTTGCTCAAGGCCAGAGTCTTCCGTCTCAAAATGATAGGCGATCTGAGACCTGAAAGGCCGAAAACCTGACGGGCCGTTCGACCGTCATGCCGCTGCGGACCGTATGGGCCCCAACTGGTTCTCGCTCGCGGCGACCACGGTCGCGACCGCTGCATCGCCCGTCACATTGGTCACCGTCCGGAGCATGTCCAGTATACGGTCCACACCCAGGATAAGCGCGATCCCGGCACTGGGAACCCCGACCGCCTCCAGAATGATGATCAGCATCACAATGCCGGCGCTGGGCACAGCCGCCGTCCCGATCGATGCCAGTACGGCCGTGAACACAATGGTCAGCTGCGCCGTGAGGTCGAGCCCCATGCCCAGCGTCTGCGCAATGAACACGGCCGCCACCGCCTGATACAGGCCCGTGCCATCCATGTTGATCGTGGCGCCGAGCGGCAACACGAACGAGGACACCTCTTCAGATACCCCCAGTTCCTTTTCGCACCGTTCCATGGTCACTGGCAGCGTGGCCCCGCTCGATGACGTCGAAAAAGCCACGAGCTGCGCCGGTCCCATCGCCCGGTAGAATTCCTTGAGCGTCCGAGGCGTAAAAAATTTGATCATGCTCGAGTAGGTGAACAGCATGTGCAGTACAAGGCCCAGGATGACGGCGATCATATAGTACCCGAGCGCCGCCAGCAGCTCAAGTACCTGCGCTATGTTGTCCCCGGCAATGCTCGATATGGTGTCAGCGAGGAGGGCAAATACGCCCACTGGCGCCGTAATCATGATGATTTCCACCAGTTTGATGACCAGGTCGTTCAAACTGGTGAAGAAGGAAATAATGGGCTCGGCGCTCTCCCGCGGAATAAGCAGGAGTCCGATTCCCGCAAAAATAGCAAAGAACACGACCTGGAGCATATTGCGATTGCTGCCTGCCGCGCCCAAAATATTCTCCGGCACCATATCCACGATGGGCTGCAGAGGGCCCCGCTGCTTGGCTTCATCGGCAAGTAATGTCCGGGCCGAAGCATCGCCCGAATACGTCGCTTCCAACTTTTCACGCATTTCCGGAGGCACCGTCTTGCCGGGCTGCATCACGTTCACAATCGTGAGTCCGATAACCAGCGCAATCACCGTGGTGCCCATATAGATGGCAATGGTCTTGCCGCCGATCCGGCTCAGTTTCTTCAGGTCCGAAAGAGACGTTACGCCGGTAATGAGCGACGCCAGGATGAGTGGCACCGCGATCAGCTTCAGCAGATTGATGAAAATCGTCCCGAACGGAGCAATCCAGGCCGTCGTGAATGCGCCCCAGCCCATCACAGCCGAAACAACGCCGAAAAGGAGGCCAAGAATCAGACCAATGATGATCTGCCAGTGCAGCTTTTTGTACCAGGGCATGGGGAAGTCAGAAGGTGATGAAATGGACGGGAATCGCCCCCAAGAACGCGCCGAAAAATGTACAAATCAAGTTTTGCACCTGAATCGTCACCAATCCCTTTCTGCGCAGCGCCAGGGCATGTATCGTGTAGGCTGCCGCGGTACCGGCCAGCACCAGCAGCGCCATGGCCGCGAGACCCGCCCCGGAAGGCAGCGCCCACCAGCCGGACATGGCGACCAGTCCGGCCAGGAGTGCCTGCTGCGCGAGCGAAGACCGGGTAGATGCGGCCGCCGCAGCACACGAAGCAATGAGCGCGGCACTGAAGAACAGCACACCAGGCGTGTTGGCGGTACCCGAAAAGGCAACACCGAGGGCCGACAGCCAGGCGACAACGTGAAAGGAAAGTAACTCGCCCGACGTGCGGCCACGGACAACGGCCGCAGCAAACAGAACGGGCAGCATCATGGGCCAGCCTCCGATCCACCAAACGAATGCCGTCAGGAGGCCCGCTGTTGTGGCACCCCGCTGGGTCACATGGCCATAATGCAGTCCAAGCCACGCCACGAGCGCTCCCAGCACGGCGGCCAGCAACAGGTCCGTAAAGCTGTCCGGGAAAATGGCAAACAGCAGCGCCGATGCGGCCGTCACCACGGCGACCGAAAAGTCATCCCACCGGCCTGCCACCACCCGCTCGGCAGATGTGGCGGCCGCGGCCAGCACGATCACCCCGGCCCACGCCATCGAGCCATTCAGAACATCCAGGCCGTACCGCAGCGCTATCGCTCCATTGAGCGATAAGAGCAGGACCGATGCCACGAGAAAAAATCCGACACTACCCGCCGTGGATTTCTCGGCGGTGCCCCGGTGACGCCCCACCATGGTTGCCATCGGGTCGGCAACGGCGACCAGAAGGAAGGCGGCCTGGAGCGCATACATTCCGGCACCGTCCGGTATGCCGACAGCTCGCCTGAGCAGGAACGTCTCGACGGCCTCGTCGACCCCGGTGGCGCCGGGTATCCACCCTCCGTCTCCCGTGTACTCCCAGCAGAAGGGTAACAGCAATAGCAGGGCCAGTGAGCCTGGACCAGCTCCTGAAAACCAGGTCCAGTCCTGCGACGCGCCCGGTCTGGATGTCCAGAACAGCGACAACAACAGGACGACCATAGAGGCAGCGTAAAGCATACCTGCACGGGGAACCACGTGCACGGCCAGTACCACCGACAGCGCTACACCCACCTGCACCCAGCGCCGCGTCGTTTCTCCGCTCACAACGCCTGCTATCCCGAGCTGCCTCCATCCGGCGACCCAGCAAACCACGCCCAACAGTAGCAGTGAACTGGCCAGCACGGGTCCGTGGGAAAACATCTGCGTCACAGATACGGAACAATGGCCTTCTCAAAGAAGCCATAGTTCCGGTTTCCGAGCAGGTACCGACGCACAACGCCGTCACGGTCAATGATATACGACGTCGGCCGCACATTGAATGCCCCCGTGAACGGCGTTGGCAGTTTGGCACCAAACGGCATGAATGCTGCGTCCACCTCGAGCGGCACGCTCTCCCTGAACGCCGTCAGTTCGGCAGGCGCCTCATCCGAGATGGCAACCACACGAAGACCCTGTTCCGAATACGTTTCCTGCAGGCGGTTCAGGGCCGGCAATTCTTCGAGGCAGGGTGCGCACCACGTTGCCCAGAAATTGACAATCACCACCTTGCCGCGGTAGGATTCGATGTCGAGCATCTGGCCACTATCCAGGAGCTGGAACTGAAAATTCCCCGCCGGTACTTCGAGCGACATATCCTGAAAGGCCGATGCGGTGGCCGCCACCTCTCGCCGCAATTCGTCCGTCGCCACCTGCTGTCTTGAGAGCACAATCAGTGCGAGAGCAAACACGAGCAGCAGCACCGAGAGCACGGTCCCGAGCCACTCCATGGTATCGCGAGGCCACCTGGCCTCATTGTCACGGAAAAGCAGGTACAGAAACCCCGTTCCCACACCGATCATCACCAGCCCCATGGCAAAAATCAGTGTGCTGTTCATGTGCCCTACTTCTTGAAATCGACCAGGAGCGAGAACCGCATCGTGTTGGACAGCGGTGAGTCCTCTTCAAGTGCATAAATGTAGGAAAAGTCGACTCCAATAACGTTGACTCGGACGCCTGCACCCAGCGTGAGAAACTTCCGGTTGCCGTTGTTCGGGTTCTCATAGAAGTATCCCGAGCGCAGGGCGAACTGACTGTTGTACCAGTACTCGATGCCGGTACCAATCGTCATCTGGTCCAGCACGGACAACGATTCAAACTCTGCTTCGTCCTCCGACAGTGAATTCGTCTGAATCTTGACTGACTTCCACGAGGAGAAAATACTCTCGTAGAACGGGTCCGCCTCGCGATCGGCACCTTCCCCAGAGAAGGAAATCATGTCCTTGTTGAAGTCCGTGACCAACGTCAGCGAGTTGAATTCGTCAAAGTCCACCTTGAAGGCATAACCCAGTCGCAGGTTGGTCGGGATGGGGTCGGCCTGGGCATTGTCCGAATAGCTGATCTTCGACCCCATGTTGGCCAGGTTGAAACCAAGCGAGAGGGTTCCTTTCGCCTCACCGCCGAGCCCGAACTGACCACTCCGGTAGAGGCCCGCAACGTCAAACGCGGTAGCCACGCCGGCCTTGGTCTGCTCGGCACCAATGGTCTGCCCTGGCGCCAGGTTCGAATAGATGAACCGAAGGCTTGTACCAATACCGAAACGCTCGGTGACCTTCACGCCATAGGAGAGCCCTGTTGCCAGGTCATACGACCGGAATGTACCCGTGGGATTGTTCTGGTCGTCTCGACCATCGTGTTCGCCAAGGAACAGATAGGTCAGGTGTCCGCCAAACGTACCAATACCCGGAACGTGGTGCTTCGCCGTCAGGTACTCGTAAAAGAGCCCTGCGTTGAACTCCGGCAACCAGTTGGAATGCGTAATGGCCGCTTCCGTACCCGTCTGGAAGGCCAGTCCGGCCGGGTTCCAGAAGATGGCACTGGCATTGTCTGCCAGGGCGACACCGGCATTGCCCATACCCGCTGCACGACTGTCCGGCTCGATTTTCAAAAATACAACGGCGGAAGTGCCCGCCTGGCCTGCTGCCGCCTGCGGCAACAGAGCGACTGCCACCAGGACAGCACATGCGATCACGATCCGGTTGAACCCCGTTTTCATACCCTTACCAGGTTTATTATGCGTATTAAAAGGACTTTGTAACGCTTTGTTCAATAAGGATCTACCGTATGATGGCCAATTTTTCTATGTGATCGCTCGCCTGTCGCGAGCCGTCCGGGGCGTCTGTTTCAATACGCACCCTGTAGAGGTACACCCCGGTGGCCGGCCTGCCGAGGTCGTCGTCCCGGCCGTCCCACTCGACCTGTACCAGCCCGGAGCCCAGTATGCCGCCAGGTAACGCCTCTTCCGTGGGAATGGTTCGGATAACCTGTCCGTTGAGTGTGAAAATACGAATCTCAATGCGGGCAGGTGTACCAGCAGGTTGGTTATGTTCGAAAACGAACCGGGTTTCCCGATTCATGGGATTGGGATAGTTATACACATTACGTACGTCGAGTACCTCATCGTTTGCGATTTCAAACGAAATTTCTGCCGTAGACGAGTTGTTGAGTACGTCCCAGGCACGAACCCGGACGGTATGAAGCCCCGCTTCGAGGTCTGTGAGTGGCCACTCGACTTCCCCGCTCTGGAATGAATTCTCATCCGCCACGAACGCAGAGGCAAGATCGACCGCCGCATCGTCGTTGTCATCTACCACAAGTAACATTTCGTGTCCCACCCCAGCACCAACCGTGTTGATGCCACTTTCGTCAAAAAGCCGGACCAGCAGTGTTGGATCGGGGCCGGTTGTTCCTCCATCCACGAACGTGGAGTCGTTCATGAACAGGTCTACCCGCGGTCCATCCGCGTCATTTGGCGGATTGTCCGACGTTCCCCCGACAATGAACGACTCGGTGAACCCGAGAGCATGCCCTTCACTGTCGAACGCGTAGACCGAAATCCGGCCCGGCTCGTTGGAGTAACTGATGTCCTTGGGAACCACGAACTCGGCCTCGAATGCGCCTCCAACTGCTTGGACGTTTCCGCGCCAGATCACATCTTCCCGCTGGTTGTAGAAGGGCGTCGGCATGTTGCGCCGCACCTGGACCGGCACGCGGCGCAGCGCATCGAATACCGTAATCTGAACGCGGCCGTTGAAATCCGTGAGAGACGCCCCTCCGGCATCCTGGAGCCGCCCCCGGATGCGCACCCGGTCGAGCGCCTTGAGTTGCCCCTCGGACGCCGAGAGGTCTGTATCTCCCAGTTGCTCCACCACCGCTTTGTTGGTCGGCAGCCCCACGCGCAGCGTCGGGTCGCCGAGCAGGTTGAACTTCCGGCTGTTTCCAATCAAACCTACGCTCGTATTCTTCGTCTCCCGGAGTACGTCCCCGAGCCGCTTGGGCCGACCGTCCTGGTCCTTCGTGAAGAGTGCAATGTTGAGTGCCCGGTTCAGTCCCGCGTTGAGCGTCGTGTTCGATCCCGACGTATAGACCAGCCGAACCGTCGTCAGCAGCGCCACGGCACCCCCGTTCGGGTTCGTGAGCAGCACCTCTGCCCCGCTCTGGGTGTCCTCGAGGTCCCACCACCCGAACGAACACGTCGCCGTCAGAAAAATCGTCAGCCGGTCCCCATTGGTCAGCGCCGCAGCATCTTCCCTGGTGAACATATCCTCCTGGGCGAGCCCCTCCGGCCCGCCGTGTCCCGAATAGTTGTAGATGAGCCCGCCCCGGTTCATGGATGCCAGGATTTCCCGGCGCGCCTCCGGAATCTTGAATCCGTTCAGGAAGACCCGGTCAAAGCTTTCTCCATAGATTTTGTCCATGTTGATCTCCGGATACAGCCCACCCCGGATGAGTTCGGCGACCTGATCCACGTTGGCCATGTGCAGGTCAAAGTCGTTCGTAGTGCCGGCCAGGCCCGTCGGCCCATCATCGGCAATGGCCGTATACACATTCCGCCAGGGCCCGAATGTCTCGGGATTCTCATACGTCTCTATCTTGTCCACCATGAGCTCGGCTTCGGCGACCGTCTGGACCGGGAAACGCCCTATACCGAGGTCAATGCGCTCGAACGTGGTGTCTGTAAAACCGGTGTACTCCCAGATACCCTCGTTCTCGTCCAGCAGTCCAAAATAATCGTCTGACGTAAACGATCCGTCCGTGAAAATGGTGGTTTCCGTCTCATACGGCGGAATGTGGTTGGCGAGCGCCCCCTGGAAGCCCGACAACCCCCGGTAGTCAAAATGTCCATCGCCGAGCAGCAGCGCATAGCGCAGCCGCTGGGCATCGGTCCTCGCCTGATCGTACACGAACTTGAACAGGTCCCGGATGGCCCGCATGTCCGGTACGCCACCCGAAAATTCGTTGTAGGTTTCTTCGATCGATACGACGGCCACCGACAACCCCTGGCTCCTGCGCCGGTCGGCGAGGCGGTTGGCGGCGCTGCGGAACGGCTCGGCGGTCACAATAATGAATTCGGGAAGCCCGATGGTTCCACGGATATTCTGGTTCGATACGGCCTCAGCGTCCGATGCGCCGAGCGACTGAGCCGATGCCGGAACGAAGGCCACAAGGCGGCGCGGTCCGCCCTGCATGTCCGGTGCCCGGACCTGCACGCGCCACGTACTGCCCGCCTGCCGCACCTCGAGCGCCCGCGTCGCCTGCCCACCCGTTACATCGAGTACGACCGGCCGCGCGGAAAAACCATCCATGATGTACTCATGGTCCCCCACCGCCCCGGCACGCGTAAAGAATAGAAGGCGGTCATTTTCAGCGGTCAGTCGCCGTTCGTAAAACACGCGGAGCCAATCGAGCGCTGCCGACGGCTCGTTGCTCTGCGGCAGCAGCCGCATGGTCAGGTTCAGCGGCTCACCGGTGGCCATGGACCTCGTGAATTCAAGGTCTGTGTGCACGGCCGACGGCTTCTCGGCACCCGAACTCGTAATTCCCGGCGCGGTGCGCTGACCCAGCACCACCCCGTCGGACTCGAACGCCACGGTTGCCGCCGGATTCGAGCTCACGGCCGTGAGCGCGCGAATCCGCACGGTACCCGCCACGAGCCCCGGAAGCACTTCGTTGGTCAAAAAACGCCGTTCGCTGCCCGATCGAATGGGATTCGAAACCCAGTCCTGCCCCGATCCATGCTCACGTGACCAGTTGAATTCCTCCACATCCCGGGCAAAAAAACCATCTACCGTCTCGAACGGCGTGGCCGCCACATCCGGGAAAGGGTCGGTATCGAGCCCAGGACCAGGAACGGGGGCAATTTTTATGAAATATACATTCTCGTTCGAAAACGGATGCACGAAATGGTCGAATTCGAGCGAGTCCCGGTTGAAGAACCATCCCCGCGGTGCATCGGCAAAAAACACGACGGCGTCGGAGGCGTCGAACCGGCCGTCGCCAGCCCCCACGCGCACGGCTGCCTGCTCCAACAGATCAACTGGACGCGGTGCGCTGTTCAGCGCCGGAAGCGGCCGCCCGCCGTTGCCCAGAATACGGACCTGGGCCGGGTCAATTGTGTTCGGATCCAGTCCGAGCGAGGAAAGCGTGGCGCGGTCCACACGCAGCACCTTCTCCTCTTCCACACGCACCCTGAAGAGTGCTCCGTCGGCCAGTTCGCTGTCCACAACAATGCGCGACGACCGGGCCGCAAGGGCCGGTCCCTGGTTCATGATCAATGCCTCCGGGCGCGTCACATCCACCCGTATCCGCCGCACGCGCTGCAATACGCCTTGCCGCCTGTCGAGGCGCACGAGTCCTGCCACCACATCGGCGACCGGACGTTTACGGTACATTCCGAGACCCACGAGGTCCACCTCCGGCGCCGTGAAGCCGGGAGCCGAGGCATTCGGCTCGAGCACCTGCACCTCGTCATACTGGCGGCTCACGACCCGCACAAGGGGCGGCGCCAGTGCGGGCAAATCCACCGTGTACGATGCCGACGCCAGACCCGCCGCGAATACGTCCAGTTCAGCGGCCGTCCACTTTGTGATGCCCGACGAATCGACGGCGGCTGTGAGCGCACGGGGCCAATCCACACTGAATTCCAGCACGAGTCGGGTCCCGTCGTCTTCAAGAACCGTTGTTTTCAGCTCCTGGGCCCACAGGGAAGTGGCCGGAAGCAGAAACAGCAGCAGAAACGAGCGCGTCAGAATCGAAAAAGCACGCACAAAACGGCCCATGGGTCGCATGTTGTAAGTTTATAAAGTGCCGTAACGCTTCGTGTCGATAGACTGTTGCTTGTTTCAGAGGGTAAAAATCAATCCGCTTTCGATTCCAGTTCCGAAAGCAGGCCCCGGACCACCAGAAGGCGGTCAATGGAGTCTCCGAGCCCATTGACGGCCTCAAGCATGTCTGTGAGCGGCCCGTGAAGCTCGTGCTCCATGCCCAATGCCGTGACCAGTTCCTTCAGCAGTTCCACGTTGCCCGAAAGCACGGACAGCGGATTATTCACGTCATGGTGAATACGGGAGAGCAGGCCCCGCGCTTCGGCGAGCGCCTGTTTGAGTTCGGATGAAGTCTGTACGGTCATGGGCACACTAAATCATACTCACGTGATGGGTTCCGCAGATGCCTTCTTTTCGGGTTCGACGGCCCAAAGAAATCCCGCCTCACGCCCTCCAAACAGGATCTCGGAGGCCCGCCATTCAAGGGGCCCCACGAGGGCACGACCCATCTGGAGGGAAAGCGGGATGCTCGTCTCATCGGGACGCTCCTGCAACCAGGATGCAAATGCTGCCCGGTCGCCATCAGACACCAGACATTCCTCCCGGAATGACTTCAGGTCGGATGCGTCGAGCCCGGCCGTCTGAAAGAGGAACCGTCCCTCCTCGTCGAACACGATGGCGTGGACGCCCGCTGCATGCAGAATGTCGACGAAACCGTCACCATCCGGCATATCCGTATCACCCGACTCCGACACGCAGGCCAGCACTGCCGCGCGCCCATTCCAGGCCACCGGCTGGAGGGACAAGGTACGCTTGCCGTCAATGACGACCTGCTGCACACCGGCACCCCCTCCTCCCGTGCGTCTCAGCCAGCGACGAATCCGGTCCGCCGGAAGCACCTCTTCCAGCGCACGGAGCGTATCCGGAAACGGCCTTCCATGGCGCGCATCCATGACCCGGCGTCCGACAGCCAGGACCGTTTCATCGGCCGCCAGTACCACCACATGTCCGGGGAGTCCGTCCAGAATGGACTGTAGTCGGGTTTCAAGGTCCTTTACCCGCCCCGCGCCCTGCATGGACTGACGAACTACATCGAGCACACTGGTGGCGTGCCCTCCCAGCCGGGGCACAAGACGCGCCTCCAGGCGGTCCAGTGAGGAATGGGACATGTCTTCTCCACGAAGCGAGGCAAGCAGCACCTGGTCGAGCTCTTCAAGGGGTGCATGCAGCCCCCGTTTAACCACGAAGAACACCAGTGTCACGCAGACAAACCACATCATGAGACCCATTCCGGGTACAATAAGCCACAGCACGGGCACAGACCGGGCAGAGGATGAAGACTCCGCTACGGCGATCACCCAGCGACCAAGCGACGCATCGTACCGGGAAAAGAGCGTCATGTTGGCCGAGCCATACCGGACCGTGCGCGCTTCGAAGCCTTCCCTCGCCTCCTGCACCCGGTTCCACCACCATGCGTCGAGCGGCTTTCCGACATCCGATCCAAGGGACGAGGCCAGAACGCGCCCCGTCGCATCGACCACCCAAATACGCTCAAATCCACTGGAAAGGGCGAGTTGGGCGAGTTGCGGACGCGTACCGGTGATCATTTCGTGGGAATGGAAGACCGCATTCACGGTGGCCCGCTCCATGGACCAGCGTTCCGCCTGGAGTCCACGCTGCACATACCAGGCCAGACCCGATGCCAGCAGCAGCACGACGACCGTGCCGGGAAGTATCCATTTCAGAGCGACGTGTCTCAGGGAGAGACCCGTTTCGAGGACAAACGTCCGATTCATGGTAGTTTGCCGGGAGGGCGGCTGGTGATCTGCTTCTCCCATGATTCGTCAAATATCGTGCCGGAGTATAGAAGGTTGTTGAAGAACCAGAGCACGCCCTTCTGTCTTGTTCAGGGCGTCCCGTCGGGCAGTGGGAAATCCGGAAAGTGGCCATTCGAAGTGATTTTCCGGCGCAGGTCTTCGGCTTCCTCCACAGCCGGAATGAATGCCTCCAAATGCCCGACCAGATAGTGTATACGCTGCGCCTCATCTCGCATTTCGAGCAGCATCTGTCGCTGGTCAACCGACAATCCGGCGTTGCGACCCACGAAATAGGACAGCCGACTGCGGTCTTCATAGGAGCTCGGCGACGGAATCCGGCCTGCCAGTTCGAGCAGCTTGATGTGCTGCGCCACGAGACGCTCCCGCTCCTCTTCGTTGACAAGCGGCGGTACGTCGGCAAGTACATCCACGTCGGCCGTTCGATAGAGCAGGTCTCCATGCAGCTCCAGAATACGGAACCGCTCTTCTCCGACCACGATGATATCGCTCGACCCGTCGGTATGCGTTTCCACCACATCCCTGATGCGGGCTGTACAGCCCACGTCTTCGAGCGTGTTGGCGGCAAATCGGACCAGACCGAACGGCCTGCCCTCCCGCAGGCAGTCCTCGAGGAGCCTGCGGTAACGCTCCTCAAAAATGTGCATGGGCAGTCCTTCGTCGGGAAAAAGGACGAGATCGAGCGGAAAGAGAGGGAGGCCAGTCAGCGGCATGGTTTGTACGTTGTGTTGAAAGTTAAACACTGTTCCAGTAGCCTTGTTGCCCCTGCCATGATGCATCTGAACCCGGATTCCGGAGCACCCGGTGTGACGACCCGTATCGTCGCCACGGTCGTGTTGGCCGGCCTGCTGGTCTTCGGGCCCGGGGCGTCGCGCAGTGCGGCCCAGATACATACGTTCGGATCGCTCGATGATCCCGCCGAATACAACGCGTTGGCCTGGTGGGATACCGAGGCTCAGATTACAACGTACGGCGGCTTGTCTCTGATGGGGCCGCAATGGCGCACGGCAGCGCGGCTCACGGCGCAGATAAAACGCTCACAGGCCAGTCTGCGTATCGATGCCGGTGCCCGGACGGGTATCTACGGAACGTTCAATGAGGATTTTGACGAGTGGCGTGATGCCATCCGCGTTATTGATCACGCACGCTGGACGCCCCGGGGCTCGGCCACCTATATCCGGCTGGGGCCCATGGACCGGAGCCGGTTGGGCGTCGGACACCTCGTGAATTTCTTTTCCACGCAGAGCGCCTGGGACACGCGATCGGCGGGCGTGGAGGCGTCGTTTGGCGAGCGCGTATTCCAGACCCAGGTGCTGGTCGAAGACATCACGCAGTCACGCCTGTTTGCCGGCCGCATGGCGGTGAGGCCTTTTGCTCTACTCTCGTCGCGGCTCTCCAGTCTCTGGATATCCGGCTCGGCGCTGACCGACCGCTCGGCGACCGGCCGGGCCGGCGATCCCCTGGTGGCCTGGTCGGCGGACATGCGCATGACGGCTTTCGAGGCTGGCTCCTTTTCGTTCGAACCCTTCGCGTCGCTGGCCCAGATTCAAACCATGGGGCGGGGCATTCTGGTGGGGGCTGATCTCGTAAACAACAACTTCATTGACCTTGCCAGGCTGCAGCTCCGCCTCGCACTCCATTTCAACGGGGCGGCCTTTCAGCCAGGCTATTTCGGCAGCCTGTACACGGTCCGGAGCCGCCGCGCGAATTTGATTGCCGATCCGGAATCGGCGCGGGAGGGCATCGTGCTGCCGGGCGATGACAACGAGTTCCTGGCGGGCGTACCCATCCAGTTCGTATTCCGCGACAACTCGGTCTGGACGGAACTCCGTATCCACTTTTTCCAGCGGTTCGAACTCTGGTACCAGTTCCTGCGGCACCACGGCGTACAGTCGCTCAGCGAGTATCATCTGCGCCTGTTCCTGCGCCTGGAGCGGTTGGAACTCTCTGTGGGGCAGGACCGTGCGGGACTGGACGGATTTTTCTCACTCTTTGGAGATGCCGGCGACGAGAACGCACTCAACTTCGACTTCACCTACAACATTCGGGGCGCACTCTGGGTACGGACCGAGGCCCGGTACACGTTCGTGCCGTCCGGCATCGGACCGGGAGGGCGAGAGCAGTTCGTGGTACAGCGCCGCTTCGAACCCCTTCTGGGACTGCGCTTCGATTTCTGAAGCGCGGTTTGCAGGGCCCTGAAGGGGTGCTTTTAAACCACCGCCGCACTCATTTCCAGCATACGCTCAATGGGCACGAGCGCCCGCTGCCGGATATCCTCGTCCATGGTGATCTCCGGAGCTTCGTGCCGGAGGCAGAGGTAGAGCTTCTCGATCGTGTTCAGGCGCATGTGCGGACACTGATTACAGTTGCACCCGCTTTCCGGTGGCGCCGGAATGAACGTCTTCTCCGGGGAGTCCTTCTGCATCTGATGCAAAATACCCTCCTCGGTGGCGACAATGAATGTATTCACGTCCGAATTACGGGCGAACGAGCGGATTTGGCTGGTCGATCCGACGAAGTCCGCTTGCCGGAGCACCGGCTCGTCACATTCGGGATGGGCCAGCACCGGAGCCCCGGGATACCTCATTTTGAGCCGCACCAGTTTCTTTTCCGAAAACGTCTGGTGCACAATGCAGACCCCGTCCCAGAGCACCATGTTGCGCCCGGTTTGCCGATTGAGCCAGGCTCCCAGATTACGGTCCGGCGCAAAAATAATGGGCTCATCTTCCGGCAGGCTGCGTACCAGGTGCTCGGCGTTCGAAGACGTGCAGATGATATCCGACTGCGCCTTCGTGGCGGCACTGCAGTTGATGTACGAAATCACTGTGTGGCCCGGGTGCTGCGCCTTGAACGCAGCAAATTCGTCGGCCGGACAGGTGTCGGCCAGGGAGCAGCCCGCATTCAGGTCCGGCAGGAGCACCATTTTGGACGGGTTCAGAATTTTTGCGGTTTCCGCCATGAAATGGACACCAGCGAAAACGATGATATCGGCGTCGGTCTCGGCTGCCTGGCGGGCCAGTCCCAGTGAATCGCCGATATAATCGGCCAGATCCTGGATGGGTGCCTCCTGGTAGTAATGCGCCAGAATGACCGCATTCTTCTCCCGCCGAAGACGATCAATTTCGTCGACAAGGTCGAGCGTCGGATCCACATCCTCGTTCACATACCCGATATCAGGATCAATCAGCATGGAAGGCCTCTCTGAGTCTGGACGTTTGTTGGCCGCGTCTCACCCACGTTAATTCAATCACCGTGCCCCGCGTTCCATATTAGGCAGATATTAACGCGCGGCCGGAACGACCCGGTCGGAGAAGCGAAACCTCTACGCCTTCCAGTTCCGCAGCCGATCGAACAGGTACGTGGCCAGATTGTCGGCCGCAATCCGCTCCTGCGCCATGGAGTCGCGGTCCCGCACGGTCACGGTCCCGTCCTCAAGCGAATCCCCGTCAATGGTGACGCACCACGGCGTGCCTACTTCATCCATTCGGCGATAGCGTCGGCCAATGGCGCCTTTCTCGTCGTAGAACGTATGGAAGTGCTCCTGCAGGTCGGCCTCCACGGCATGTGCCATTTCGGGCATACCATGCTTTTTGACGAGCGGCAGAATGCCCACTTTGATGGGCGCCACGGCCGGGTGGAATTTGAGTACGGACCGCGTATCGCCGTCGACATCCTCTTCCGTGTACGCGTCGCAGAGCGCCATCAGGAACGTCCGATCCAGACCGGCCGACGTCTCGACCACATACGGGATGTAGCGCTCCTGCGTCTGGGGATCGAAGTATTCCAGTTTCTTACCCGACAGCTCCTGATGACTGGACAGGTCGAAGTCCGTCCGGCTGTGGATTCCCTCCACTTCCTGCCAACCGATCGGGTATTTGTACTGGATGTCCCACGCTGCATCGGCATAATGAGCCAGTTTTTCGTGTTCGTGCCAACGCAACCGGTCGGCCCGGATACCGTTGTCCACGTGCCACTGCATGCGTTTTTCCCGCCACGCTTCGAAGGCTTCCATCTGCGTGCCCGGCTTCACGAAATACTGCATTTCCATCTGCTCGAATTCACGCATCCGGAAAATGAACTGGCGTGCCACGATCTCGTTGCGGAACGCCTTCCCGATCTGGGCAATACCGAACGGAATCTGGTGCCGCGCCGTCTCGCGCACGTTGTGGAAGTTCACAAATATGCCCTGAGCCGTCTCGGGTCGCAGGTAAATTTTATTGTCGGCTTCCTGGATGGGCCCGAGGTGCGTGGCGAACATCAGGTTGAACTGACGCACGTCCGTCCAGTCGGCCACACCCGAGTCTGGCGACTTGATGTCTTCGGAGATGATAATGTCGTACAGGCCCTTCGACATGTTTTCTGAATTGAGGGCCGCCACCAGCGCGCCGTAGACGCGCTCCGCCTCCTCCTCCTTCCCCTTCTTGCGCAGTCGCTCAATGTGATTCTCAATCAACTGATCGGCCCGGTACCGATTCTTGGACGTTTTGTCATCGATCATGGGATCGTTGAAGGCATCGACATGCCCGGAGGCCTTCCATACGCTCGGGTGCATGAGGATCGATGCATCGATTCCCGATACATTCTCATGCCGATAGACCATGGCCTGCCACCAGCGCTGGGTCAGGTTGCGCTTGAGTTCCGCACCGAGCGGCCCGTAGTCGTAGGTCGCGGCGAGCCCTCCATAGATCTCAGATGACTGGAATACGAAGCCGCGCCGCTTGGACAGGGAGACGATTTTTTCGAACAGATCACTCATATAAACGCAGGGTCGGGTTCGCCGGGAAGGCTCTGGAGGATTCTGGAGGGTTCTTCAACACGCTTCCGGCCTGCGAAAGTAGCCCGCAGGGGGTTCCCATCAAAAAGAACCGCGGTGAAAGGCTGTTGAAAGTTTGGCGTTGTCCAAAGGCCCGTACCCGAGTCCCGAGGCCAGCGATCATCCGATCAAGCCGCGTTCGGCCAGGCTGGTCCACGTATCTCCGGCGATGATCAGATGGTCCCTGAGGGGAATGCCCACCACGCGGCCCGCATCCACCAGTTGCCGCGTGATTTGACAATCTTCGCGGCTCGGCTCGGGATTGCCCGACGGATGGTTGTGCAGGCAGATCACGGCCGCGGCATGATCCAGAATGGCTCGGCGGAACACGAGACGCGGCTCGACCACGCTTGCCGCCAGTCCCCCCTCGGACGCCGTGAACTCCCCGATACACCGGTGCGCCGTGTTGAGCAGCACTACCAGAAACACCTCGCGTTGCAGGTCCCGGATGCGATGCCCGAAATGCGTATAGACGTCGTGGGGCCGGCGCAGGGCCACCAACGCGGTACGCGGCGCCGATCCTACCCTTCTACCCAGTTCAAACGTCGCGGCCAGCCGGGCGGCCCGCGCCGGCCCCACACCGTCTATGCCTGTAAACTCCCGGGCCTCCCGTGCCGCTGCCTGACGCAGCGACCCATAGCGTGCCAGAACCTGTCGGGCAAGGCTCATGGCGGTCAGTGATCCCTGCCTCCCGCGAATACCGCTACCGAGTACAATGGCCAGGAGTTCGGCGTCGGACAGCGCCGACGGTCCGCGTCCGAACAGCCGTTCCCGCGGCCGTTCGCTCTCCGGCCAGAGTCGCAGGGGCGATGCAGATTCGAAGGGAACGGGCAGCAGGGACATGGTTCCGGGTCGCTGGCTGTGCCCGGGCGCTCAGACGGCATCTTCAATATGATATATTATAAATATATTTATGATATATCAGATTTTAACGAAGCGGAGGCCGCCCGGCCACACGGACAGGATTCAAAAGTGGCACGGTCATCCGTCAGACCCCGGAAACGGGCAATCGTAACCTCTCTGGCTCCTGGGCCAGTGCCTTTCGATAGGGGCCTGTCAACACGTCCTATAAGGCCGTTGAAGAAGTGAGAGCCTTCTGTGAATTTTGTGTCCGGTTGGCGGTTCCCGAGTGAGGCCCACGCTGCCCAGTTGCTGGCATTATCGGACTATCATGAACACAGAATAGGCTCTGCTCGACCTGTTGACGGCGACATACAGGCCCGAAGCAAGCGTGCGGACATCGATCGTGCCCGATCCCCGCATGACGATTCTGCCCATCGAATCCACGATATCAACGGTGGCCCCACCGACGACAATATGCGAATAGGCCGGGTTGGGGTAGGCGGTGAACGCGTCTCGGGATAGGCGATCCGGGGTACGGTCCGAGTGGGTATCGATGGGCGGCGTGCCACTGCGTTCGTGCAGGTAGCGTTCCAGCCACGAATAGGGCGTTCCGGACAGGCTGTCCAGTGGATCGTCAGGATCCAATCCCTGTTGTGCTTCCCATACATCCGGGAGGCCGTCTCTGTCGCGGTCTGCGGGAGCAGTTCCGGATTCTGGCGGAACGACGTTAATGTCATCCTGCGATTGGTTGCCAGCCCCGAGATTCCCTGTATAAGCCTGGTATTGGGCTCTGAACAGTTGGTCCGCCTGGTCCGCTGGTTGTGCACCCGCCATGTCGAGAATCTCCTGGGCCGAGCCGAAGACAGGTGAAACGGCTGGCACATCGAATGGGTTGAGCTCCCACGTTACCAGACCGGATGCATGCAATGGCAGGACAAGGGACGGCTGGTCAGTGGGGCACTCAAGCTGTTCACCCGCGGCGCCCACCGTAAGCAGACAGTTGTCCGCAAGGTAGATTCGCGTGTCCTCGTCCTGGCGGTCGTCAGATACCATGGCATGTGTTGCCGTTGTGCCCGGTCCAAATCGGATCAGGTTGCCAACGACATTGGAGCGCGGTCCGCGGGCAAACTGAATTGCCTTTTCGCCGGGATTGTACACCAGGTTGTACCGGATGTCGGATCTTGGATCGGGGCTCACGCCGATATCGCTGTTACCGGATATATTCGGATTTCTTCGGTTACACGACATGAACACATTGTGATGCAGCGAAATATTGAATGATCCATCGGACGTGATGGCGCACCGGCTGTGTGGGCCACCAGATGGATGCCCCCCATTCAATAACCCTTCAGAGACAAAACTGTGCTGAACCGTGATATCATGGTTCAAGCGGTCATTGGTGCTCTCAATGCTGATTCCCTCATCGGCAAACCACGAGAGACTCACATGGTCTACCATGATGTGGTGTGCGCCCATGAAGGCAAGTCCATCCCCGATGGAGCCGTTTTGAGGATTGACTCTGGAGACCCGAATGCGCAGATGTCGGACAACGATGTCGTGCACGTCATTGTTGAACTCGATCGGATAGTTGGTCAACGTGATGCCCCCGCCTGGCGCCGATTCTCCCGCAATGGTCAGGAACGAATGCGGATTGTCTCCGGGCGGTGGAGATTGACGCACGCCTCCAATCCGAAGCGGCTCATTGAGTACAATGAGACCGGCAACCTCGAAAACAATTGTTCTTGCCCCGGTCTGTTCAACGGCCCAACGCAGGGAGCCAGGCTGGCGATCGTCCTCCAAGCGATCGACAATGAGAACGTCTCCTCCGCGCCCTCCTGGAGTGCTTGACGCATAACCCTGGGCGCCGGGAAAGGCGGCGATCTGCAGGGTGATCAGAAAGAGGGTCAGAAAAGTCATGACAATTCCCTCCTGGCTCAATAGCGAATAACAGGCACGGCCCAAACGCCTGCGTCTGATCGGCTCCGAACGATATAGGTACCGGGCGCTACTCGATGGCCAGTATTCGACATGCCATCCCAGGTGTAGCTTGTGGTGTGCGCTGGTAGTCGGGAAGAGTGGATGCGACGACCGAGAAGGTCATAAACGTCCACGACGATGGGTTCGATGGAGAGACCAGGGAATTTCACGGTCATCGAATGCGAGAAAGGGTTCGGCCAGACCTCCGCTTGAGAGTCTGGAAATGGTCCGTTTTCGTCGCCGTCCACGTGTGTAGCAAGTGAATTCCAGGTATTCCAGAACTCCACATTGTGCATATACACAGGATTGGCAAGTTCATTCTGCCATTTGTCGAACAGTTCAGGATTTTCAATGACCCGCGTGTTGCCCCAATCCTGGAAATCACCCGTAAGAATACTGTGGTCTATCCCGATATACATGAACGCCTTGACGTTCGGACTGTCTTTGAGGAAGTTGACATACGGCTCAAACCAATCCTCCCACACCCCCGGATAATCGATGTTGTTTGGCCGGTACATGGCGTCGGTTGGACCAGACTCGGCAATGAACACCGGCTTGTCGTGGCGGACAGCAAATGTATGATGATCACGGGCCTTTTTGAGTTCAGCCCCGGATATCAATGAGTGGTAAATGCTCGGTGAAACCCAGTCGATGTAGTCGTCGCCGGGGTACCAGGACTCCAAGTTCAGGAGGTTGCCCGCGTTGGCGTGGTATACGAATTCCACATTGGTTGCACCGCGTGACCTGAAGATGTCGACGACACGCCGGTGGGCTTCAATGAAGGTCTCCTTGCTGTAAATGACGGTTCTCGATACACCTCCTATTGTTTCGTACATATACCGTACGATATAGGGTTTCTCTGTGGCCTTGAGCGAGTCCGCAAGTTCTTCAATTTCGGCATCGAGCAGCCCGTCCCTCACGACCAGATCGCTGAACGACACTCCCTGCGCAATCATGCGATCAGCAGCCAGGACCAGGGCGCTGTCCCTCAAGGCAATGATTCGAAACTCCGCTTCATCGGAGCCGTCCATGAGTAGGGCATCCAGATCAATATCGGCCGTGAAAAGTCCTTTGTGTTCCAGCGTATCCCTGACCGATTGCCACAGTGTTGGATTATCGCGCAACTTGCTGAAAATGGACAGGTCATAGGACGCTTTCTCAATTCCGATGGCATCCATGATATCCTGAGAAATTCCAAGCACACGAAAATATTCCGCGCCCAATGAATCTCGTCGGTCCTGAAAATCATAGTGGAATGCGTGGAAACCCATCAACGGCAGGATGGGGTACTGCACACCTGTATCCGGGTCCGTCCAGCCCTTGCCCAGGCGTCCCAGTTGTTCCAGGCGATTTTGGTCCCGAGCCCGAATATCCGTGAGAACAATATAGGAACCATACAAGACGGGCTTTCTGGCAGACGCTGCGATGTACGGGACGGCATCGGTATGCCATCTGAACATGTCCATACCATAGCCGTGCAGGATGCGATCCTGGGTCATCATGAAGTCGGCCACGGATTGATGCGGCACTGGGTTCTGAGCGGCTACCTTCATGGCCGTCGAGAACATGAGCGCGACGGCGACGATCCAAAGTATGCAGATGTTTGGCTTCATGACAATGACGAACGGATGACAAGTAACAGGTTGTTGAAGGGTAATTGGCAGATGGGCCAATGATGTCACGGATTTGTCACAATTTGATTGCGATTGTCAGGGGCCGGAGAAAATTCTCATTATTGACGATCCAGTCAAACTTCGGGTCGGAGACGTTTTCCAAGTAAGCGGAGACTTTTCCGAGTGGACTGTGCAGGCCGTCGCGCACGACAGCAGGTGTCCGTCTAGTGCTGCTACATCATGCGACTTCCGTGACCAGGAGGGCTGCCAGCATGCTGTATCCGCCCGGTGAGTGGGCACCATAGCCGTTGGAGGCAAAGCCAGCTGAGACATCAAATCCTGCTTGACCAGAAGCGATGACGTACAAGACAGCGGCGGCCGCAATGCCGCCGAGGACTTGCGCTGCGATGTAAGGGAATAGCTCCTTTGCTGGGAAACAGCCCCTGCCCACAGTCCTAAGCGAACGGCCATGGTCAGTACGGTGAGGCCGAACGCAAGCGCCACCCAAGCGTAACCGCCCGGTGAAGTACACATTGCGCAGGTCGCTGTCGGTCCCCATTTTTCTGGCAAAAAGGAGTTGGGATGGCAGGACAACGAAAAATCGAGGACATGCGGCCGCTCGTGGAGGCCTTCGAAGCGAGCACGGAGCGGCGCGAAGACTTTGCCGCGCGGCATGACATTACCGTCTCGACGCTCGACTACTGGCGGCGCCGGTGCCGGGAAGAGGGCGAGGATGCCTTTATCGAGGTGCGGCCTGATATTCACGAGCGCGGGTCAGCAGTCGACCTTGAGTTCGCAAACGGCGCGAGGCTCTCGTACAGCGGCCCGCTGGACCCTGCCCTCCTTCTCATGCTGGTTGATCGCGCCCGATGACGCCGTTTTCGCCGAATCAGCGGTTCTTTTTCTACCGCGAGCCCACCGACATGAGGAAGTCTTTCAACGGCCTCAGCGGCATCGTGACGAGCAGCCTGAAGCGCAGCCCCATCTCTGGCGACGTGTTCGTTTTTCTGAACCGCCGCCGCACGCATGTCAAGCTGCTCTCGTGGGACCGGAACGGGTTCGTGCTGTACTACAAGCGGCTCGAAGAAGGCACGTTCGAGGTGCCCACGCTGACACCAGATGGCGTGCTCACGTGGCCCAAACTCATGCTGATGCTTGAGGGCGTGGCCCTGCAGTCGGCGCGCTTCAGAAAACGGTACGTTCTGCCCGTAAAAGTGGCCTGAATACATAAATAATGGCGCTTTGTCCTGGGATGAGTGAGCTCGTTTTTGTATCTTTCTGGTATGGAAATGGATGCTCAAACAGCCACCTACAAGGCGCTTCAAACCGAAGTGGCCATGCTGCGCGAGCGCGAGTCTTCCCTCGAGGAGGAGTTGGCGAATCTGCGCTTCCAGTTCGAGCAGCTGAAGCGTCTTGTCTTCGGCGCGAAGAGCGAACGCTTCGAGCCGGAGCCTGCGGACCAACTGGCGCTCTTCGATATGCCGATGTCGACGGCGCCGGTCGAAGCCGAGACGCGGGTGCATGTCAAGCGCAAGAAAGCAGGCAAGTCGGTTCGCCATCCTCTGCCGTCGCATCTGCCGCGCGAGACGGTCGTCATCGAGCCGGACCTCGATACGGCCAGCCTGAAACGCATTGGAGCGGAGGTAACAGAAACGCTGGATTACCGGCCGGCAAAGCTTGTTGTCATCCGCCGCGAGCGGCCCAAGTATGAAACGCCGGACGGCCAGATCGCGATAGCCGAGCTTCCAGCGCGGCCGATCGACAAAGGGATTGCGGAGCCGGGCCTTCTGGCTCACGTCGCAATTGCGAAGTACGTGGATCATCTTCCGCTCTACCGGCAGGCGCAGCAGTTTGCGAGGCAGGGCATCTCGATGCCTGAGTCGACGCTTGGCGGCTGGGTCAGCCAGACGGCAGATCTCTTGGCACCGCTCCATCACGAACTGGCGCGCATTGTCAGGGAATCCGGCTATATCCAGGCGGACGAGACCCACATCAAAGTCCAGGACGGCCAGAAAAAGGGCACTACGCACAGAGGCTGGTACTGGGTGTATCACGCACCTGAAAAAGGTGTTGTCGTCATAGACTACCAGAAGGGCCGCGGCCGGGCTGGCTCGGCCAAGTGGCTGGGACTGGATTATCGCGGATTGCTTCAGAGTGATGGCTATCAGGTGTATGAACAGTTTGCCCGGGCAGACCTTGCTGCCTGCTGGGCACATGCCCGGAGATATTTTTTTGAGTCCAAGGACTCGGCTCCGGAGGGCGTTGAGCACGTATTGCATGAGATCAGGCTGCTCTATGCCATTGAGCGGCAGCTTCGAGAGGAAGAGGCAGGTCCCGCCAAGCGCGCCCGCGTGCGGGCCGAGAAGGCGACGCCGGTTCTGGACGCGCTCCAGGCATATCTCATGAACCATCCCGGACTGCCGAAGTCGCCATGGGGCAAGGCCACGGCGTACGCTCTCACGCGGTGGGATAAGCTGACGCGGTACGTCCATGAAGGAAGGCTCGAGATAGACAACAACCTGGTGGAGAACGTCATACGGCCCGTCGCGGTTGGTCGCCGTAATTATTTATTCCAGGGAAGTCACGCGGCTGCTCAGCGCACCGCCGTCATCTACTCGCTGGTTGCCACGTGCAAAAAGCACGGTGTGAATC
>JAJCYR010000099.1 GCA_029262775.1 Bacteroidota bacterium
CTACGGCCACAGCCAGGCCCTGTTTGGCATTGTGCAGGGCGTGGTGCATGCCGACGTGCGCCGCGAGTCGGCCCGCATGCTCATGGAGCTCGACTTTCCGGGGTACGCCATTGGCGGACTTTCGGTCGGCGAGCCCGCCGAATCCATGTACGCCATGGTGGAGGTCGTGAACGCCATCCTGCCTTCTGCCAAACCCCGCTACCTGATGGGCGTCGGGACGCCCGCCAACCTGATTGAAAACGTGGAGCGGGGCGTCGACATGTTCGACTGCGTCATGCCGACCCGCAACGGCCGCAACGGCATGGTTTTTACCACCGAGGGCGTCATGAACATCCGGAACCGCAAGTGGCAGAAGGACTTCTCAGAAATCGACCCCGGCCTTGATATCCCCGCCGCCCGCGACTATTCAAAAGCGTACCTGCGGCACCTGATTATTGCGGGCGAAATCCTGGGCCTGCAGATGGCCTCCGTCCAGAACCTCGCGTTCTACCTCTGGCTCATGCGCGCGGCCCGCGCCGCCATTCTCAATGACCGCTATGCTGCCTTCAAACGCGAGGTCCTGCCGCGGGTGAGTCGACGGTTGTAGACAGGCAACGTGTAGGCAACAGCCCCTTTCCAAGGTTACTGGGACACACAGGCGTCACAGCCGATAGGCAAAGATCTGCAAAAATCCTCCAATGACAAGAACGTCTTCAAAGAAAGACGGGTCTGTTGAAAATCCGTCGTCTTCCGGATTTGGTACATCCATGTTCAATTCAATTGACCCATTAGTTCGATTGAGGCCCCAGAGTTGACCAACAGATGTATTAGTTAAATACACACGCTCATCCACAATAACAGGTTTAGTAGTCCAAAAGCTACCTTTCGTCAATGTAGACCATCGGGTTTCCCCTGTCTCCGGATCAAAGGCATAAATCTTTTCCCGTGCCGAACCAGCGAAAACATAGGTGCCATCATAGGTTATAGCAGAAGGAGGAAAACCATCCCGATCGGGATCTCCCGGTATGTCGAAAACGTGACTATAGACCTGTTCTCCCGCATCCAGGCTGACAGCAGACAATCTGCCAGCCGACGTAATGACGGCAACGTCCCGAGCAATTGCACATCCACTCGGTGATTGAAAAAACGTGGTCTCGTTCGTCACGATGTCGGGGATGACGTACGTCCAGTGAAATTTACGACTCGAAAGATCAAACATATGTACGGCACCACGATCCGGCCCTGAACCTGAGGTAGAAAATCCTACCGGCAGACAAAGCCCTTGCCCGGGTTCGAAACCAACGTATTTTGGCCGCTGCCTTGTTATATCTGCCTCATAGTCGACAGGGTAGGCAATATGCTGCCCACTACCATCCTTCTTGTCTATGACGACCAATTCGTCAATAAGAGGCACATAAATATAATCTTCATCCTGAACTGGCTCCGTAAAGCTATCTCCCCGGGAATTCTCAAGCACGAATTCCCATAAAAGGCGGCCGTCTTCGATATCAAACGCCCGCACCCACCTCCCGAGCCCGATCTGATACAGGTAGACAACCTCACCTGACACCATAATGGTACCGCTAATGAATGGAACATCAGTCATCTGGGTTTCCCAAATACGATCCCCTGTGTCCAAATCCCTATTCTGCAGCCGATTACCAAGTGTCACAAAAACGCCACCCTGAGTGGCCACCACATTCGTGTTTACCAAGTCCACGCCCGGTTTGTGAAGGGACCAGATGAGGCCTTGAGACGAAGAATCTTCACCGAAAACGAAAAAATCACAGGAAGCAAAAACAAGCAGGAACACAGCCATGCCTCCCATTACGCATCTCGGATGTGTAATAAGCGGTGATTTATAAAACAACGTTGGCTGGATCATGATTTCTCAGTATGATTGCGATACGACCCAAGACCTCCGGATGAACCCTCTGTTCCAAGTGATTTGCCCCAAGTGCCTTAATATAGTTCTGAATGGGAACCACCATGGAGAACGACTGTGGAGCCTGACTCCATATCGGTACAACACCGTCCTCTTCACCTGGAGCGGCATCGTGCAATAGCTGGCTGAATACCTGCTGTTGCCCAGTTCTAATCTGCTGCTCGGCAATATAGAAAGAAGCCACGACACTGAAGAACTCAATGGCATTTTCGCATACAGCCATGCCGTATTCGCCTTCCATACACCCAATGGCCAAATCCAGAAACCCGACAACGCCGGCAATGAACGCCAATTCATAAATATCGGCGACATCATTCATGTAACCAGCCCAGTTACCATTCTCAACCTGGCCCGGAAAAGCCGCCGACTGGGCAATCCTCCAGTGTGTATTATGGTCTTCGTCACCATACACAAAAAACGTCTTTGAGGGATCATCAGGTATAGTCAAACTCACATCGGCATTCAATGTAGAAAGAAACGGGCTGCTTGTGACCATATCGTTTGCAGGAGGATCACCAGAAATCGCCAATCCCACCCCGATCCCAAGACGACTTGTTATGAGATCTACGGTAAATCCTATATTGGCGATCTCTGTTTGATCTATCCCGGACAGGTAAAATATGATGGCAGCCAGCGGAGTGATTATTTGTCCGGCAAAATCCACAACAAGACCTGGGATGAGATGTGCATTATCCGCCGCCGGCGCCCCTAAATGTGGGGTCCCCACAGTAATAAGCGCACCCAAATCACCGTCCAAATTTTGCCGAATAATTTCTCGGGACACGAGCCCACCCATACTGTGTGCGACAACCACGTCAGAGTTTGCCACAGACGAGGCTACTCCTGTGGCAATCCCTGAAATCGAACCAGAGGAGGCGTAGGAGACAATAGACCCATCGATATTTGTGTTATGCTCAAGCCACCCCATACCGAACGACCAGCTCGCAGTACCTCCGTTGAGCCCGTGGATGAAAGCCACTTTGGAGCCGGACCCGTCCCCACTGGGGCCACCGCCACCGCCACCGCCACCGCTGCCAGAACCGTCATCACACATGAGGGGATCTGGATCTTCACAAGGTGGTTCCTCCTGCAGCAACTCCGGACCAGGCTCGGGAATCGGAATAGACAGGTCGTACGGTACAGCAATCTCCGCATAACCGGACTTGGAATCGATGAGTCTGCGTACTACAAGCTGCAGACTTCCGTCGGATGTCAGCGTCGGTTCGAGCTCGCTGACAATCACACCTTTTTCGATGAGACGAATGTGGTTTACACGTTCTTCTCCTTTTGAAACCTGGACTTCAATGGAACGATTGCCCTTGTCTCGACGAAGCATAGTCCATTCAGCGTGATCCCTCTCCACCACATATCCGTTCGACGTTAGATTCGAAATGGATGCAAAGCTATCGTCTGGTGAATCAACGGGTTTGGCCTGAGTCTTTAAATCCGTAGCGTACGCTGAAATGGATGTGACGATATTTTGAAAATCATCGTCCAGATTCGCCACCTCTCCTCCGGGCAATTTGAGAGGGCGGACACGATATCCCGATGCGGACGTATCCCCCTGCTTCGACATCGCCAAGTTGTGCGTCTGGGACAGATCAACAGAAAACGCAGGATTTACTTGATGCTCTATGCGTGCAGACCCTACGTCATCAGATACCTGAGGGGGGGACGACGAGTCACAACCAACGAACAATGCAGCCCCGGAAACCATGGCCACAAGACACGTACGACAGGCGAATTTACAGATCATATCGGCCTCCAATTGATTTTTCAAGAACCTAAGGAGGGATATTCCGCAGCACAAGGTAAAAATTCGTACCCGTCAATTCTGCTCGTCTCCGACCAGATCATCCGCCGTACACTCCTGCCCCAGGTTCGCCAATGTGGTCGAGCTTCGAACGTATCGGACGGCCTCTCCTGACGGACCTTGCTCAAGTACGAGCGTATTTCCATCGAATGTATACTGATGCACGGTGTCCTCTCCGATGACGGTTACTTCACCTGTAAACGGATCCCTGAGTTCCACACTGGTGTCCAGCACGATCACTCCGTCACCCATCGTCAGAATGTCAGCGGATGCTATAAGGACGCAGTCAGCTTCGGACCCGGACGCAACGATTAGCTGAGAGAACGTGCTGTCCGTGATCTCGAGGTGCGCGCGGACCTCCGGGTTTTCCACATCCCAGAAACCGCGAACGTCCCGGTCGTCGGACGACGACGAGGAATCACAGGCAGCAACCATCATTGCCAGCAGAAAAAGGCCGAGAATTGTTTTCATAGCCGCCACCTTACTTTCGCCCCAGCAGAATGTCAAGGCACAAATTCGCCCCCAAAACCTTCGCCCCCGGCGGGGCGTACATGCCACAAAGCGCATCCACCCGCCACAACGCCACCCGATTCCGGTGACACGCCCCCATGGCCCGAACGTTTGACGTCCCTGAATTCTACCGCAGCCCTGTCGTATCGACCATAAAACAGGTCCGGCGGCTGCAGGACCCGCGCAAAAAGGACCTTTCGCCGTCGGTGCTCGATTTTGGCGCGGTGCGCTTCAAGCTGGCGCGGCATTTCGGGTTCTGTTACGGCGTCGAGAACGCCATTGAAATTGCCTACCGGGCGCTCAGGGAGCATCCGAACAAGCGGATTTTCCTGCTCAGCGAAATGATCCATAATCCACACGTGAATGCGGACCTGATGGAACGGGGCATCCGCTTCCTGCGGACCACAACCGGCGAGCAGCTTATTCCGTTCCGTGAGCTGACGCCCGAAGATGTCGTGATCATACCGGCCTTCGGTGCATCGATCGAGGTGGAGAAGGAACTGGCCGCGCGCGGGATTGATGTCGATGCGTACGACACGACGTGTCCGTTCGTCGAGAAGGTATGGAAGCGGAGTGCGCAGATTGGCCAGCAGCGGTACACGGTCGTTGTGCACGGGAAGCGCGATCATGAGGAGACGCGGGCGACGTTTTCACACGCGCAGGCCGAAACGCACGTCGTCGTGGTGCGCGACCTCGCCGAGGCGCGCGACCTGACGGCGGTGCTCAAGGGCGAGGAAAATGCCGCGTTCTTCTGGTCCCGGTTCGAGGGCCGGACGAGCGATGGGTTCGATCCCGACCAGCACCTCGAGCGGATTGGCGTCGTGAACCAGACGACCATGCTCGCCACCGAAACGGCCGAAATCGCGGCGCTCCTGAGGCAGGCCATGATCCAGCGCTACGGCCACGCGGCCGTCGGAACGCACTTTGCCGATACCTCCGACACGCTCTGTTACGCCACGAACGAGAACCAGGACGCAACGCGCGCGCTGATCGATGACGGCGCGGACGTGGCCATCGTCGTGGGCGGTGCCAATTCCTCGAATACGAGTCACCTCGTGGAGCTCTGCGAGGAGCACATGCCGACCTGGTTCGTGACGAGCGCAGAGGATATTGTGGATGAGACCCATATTCGTCATGTCGACATGGAAACGCATGACCTCGTGGACGCTACTGACTGGCTTCCGGCCCGGCGCCCACTCGCGGTGCTGCTCACAGCCGGCGCCAGCTGCCCCGACAGCCTGCTCGACGAGGTCATCCATCGCATGTGTGCGCTGACCGGGGCTGAGCGCAGTGTCGATGACGTGCTGGCTCCCTATTCTGTCCCCAACTGACACGCGCAACACATGGCCTGGTACGAAGAGTGGTTCAACGATGACAAGCACCAACTGGTCTACGGCCACCGCGACGACGCCGACGCCGAGCGCCTCGTGGATCTGATTGTCTCCAAGCTCGACATTCCGCCGAACGGTCGCGTGCTGGACGTTGGATGCGGTCGTGGGCGGCATGCCCGTATGTTTGCGCGACGTGGGTACGAGGTCACGGGCCTCGACCTGGCGGACAAGGCGCTGGACGTGGCCCGGCAGCGCGCGGCCAGTGAAGGACTGGGCATCACGTTCCTGCACGGCGACATGCGCGAGCCGGTAGCTGATGGGGTGTTTGATCTTGTGGTGAACCTGTTTACCGCCTTCGGCTACTTCCGCGAGCGGACCGAACACATCAGGGCGCTTCGCGCCATGGTAACCGCCGCGAAGGTCGGCGCTTACGTGGTACAGGACTTCATGAACGCGGTCCATGTACGCTCTTCTTTCGTACCGACGGATGATAAGACGGTCGACGGCGTGCACATTCGACAGGAACGGCGCGTATTGGAGGGCCGCATTGAAAAAACCATTACGCTCACACAGAACGACGACATTCATGTAGTCACCGAGAGCGTGGCGCTGCTAGACCAGGCGGCGTTCACCTCGTTCTACGACGAAGTCGGGCTCGACCTGCTGCACACGTTCGGCGACTACGATGGCGACCCGTTCACGCCCACGTCCCCGCGCCTTGTTCTGATGTCGAGACGGCAGCCACGTCCGGGCGCATGAAGCGTGTTTTTCTTCTCATATCGTTGGTGACGTGTCTGGGAGCTCCGCGCGGCGCCGACGCTCAGCACTTTGAATATGTTGGGGACATTACGTTCAGCGGCGACATGCTCATTGACAGCTTCGATGAACTGAAGGTCAATGACGACGGAAAAATGGTGCTCGTTGACAGATTATCACAGGCCGTACACATTTTCGCGCCTGACGGTGGCCACATTGCCGAGCTTGGCATTTCCAGATGCGATCCAGGGCGCCATTTCACCCCGGATGCTGTCGCCATGAACAACGACTACGTGTTCATTGTCAACGGAGGACCCTGGGGCTATGTCTTCACGACAGACGGTACGTGTCTTGGGAAAGCCGACCGAGATTATTATCCGCTGAAATTGCAGGTACTTACGAGTGGCAACAGTCTGTATGGTATTCGCAGCGTGGGCGGCCAGGCCTTCCAAATCACGATTGGAGATCACACGGGCAAGCCATCCAGAAGCTATGAAATTCCCATGGGTGAATTCCCGAATGCAAACAGGCGAATACACGGTGGAGGGCTGGCCCTTTTCGGTACAGACATCTTCTTTGCCCCTTCGGTAGACCCCCTGATATACAAGGTCGATACCGCAGGCAAGGTCTCAACGCTCGACGTGGACACCGAATTGGACAACCGGAAGCCGCCGTCAGACATTCCGGCTCAGTTCTCTGACGAATTAATGCGCAAGGCGCGGGATATTGTTATCAACAATACGGTGAATACGGGTCTCTTTCCGTTGCCAGGTGGGCTGTTGCTTGCGCAGTACGTCACGAGAAACAGGGCGCGGGAGCGGCTGTACATTGACGCGGCGACCGGCACCATCCGGCATGTAGAAACGGCCGACTTTGAGTTCATTGCGGTGCACAACGGCGTAGGATATCGCCGGGCCTGGCCAGACGCTGATGAGGATGTAGAGTGGGCCAATCCCTATGTGATGACCTATCGATTCGTGGCCACATCCAGTGATTCGAAATGATCGGAGAGCCATTTTCATCGATCCACATGGCGCCGAGCACAGTGGTTTATCGGCTCACGGCCGTGCTGGTGCTCGCTTTCGCGCTGGCGCTCCCCGCCTGCAGCGTGTTCTCGACGCGCGATCCCGAGCCTCCGCTCTCAGGCTCCGGTTCATTCATCCAGCCCGATACGCCGGAGCAGGTGGTGGAGAACGTGACAGGCGCTGTGGCCGACATGAACACGCTCAACTACCGGCGCTCGTTCGCCGAGAACTTCGAATTCCAGCCGACGGCCGCCGCCGCTGCGCGCGAGCCCGTATTTGCATCATGGTCGCGCTCGCAGGAAGAGCAGTATTTCACGGCGCTGGCGGCGGCGGCCGAACTCTCGACCGGACACAGCCTGCAGCTCAACGATGAGTCCTTCACGCTCATCTCCCCCACGCGCTTCGAACTCGACGCCACGTACCGCCTGCTCGTCAATCACCGCCGCAGCGAAGCCCCAAACGATGTCCAGGGCCGGCTGCAGTGGATCGTCGAGCAGCGCGCCGACGGCCTGTGGGAAATCACCGTCTGGACCGACCGCGAAATCGGCGGCGTCCCGTCCTGGAGCGACCTCAAGGCCGAGTTCCTGAAGTAGTCGTGCCACCCGTGCCGAGCATACCGCCCCCGTTCCTCCCGTCTATTGTTTCCCGGGCAACAGCTTTCTGGGCAATTATGCTCGTGTCGATGCTCGTGGCGGCGGCCTGCAACCCCTTCGCCCCCGCACTCGAGGAGGGCGACGCCTTCGGGGATCTGCTCGGCGACCCGGCGACCGTCGAAGGGTTCTTTACCAACTTCCGCAACGCCTATGAGCTTCGGGATGTGAGCCTGTACGAGCCGCTCATCGACTCCTCATTCACTTTCGTCTGGCAGGATTTCGACAACCAGATTGAGCGCGAGTGGGGCTTTACGCAGGATCTGGAGAGCACGCGCCGCCTGTTCCAGAATGCGAGCCTCATCCGCCTGCAGTGGAACCAGATTTTTGCGCTCGATGACCTCGTGCCGGATCTCCAGGTTCGGGTCGTGCGCTCCTTCAACCTGACCGTCACGCTCGACGAGGGTGACGTATTCCGCACCGACGGCAACGTCAACTTCACGCTCGTGCGCGATGCGCCCGATGCGGCCTGGCGGCTGCGCCGATGGCGCGACGAAAGTGAGTTGTAATAGGTACATTGTGGCATAGATTTACTGAAGCCATATCCATCCGTCCAATCCGTATGCAGAAAGCCCTCGATTACACCGAACAGCATTTCGAGACCTTTGTCAGCGAACTGAGTGACTTTCTTCGCATCCCGAGTGTCAGTACGGACGAAGCGCGCGCGGGCGATGTGCGCCGCGCCGCCGAGTGGCTCGCGGACCACCTGCGCGATCTGGACCTGGATGGTATCGAGATCATGGATACGCCGGGGCATCCGGTCGTGTACGCCGAGAAACTGGGCATCGAAGGCGCTCCGACGCTCCTCGTCTACGGTCATTATGACGTGCAGCCTCCCGATCCGCTCGATCTCTGGGACTCCCCGCCATTTGAGCCCGTCGTCAAGAACGGCAAGCTCTTCGCACGCGGCTCGTGTGACGACAAGGGCCAGCTGTTCATGCACGTCAAGGCGGCCGAGGCCTGGATGCGGACCGAAGGTATGCCGCTCAACGTGAAGTACATATTCGAGGGCGAGGAAGAAATCGGTTCGGCGCATTTGCCGGCGTTCCTCGAAGCGCATACGCAGAAACTGGCCGCTGACGTGGTCATGGTCTCGGATACGGCCCTGTTCGGCAGCGGCGTGCCCGCCATCACCTACGGCCTGCGCGGACTGGCCTACGTCGAGGTCATGCTTGAGGGCCCTGACCGGGACCTGCACTCGGGCGTCTACGGCGGCGCCGTGCACAACCCGATCAACGCGCTCGCGGCCATGATTGCCGATCTGCACGACGAGAACCACCGCGTCACGGTCGAAGGGTTTTACGACAATGTGATTGACCTGACCGACGAGGAGCGGCGCACCATGGCATCGCTCCCCTTCGATGCCGACGAGTGGGTCCACGAAACGGGCGCAAAAGGCTCCGTGACCGAGGCTCCGTACACGGCGCTCGAAGGCACGACAGCCCGCCCGACACTCGACTGCAACGGCATCTGGGGCGGATTCACGGGCAAAGGCGCCAAAACCGTTCTTCCCGCGCGTGCCCACGCCAAAATCTCGTGCCGCCTCGTGCCCGGCCAAACGCCCGACGAGATCACCGAAAAGCTGCGCCTGCACTTCGAGAGCCGCGTTCCCGACACCGTCCGGCTCACGTTCCGAAACCTGCACGGAGGGCACGGGGCTCTGGTAGATACCACGGGACCCGCCATGCAGGCCGCCTCGCGTGCCATGGAAGCCACCTACGGGCAGAAGCCCTATTTCGTTCGCACGGGCGGCGCCATTCCGATCGTGGCCGAGTTCAAGCGGATCCTGGGCCTTGAAACGGTCCTCCTCGGGTTTGGACTCGATACGGACGCCATCCATTCCCCGAACGAACACTTCGGACTGGACCGTTTCCGCGCCGGAATTGACACCATTACGCGCTTCATGGCGGAGTACACACAATGACATCCTGCCGCACCTGCCAAGTTCTGTGGATTATCCTGCTCGTTGCCATGCTCCTCTCCGCGTGCGCCGGGGGCGGCGACCCAGCTGGTAGCGACGCCGCGACTTCGGACGGCGCTGCCGAAGCCCGTTTCGATTTTTCGGGCGATCCGTGGCTGGAGATCCGGGCCGAGCGCATTGAAAATCTGCTGCCTGCGGCCATGGACCGCCACGGCATCGATGCCTGGCTCCTGGTCTGCCGCGAGAACAACAACGACCCGCTGGCGCGCCACGTTGGCTGCGAGAATGCGGGCGGCACGGCAGCTTTCCTGTTTTTCCGTACAGCGGAGGGCGGAATGTATTCGGTGGCCGCCTCGCCGCGTGGCGAAGCCACGTCGCTGGCCGAAAAAAACATGTTGAGCGAGGTCATAGCCGTTGAGCGCGGTCAAACGGTATGGAGCGTCGTGGAAGATCAGTTTGAGCGCTTCGCGCCTGACGTGATTGCCATCAATACGGGCAGCAGCCCCATCGCCGATGGGCTCTCTCACACGCAGTACGCGGCTTTGACCCATGCACTTCCCGTCCGGTGGACGCTGCGTTTCGTGAGCGCCGAGCCGCTCATCCGCACGTGGCTCTCGGTCAAACTTCCGGCCGAAATCGACATCATGCGCCGCGCGGCTGAGCTCACGGCCCGGTGGGAAGTCGAAGCCTACGCCGCCGCCGTGCCTGGCGTCACGACCGATCGCGACATTGCCGATTTTCTGGAAGCCAAAATGGCTGCGGCGGGCGTTGGGGACGGCTGGTCGCCTGAGCAGAACCCCGCCGTGAACTCAGGCAAGGACCGCGGCCATTCCCACCCGACCGAGCGTGTCATTGAGCCGGGCGATTTCATCCAGACCGACTTCGGCATCCGCGTGCATGACATGTGGGTAACCGACATCCAGCGTTTTGCCTACGTCCTTGCCCCCGGCGAAACCGAGCCGCCAGCCCGTGCGCTCGCCAAGTGGGAGGCGGCCAAAGCCGGCAGCCGCGCCGCCTTCAATGCCATGCGGCCGGGCGCGACAGGCGCCGATGTCGATGCCGCGCAGCGCCGCGTGATGGAAGCAAACGGCTCGCTGCCCGTCATGTGGGGCACCGGTCATCCAGTCGGCTACTGGGCGCACGACAGCGGCCCCGGCCTCTCGGGCCGCTCCACGTCGCAGCCACTCGAAGCGGGCATGACGTTTGCCTTCGACGGCTTCCACTCGTGGCCACTCTCAGACTCGACTACAAAAAGCATCAGCGTCGAAGAAATGGTCGTCATCACCGACTCGGGCGCCGAGTGGCTCACGCCTCCCCAGGAGGATCTGATTCTGATCCGGTCCAAATAGGTCATGAAGGAATTCCGATGATATCTGAAAAGAAACGAAATCTGATGGATACGGACGTGCAGGCTGAAATCGAAACCCGCATTGCGGCGCTGAGCGCAGTCACGCCAGCCAAGTGGGGCAAAATGTCGGCCGCGCAGATGCTGGCCCACTGCGCCGAGGTCCAGGATGTGACCAACGGCAAGGACCTCAGCCACACGCCGTTTGTGATCCGCATGTTCGCCAGCTTCATCAAGCGTGCCGTCACCAGCATGAAGCCGTATCCGACGGATGTACGTACGCATCCACAGTATGTCGTGGAAGAGGACGTCGATTTCGATGAGGCCCATGCGCGACTGCTCACAGCCATCCGGTCGATGGCCGAAAAACTGGCTGGTGCCAAGGACATCCATCACCCCCTGTTCGGCCGGCTGACCCGCGAGGAGGCTGGCTGGGCCATGTACAAGCATCTGGACCACCACCTGCGGCAATTCGGTGTCTGATTATAGATGTCCGCGGTGAACGTGTGCGCCTGCTCGCCATGGACCTTGGTCGTTTCCGTGTGAAACAAGTCATGGTTTCGTAAATTGATCGGCTCGCGACCTACATGCCTCGGTGGCGGAATTGGTAGACGCATGCGACTCAAAATCGTATGTCCGTAAGGACGTGGGGGTTCGATTCCCCCCCGAGGTACACAAAAAGGCCCCATGAACACACGCTCGCCATCGCCCCCTGCATCTCCTTTGCCCGAAGAACTGATCACCGTTGGGTGGTGCGAGCGCGTTGCCCTGCCCGACCTGGGCATCGGAATTATCCGGGCCAAAGTCGACACGGGTGCCCGCACGTCGGCGCTGCACGCGGACCATATCTATCCGTTTGAGGCCCATGGAGAGCACTACGTGCGTTTCATTGCAGGTCAGGGGCACGAATGCACGGCTCGCGTCCTGGACGAGCGGCGTGTTCGCAATTCGGGAGGATTCGAAGAAACGCGGTTTTTTATTCGGTCGCGGCTTGTTTTGGGGGCCCATACGTGGGAAATTGACGTTTCCCTCACCGGAAGGCGCCGCATGAAGTACGGAATGCTGCTCGGCAGGGAGGCCATGAATACCCGGATCGTGGTGAATCCGGCCGCCTCCTGGTTGCAGGGGCGCCCCTCGCACACGCCGCGTCCGCTCTGAATCCTGACCTCCCGCCAATCCACTCTGACTGCCTGCTCCGCTGTGAACATTGGAATCCTGTCCCGCGACACCACGCTCTACTCCACCCGTCGCCTCATGGAGGCGGCCGAGAGTCGGGGCCATTCGGTCCGTGTGATCGATCATCTGCTCTGCTACATGAGCCTGGCGCCCGGAAGGCCAGCCATTTACTACAAGAGCGAGAGCCTGAACGAGTTCGATGCCGTGATACCGCGTATTGGCGCAAGCGTCACCTTTTACGGCACGGCGGTCGTGCGCCAGTTCGAGATGATGGGCGTGTACAGTGTGAACGAGAGCGTCGCCATCAGCCGCTCGCGCGATAAGCTGCGCAGCCTGCAGCTGCTGGCCCGAAGAGGCGTCGGCATTCCTGTCACCGGATTTGCCCACTCCACCAAATCCACGGACGAGCTGATCGAGGTGGTGGGCGGCGCACCGCTCATCCTGAAACTGCTGGAGAGCACGCAGGGCAAGGGCGTCATTCTGGCCGAGACCCACAAGGCGGCCGAAAGCACCATTGAGGCCTTCCGGAGCCTTAAGAGCAAATTCCTGGTGCAGCACTTTGTGGCCGAGTCGGGCGGCGCGGACATTCGCTGCATTGTGGTGGGTGACCGCGTCGTGGCCAGTATGATTCGGCAGGGCCAGACCGGTGAATTCCGCTCCAACCTTCACCGCGGCGGAAGCGCCAGCAAGGTCAGAATTACGCCCGATGAGCGCGCCACGGCCGTCCGCGCCGCCAAAATCATGGGACTCAACGTGTCCGGCGTGGACCTGCTCCGATCCCACGAAGGTCCGAAAGTGCTCGAGGTCAACTCCTCACCCGGACTGGAAGGCATAGAAAATACGACCGGCATTGCGGTGGCCGAGAAAATCATTGCCTTCATCGAGAAGAACGCCCGCGAGGGGCGCACCAGAACGAAGGGTCAGGGCTGACTCGGCACCGGCCAGGCGCGCGGCCCGCGCCGGTGGCTCACGCCGTACTGCGGCACCAGATGTTCATCGACTCCCAACCGCGCGGCATGCGGCAGTTGTTTATTTGCCGCCCCGTGTACTCGTAACCCAGCTTGGCAAGCACCATATTCATTCCCACCTCGTGCGCCCGCGCCGTTGAATACAGGTCCGTGATGCTGAACCGGTTCTTGATGTCGTGCTCGAGCTCACGAATCAGGTAGGCCATGAGGCCCTGTCCCTGGTAGTCCTCGTGCGTGGCGCATTCTGTGACTTCGCCATTCCGGTTGCCAAGGTCCAGCTCGACAGCCGCGCACGCGACAATACTTCCGTCTCCGGTCATTGCCACACGGTACACGGCGCGCAGAGAAAGGATCATTTTGCGAATGGATTCGCCCGTCAGCTCCTTCGGATACTCGTCGAACGTATGGTTGAGCAGCGCAGCCAAGCGGTCGGCATCGACCTCGGTGGCAAGCCGCGTCGAAATTTCCTGGGGGATGCTCGGCTCTTCGATGTCCTTGGCGCCAGCGAGCGTGACAATCTCGTCCAGATCCAATGTATCTACTTCCTCGCCGCGAGCATCTTCCGAGTAGCGCGCCCAGAGGTGGGCCGCGCCACCATCCCGGAAATACCCCTTGATGACGCCCTCGTGCTCAAACCCCAGCTTTTTCCACGCGGCGCTGTCATTGTGGCTGTACACCACCAGTTTTGTGAACGGCGTATCGCCGTCAAAAGACTTGATCAGGGCCTCTCCCTCGGGCGTATCCATGTTGCCCGCCTGGACCGAAAACAGTTTCAGGCGATCATTCTTGAAATCGATCATGGAGACCGACTCGGACAGTTCCCCCGGGAAGCGCACGTGCCGCGCATCTCCCTCTTCGGATGGACTGATATCGAGCAGACCTTTTGTATGCACCATGTTTCTGGAGTTGTGAATGAACGTAATTGCAGGCCTACAACGTATGAAGGCAATAACGGCATATCAACCCGTCTTCAACGCAATAACGGTTATTAACGACAGTTTCACACGCTTTCCAGAAGAAACTTGACGGCTGCGGCAGCCACCATCAGGATCAGGAGGCGATGTATCCAGACGTCGGCGCGCGGCATGCCTACCACGTATTTGACCCCGATCCAGGCGCCAATACTCTGGAAGACAGCCATGGAGAGACCGAATCCGAAGTGCACCTGGTCGTGCATCCAGAAAATCACGAGCGTCGGAATGGAATAGGCGGCCACGATGAGCAGCTTGATAGCGTTTCCGCTGGAAAGCGTATGGCGCGCAACGAGTACGAGTGCCGCGAGCAGGAATATTCCCACCCCCGCCTGGATGAATCCGCCGTATATGCCGATGGCAAAGAAGGCTGCCATCGCGAGCGGTGACCGGCTCCGGGCCAGCGATACGTCCGCATCGTGCAGCCAGCGCCCCGGCCGCGCCACGAGCACGACGAGCATGAAAAACATGAGTCCGGCCAGTGCCAGGTTCATGGTCGCCTCATCAATCCCGGTCGCAAGGCGGCTTCCCACAAGCGCGCCCACGAGTGCAGAAAGTACCGGTCGCAGCGAGCCCTCGAGCTGCAGCTGTCCAGATCCACGGTACATCCAGAGAGCGCTCGCGCTTTGAAACAGCACCCCGATCCGGTTCGTGCCGTTCGCGACCGGCGCCGGAAGCCCGCAGATGAACACGAAAATGGGCAGCGTCACGAGCGATCCACTGCCAGCGAGCGTGTTTACGACGCCCGTTGCCACCCCCGCGACAGCGAAAAAGAGGGCCTCCTCCGGTGTCAATCCAAACATCAGGACGCAGGTCCCGGCATGTCACGTAGCCCCTTCGCCCCGTCAATAAAGAGCTGCAGATGCGGGAAGGGAATTTCAATACCGGCTTTGCGCAGGGCGTAGAATACTTTTTCAGCGTACTCTGCCTTGAGCGCAATTTCTTCTTCGGTCTTCCGCGTGTAAAACCGGAGCGCCATGTCCACGCTCGAGTCGCCCAGCTCCATCACCGCGACCGAAGGTGGTGGAATGTCGGACACGCGCGCATCCCCCTCGAGCAGCGGGAGCACAACAGCGCGGGCCTCCTCCGGGCTTTCCTTGTAGGCAATCCCGAACGGGACGACAATGCGCAGCTTGCCCATGAACGCGTGGTTGGTGAGTTTCTGGTTGATCATGAGCACATTGGGCATGACCATGATCTCGTTGTTGAGCGTAACCATCCGCGTCGAGCGGAGCGTGATTTCCTGGACGGTACCGTAGGTCCCATCGACCACGACCTGGTCTCCCACGCGGAAGGGCCGATCAATCATGATGGTAACGCCGGAAATAAAGTTTTCGAGGCTGTCCTTGGCGGCAAAGCCGATCGCGATACCGGCGATGGAGAGGCCCGCGAGCAGCGCCGAAACATTAACGCTGAACTGGGCAAGCACCATGACGATGATGAATGTCCAGGCAACCACCGACAATGTCTTGAGCAGGAGACTCTCAAGGCCCAGGTCGACATGCGCACTGTGCGTGAACGCACGCGATACACCCTTGCGAAACAGCCGGTACACGGCGTACATCACGACGAGCACAAGGAGGGCACTCAAAAAATCGGGAACGACGTTGATCAGCAGGAACTGTCCGAGATCCCCGACGCGGTCGAAGGCGGCTGCAAAATCGCCCGATAGCAGCAGCGAAATCGTGCTGCCCACGTCGCGACCCATGTTGCCGAGCGTATCGGTCGAGTCGGAAACGATGTCCGACGCGTTGGGAAGCAGGCCTGCTACGTCCTGGAGCAGCGAATCGAGGCGGGAGGAGTCGCTGCGCAGGGAATCGGCGGCCGCCAGGCTGTCCTGCACGGCACGCTGGGCGGCAGCTGCGTCCTGCGGCGTGGCGGCTCCAGGCAGCCAGGACCTTGATATGAAGTTCGTCGTCGTCATGGTTCTCAATTTACGATCCCTCCTGCGTATAATAGGGATCAGACCACAGGGATCAGATCGACCCGCCGACCATGAACTCGATTTTACGGAAATATGTCCCCGCTGCCACGCTTTTTGCGTGCCTTCTTGTCGGTGGATGCGGTGGTGGTGCCAGCTCCGACGGCGACGGAGCTGGTGAAGGGGCGGGCAATTCGGTGGCTGTGGACTCGGTGGCCGTGGACTCGGTGGTCGCGCCTGGCGCAGCGCTGAACTCGGTAAATCGCGTGGCGCCGGACTCAGTGCGCGCGAACGGCGTGGCGCTGGCAGATTCGGTGCGCGCGAACGGCGTGGCGCTGGCAGATTCGGCGCGCACGCCGGAAGAGGATCTCGCAGCTGCCGTGGCCGCGCTGGCGCGCGCCGTTGAGGCCTATACGGAGAGCACGCAGGAAGACACGACGTCAGCTGCGCTGAATGCTGCGGTGCTGGGCGAAGCGCGAGGAGCGGCGCGCGACTATTCGGTCCGCATTTTCTGGGCGCTCGTGCTCTTCGCCTTCAGTTACGGCATTGTCGTCACGCTCACCTGGCTGCTGGACCGCGTGGCCGAGGCAAGCGCCAAACGCCGTCTCCTCTTCAAGCGGCTCGTGCCCATTGCGCGGCTCCTTGTTTGGGTCATGTATGCCTACATTGCGCTGAAGTACGTCTTTGATATCAGCGCACAGAACCTGTTCGCAGCTGCGGCTGCGATCGGCGTAGCGGTTGGTTTTGCCGCACAGGACCTGCTCAAGAATATTTTCGGCGGCCTCGTCATCATTTCGGACCGGCCCTTCCAGGTGGGCGATAAAATATCGGTCGGTGGCACGTACGGCGAGGTGACTTCGATTGGCCTGCGCTCTACGCGGATCGTGACCCCGGACGACAACCTGGTGACCGTCCCCAATGCCCAACTGGTCGATACGCAGGTCGCGAACGCGAATGCCGGCGCTCTTGATCTGCAGGTCGTAACGCACCTCTACCTACCCGGATTTGTGGATGAGACCAACGCCAAGCGCATTGCCTACGAGGCAGCGGCGAGTTCGAAGTACGTCTACCGGAAAAAACCCATCGTGGTGATAGTACTCGATGAGTTCAGCGAGACGTTCATCACACACCTCAAGGTGAAAGCCTATGTACTCGACACCCGATACGAACTGCTGCTCATGAGCGATATCACCGAGCGGGCCCGCCGAGGATTCCGCGGGGCGGGCCTGATAAAGCCTGGACACGGATCGCGGGCGTGGGTACCGGCGGGTGGGCCAGCGGTGCCGGATGACACCGCGCGGGGAGGAATGGCAGATGGTTGAGTCACGCGAGGAGACCGTAGCGTACCTTGAAAACGCCGTGCACGAGGCGCTTGCCCTCTGGGACAAGGAGGCCGTCCAAGGCGCAGCGACCAATGTGGCCGGAGCGCTCGCACATGCTGTCAATGCGCTCGAACCGCTGATATCGGAACCGGACGTTGCGGCATGCCGCCAAGCACTGGGACAACGCATTATTCCGGCGCTCATGGCGGAACTGCAGCGTTGCGCAGCCGCTGAAACCCAGCTCCGAGCCACGGCCAGCGTGTTTGAGATGTTGCACACGGCGGCCAATGGCCTGCCCGATGAGGCCGTTTGGCCAGAACCGGAGGGCAGTGTGTCGTGGCCGGTCGAGGTGGCGCGGCGACTGTTTTCAGAGAGGGTGGAACGGACCGTCACGGCGCACCCGGCGCTGCAGGGCCACGCCATTGCGGCCGTTCATGCGCCTCATGAGCTGGTTACGCTCGCGAGCCCACTTCTGGAACAGACCATCCTGGGCATGAGCCGGGCTGTCAAAGAGCTTACCGCGCTCTGGCATGCGATGCTCGATACGGAGCGCGCAGTCTACCTCCGCGCCCGGCACGAAGGGAATGGCGGCGAACATTCGAACAATGGTGGAGCGACGACGGACGGAAGTCGATCTTCCAGGATCCGGGAGGCGGCGGCACGCATCCTGGAAATGCACCGAGACATCTCGGCGGCCGTCGAGCGCTGCGATGTTCATGCTGTGCGCATTGTATTCTCCGATATCATTCGTCGCCGATTGCTCCAGGATGGGACGCGGAAGGTCGGCCGCGCGCCGGCGCTCCCGCGCGCCGCCCACCGCCTGGCCAGGGACGGGG
>JAJCYR010000100.1 GCA_029262775.1 Bacteroidota bacterium
AACCTTCAAACCGTTTGTCTACGGCGCCGCCCTTCGTTCGGGGTTCTCCCCGTACTACCTCGTGCAGGACCGCATCCGCACCTTCCGCTCCCCCGGCCGCGACAGGACATGGACCCCCACGAACTCGGGCGGCGCCTCGAATGGCCGCATCTACTCGCTCGAAGAAGGCCTTGTGTGGTCAAAGAACACGGTCGCGGCGCACCTCATGTCGCGCCTCGGGCCGGGCCGCGTGGTGCGGCTCGCCGAAGAGATGGGTATTGTATCGAACCTGTTGCCCGTGCCGTCGCTTGCGCTCGGGACGAGCGAGGTGACGCTGCTCGAGCTTGCGGGCGCCTACGCCACCATGGCCGCTGGGGGTGTGCACCGGCCGCCGAGCGTCGTATCGCACATCACAGACAGGAACGGTGAGGTCGTGGCCCGCTTTTTCCCCGAAGCGCGCGAGGGGCTCGATGCGCACACGAACTATACGCTCGTCGATATGATGCGGGGCGTAGTGGACCGCGGCACGGGGTCGCGCATAAGGACCGAGTTTGGCGTGCGGGGCGACCTCGCGGGCAAGACGGGCACCACGCAGCACAACGCCGATGGCTGGTTCATGCTCATGCACCCGGACCTGGTCGTCGGCGCGTGGGTGGGCTTCAACGATCAGCGCATCCACTTCAAATCCAACTACTGGGGGCAGGGCGGCAACAACGCACTGCTCATCGTCGGGGATTTCATGCGGCAGGCGACGACCGGGCGCAGCGTTCCGGGGGCCGCGGCCGTAACGCCCCTCCTCTCAAAGCGCGCCCGCTTCACGCCGCCCGCCGGGTACCGCGCTCCCGCGCCGCCGGTGTACAGCGAGCCGGCGTTGACTACGACGAACGAAGGGGCGCGGGCGAATCGGCTCTGAGTCGGGATGGAGGGCAAACTCCTGCCGCCAGGACATCGTCTCATTGAATCGTCCGTGCGGGCGCGAAATCATTCCCGCATGTAAACGAACTTCTGTCGTACGCGATTCCCGTCGAGATCCATGACAAGCATGTATATGCCGGAACTCTGGAGGACCTGCGCTGCGTTGAGCTGAAATGATCCAATCCCCGGACGCTGGCGCTCGTCGGAGTAAACGAGGCGGCCCGTAAGATCATAAATCTGAACAGAATGAATTCCGGCATGCCCTTCCCGGGGCACACCCACATTCAACATACCGGAGACTGGGTTGGGATAGATGAAAAGCGCGGGTTCTGACGGAAGGCTGAAATCGGATTCTGCAGGCAGAGCTGTGGCATCGAGCAGTTGCGCCATGTTGAACGAGGGGACGGCTGCCCCTCCTCGTTCGGACGAAGCCTGGGCTTCGACGAAATCTCCGAACACCAGCAGGTCGTCTCCGCGAGTCATACATGCGTATGTGCCGAGACCTGTGAGTCGACCGGATGATGAGGCGGACCATGACCCATCCTTCAATACGGCTGCGAATGTATCTTCGAACTGAGACGCATTGTATGGTTCGGCCGTAAAGGTCCCAACGGCGAAAAGCCGATTATTCGGCGTAATACAAAAATCCCTTACACCACCCCCCTGCGAGAGTCCCATGCTGTGCGGGACCCACGTATCGCCATCCAGTCTGCCCACGGGTTGACCATCGAACAGCCCTGCCGCATAAAGGGTCTCGGCGTGACGGAAGAGCGTTCGTACGAAAAGAGAGCTGCTCCCATCGCCAATTGGCTCGACAACACCATCGCGCAGGCGCAGCATTCGGCCGAGACCGTCAACGCCTCCGGCGCTGTCAAACCAGCCGCTCAACAGCAGCGACCCATCGCTGTCCCTGTTGATACTCGCGACTGGCTCGTCAAAGTCAAGATCCGAAGGAATCCAGGATTCAGTCAAAATACTCCATTTTGCGTGAAAGCGAGACTCCACGCCACCAGCTGCATTAAATTTGCCGACGACCCAGACTTCGTCATCGACCGGAAAAAGATCCAGAACGACCGCATTGACCCCCGCTGAAAGGGACTCCCACGAAGAGCCGTTCCAGCGGGCAATATGATTAACCTGCTCCGAGCCGGCAAAGAAAAACTGTCCACCGGCATATAGTGTGCCCTGATCATCGTACGCGAGTGCGTTCACGTCCCCACGGAGCCCGGACCCGAATGCCGTCCAGTCCGAACCATCCCAACGGGCGACAGACCGGGCAGGAGTAGGTCCTGCAAACGCAAAATTTCCACCAACGACAACAGAGCCATCTGGCGCCTCAATTGCCGTAAAAACAGGGCCGTCGAGTCCCCTCGCATTTTGATCAATCGTCGCCCAGCCTTCACCATCATCGATCCATTCAAAAAGATATTGATCCGGCGTGGGGTCTTCCGGAAAGATAATAAAGCCCATACCTACCCACACACGATTTCCGCCAACGATTCTGATGCTGGTCGGGAGCCGGTTCTGATGAATCGGAGGCAGCATGTCCCATCCGCTACCATCGTATTGCCACACTCCACGCTGCGCAGTACTACCCGCCGCAATCACATAAAGGACATCAGAATCAAGTGCTGTGATCCTTTGTACGGATCCAGCCTGGGCAGGCAGTCCGTCGCCAACAGCGCTCCACGCGGAGCCATTCCAGACGGCAAGATTTTCGATCGAGGTTGTCCCCGCCCCATTGATATTGCCGCCAACAATGACATTACCGGCCCACTCGGCGATGTCGAAGACAATCGAGTTGGGAAGCCCCCCACCCACGTCGCTCCACGCGGTCCCGTCCCATGCAGCGACAGCGGAAACCTCCGTATTGCCTGCCATGTCAAAATTACCGCCTGCGTACAGGATGCCGTCCACGAACTGCAGCCCTCCCCGGAGAATGCCTTCACCACCCGTGAACCCGTCACGACTCAGCCCCTCGCCCAGCGGACTCCAGTCGTCGCCGGACCACTCCGCAACATGATTGACCTCGGTTGATCCCGACATATTGAAGTCCCCGCCGATAAATATGCGGTCACCGGCGACAACAATATCGCGCACGCGCCCATTCACAGGAGAGCCCATCTGCTGCCAACCGCCCTCTTCCAACACGGCTATGTATTGGATCGACTGCCCGGCAATCTCGGTAAATGATCCTCCGACAATGACGGTGCCATCGGGAAGCTGCTCTACGTCGTCAACACCCTCTATATTAGCAAAATCACCTGCCTCGGTCCACGACTCCGTATCGAGATCGTATGCCACTATTGACCGGGACTGGCGGAGCAACACTTTATTGCCGAGCGGAAAAATTCCACCTACCGCTGACGATACACCTGGGACATCAAAACCGGGATCCCAGTCTTGTGCGAATGATGGGGCCGCAGAGACGAGCAGCAGAAATAGTAATGTCAAGAATGACAGGCGTGGCATGAGAGCGTCCAGATGAGTGAAACCTGAGTTGAGCGATTCCGGCGCATAAAAACAAAAAACCCTTTGGGATAAGACGTTAATAATTGGTATTTTGGTTGTGTTCTTCAATCAAACCAATCCGCCACCCAAAGGGTTGGTCTGCAATGTGCGAAAAAACAGTCACAATGTCACGTTCCCGGGCGCTCCTCTTGACGATTTTGGTACGACAACGGAGCGGCTTACGGGCCGGGCCGGACTGGCCCTCTTCAGCCGCTATCTGACGTCGACGGGATTCCTTGGCTCCATGACCCATAACGTTCGCTTCCATGCGAAAGAGCGGCAAAGGAATCCGCATTGGGAGTCTGCTGCGCCAGATTCTGCTTTTCATGGCCGACGGCACGAGCCGCCACATGACGTACTTCGATGAAATCGGGCGCGACGCTGGTTATGCCGCTGTCATCGAGACGCCCACGAAGGACATGGCCTCCTCGCACCAGGTGAAGCCAAGAACATTTTCGTGTGGCGCCTCAAGGTGCACAAACCGGAAGTCATTCGCGACCGGGTGGATGCTTTTCCCCCTGCTATCTGGAGGACGTTTGGCGATGAGGCCACGGACAGAGGTTCGGCGTGGAAGTACATGGCGCTTGAGGACCGAAGAAAGTCCTGGGACCGGGCACGCGCGGCCATAAGATCACCGAGTCTGCCAGCGCGGCACTGGATTTTGCGACGCTCTGGCACCGGTCGGCGCATGGTCCTCCCTATGCGGCGTAGATCAGCGAAAATGGTGTCCGGTAAATCATGAACCATGGAAGAGGTGTGCCCGGCTGGCACGAAAAGGTCACTTTATTTGAGCGCCAACCAGTCAAAGATCCCAAAACTGGGGCCAACATGTATCTTGAAATCGAAAATCAACGTGAACCAGGCCATGATTCCGACAACTCGTCATCCAACACCGCCGCCTCGGAAGGAATCGCTCAATTTAGGTCAAAGTGAACCCTGTGGCAAAGTTAGGTTGTATTCTAATACTCGTTCTACTTCGTCTTCCAGTTTGCCTAATATGTATTTTGAGCCAAATTCATAAACTTCAAGTTCTGAATCTATTACGAGATGGCATGAAAATTGTCCGCTTTTATCAAAACGAAGCCAATTAGCTTTTTCGGGATACTTCAATGACTGAAACTGTTTCACCCAATAAGAGCCGTCTGCTCCAATCACTAAATCATCAAAGGAAGGTTTGATATCTGCTATTGGACGGCTTGGGTGCACAAGAGGTGCTACTAGCTGCGTCCTTAATGCTTCATCCAGAGTGGCGTATCGATCTCTAATTTTATCGTATTCTATATCTATTTCTGAGCGCTGTATATTCCTGTCTGTCGTATTCCACCTTATGATTTTCTCAAGATAGAATTCCGGTCGAAGTTGAAAAACCATTAATTCGGCTTTTCTCCCCTGACCGATCGTAATCTGTTGACCACGGGACGCAAATTGGGCAAACGATTCAAATAGCGGATACAGCAAGGGAGACGTGGGGTCATCTTCAATTTGACCCCAATGTCCGTTCTCAACGACCGTTAAGGTATCGACTAATGCACCGTCAGAATCATGCAACAGGAATGCCAGATAGACGGGTTCGAATTTCCTTGGCTGGTTGGTACTGACTGCAAGAATTGCTTTACCGTCATCCAATAGACCCATTCTTTCTGGAGGATTGGTATATTGGGGACGTGGGCGCACTTGACGGACAAATTGACCGTCCGAATCGAAAACCTCATATTCCCACGGCCGATAGTCACCCACCCAAATAGTATCGCCCAGAGTACTCCACAGGGAAAAGATATTCTGGAATTCTCCTGGGCCTGCTCCCTTTCCCCCGGCCGCGTACAAGAAACTACCTCTCGAATCAAATATACGAAGTTCATTACTCCCCCTATTTGCAATTGCAATTCGTCCACTGCTGAGTTTTAGTGCTCCGAAGACTCGATGCAGAAGATATGATTCGTTGCCATCCGACTCACCAATACTCACTCGTGGTATTTCATTAATTTGACACGCGTCCGACAGGGATAGGACATCATTGTCGACAATTGTGATACCCAGGCTGTCAGTGATCTGGACCTGTGGGCGATGGTCAACACTGTTTTGTGTGCAGGCCGCCAAGAGAAAGCATGGAATCAGCCACAATATTTTAACGTGCATCATGTCTGGTAGTTATTTTTCTTGATGGGAGTTTCGGAATAGGAGACTATTGACCATGTATACAGTGAACTACCACCACCAAAGGTGGTGGCTTCTTCTTGATTCCACCCTCGACCCTGGAAGGGTCGAGAATCACGTGAACAGGTCATAATCTCGTTCGGCTCTTTCTCGTTTCTTCTCCTCCTTCTCCTGGTGCCGGACGTA
>JAJCYR010000101.1 GCA_029262775.1 Bacteroidota bacterium
CTGCGTTGTCCCTCCTTCGAATAGCGCTGCTATTCGGCGTCGGGACGCCTTGCATCTGTCATTCCGGCGCTCGCATCTTGGTGCACGCTGATTCTTCAACACGCTTCTAGACCCCATCTTCATGCCGAAAACTTTCATTTGCGCACTCGTTGTCATGGTTGCCGCAATCGCTGGTTGCACGACCGTCCACGCACAGGTACTCGATGTGTACCGTATTCCCCAGAAGGGCATCCCATCCACGGACAGTGCCAAAGAACGGGGTCCTGCAGCGACCGGCGCCATGGATGACGTGGTGCCCCTGCACATTACGCGCTCGCTTATTGAATCGGAGCGGGGACAGGAGGCACTGGCCGCATACAGATCCATGCGCAATGCAGGCCAGTTTCCATCACGCAAATCGGGCGAACAGGCGGCCGGGCTCGGACAGGCACAGATATTCCACGTATTCAATCTGCGCACGAGCGATTATATCCCGGTAGATTTTACGCTGACCGTGGAGCACGAGGCGTTCAATCTCTGGGTACAGACGGCCCAATTGGCCCCGAATGGCCCGGTGGAACAGGCCGATCTGGACCAGATGGCGCTCGCGCTCGGGACGCAGACCCCGGCCGGCTCATTCAATTCCAACCAGGGAATCATCCTGAACGATGAGCAGATCTTCGGTCCGCCGCCGAACGTTGACGGTGACGGCAAGACCGACATCATGCTGCATGACATCCAGGACTTTTTCGATCCGTCGGCAGGAAATTTCAGTGCAGTGCTCGGGTTTTTTGATCCGTCGGACCTCTCAGGTGGCTCAGGCAACACGCGCGATATGATCCACATTGATGTCATGCCCGGCATGTTCAGCTCGACTGGAGTGCGGCGCGACCAGTCTTCGGTGCAGCAAACGCTGGCGCACGAGTATCAACACCTTATTTTTGCACGTGTCAACGCGGGAGATGCGGCCTTCGTGGACGAGGGACTCGCAGAGTGGGCCGAAGTACAGAACGGGTTCACGGCGCGTCCCATCAACTACCTCTCCAGCCCGTCGGAGCGGGCGCGCCCGTTCATGGACTTTCGGCCCTCTCCCCAGTTTGGAGGCCCCGGAGGCGAAGACTACCAACGGGCGGGACTGTTCACGAGTTATTTCAGCGAGCGGGTAGGTGTTCTGGAAACGGGGGCTCTTTCGAGATCGACCGGACTCAACGCCGGCAATTACCTGCTGCAACTCAACTCGCTAACGGATGGCGACGGGCAGAATACGCTTAAGACATTCATCCAGGGCTTTCACGTGGCCAACCTGATCAACGATCGGAATGTAGCCGAAAACTACGGACACCTGGAGGATCAGTACGCATTCGTCAGGGCAAGCAATATTCTGCTCATCGATGGCACAGCTGGCACCAACACGCCCGTGACCGGTCGGAGCCTCCGTCCAGGAAGCGTCGAGTACGTGCGCTGGGAAAACGTGGGCGACTTCACGATCAACCTGACAACCACGACCCCGACCAATCCCGATCATCTCATGCCGGTATTGGTTCTTGACCCCGCCTCCGGGCCTGTAAGCGTCGTGGACGCCGACATGAATGGAGAAGGTACCCTTGTCACGGGCGATTTTGAGTCGGTAACGCTGGTCGTACCGCATGCCGACATAACGGTCGGCACGAATCAGTCGGCAAGCTTTACGTACGGCGCCTCCTGGATGCCCATACAGAATCAGATCACGTTCCAGAACGTCACATATGATGATGGCGAAATCCTGACCGAACAATCAGGTGGACAGACACTCCTGACTGGTTTTTCCCTCGATGACGGACAGCTGCCGGTAACTTCGCGATTTGCGAACCGGTTCGTGACACCTGCAGACATGCGGTTGGAGTCCATATCGGTCGCTATGTACTACCTGTCGATATTCGGACAGACCCAGTCCAGCACCCAGGACTTCCGCCTCCGACTGTATACGTCTGACGGAGGTGCCACCCCGCTTCCCGGCCAGGAAGTCCTCTCGCTTGACGTCAGCGACATCACGCAGATGGACGTCCCGCAGCTGACCTTTCATGAAATCGACCTGACGGCGTTTGAAGAGGAAATCCAGCAGCTCGGGGAAACTTTTTTTGTCAGTATTGAAAACTCAGGAACCGATGACAACCATCTCTTTGTCGGCATGAGCGCCTTTTCAGGAGCGGACAATCCTGGAAGCCTCTACTTCCCGTTCGGTGGCACAGGGTCTACGGATTTCAGCTGGGGTTCGTTCAATACCATCAACGATGGGTCCGGAAACCTGATTTTCGAAGGGTACAGTGTCCCCATCCGGGCTACATTTTCCGACCGGGCATTCACCTTCACGAGCACGGATGACGAAGGCGCACTACCTGAATCGGTAACTCTGTCGCACAACTGGCCGAATCCATTTTCAACTCGAACCACGGTTGAGTACCAGCTGGCGCGTCCCGACCACGTGACGCTCGCGGTCTACGACTTACTCGGCAGGAAGGTCAGCACACTGGTCGACCAGCCACAGGCGGCGGGCTCACATATCGCCGTATTCGAGCCCGGACCACTCTCAAGCGGAGTATACCTCTACCGCCTGGAAACCTCGACGTCCACAACCTCCCGGTCCATGTTACTGGTCCGATGAATCCACGGAGATCACGTCAATATGAGCAAACGGCTGACCGCGCCACGTATCGACATACACGCGACCCGAGACGCGGGCCGAGAGGGGGGTCACGAGCCTGCCGCGTTCTTCATCGTCAAGAACCAGAACGTAGGTGTTCCTGTCGTCCGTATGCAGCACAATACCCGTAAACGGCTCGGCTCCCCAGACGTTGATCATGCCCTCAACTGTAATAATGTCCGATGACCGAAGACCAACGGAGGGCGCCGCGCAGCCGCTGACGAGTGCAGACGTCGACGCCAATAATGCCAACATGAATACACGCATAGTCATATCGAAACCGGATGGTGTTCATAGACTGAATGATATCAGTTTCCGTGCCGGGATGCCGCGTGTCTCCGTGATCCTGCCTCTTGGCGTTATATGGATGTTCCTAACGGTTTTCTCGCCCGTTCGTGCGCAGGTGATTGATCACCGGGCGCTCAGCACCGACCACGTTCATGGACATTTTTGCGCGACAGACTCCGGTTCTGATGAGGCCCGGCGTCACGTAGCTGCTTTCCTGCATGCCCGCGAGGCCGGTTTGCTGCCCCAGCACAAAGGGGCCTCTTTGCCGCCCGATCTCGGCGACGAGGAGGAGTTCAACGTACTTGAATCAAACGCGTGGATGCCACTCCGCTTTCGGGCCGTGGATGTGACCAGTTCCTACGTCCTCTGGGTTGAAATTGTCGAGTTGAACAACGGCAACGTCACGCCAGGCGAGATTGCAGGTCTCCGCGACGTAATCTTCGAAAACACGCCTGCCCAGTCCATTGACCCGGGAAAAGGCATTTTCGAGAACATCCATGATGTATTCGGTCTGCCACCGAATGTAGATGGCGACGGACGCGTCGACATCCTGCTCTACGATATTGGAAGGGGCCCGACAGGGACGCTGGGTTACGTGTCCTCGACGGATGTCAATCCCAACGCCCTTCCCGGAGAAGGAAATGGTCGGGACGTGCTGTATCTGGATTCGGCCAGCGGGACGAGCAACCTGACAACGCTCGCAGCCATTGCCGCGCACGAATATACCCATCTCGTACACCTCTCCTACGGCTGGGACCAGACGTTCCTGACGGAGGGGTACGCCGAATACGCCATGGTCATGCTCGGCTATTTCTGGCGCAATATCACATTCTTCTCGCTGCCCCAGGAATACCGGCGGACGCTCTTCGAGTGGCGTGACGGGGGCGGTCCGGGCGCCATGGACTACCAACGAGCCGGCCTGTTCATTACCTACCTGGCCAATCGGGTAGGCAGCAGTGGTGTGGCAGAAATGCTGACTGGGCTCAATCAGAAAGGCGCAAGAGGCCTGGATTCCGTATTGGTCATGCATGGAGATGACCTCGGATCGGCCATCACGGATTTCCACACGGCCAACCTGTTCAACGACCAGTCTATCGACAATAGGTTCGGGTACACCGAATCGGGGCGTTCTTCCATCAGAATCTCGCTTACGGGGCGTGAAATCGATGGAGAGATTCCATCGATGACGAGTGAAGGAGGGTTTCAGACTCAGCTCACGAACCATGCCGTCCATGCCGGCGCCGTCCGTTATGTGCGGTGGAAGGATGTATCGGATTTTGAATTCGTGTTTGACATGCCGAGTTGGCGGGTCTTTCCGCCTGCATTCCAGGAGCAGCAGCGAACGACGCTCCGGAGCCGCAACCGCGTGCGTCTGGTCCTGGAGCCCGACGATGGCGGGCAGCTCCAGTTCGCTGACCTTGGAGGCGGCTCGGATTACACACGTTTCAACGGCAATTTCAGAACCGTTACGGCCATTTTTACGCACTTGAATCCGGAGGCTGTTCCCGGCGACAATCTGGATATATCAGCCGCCTGGACACCACGCTCGGTCGCTACGCCCGTTGAGACGCTCTCCGAGCTGCCGGATCCGAATGCCCCAGCCCTCGCTGCCTGGCCGAACCCGGCTGCCAATCACCTATCTGTCACTCTGTCGGCCGCCCGACCAGGGTTCTACCGCATAGATCTCTACGACATGCTGGGGCGCCGGGTGACCGACCTGTTCAGCGGCTTTCTGCCCGGCGGCACCACGGAAATCAGCTCGGACGTTTCGGCTCTCACGTCCGGCTCCTACATCATCCGGCTCGAGGGGGAGGGTGTGAACGCCTCCAAACTGGTCCAGGTGGTGCGCTGATCCCGATCCCGTACCCCGTCCGAGGGGCTACGGACCCGCCCAGGCAATCCGGTAAATCCGACCTCCCTGATCGTCGGAGACGAGCATCGACCCGTCGGGCATGAGCTCCAGGTCGACCGGACGCCCCCAGTTTTCCTGACCCTCGAGCCATCCGGTGGCAAACGGTTCGTAGGATACGGCGGCGCCCGATGCATCGAGCCGTACCATCATGACGCGGTATCCAATTTTCTCGGACCGGTTCCATGAACCGTGCTCGGCAATGAAGACCTGATTCCGGTATTCGTCGGGAAAACTTCCCCCCGTGTAGAATTCCATTCCGAGCGGCGCGACATGGGGCCCCAGTTCCTGGACGGGCGCAACACTATCAGTGCCGTCGGGCGGCTCCACGTCACCGAATTCCGGATCGACCACATCCTTCCCGTGCAGGAACGGGTAGCCGAAATGCAGGCCGGGCTCCGGTGCCCGGTTGAGTTCACACGGCGGAACGTCGTCCCCAAGGTGATCCCGTCCGTTGTCGGTGAACCATAATTCGTGCGTCTCCGGGTGCCAGGTGAAGCCGACCGAGTTCCGTATGCCCCGGGCATACGTCTCCAATTCGGTGCCGTCGGCGTTCATGCGCAGTATAGATGCGTACGGGTCGCCAGGGTTACAGATATTGCAGGGAGCACCGACGGGGACATACAGTTTGCCGTCCGGTCCAAATGCAATGTACTTCCACCCGTGGTGGGCATCTGTCGGAAAGTCGTCACGGACCACGGTGGGCGGAAGAGGCGAGTCCAAGTTGGCTTCAATGTCGTCAAAACGCAGTATGCGGCTGACTTCGGCCACATACAGTGCGCCGTCCCGAAAGGCGACGCCGTTCGGCATGTTCAGCCCGGTGGCAATCACAAACTGCTCGTCGGCAACGAAATCGCCGTCACGATCCACCAGTGCATAGACGCTCCCCTCCGACCGGGTCCCCACAAACAGGACGCCGCCCGGCGATAGACTCATGGAGCGGGCATTCACAACGCCCTCCGCGAACAGGCTGATTTCAAAGCCTGGGGGGAGCTCAATGTCCGATAGCGCGGCCGGTGGCAGGGCGGGAGGGCCTTCCTGGTTCGCGTCCCCATTGCAGGCGACCAGCAGACCAGAGGCCAGGATGCCAACGGTGAGAATCCGTGCGATATATGAAAATCCAGACCGTTTCGTCATGTCGCGTCACCCTCGGGTAGTGCAGGAAATGCACCTCGAATAAGTTCGGCTACATCGAGGGCCGCCTCTTCATTGAATCGAGCGGCCAGCGCCTTGTGGTTGAAAAGATCGAAAAGGGATCCAACAAGGCAAAACCCAGCCGTGAACAGATAGGCGAGCCCCATTCCGATCTGGCCGAGAAAGAAACGATTCAGACCGGCCACCCCGACGAATGCGCCAAGCGTAAGCAGTAGAACGGTCGTCGGATCCTTCCGCCGCTCCCGGTACACCCGGCCAAATTGGTCCGCCTGCTCCTCCGTCATATCGGTCATAAGCCGGGCCACAAAGACCTGTTCATCCCCATCCAGTTCGGGCAGATATTTGATTATTTTCGACATGTCAGAGCCTGTGAAAGACTGATTATTCGATGTATCAGAACGACGACCACGAGCGGCGACGCCCAATGCATGGACAGGGCCTGGTGCCACTCGCCACGCGCCAGGTAGCCGACCGCGCGCCCCAGGCCTTCACCGGGACAGAACGGCAAGCCGAGCGCATCGATCAGACAGAGATTGACCCTGTCCGGCGTACCCGGGTCATTGATGGCGAGCACGAGGAGCGCTGTGGTCCACACGACCGCTTCCAGCAGGTTGTTTCGCTTGGTTTTCACGACCATTCTGGATTGATGTACTGCACTTCTGTATCTTCCGAATATACAGATCAACCTTTGAAAGAATGCCTTACGTCGTCGCCGAGCCGTGCATCAACTGCAAGCACACGGATTGTGTGGAAGTCTGCCCCGTTGACTGTTTCTACGAGGGCCCCAACTTTTTGGCCATTCATCCTGACGAATGCATTGACTGCAATGCCTGCGTGCCGGTCTGCCCGGTAGAGGCCATTTACGCCGACGACGAATTGCCCGAGGAGTACGCCCACTACACCGAGTGGAATGCCTACCTGTCGAATCAGTGGTCGGAACAGGGCAAAAATATCACGGAAAAGAAAGACCCACTCCCCGATGCCGAAGAGTGGGCTTCACGTGACAAATCTGAAGAGGACATTCTGACCTGGGAATAAGCCCTGGCTTCAGTGGATCATTCCACGACTTCCAGCAGGGCTCGCTCGCCCATACCGACCGTGGTGATATTTTTTACATCCACCTCGTACTCTCCTTTGTCGACAGACACTTTCCCGGAGCGGTTACGCCGGTAGGCAACACCGCTGAAGGTTACGGAATCAGCCTCCTTGAGCGCCTCGAGCTGTGCAGCCGCTTCACTGTCCGATGCGATGAAGACGCCCTGGTAATTGTCACCAAGTACCGTTTTTTGCCGAAACAGATATCCCGTTCCATCCACATCGCCCAACTGCGCTACCTGGTGCTTGTACAGTGCCATCCCAACAACCCCTTCAAATTGTTAAACATGCTGTTTGTATGGGATGAGGGGGTCCGGTGTTCCGGATTCGACCGAATCACCTGCGGATGGTCTTCCAGGCGTCAGGTACCCGCCGAGTAATCGGTCGAGTAGATTTCCTGCTCCTTCGTCAACGCATCGATGGAAAGCCCCATGGTCTCCAGTTTCAGGCGAGCAATCTGCTGGTCAAGCTCCTCGGGCAGATCCATCACGTCGTTCGGCAAGTCCTCACCGGCTTCATGCTTCCGAATGAGCGCCAAATGCGCCTGGAACTGGTTCGCAAAGCTCATATCCATGACCTCGGACGGATGGCCTTCGGCGGCGGCCAGGTTGACGAGCCGGCCATCGGCCAGGATGTAGATCTTCTTGCCGTTGTCGAGCGTGTATTCGCGGTTGTCCGTTCGGATGATGCGGGCATCCTTTGAGATCTCAGCCAGCTCCTTCAGGTTGAGCTCCACATCATAGTGCCCGGTGTTGCATACAATGGCGCCTTCCTTCATGGAGGCAAAGTGCTCCCCGCGGATGACGTCCTTCATACCGGTCGCCGTCACGAAAATGTCGCCTTCCCTGGCCGCTTCTTCCATGGTCATGACGCGCATGCCCTCGAGCGTCGCCTTGAGTGCGGCGGTCGGCCTGACCTCGGTCACAATCACATTGGCGCCCATGCCCTTGGCGCGCATGGCGACACCGCGGCCGCAGTGGCCATAACCGGCTACAACGAAATTCTTGCCGGCCAAAAGCACGCTCGATGCCCGCAGAATGCCGTCGAGTGTCGACTGTCCTGTACCGTATACGTTGTCAAAATCCCACTTCGTCTCGGCATCGTTGACTGCATAGACGGGGTAGAGCAGCTTGCCGTCGGCGGCCATGGCGCGCAGCCGATGCACGCCCGTCGTGGTCTCCTCCGAGCCGCCAATGATGTCGGCGCTCTTCTCGGGAAATGTCGAGTGGACACGGAAAATCAAGTCGGCCCCGTCATCGAGCGTGGTGTGGGGCGTCTTGTCAATGGTGCGGTCAATAGACCAGTAGAATTCTTCGGTCGACTGCCCGTACCAGGCGTAGATCTCAATCCCCCCAAGCGCCAATGCCGCCGCCACTTCGTCATTCGTTGACAGCGGATTGCATCCACTCCATGCCACCTCGGCACCGCACGCCGCCAGCGTTTCAATCAGAACCGCTGTTTCCTTGGTCACGTGCAGACAGCCCGTAATCTTGTACCCGGCGAACGGTTTGGTCTTTGAGTACTCGTCGCGAAGCTGCATGAGCACCGGCATGCGGGACTCGGCCCACTCAATGCGCATCCGCCCCTTGTCCGCCATTGACAAATCCTTGACCTTGTAACCGCCTTCCTTGTAATCCATGATATTCCGTGTATTGATTATCCCACCTGAACCCGCCAGCACCGGCCGGGTTGCCGCTTTACATTTTCTTGACGCGCAGACGATCCGCGGCCCCCTGCCTCACAATTTTACCACCGTCCGGCTCTCGGACTGCCCACCCGCCCGCAGCCGCACCACATACAGCCCACCGGACAGCCCCGAGGCATTATACGTTACACTGTGGCTGCCGGCGTTTTTGACGCCGTTATCAAGTCTCGCAATACGGCGGCCCAGCGTGTCGTACAGTTCCAGTTCCACCACACCCGCATCTTCCAGGGAATACGTCACGACGAACGTATTGCGTACCGGGTTCGGGTAAATCGTGTTCAGCGAAAATCGGGTCGATACGACAAATTCCGTTTCCTGTGTCTCGTTGACAAGTTCGAGAGAGGACACGATCCAACTGCCCCCGTCCGCGGCGCCCGGTTCGGCCGCAAACAACAGACGGACCAGCACCTCAGTGCCCCGGAAGGCCGATACATCAAACACGTCTTCCACATCCGTTCCTGCGTCCCGGAATCCCCGTATGCCGGCCAGTGGATGCGACGCACTGAGGCGCATGTCGCCCGGATAGCCTCCTTCCGGCTCCAGGGTGGTCCATGAGTCGCCGTCGGTTGTCGAGACCTGCACTGTGGCACCATGCTCCCCCGTGAGCACATACTCATGGCGCAGCCGGAGCGCCGCTCGCTCCGCATTTTCGGGGACAACGACAGGTTGCGTACTGAGCGATGCCGCGTATCCGGAAATGTCGCTGGACGCAATGTGCCAGAGCGGGGCGGCTGACCACCCGGCCGCCGTGACGGCGCCAGACAGAAGGTCCAATGCATCGGACAGGACATAGGCGGCCGAACGCGGCTGGCCACCCGCGGGCCAGGTCACGGACTGTCCAGACCAGTCGTGCGCCGTCACGGTAAAAGACACAGCAGCCCCGGGCGTCGCCAGTTCTGGCCGTCCTATGTTACCCGAGTACCGACCAAGCGCCGCCGTGTCCTGCCGGAGCGGTACCGTCTCTTCGGTTCCATCAGGAAAGGTTACCTGCGCCGTGGCCCCGTGCACGCCCAGATCATCGAACGCCTGGATGGTCACCACCAGCTCGTCGGCCAGCCGCCCCTGGCCCGGCACGTTCCGGATGGCAATCCGCTCCGAATGATCCACTGAAAGGATGACGGGGGCCTGCAAATCGTTGGGCAACAACGTGGTTATATTAATTCCAGCCAATCGGAATTCGTTCCCATCGAGGAGTTCTGTGCTACCAACCGCCAGATCAAACCGCACCGAAACATCCTGTTCAGGCGGTAACTCGACCGCGGCGAACCGCCAGCCGTAGGTGTCGGCACGGAATACCAGCTGGCCATCCATGGCGTGACCGGCGCGCGAGAGGACGGATGGATATCCGCTGAGCGGGACCGCAATTTCCCACGGAGCATCCGGACCTACGCGGACTTTCACATGGGCGCCGGACGGCTGCGACGCTGCACCATCCAGCCGGCTGCGGTACCAGAACGTGAGAAGCGTCGGCTCCATCTGCCGCCGGAGGTTGATCGGCGCCAGTTCAATCGTGTGCACCGCGTTGGCAGCCGCCTGTGAGCCATCAGAAACCCACGCAACATCGCTCCCGGCTGGAACCGTGCCCCCGACGTCACCGGCGGGAGCAACATTCCAGGCCGTCGTCGTTGTGACCGCCTCTGAAATCAGGGTAAACGAACGGATGAGGCCCTCGGCGACGATCCGAAAGGTAAACCACCCTTCGGCCGGAAGTATGGTTTCGTTTTCCCCCACCGACGTATCGGTCGCGCGAATCCGGTACGCCACAGTGGCATCTTTCTCGATTTCGGTCAGGCTGCCCGGAAACAGGCCCTCAAACTGCGAGCCCTGTCCTACCAGCGGGAACGACCCGGAATCCAGCATCGCGCCGTCCGCATCTTCTACTACGAAATCGACACGCACCTCTCCCACGGAGAAGTTATCGGTAACGGTGGCCTCAACGCGCGAAGGCCACGCGGCCATGGAGCCTTCTTCAATGGCTGCGTGCGCAACGGACGGCCCCATCGTATCCGACCCGATCAACAGGCCAAACCGGACGTCGGGAGCGCCGTCGGGAAGCAGACTCACGCGCCCTTGTGAGTCGGTCACGGAGATATGGTAAAACAGCGAGTCGGACTCTGATGGCAGTTGCAGCGTGCCCGTCCACACGTCGTCGCTGGCCCTCGACAACGGCGTGCTGAACGCGCCCTGCGAACTGGACTCCGCAAAGACGGTGACCCGCGCGACCTCTGCCCCGACTCCCACGGCCCTCACTTCGAGGGCAAGCTGGCCGCCGAGGTTGTCTGAACCGGCGACGGGAACGTGCTCGACGAGCGGATTCTGGCTCGCATCACGGATGAGTCCGCGACTTCCCATGATCTGCACGAGTGTCGAGGCATGATCCCCTCCGAAATGGTCCAGATCCGCCTGTAGAATGGCCTCACCGGCATCCTGAAACGTTACAGGAGTCGTCAGGTAAGCGTGCGAAAACAGGACCAACTGGTCGGTTACCGTCCGGCCCAGCTCATTCTGCACTTCCATCAGTGCCGTGGCCAACAGGCGCCCGTCATTGTGTGGGCTGCATCCAGTGGGAGCCGGACGTTGGTCACTGCACGTATCCTGCGGGTAGCTACCCGAAAAATCCATCACGCGACCTGGCCAGAACACCCCATCACCGGAGTCCCAGGCAAACAGGGTCTCCCAATCGCTCCGCGCCGCCTGACCAGACTCCACCAGGAATCGCTGGTACGATACCGCCCAGTAGTCGGCCCACCCCTCGTGCACGGCCGTTCCTTCCAGTGTTGTATTCAGTCCCGGCGAAGCCGCTTCGAGGAGGGCATGCGCATATTCATGCCAGATAACGGTGGCATCTTCCCCGTCGTCCACGCCGCCGGTGCCGAAAACGATCAGATTTCCCGATGGAAAATAAAAGGACTCATCGCGCGTGATTCCCCTCGGATTCACCGCCAGAGGGCCCTCCTGCCGGCCCGTAAACCCAAGTTGCTGCACGTACCGCTGACTCTTGTCAATGTGGAAATAAGTCATCACCGCCTCAAAGTCGACGTCGTCACGGTCCAACCGGAAGGCAGAGGGGTCGGACACGGCCGGGGGCACGTACGGCGACGCCCCACCACCGGCCAGTTCCCCGGTAATACGCACAAATGGGCCTTCAAGCCGGATATTGCCCTGATTGTCCACATCCAGGTCGCGAAGCACCACCTCCTGCAATTCAGCCGTCAGGGCCGGATTGGAGGCATCGGAGGCGTCCACATAGGGAGCGCCGTAGGCTGCGCCCGCCGTCATCAGCGGGCTGGGGTCGAATACGAGTCCCTGCCCGTCGATGGCACGGCGGTGCCGAAACGCCATATCCAGTTTGTCCAGTACGCGGCCCGTGACGGCATCTACCAGAACGCGCCACTCGGCGGGCGCGGCGTGTGGCCAGACTGTGACTTCCCAGACGAGGCGCAGGCCGTCACCGCCGAGCACAGCCAGCCCTGGCTCCGAGGTTTCCGCTGGCCGTGCGACCCCCGCCTGGACTGCACCCGGAGCCACGTCGTCGATGGCGGCACGCACCGCTTCGGCGGGCGAAATCCGGGGCGTAGTATCCAATTCCTCGACTCTTGTCACCGACTGATAGGCGCTCATGACCGAGGATACGTGCTCACGATCTCCAATGCCCGCGTTCCGCGTGGCAATGGAAACGCGCACGTACGCATCGATGAGGGGAAGCCCCCTCACAACCTGCTGCCACGTCTCGTGCCTCACGGCACCGTAGCGGACATCGCGGATTTTTTTCAGGTCGGTCCGAGACTCCGACCAACCGAATTCATTGGCCGTTTCGCGCCAGAATACACCTTCGGGCGCCAGACGCCGGTCCCGAATGGAAAAATCGGCGCGCGTAAGCCCGGTTTCCGGGTCAATTCGGACCCGCTTTTCGGGAACCAACCCCGAACGGTCCTGGGACAGCGCCGTGCCCGGAACCAGCAGTACGCACAGGAGCACGGCGCCCGTCACCAGTCCATACATTCGGGTACCCACTACGCTTTTCGGGAGGCCGCCTGAACGACAGGCTCTACCATGTCCGTGGCCTCCCACGGGAATTCAGAGCGACCGAAGTGACCATAGGCGGCCGTTTTCTGGTAGCGCGGCACCAACAGATCCAGCCCCTCAATAATTCCCCGTGGACGCAGATCGAACACGTCCCGCACCACGTCGACGAGGACCGTATCGGGCACACGGCCCGTACCGTATGAATTCACGAATATCGAGACCGGCTCACTGACACCAATAGCATAGGCCACCTGCACCAATACTTCGTCGCAGAGTTCTGCTGCCACCAGGTTTTTGGCCACGTGGCGCGCGGCATAGGCCGCCGAGCGGTCCACCTTGGACGGATCCTTGCCTGAAAACGCCCCACCACCGTGGGCGCCCTTACCACCGTACGTATCGACAATGATCTTGCGCCCCGTCAGCCCCGTATCGCCGTGCGGCCCACCGATTTCGAATTTACCGGTCGGATTTACGTGCAGAATCAGGTCGTCGTCGAGCAGGTCGGACGATACCACTCGCGGTAACAGATGCGTACGCACGTCCTCCTTGATCCGGGCGAGCGTCACATCCGGTCCATGCTGCGTCGAGAGCACAATCGTGTGGATGCGACGGATGGTTTTGCCATCAGGCTCATATTCAACGGTGACCTGGCTCTTGGAGTCCGGGCGAAGGTAGGGCATCAGATCCGTCTGCTTGCGGATGTGGGCCAGTTCGCGGACCAGTCCGTGCGAGTAGGAAAGCGACATGGGCATGAGTTCTGCTGTTTCCCGGCACGCATACCCGAACATCATGCCCTGGTCGCCCGCGCCCAGATCGCCCCCGGCTCGGTCCACACCCTGCGCAATATCGACACTCTGATCATGAATGGCGCTGAGCACGCCGCAGGAATCGGCATCGAAGCGGAGTTTCGGGTCGGTATAGCCGATATCCCGGATGACTTGCCGGGCCACCTCCTGCACGTCGATATAGGATTCCGTCCTGACTTCGCCGGAAAGGACCACGAGGCCCGTAGTGACGAGCGTTTCAACAGCTACCCGGCTGTGCGGGTCGTCCGCCAGCATCGCATCCAGAATGGCATCCGAAATCTGGTCGGATACTTTGTCGGGATGCCCCTCAGAGACGGATTCAGACGTAAAAAGATGGGCCATGTAATCAACATGTCGAGTAGTTGGAGTGTCAGGTCAGCCAAAAGGAACGAACGTGATTATCGAATGTTTTCTCCCGATTCGCCATACCCACTCCGTCAAACATCCGTGCAGAATTTGATTCAGCCTGCAAATCGACGTAATTTGGCGTTCCATCTTATCACAATTCCCCATAGGAACCAATATGTCCGATCTCGCAGCCAAGGTAAAGTCCATCATTGTCGAGAAGCTCGGTGTGGATGAAAGCGATATTTCTGACGATGCATCGTTCACGAACGACCTGGGCGCCGATTCCCTTGACACCGTGGAACTCATCATGGAGTTCGAGAAGGAATTCGACCTTACCATTCCCGATGAGGATGCCGAGCAGATTGCCACCGTTGGCGATGCCGTGAAGTACCTCACTGAAAACGCAGGTTGATCCGAACGGCATGAACAGCATCGGACGCAGAGTAGTTGTTACAGGCATGGGGGCGCTTACGCCCATTGGCCTGACCCCCGAGTCCTTCTGGGGCGGCATGATGCGCGGCGAGAGCGGCGCAGCCCCCATTACATATTTCGACGTGGAGCCATACGCCACAAAGTTTGCGTGCGAGCTCAAGGGTTTCGATGCCCATGACTACCTCGATCGCAAGGAAGCCCGGCGCATGGACCCGTTCTGCCAGTATGCCGTCATCGCGGCAGGACAGGCCCTGACGGATGCAGGAATTGACCCGGCCGCGCTTACGACCGAAGAACAGGAACGGATTGGCGTTGTCTACGGCAGCGGAATCGGTGGCATGCGGGAATTCCACAAGCAGACGGAAGTGCTCGTAGAGCATGGCCCCAGACGCATTTCCCCGTTTTTCATCCCCATGCTCATCCCGGACATTGCGGCCGGTCAGATCTCCATCCGTTACAGGCTGCGGGGCCCGAACTACTCGGTAGTCTCCGCCTGCGCGACGGGTAACAACAACATCGGCGATGCCTTCATGCTGATCAAGCTCGGGCATATGGATGCGGCCGTTACCGGCGGATCCGAGGCCAGCGTAACCGAACTCGGAATTGGTGGCTTCAACGCCCTCAAAGCCTTGTCCACACGCAACGACGAGCCGGCAACCGCTTCCCGTCCGTTCGACAAGACCCGTGACGGGTTTGTGCTCGGCGAAGGCGCCGGCGCCTTGTATGTGGAAGAACTCGAGCACGCCAAAGCCCGCGGTGCCCGCATTTATGCCGAAATCCTCGGAATTGGTATGAGTGGAGATGCGCACCACATCACCGCCCCCGACCCGGAAGGGCTCGGCGCCCGCAATGCCATGAAAGCCTCGCTCGACGACGCCGGTCTCAAGCCGTCAGACGTGGATTACCTGAACATGCACGGAACGTCGACACCGCTCGGCGATATCGCGGAGTCGAACGCCATCAAACGGGTATTCGAGGATCACGCGTACGCCATGAACGTGTCCTCCACGAAGAGCATGACGGGACACCTTCTCGGCGCAGCGGGGGCGGTCGAGGCCATTGCATCCATCTTCTCCATTGTTCACAAGTGCGTTCCGCCTACCATCAACTTCGAGTATGCCGATGAGCTGTGTGACCTGAACTATACGTTCAATGCACCGGTCGATCGCGACGTGAAGGTCGCCATGAGCAATGCCTTTGGATTCGGCGGGCACAATACGAGTGTGGTATTCGGCGAATACGTCGATAAATAAGGCCAGCCCACCGTGTAGTAACTTTCAGCGCGGCGATTCGTATTGGTTATATGTTTGGCAAGTACATAACATATAACCGTGGGTAATGGAACAGAATTTTCACCTGGGAGAATTCGAGGAACTCGTACTTCTCGCCGTCGCCGCCCTTCCGGATACGGCATACGGATTTACGGTTCGCGAGTTGATCGATGAAGAGACCGGACGCTCCGTAACGCTCGCTACCATCCATTCGGCACTATACCGACTTGAAGGTAAAGGAATGCTTCGGTCCCGACTTGGCGGTGCCACCGCAGAGAGGGGCGGTCGAAACAAGCGGCTGTTCACGATGACATCGTCAGGATATTCGGCCGTCCAGGCCCGACACGCTGGAAGGGAAAATTTGCGCGCACTCCTCCCGAAACTGTCACTCCCATGAAGCCTCACGCTCAGAAATCCACCGGACGCGCTCCAAAGCGGGCGGCTACGCTGCTGGCGTGGTTTTGCAATCCGGATCTCTTTGATGAGATCGAAGGAGATCTTGCCGAGCAGTACAGCCATGACCGAACCCGTATGTCCGCACGACGAGCGGACGTCCGGCTTGTATGGGCTACCCTCTGTTTCTTCCGGCCAGTATTTCTGAAACGCCCGAACCAAATCCGTATCAACCATACCAACGCCATGTGGACATCAAACATCAAGGTCGCATCCCGTCATCTTCGACGACACGCTTTGTTTTCGGTCATCAATACGGTGGGCCTTGCTGTGGCCATTGCCTGCTGTCTGTTGGCTGGATTGTATGTGGCACAGGAGACGTCGGTCGATCAATTCCACAGCAGGATCGACCGCACATACCGGCTCGGAACGAACTTCTCATCGGAAAACGGTGGAACCGGCTACAATTCAACTGTGGATTGGCCAGTCGGGCGTATGGTGCGAGAGCGGTACCCGCAAGTGGAATCGGTCGTGCATATGCGCATGGGACCCTCGAAAATCAGCCTTCAGTCAGGGTACCACTTCAAAGACGTGTTCTATGCTGAAAACACATTCATGGATGTCTTTGATTTCCCCGTCATTCACGGTAGCTCGACCGGCATGCTCGTGGATCCGTACACCGCGGTGATTTCCCGCAGTGCTGCCCTGGACCTGTTCGGAAAGGAGGATGCACGCGGGGAGTTGATTGTGCTCGAGGATTCCGTCGCGTACGAAATCACCGGCGTGCTCGACGTGCCCCGTCGGTCCCACATCCAATTCGATGTCCTTCTGTCCTTTGCAACGTTCACAGCCCGGACGCCTGAATTCCATAACCCCGGTCACTGGCTGGACCTCAATATGATCAATTACGTCCTGCTCCGGCAAGACGTTAACAAATCTGCCGTAGCGGAACCGCTGTCCCATCTTCTGGACCAGGAAATAGGCACCTTACTGACGGAATACGGCTATACGGCGGAGCTCGTCTTGGAACCCCTGCAGGACGTGTATCTGCGCAGCGAACGAGGAAACAACCTCGGTCCGACGGGCAGCCTGATGTATGTGTGGCTCATCGGACTGACGGGCGCATTCATCCTGGTCATTGCCATCATCAATTTTGTCAACCTCACAACGTCCCGCTCGGTGGAGCGTGCCCGGGAAGTAGGCGTGCGCAAATCGGTCGGCGCCACAAGATCCTCATTGGTGCACCAGTTCATCACAGAAGCGCTTGTCTTGACCCTGGTTGCCACGATTGCCGGCTGGATGGTGGCCGCACTCTTCCTCGGTGGATTCAATAACCTTTCAGGAGCTTCCCTCGTGATATCCACGCTCTGGTCCGTGCCCTTTCTGGCCGGAATGGTGGGACTTTGGTTGATGGTCGGAATCCTTGCCGGTGTCTATCCGGCTGTGATCCTGTCACGGCACGAGGCAGCGGCCGTACTGAAGGGCCGGTTGTCCACGGACCGTTCTGGCATCATGTTCCGTCGTGGCCTGGTCGTATTTCAGTTTGGAGTCTCCATCGTGCTCATTGTCGGCTCGCTGGTGGTGAACAGCCAGATCCGTCGGATGACTACGGCCGATCTCGGATTCGACCGGGAACAGGTGGTGGTCATTCCTGTCGGTCAACTCGACGCCGAGCGATTCATCCAATCACACGACGTTTTCGTCAATGATCTCGCTGCTCTATCAGGCGTCGAAGCCGTGACATCCACCAATTCCATTCCTGGTCGCAGTGGCTGGCGAAGCAAGATGGTCTGGCCCGAAGGCCGAGACCGTGATAACGGCCTCATTGTGGAAGTGGTAACCGTCGACCACGACTATGTCCAGACCATGGGTCTCGACATCGTGGCCGGCAGGAATTTTGACCGATCCCATGCAACGGATACAATCGAAGGCGCCCTGATAAACGAAGCCGCCGTGGTGGAAATGGGATGGGGAACGCCAGAGAACGCAATCGGAAAGACCATCGACTCTCCATCAAACATCCATCAGACGGTCGTAGGCGTCGTGGCCGACTACCATCATCACAGCTTGAAAGAGGTCATCAAGCCGATTGTGTACGCCATCAAGCCATGGTATGACTATGTAGCCGTACGTGGCGATACCCGGCAATTGGTCGCCCTCGCTCCACAGCTCGAACGTGTCTGGAACACCCATTTTCCGGGTTTTGGTTTTTCCTCGTTTTTCCTTGACAACGATTTTGATCAACAGTACAGATCAGAACTGATCGTTCAACGCGTCGTCATCCTGTACACGTTTCTCGCCATCCTGATTTCCTGTCTCGGGCTGTTCAGCCTTGCAGCCTATTCTTCAGTGCGCAGAACGAAGGAAATCGGAATCCGCAGGGCACTGGGTGCATCGATCACCAGCATTGTTGGATTGCTGTCGCGTGAGTATCTCGTGCTCGTCGGCATCGCCTTGCTGATCGGTATTCCCACCTCGTTCGCGCTCGTGCAGACATGGCTGAAGACGTTTCCAGACCCCGTTACACCGGGGCCCGGCATATTCCTGCTGACCGCGTTGACTGCACTCTCGGTTGCGCTCGCGACCGTGCTCTACCAAGCCGTCAGAGCTGCATCGGCAAGCCCGGCACAAAGTCTGAAATCGGTATAGAAGGCGGTTGAATACGTGGAGCGCCGCTTCTCAGCGGAATACGATTTCACGCACGGCTTGACGCCCGAGCTCGTCGTTGAGCCGCTCGCACCACTGCTTTCGCTGGGCATGCAGTTCGTGCCGCCAGGCCGCGGACGACACGTGCACGAACAGCCGGTCCTTTTCGAGTCGACTTGACTCCACCTGGGCCCGCATGGGCGGACTCATCAGATCTTCCCAGACCGCAATGACCCGCCCTCTCTCCAGGTGCGAGTCCAATCCGATTTCGGCGCTCACCTGCCGAAGAATGTCTCCCAGTTTTTGCGGCTTGGAATATCGCACGGGTCGTAATCGGTCCGTATAGTGGTTGGCGGTTGGCGATTGGCGGGAAAAGACACTCGAAAAGGCGCTGAGCACAACCGGATCGTATTGCACGAGCCGTTTGAGCCTGCTACCTTTGCGCATGCATATCGAATCAATACTGGCGCACGCCGGATGTGATCCGGACCAGGATCAGGACGACGCCACGCCGCCCATCCACCTCACGACGACATTTCGTCGTGATTCCCAAGGTAATTGGCCCTCCGGACATAAATATGCACGCATCAGCAACCCGACGAGGGCACGCCTCGAGCGCGTATTGACCGACCTTGAGCCTGCCAGTCAGGCTCTCGCCTTCTCGTCCGGCATGGCTGCAGCCGCCGCATTGCTCCAGAGCCTGGACGCCGGAGCCACGGTAATGCTTGCCCGGGACGTGTACTTCGGCGTCCGCGTACTGGCCAGCGACATGGCCGAACGGGGACACATCCAGTTGCACACGTTCGATGCGCACCTCGGGCTGCAGTCCGGGGACATGGCGGCGCTCGCGGCCGCGCATCTCGTCTGGATCGAGACGCCCTCCAACCCCCTGCTGCAAATTACCGATATCGAAGGGCTGGCCAACGCCTGCCACACCCATAACCCGGACGCACGCCTGGTCGTCGATGGCACCTGGACGACGCCGTTCATCCAGCAGCCCCTGTCGCTCGGAGCCGACGTAGTGTTTCATTCTCTCACCAAGTACATGGCCGGCCACTCGGACGTGCTGGGCGGTGCCCTGCTGTTTCGCCGGGAAGACGATCTTTATGCTCGCGTTCGCCGGACCCAGGAGACAGGCGGAGCCGTACTGGACCCCTTTTCGTGCTGGCTTACGCTGCGCGGCCTGCGCACACTCGCCGTCCGCCTGCGGGTCCAACAGGAATCGGCGCTGGCTGTCGCCCGGTTCCTTGAGGGCCATGCGCGCGTCGTGCGCGTCCATTATCCAGGTCTGACCAGTCACCCCGGGCACGAAGTGGCCGCCCACCAAATGCGCGGCTACGGGGCCATGTGTTCGTTCCAGACCGGTCGGTCCGGTGCCGAGACGCTGGCGCTCGTTGGACGTGCACAGGTTTTTATACAGGCCACGAGCCTTGGCGGGACCGAAAGCCTGATTGAGCACAGACGGTCCGCAGAGGGCGAGGCGTCCCACACCCCGGAAGATCTGGTGCGGCTCTCCATGGGATTGGAACACATCGACGACCTCGTTCGTGACCTGGCCCGAATGCTGAATTATTAACGTAGGCGATTTCAACCTCAGAACATGCAGTTACCATTCATTCTCGCCAGACGTTTTGTCGCTGCCCAGGACGTAGAAGGCACACTTCCCAAGGCCGCCGAGCTCAAGGGGCAGGGACTCTCCACCACACTCGATCTGCTTGGCGAATACGTACGGGAACGGGCCGTCGTGGACCAGGCCAAGGCATCCTACGTGGAACTGGTACGCGCCCTCCACGATACGGACGCGCCAATAGACCGAAACATTTCCATCAAGCTCTCCATGTTGGGGCTGAACATTGACCGGTCGCTGTGCCTCGACAACATGCGCGAACTGCTCGATGTGGCGCGAGAGACCGATACCTTCGTGCGCATTGACATGGAGGGCTCCGACGTTACCGAGGCTACGCTTGAGATCTTCGAGGAGGTCCATGCCGAGTACGACCGTCATGTCGGAGTGGTACTACAGGCCTACCTGAAGCGGACGCGGGAAGACGTCGAGAGAATGTGTGCACTTGGCGCCCGCGTCCGCCTCTGTAAAGGTGCCTACAAGGAGCCGGAGTACCTGGCCTGGCAGCGGATGTCCGACATTCGAGAGCGCTACTCCGAGTACATTGAAATGCTGCTCACCCGAGGAAATTTCCCCGCCATAGCCACGCATGACGACCTGCTTCTGGACGCCACGAAATCGTTCGTCTCGTCACGCGATATCACACCCGAGCGTTTCGAATTCCAGATGCTCTACGGCATCCGTCCCGATACGCAGCTCCAGATTCGCCAGGAAGGGTACGGTATGCGCGTCTACGTTCCATTCGGCACGGCCTGGCTGCCCTACTTCTCGCGCCGCCTACGGGAGCGCAAGGAGAACGTGTGGTTCATCCTGAAAAACCTGTTCCGCAAATAGAGGGAGTCGAGGCGACTCACTCCTGCCCAACGAGCCACCGTTCGGCGTCGATCGCGGCCATACATCCGGTGCCGGCTGCCGTGACGGCCTGCCGGTACACGTGGTCCTGGGCGTCACCACAGGCGAACACGCCCTCTACGCTGGTGTACGTCGAATCCGGCTTCGTAATGATGTACCCCATCTCGTTCTTCTTCAGCTGCTCACCGAAGATTTCGGTGTTCGGCTTGTGGCCAATGGCTACAAAGAAGCCCTGCACGGGAAGCGTCCGGACGTCTCCCGTCTCCACATTCTCGATTACGAGTCCATCTACCTCCTTGTCGCCGAGCACATCCGTCACCGTCGTATTCCAGATCACTTCGACCTTTTCATGCGACAGCACGCGATCCTGCATGATCTGCGACGCACGGAATGCATCCCGCCGGTGAATAACGTAGACGCGGGACGCAAAGCGGGTCAGAAAAAGTGCCTCTTCCATGGCCGTATCGCCACCGCCCACGACGGCGACTTCCTGGTCGCGGAAAAATGCACCGTCACAGGTGGCACATGCCGAGACACCATGTCCAAGCAACCGGCGCTCATTTTCCAGGCCAATATACTGGGCCGATGCTCCCGTTGACACAACAACGGCCTCCGCCACGACCGGCGTTTCCTCATCCACGACAAGGCGGAACGGGCGCTCCGAGAAGTCAGCCGATGTAACCGTTCCGTAACGCAGATCGGCGCCAAACCGTGCCGCCTGCTGCTCGAACTGCTCCATCATCTGGGGCCCCATGATCCCATCCGGGAAACCCGGATAGTTCTCCACATCCGTCGTCGTGATGAGCTGCCCACCGGGCTCTGGCCCCTGGAACACAGCCGGGGCCAGGTTGGCGCGCGCCGCATAAAGCGCGGCCGTCAGGCCTGCTGGACCGGTCCCTATAATCACCACCTTGTGGTACTCGGCACCGGCAAAATCAATGCCTTCCATGGCGTCAGGCCGGTTGGTTGGCAAGATTCTCCAAGCGCTCGGAAAGCACTTTTTTGGGAGCCGTACCGACGAGTTGATCAACGACCTCGCCGTCCTTGAAGAAAAGCAGCGTAGGAATGGAGCGGACGCCGTACGACATGGGTGTCTGCGGATTGTGGTCCACATCCATCTTGGCCACCTTTGCGCGACCACCAAATTCCGCTGCCATCTCTTCGATGACAGGCGCAATAATACGACACGGACCGCACCATGCAGCCCAGAAGTCGACGAGAACTGGTACATCAGAGTCCAACACTTCGCTTTTGAAGTTGGCGTCCGTGAGCGTGATGTATTTGGCGTTGTCTGCCATTACGGTTTCCTGATAGTTGTTTCAACAAGTAGTAGGTCCTGGCGCTTGTGTACACCAAGCCGGGGGCGCGTTACACACCCATCATGCGCGGAATGGTATCCTCGTAGGTGTCCGACATGATCTGTCGACCGAGCCGGATGAACTCCCTTCCACGACGCCTGACAACGAGCTCGGTACCAGCAACGTTTCCGATTCGTGACAATTGCACACGGCTCTTCTCTGCTGTCGCCCGAAGGCCATCTTCCCGGTCGGCAGCGCACGAGATCACGATGCGCGACTGGGCCTCTCCGAAGAGCAACGTATCGAGCCGCCCCGCATCCAGGGCCGTGAGGTCCACTTCCGCTCCCAGATCGTCCGACTGCAGCACAGACTCCGCCAGACAGACAGCCAGTCCACCGTCAGACACGTCGTGTGCACTGTGCACGGCGCCGGAATGAATCATTTCAAGACAGGCCGTATGGATACGACACTCGTCTTCCAGGTCAAACAGGGGAGCATCCCCGGCCACCGTGCCATGCACATGCGACAGATACTCACTCGCTTCAATGCCATGCGGCGCATTGCGCTCCGGATGCAGCAGACAGATCACGTCTCCGGCGGACTTGAACTCGGCCGATGTCGTGTGGGCCTCCACATCGTCCACAATGCCCAACATTCCGATCGTTGGCGTCGGAAACACGGCGCTCTCCGGGTTTTCATTGTAGAACGACACATTTCCCCCCGTCACGGGTGTGTTCAGCAGGCGACACGCATCGCCCATTCCTGCCACCGCCTCCCTGAAGACCCAATACTGTTCCGGTTTGTACGGATTGCCGAAGTTCAGGCAGTTGGTGACGGCTACCGGTCGCCCCCCCGAACAGATCACATTGCGGGCCGCTTCGGCCACAGCGATCTGCGCACCTTTTCTTGGATTCAGGTATACGTACCGTCCGTTGCAGTCGGTTTTCACGGCGAGTCCCCGGTTGGTCCCCTTGATCCGCACGACGGCGGCATCGGTCTTTCCGGGTCCCTGAACTGTATTGGTCCGCACCATGGTGTCATACTGCTCGTAGACCCATCGCTTCGACGCAATGTTGGGCGCAGACAGCATGTTCATTAGAACCTGCTGCGCCTCCTCCTCCGGAAGATCGTCAATGTCAGCCTCATTCCAGGCCATGGTCTGCTCCAGATAAGAGGGCCGCGTCGCTTCCCGGATGTAGACGGGCGCACCGCCTCCAAGTACGAGGTGATGCGCCGGCACGTCGGCTACCAACTCTCCGTGCCAGAACACTTCGACGTTTCCGGACGAGGTCACCTCGCCGATATCAACGGCGTGCAGATCCCACTTCTCGAAAATATCCTCCAGCTCCTTCTCGCGCCCGGGCGTGCAAACAATCAGCATACGCTCCTGGCTCTCGGACAGCAGGACCTCGTACGGTGTCATCCCCTCCTCGCGCATGGGAACCCGATCCACGTGAATACGCATCCCGGCTTCCCCCTTCGCACTCATTTCGCACGTGGAGCAGGTAATGCCTGCTGCACCCATGTCCTGGATGCCCACCACGGCCCCGCTTGCAATAACCTCAAGAGAGGCCTCAAGCAGCAGTTTCTCCGTGAACGGATCGCCCACCTGCACGCTCGGACGCTTCGCTTCGCTCGCTTCCGAGATTTCTTCCGATGCGAACGTGGCACCATGAATGCCGTCCCGCCCTGTGGCCGAGCCCACGATGTACACGCGGTTGCCCAGGCCCTCCGCAATGGCCGATGCCGTCTCACCGACACGCACAATCCCCACGCTCATGGCATTCACGAGGGGGTTACCCTCGTAGGACGGATCGAAATAGACCTCTCCAGCCACTGTCGGGACGCCGAATGAGTTTCCATAATCTCCGATTCCGCGGACCACGCCGTCAAATAGATAGCGAACGCGCGGACTCTCGAGTGAGCCGAACCGCAGGGAGTTGAGGGAGCAGATGGGACGTGCGCCCATCGTGAAAATATCCCGTTGTATGCCCCCGACACCGGTCGCCGCACCCTGATAGGGTTCAACGGCCGACGGGTGGTTGTGGGATTCGATCTTGAAGGCAACAGCCAGTCCCTCACCAATGTCCACCAGGCCGGCATTCTCTTCACCCGCACCCACGAGCAGCGCTTCCCCTTCCCTTGGCAGCTTTTTCAATTCTGCGATGGAGTTCTTGTAGGAACAGTGCTCGCTCCACATCACGGAGTAAATTCCCAGTTCCACGAACGACGGTACACGTCCCAACCTTTCGAGAATCCAGTTGTACTCTTCGTCCGTTAAACCGTGTTCTCGTGCCAGTTCGGGCGTCACGTGTGGCTCCTGGTTCACTGCCTGTTTCCTGATTGATTCGAGTGATACACAATATACGTTTGGCCCCTGACCAGCTTGCATAAAGAATCAACTCATCTTCCAGCGTCAATTCATCTTCCAGCGTCTCAATAACGCGCTACCGAGCGCAAGGAGCCCCTGTCAACACCTTTCTGGCCCCCCACATCCGGAACCGCCGATGTACATAAATACGGGTGGACAACAAAAAAGGCGCCGCATTCAATATTGAATGCGGCGCCTTTTTTGTTGTCCACCCGTATTTATGTACATCGGCGGTTCCGGATGTGGGGGGCCAGAAAGGTGTTGACAGGGGCTCCTTGCGCTCGGTAGCGCGTTATTGAGACGCTGGAAGATGAATTGACGCTGGAAGATGAGTTGATTCTTTATGCAAGCTGGTCAGGGGCCAAACGTATATTGTGTATCACTCGAATCAATCAGGAAACAGGCAGTGAACCAGGAGCCACACGTGACGCCCGAACTGGCACGAGAACACGGTTTAACGGACGAAGAGTACAACTGGATTCTCGAAAGGTTGGGACGTGTACCGTCGTTCGTGGAACTGGGAATTTACTCCGTGATGTGGAGCGAGCACTGTTCCTACAAGAACTCCATCGCAGAATTGAAAAAGCTGCCAAGGGAAGGGGAAGCGCTGCTCGTGGGTGCGGGTGAAGAGAATGCCGGCCTGGTGGACATTGGTGAGGGACTGGCTGTTGCCTTCAAGATCGAATCCCACAACCACCCGTCGGCCGTTGAACCCTATCAGGGTGCGGCGACCGGTGTCGGGGGCATACAACGGGATATTTTCACGATGGGCGCACGTCCCATCTGCTCCCTCAACTCCCTGCGGTTCGGCTCACTCGAGAGTCCGCGCGTTCGCTATCTATTTGACGGCGTGGTCCGCGGAATCGGAGATTATGGAAACTCATTCGGCGTCCCGACAGTGGCTGGAGAGGTCTATTTCGATCCGTCCTACGAGGGTAACCCCCTCGTGAATGCCATGAGCGTGGGGATTGTGCGTGTCGGTGAGACGGCATCGGCCATTGCGGAGGGCCTGGGCAACCGCGTGTACATCGTGGGCTCGGCCACAGGGCGGGACGGCATTCATGGTGCCACGTTCGCATCGGAAGAAATCTCGGAAGCGAGCGAAGCGAAGCGTCCGAGCGTGCAGGTGGGCGATCCGTTCACGGAGAAACTGCTGCTTGAGGCCTCTCTTGAGGTTATTGCAAGCGGGGCCGTGGTGGGCATCCAGGACATGGGTGCAGCAGGCATTACCTGCTCCACGTGCGAAATGAGTGCGAAGGGGGAAGCCGGGATGCGTATTCACGTGGATCGGGTTCCCATGCGCGAGGAGGGGATGACACCGTACGAGGTCCTGCTGTCCGAGAGCCAGGAGCGTATGCTGATTGTTTGCACGCCCGGGCGCGAGAAGGAGCTGGAGGATATTTTCGAGAAGTGGGATCTGCACGCCGTTGATATCGGCGAGGTGACCTCGTCCGGAAACGTCGAAGTGTTCTGGCACGGAGAGTTGGTAGCCGACGTGCCGGCGCATCACCTCGTACTTGGAGGCGGTGCGCCCGTCTACATCCGGGAAGCGACGCGGCCCTCTTATCTGGAGCAGACCATGGCCTGGAATGAGGCTGACATTGACGATCTTCCGGAGGAGGAGGCGCAGCAGGTTCTAATGAACATGCTGTCTGCGCCCAACATTGCGTCGAAGCGATGGGTCTACGAGCAGTATGACACCATGGTGCGGACCAATACAGTTCAGGGACCCGGAAAGACCGATGCCGCCGTCGTGCGGATCAAGGGGACCAACCGGGGACTCGCCGTGAAAACCGACTGCAACGGACGGTACGTATACCTGAATCCAAGAAAAGGTGCGCAGATCGCTGTGGCCGAAGCGGCCCGCAATGTGATCTGTTCGGGGGGGCGACCGGTAGCCGTCACCAACTGCCTGAACTTCGGCAATCCGTACAAACCGGAACAGTATTGGGTCTTCAGGGAGGCGGTGGCAGGAATGGGCGATGCGTGTCGCCTGCTGAACACACCCGTGACGGGGGGAAATGTGTCGTTCTACAATGAAAACCCGGAGAGCGCCGTGTTTCCGACGCCAACGATCGGAATGTTGGGCATTGTGGACGATGTGGAGGCCCACACGACATCGGCCGAGTTCAAGTCCGCCGGAGACGTGATCTGTCTGCTGCATCCGGAGCGCAATGCGCCGCATGGCATTGAAGCGAGTGAGTATCTGTCGCATGTGCATGGCACGGTGGCCGGGGATGCTCCCCTGTTTGACCTGGAAGACGAGTGTCGTATCCATACGGCCTGTCTTGAAATGATTCATTCCGGCGCCGTGCACAGTGCACACGACGTGTCTGACGGTGGACTGGCTGTCTGTCTGGCGGAGTCTGTGCTGCAGTCGGACGATCTGGGAGCGGAAGTGGACCTCACGGCCCTGGATGCGGGGCGGCTCGATACGTTGCTCTTCGGAGAGGCCCAGTCGCGCATCGTGATCTCGTGCGCTGCCGACCGGGAAGATGGCCTTCGGGCGACAGCAGAGAAGAGCCGTGTGCAATTGTCACGAATCGGAAACGTTGCTGGTACCGAGCTCGTTGTCAGGCGTCGTGGAAGGGAGTTCATCCGGCTCGGTCGACAGATCATGTCGGACACCTACGAGGATACCATTCCGCGCATGATGGGTGTGTAACGCGCCCCCGGCTTGGTGTACACAAGCGCCAGGACCTACTACTTGTTGAAACAACTATCAGGAAACCGTAATGGCAGACAACGCCAAATACATCACGCTCACGGACGCCAACTTCAAAAGCGAAGTGTTGGACTCTGATGTACCAGTTCTCGTCGACTTCTGGGCTGCATGGTGCGGTCCGTGTCGTATTATTGCGCCTGTCATCGAAGAGATGGCAGCGGAATTTGGTGGTCGCGCAAAGGTGGCCAAGATGGATGTGGACCACAATCCGCAGACACCCATGTCGTACGGCGTCCGCTCCATTCCTACGCTGCTTTTCTTCAAGGACGGCGAGGTCGTTGATCAACTCGTCGGTACGGCTCCCAAAAAAGTGCTTTCCGAGCGCTTGGAGAATCTTGCCAACCAACCGGCCTGACGCCATGGAAGGCATTGATTTTGCCGGTGCCGAGTACCACAAGGTGGTGATTATAGGGACCGGTCCAGCAGGCCTGACGGCCGCGCTTTATGCGGCGCGCGCCAACCTGGCCCCGGCTGTGTTCCAGGGGCCAGAGCCCGGTGGGCAGCTCATCACGACGACGGATGTGGAGAACTATCCGGGTTTCCCGGATGGGATCATGGGGCCCCAGATGATGGAGCAGTTCGAGCAGCAGGCGGCACGGTTTGGCGCCGATCTGCGTTACGGAACGGTTACATCGGCTGACTTCTCGGAGCGCCCGTTCCGCCTTGTCGTGGATGAGGAAACGCCGGTCGTGGCGGAGGCCGTTGTTGTGTCAACGGGAGCATCGGCCCAGTATATTGGCCTGGAAAATGAGCGCCGGTTGCTTGGACATGGTGTCTCGGCATGTGCCACCTGTGACGGTGCATTTTTCCGCGACCAGGAAGTCGCCGTCGTGGGCGGTGGCGATACGGCCATGGAAGAGGCACTTTTTCTGACCCGCTTTGCGTCCCGCGTCTACGTTATTCACCGGCGGGATGCATTCCGTGCGTCGCAGATCATGCAGGATCGCGTGCTGTCGCATGAAAAGGTCGAAGTGATCTGGAATACGACGGTGACGGATGTGCTCGGCGACAAGGAGGTAGATGGACTCGTAATCGAGAATGTGGAGACGGGAGACGTCCGGACGCTTCCCGTGCAGGGCTTCTTTGTAGCCATTGGCCACAAGCCGAACACCGAAATCTTCGGTGAGCAGCTGAAGAAGAACGAGATGGGGTACATCATTACGAAGCCGGATTCGACGTACACCAGCGTAGAGGGCGTGTTCGCCTGTGGTGACGCCCAGGACCACGTGTACCGGCAGGCCGTCACGGCAGCCGGCACCGGATGTATGGCCGCGATCGACGCCGAACGGTGGCTCGTTGGGCAGGAGTGAGTCGCCTCGACTCCCTCTATTTGCGGAACAGGTTTTTCAGGATGAACCACACGTTCTCCTTGCGCTCCCGTAGGCGGCGCGAGAAGTAGGGCAGCCAGGCCGTGCCGAATGGAACGTAGACGCGCATACCGTACCCTTCCTGGCGAATCTGGAGCTGCGTATCGGGACGGATGCCGTAGAGCATCTGGAATTCGAAACGCTCGGGTGTGATATCGCGTGACGAGACGAACGATTTCGTGGCGTCCAGAAGCAGGTCGTCATGCGTGGCTATGGCGGGGAAATTTCCTCGGGTGAGCAGCATTTCAATGTACTCGGAGTAGCGCTCTCGAATGTCGGACATCCGCTGCCAGGCCAGGTACTCCGGCTCCTTGTAGGCACCTTTACAGAGGCGGACGCGGGCGCCAAGTGCACACATTCTCTCGACGTCTTCCCGCGTCCGCTTCAGGTAGGCCTGTAGTACCACTCCGACATGACGGTCGTACTCGGCATGGACCTCCTCGAAGATCTCAAGCGTAGCCTCGGTAACGTCGGAGCCCTCCATGTCAATGCGCACGAAGGTATCGGTCTCTCGCGCCACATCGAGCAGTTCGCGCATGTTGTCGAGGCACAGCGACCGGTCAATGTTCAGCCCCAACATGGAGAGCTTGATGGAAATGTTTCGGTCTATTGGCGCGTCCGTATCGTGGAGGGCGCGTACCAGTTCCACGTAGGATGCCTTGGCCTGGTCCACGACGGCCCGTTCCCGTACGTATTCGCCAAGCAGATCGAGTGTGGTGGAGAGTCCCTGCCCCTTGAGCTCGGCGGCCTTGGGAAGTGTGCCTTCTACGTCCTGGGCAGCGACAAAACGTCTGGCGAGAATGAATGGTAACTGCATGTTCTGAGGTTGAAATCGCCTACGTTAATAATTCAGCATTCGGGCCAGGTCACGAACGAGGTCGTCGATGTGTTCCAATCCCATGGAGAGCCGCACCAGATCTTCCGGGGTGTGGGACGCCTCGCCCTCTGCGGACCGTCTGTGCTCAATCAGGCTTTCGGTCCCGCCAAGGCTCGTGGCCTGTATAAAAACCTGTGCACGTCCAACGAGCGCCAGCGTCTCGGCACCGGACCGACCGGTCTGGAACGAACACATGGCCCCGTAGCCGCGCATTTGGTGGGCGGCCACTTCGTGCCCGGGGTGACTGGTCAGACCTGGATAATGGACGCGCACGACGCGCGCATGGCCCTCAAGGAACCGGGCGACAGCCAGCGCCGATTCCTGTTGGACCCGCAGGCGGACGGCGAGTGTGCGCAGGCCGCGCAGCGTAAGCCAGCACGAAAAGGGGTCCAGTACGGCTCCGCCTGTCTCCTGGGTCCGGCGAACGCGAGCATAAAGATCGTCTTCCCGGCGAAACAGCAGGGCACCGCCCAGCACGTCCGAGTGGCCGGCCATGTACTTGGTGAGAGAATGAAACACTACGTCGGCTCCGAGCGACAGGGGCTGCTGGATGAACGGCGTCGTCCAGGTGCCATCGACGACCAGGCGTGCGTCCGGGTTATGGGTGTGGCAGGCGTTGGCCAGCCCTTCGATATCGGTAATTTGCAGCAGGGGGTTGGAGGGCGTCTCGATCCAGACGAGATGCGCGGCCGCGAGCGCCGCCATGTCCCCGGACTGCAGCCCGAGGTGCGCATCGAACGTGTGCAACTGGATGTGTCCCCGTTCGGCCATGTCGCTGGCCAGTACGCGGACGCCGAAGTACACGTCCCGGGCAAGCATTACCGTGGCTCCGGCGTCCAGGCTCTGGAGCAATGCGGCGGCTGCAGCCATGCCGGACGAGAAGGCGAGAGCCTGACTGGCAGGCTCAAGGTCGGTCAATACGCGCTCGAGGCGTGCCCTCGTCGGGTTGCTGATGCGTGCATATTTATGTCCGGAGGGCCAATTACCTTGGGAATCACGACGAAATGTCGTCGTGAGGTGGATGGGCGGCGTGGCGTCGTCCTGATCCTGGTCCGGATCACATCCGGCGTGCGCCAGTATTGATTCGATATGCATGCGCAAAGGTAGCAGGCTCAAACGGCTCGTGCAATACGATCCGGTTGTGCTCAGCGCCTTTTCGAGTGTCTTTTCCCGCCAATCGCCAACCGCCAACCACTATACGGACCGATTACGACCCGTGCGATATTCCAAGCCGCAAAAACTGGGAGACATTCTTCGGCAGGTGAGCGCCGAAATCGGATTGGACTCGCACCTGGAGAGAGGGCGGGTCATTGCGGTCTGGGAAGATCTGATGAGTCCGCCCATGCGGGCCCAGGTGGAGTCAAGTCGACTCGAAAAGGACCGGCTGTTCGTGCACGTGTCGTCCGCGGCCTGGCGGCACGAACTGCATGCCCAGCGAAAGCAGTGGTGCGAGCGGCTCAACGACGAGCTCGGGCGTCAAGCCGTGCGTGAAATCGTATTCCGCTGAGAAGCGGCGCTCCACGTATTCAACCGCCTTCTATACCGATTTCAGACTTTGTGCCGGGCTTGCCGATGCAGCTCTGACGGCTTGGTAGAGCACGGTCGCGAGCGCAACCGAGAGTGCAGTCAACGCGGTCAGCAGGAATATGCCGGGCCCCGGTGTAACGGGGTCTGGAAACGTCTTCAGCCATGTCTGCACGAGCGCGAACGAGGTGGGAATACCGATCAGCAAGGCGATGCCGACGAGCACGAGATACTCACGCGACAGCAATCCAACAATGCTGGTGATCGATGCACCCAGTGCCCTGCGGATTCCGATTTCCTTCGTTCTGCGCACTGAAGAATAGGCTGCAAGGCTGAACAGCCCGAGACAGGAAATCAGGATGGCGAGAAACGTGTACAGGATGACGACGCGTTGAACGATCAGTTCTGATCTGTACTGTTGATCAAAATCGTTGTCAAGGAAAAACGAGGAAAAACCAAAACCCGGAAAATGGGTGTTCCAGACACGTTCGAGCTGTGGAGCGAGGGCGACCAATTGCCGGGTATCGCCACGTACGGCTACATAGTCATACCATGGCTTGATGGCGTACACAATCGGCTTGATGACCTCTTTCAAGCTGTGATGATGGTAGTCGGCCACGACGCCTACGACCGTCTGATGGATGTTTGATGGAGAGTCGATGGTCTTTCCGATTGCGTTCTCTGGCGTTCCCCATCCCATTTCCACCACGGCGGCTTCGTTTATCAGGGCGCCTTCGATTGTATCCGTTGCATGGGATCGGTCAAAATTCCTGCCGGCCACGATGTCGAGACCCATGGTCTGGACATAGTCGTGGTCGACGGTTACCACTTCCACAATGAGGCCGTTATCACGGTCTCGGCCTTCGGGCCAGACCATCTTGCTTCGCCAGCCACTGCGACCAGGAATGGAATTGGTGGATGTCACGGCTTCGACGCCTGATAGAGCAGCGAGATCATTGACGAAAACGTCGTGTGATTGGATGAATCGCTCGGCGTCGAGTTGACCGACAGGAATGACCACCACCTGTTCCCGGTCGAATCCGAGATCGGCCGTAGTCATCCGACGGATCTGGCTGTTCACCACCAGCGAGCCGACAATGAGCACGATGGAGACTCCAAACTGAAATACGACCAGGCCACGACGGAACATGATGCCAGAACGGTCCGTGGACAACCGGCCCTTCAGTACGGCCGCTGCCTCGTGCCGTGACAGGATCACAGCCGGATAGACACCGGCAAGGATTCCGACCATCAACCAAAGTCCCACCATTCCGGCCAGAAAGGGCACGGACCAGAGCGTGGATATCACGAGGGAAGCTCCTGAAAGGTTATTGAATCCACCGAGGAAGAGTGCGGCCACCATCCAGCCGGCAATCGTGGCAACCAGGGTCAAGACAAGCGCTTCTGTGATGAACTGGTGCACCAATGAGGATCTTGTGGCGCCGACCGATTTGCGCACGCCTACTTCCCGGGCACGCTCCACCGAGCGGGACGTTGTGAGGTTGACAAAATTGATGATGGCAATGACCAGGATGAATGCGCCCGTCAGTCCGATGAGCCACACATACATCAGGCTGCCCGTCGGACCGAGGTTGTTTCCTCGTTCGCTGCGCAGATACACGTCCTGCAGGGGTTCCAAGACGAGCTCCGCCGTATAGCCGTATTCCGTCAGTAAGGTGCCTATTTCCTGGTCCAGAAGATGGGACAGCGGTTCCGCTACGGCAGATTTGTTAACGTCTTGCCGGAGCAGGACGTAATTGATCATATTGAGGTCCAGCCAGTGACCGGGGTTATGGAATTCAGGCGTCCGGGCTGTGAACGTTGCAAAGGACAGAAGGACATCGAATTGGATGTGGGACCGACGGGGCACGTCGAGCACGCCGGTGATTTCGTACGCGACGGAATCCTCGAGCACAATCAACTCCCCGCGTGCATCCTCCTTTCCGAACAGGTCCAGGGCAGCACTGCGGGAAATCACCGCGGTGTACGGATCCACGAGCATGCCGGTCGAGCTACCGTGAATGACGGGGAAATCAAAGACATCCATGAATGTGTTTTCAGCATAGAACACGTCTTTGAAGTGGTACCCTGACTGAAGGCTGATTTTCGAGGGTCCCATGCGCATATGCACGACCGATTCCACTTGCGGGTACCGCTCTCGCACCATACGCCCGACTGGCCAATCCACAGTTGAATTGTAGCCGGTTCCACCGTTTTCCGATGAGAAGTTCGTTCCGAGCCGGTATGTGCGGTCGATCCTGCTGTGGAATTGATCGACCGACGTCTCCTGTGCCACATACAATCCAGCCAACAGACAGCAGGCAATGGCCACAGCAAGGCCCACCGTATTGATGACCGAAAACAAAGCGTGTCGTCGAAGATGACGGGATGCGACCTTGATGTTTGATGTCCACATGGCGTTGGTATGGTTGATACGGATTTGGTTCGGGCGTTTCAGAAATACTGGCCGGAAGAAACAGAGGGTAGCCCATACAAGCCGGACGTCCGCTCGTCGTGCGGACATACGGGTTCGGTCATGGCTGTACTGCTCGGCAAGATCTCCTTCGATCTCATCAAAGAGATCCGGATTGCAAAACCACGCCAGCAGCGTAGCCGCCCGCTTTGGAGCGCGTCCGGTGGATTTCTGAGCGTGAGGCTTCATGGGAGTGACAGTTTCGGGAGGAGTGCGCGCAAATTTTCCCTTCCAGCGTGTCGGGCCTGGACGGCCGAATATCCTGACGATGTCATCGTGAACAGCCGCTTGTTTCGACCGCCCCTCTCTGCGGTGGCACCGCCAAGTCGGGACCGAAGCATTCCTTTACCTTCAAGTCGGTATAGTGCCGAATGGATGGTAGCGAGCGTTACGGAGCGTCCGGTCTCTTCATCGATCAACTCGCGAACCGTAAATCCGTATGCCGTATCCGGAAGGGCGGCGACGGCGAGAAGTACGAGTTCCTCGAATTCTCCCAGGTGAAAATTCTGTTCCATTACCCACGGTTATATGTTATGTACTTGCCAAACATATAACCAATACGAATCGCCGCGCTGAAAGTTACTACACGGTGGGCTGGCCTTATTTATCGACGTATTCGCCGAATACCACACTCGTATTGTGCCCGCCGAATCCAAAGGCATTGCTCATGGCGACCTTCACGTCGCGATCGACCGGTGCATTGAACGTATAGTTCAGGTCACACAGCTCATCGGCATACTCGAAGTTGATGGTAGGCGGAACGCACTTGTGAACAATGGAGAAGATGGATGCAATGGCCTCGACCGCCCCCGCTGCGCCGAGAAGGTGTCCCGTCATGCTCTTCGTGGAGGACACGTTCATGGCGTACGCGTGATCCTCGAATACCCGTTTGATGGCGTTCGACTCCGCGATATCGCCGAGCGGTGTCGACGTTCCGTGCATGTTCAGGTAATCCACGTCTGACGGCTTGAGACCGGCGTCGTCGAGCGAGGCTTTCATGGCATTGCGGGCGCCGAGCCCTTCCGGGTCGGGGGCGGTGATGTGGTGCGCATCTCCACTCATACCAATTCCGAGGATTTCGGCATAAATGCGGGCACCGCGGGCTTTGGCGTGCTCGAGTTCTTCCACATACAAGGCGCCGGCGCCTTCGCCGAGCACAAACCCGTCACGGGTCTTGTCGAACGGACGGGAAGCGGTTGCCGGCTCGTCGTTGCGTGTGGACAAGGCTTTGAGGGCGTTGAAGCCACCAATTCCGAGTTCGGTTACGCTGGCCTCGGATCCGCCGGTAACGGCCGCATCCATATGCCCGAGCTTGATCAGCATGAAGGCATCGCCGATGTTGTTGTTACCCGTCGCGCAGGCGGAGACTACCGAGTAGTTCGGGCCCCGCAGCCTGTAACGGATGGAGATCTGACCGGCCGCAATGTCCGGGATGAGCATGGGGATGAAAAACGGGGAAATGCGTCTGGGGCCATGCTCTACGAGCACTTCCGTCTGCTTGTGGAATTCCCGCATGCCACCGATTCCGCTGCCGTAGACAACGCCAATCCGTTCCTGTTCTTCGGTCGTAAGCGCGGCCGGGTCAATTCCTGCATCCGTCAGGGCCTGTCCTGCCGCGATGACGGCATACTGGCAGAACGGGTCCATGCGCCGGGCTTCCTTGCGATCGAGGTAGTCATGGGCATCGAAACCCTTGAGCTCGCACGCAAACTTTGTGGCGTATGGCTCCACGTCGAAATATGTAATGGGGGCTGCGCCGCTCTCGCCGCGCATCATGCCGCCCCAGAAGGACTCGGGGGTCAGGCCAATGGGCGTAAGCGCCCCCATGCCTGTAACAACTACTCTGCGTCCGATGCTGTTCATGCCGTTCGGATCAACCTGCGTTTTCAGTGAGGTACTTCACGGCATCGCCAACGGTGGCAATCTGCTCGGCATCCTCATCGGGAATGGTAAGGTCGAATTCCTTCTCGAACTCCATGATGAGTTCCACGGTGTCAAGGGAATCGGCGCCCAGGTCGTTCGTGAACGATGCATCGTCAGAAATATCGCTTTCATCCACACCGAGCTTCTCGACAATGATGGACTTTACCTTGGCTGCGAGATCGGACATATTGGTTCCTATGGGGAATTGTGATAAGATGGAACGCCAAATTACGTCGATTTGCAGGCTGAATCAAATTCTGCACGGATGTTTGACGGAGTGGGTATGGCGAATCGGGAGAAAACATTCGATAATCACGTTCGTTCCTTTTGGCTGACCTGACACTCCAACTACTCGACATGTTGATTACATGGCCCATCTTTTTACGTCTGAATCCGTCTCTGAGGGGCATCCCGACAAAGTATCCGACCAGATTTCGGATGCCATTCTGGATGCGATGCTGGCGGACGACCCGCACAGCCGGGTAGCTGTTGAAACGCTCGTCACTACGGGCCTCGTGGTCCTTTCCGGCGAAGTCAGGACGGAATCCTATATCGACGTGCAGGAGGTGGCCCGGCAAGTCATCCGGGATATCGGCTATACCGACCCGAAACTCCGCTTCGATGCCGATTCCTGCGGCGTGCTCAGCGCCATTCATGATCAGAGTGTCGATATTGCGCAGGGTGTGGACCGAGCCGGGGGCGATCTGGGCGCGGGCGACCAGGGCATGATGTTCGGGTATGCGTGCCGGGAAACAGCAGAACTCATGCCCATGTCGCTTTCCTACTCGCACGGACTGGTCCGCGAACTGGCCCACATCCGCAAGCAGACGGATCTGATGCCCTACCTTCGCCCGGACTCCAAGAGCCAGGTCACCGTTGAATATGAGCCTGATGGCAAAACCATCCGTCGCATCCACACGATTGTGCTCTCGACGCAGCATGGACCGGATGTGACGCTCGCCCGGATCAAGGAGGACGTGCGTACGCATCTGTTACCGCGAGTGGTATCGTCCGACCTGCTCGACGACGACCTGATTCTGCACGTAAATCCGACCGGTAAATTCGAAATCGGTGGGCCGCACGGCGATACGGGGCTGACGGGGCGCAAGATCATTGTCGATACGTACGGTGGTAAGGGCGCCCACGGTGGTGGGGCGTTTTCAGGCAAGGATCCGTCCAAGGTGGACCGCTCGGCGGCCTATGCCGCGCGCCACGTGGCCAAAAACCTGGTGGCAGCAGAACTCTGCGACGAAGTATTGGTGCAGGTGGCCTATGCTATTGGTGTCAGTGAGCCGGTCTCGATATTCGTGAATTCATACGGTACGGGCCGTGTGCCCGATACGGTCCTCGTCGACGTGGTGCGGGACGTGTTCGATCTGCGTCCACGGGGAATTATTGAGGGGCTGGATCTGTTGGTGCCGCGCTACCAGAAAACGGCCGCCTATGGTCACTTCGGTCGCTCTGAATTCCCGTGGGAGGCCACGGACATGGTAGAGCCTGTCGTTCAGGCGGCCTCCCGAAAAGCGTAGTGGGTACCCGAATGTATGGACTGGTGACGGGCGCCGTGCTCCTGTGCGTACTGCTGGTTCCGGGCACGGCGCTGTCCCAGGACCGTTCGGGGTTGGTTCCCGAAAAGCGGGTCCGAATTGACCCGGAAACCGGGCTTACGCGCGCCGATTTTTCCATTCGGGACCGGCGTCTGGCGCCCGAAGGTGTATTCTGGCGCGAAACGGCCAATGAATTCGGTTGGTCGGAGTCTCGGACCGACCTGAAAAAAATCCGCGATGTCCGCTACGGTGCCGTGAGGCACGAGACGTGGCAGCAGGTTGTGAGGGGGCTTCCCCTCATCGATGCGTACGTGCGCGTTTCCATTGCCACGCGGAACGCGGGCATTGGAGATCGTGAGCACGTATCCTCGGTCATGAGCGCCTATCAGTCGGTGACAAGAGTCGAGGAATTGGATACTACGCCCCGGATTTCGCCCGCCGAAGCGGTGCGTGCCGCCATCGACGACGTGGCTCCGGGTGCAGTCCAGGCGGGGGTCGCACGGCCAGCGGAAACCTCGGAGCCAGGGCTGGCTGTGCTCGGCGGTGACGGCCTGCGCCTCGTCTGGGAAGTCACAGTCTGGCCACACGCCGCGCCCGCCGAGTGGCGCGTTCTGGTAGATGCCGTCACGGGCCGCGTACTGGACAAACTGGATATGGCGTTTCGGCACCGCCGTGCCATCGACGGGCAGGGACTCGTATTCGACCCCAGCCCGCTGATGACGGCGGGCGCAGCCTACGGCGCTCCCTATGTGGACGCCTCCGATGCCTCCAATCCGGCCCTGACGGCTGAATTGCAGGAGGTGGTGCTTCGCGACCTGGATGTGGACAATCAGGGCAATATCCGGCTTGAAGGCCCATTTGTGCGTATTACCGGGGAACTGGCCGGTGGTGGGGCGTCGCCGTACGTGCCCCCGGCCGTGTCCGACCCCTCTGCCTTCCGGTTGGACCGTGACGACGTCGACTTTGAGGCGGTGATGACTTATTTCCACATTGACAAGAGTCAGCGGTACGTGCAGCAACTTGGGTTTACGGGCCGGCAGGAGGGCCCTCTGGCGGTGAATCCGAGGGGAATCACGCGCGATGAGTCCTTTTATTTTCCATCGGGAAATCTGATCGTTTTCGGCACCGGCGGCGTGGACGACGGGGAAGATGCCACCGTTATCTGGCATGAATATGCGCATGCCCTCCTCGAAGCGGCTTCGCCGGGACTGAATACAACACTGGAAGGAACGGCCGTGCACGAGGGGTGGGCCGACTACTGGGCGGTATCGTACCAGCGATTCCTGGTGGAGTCTGGTCAGGCGGCGCGGAGCGATTGGGAGACCCTGTTTGCCTGGGACTCCGGTGATGGGGTGTTCTGGCCAGGTCGCGTGATGGATTTTTCGGGTAGCTACCCGCAGGATACGTGCAGTGACCAACGTCCGGCTCCCACTGGATGCAGCCCACACAATGACGGGCGCCTGTTGGCCACGGCACTGATGGAAGTGCAGAATGAGCTGGGCCGGACGGTAACCGACCAGTTGGTCCTGTTTTCGCACGCTTACCTGACGACTCCTGTAACGTTTCAGGATGCCGGTGAGGCCATTCTACAGGCGGATCTGGACCATTTCGGAGGGGATCATGCCTCGACACTCGTGCAGATCATGGGAAGTCGCGGACTCATCCGTGATGCGAGCCAGAATCCGCTCGTCGAGCACGTTCCCGTCGCCGGTTCAGACAACCTCGGCGGCCAGCTTGCCCTCGAAGTGAGGGCCGTGGGAGTCGGGGCAGAGGTCGCGCGGGTCACCGTCTTTGCGGAGTCCAGTTCGCAGGGCGCGTTCAGCACGCCGTTGTCGAGGGCCAGCGACGACGTGTGGACGGGCACGCTGCAACTGCCATCAGAGTCCGACTCGCTGTTTTACCATATCTCCGTGACCGACTCACAAGGGCGCGTGAGTCTGCTTCCCGACGGCGCTCCCGACGTCCGGTTTGGCCTGTTGATCGGGTCGGATACGATGGGGCCGTCCGTTGCGCACGCAGCCATTGAAGAAGGCTCCATGGCCGCGTGGCCTTCGCGCGTTGAGGCCACCGTTACCGATAACTTCTCCGTGGGAGAGGTGCGTGTCGATTTCGTAGTAGAAGATGCGGACGGCGCGATGCTGGATTCCGGGTCGTTCCCGCTGGTAGGACAGGGCTCGCAGTTTGAGGGCCTGTTTCCGGGCAGCCTGACCGAAATCGAGAAAGATGCCACTGTGGCGTACCGGATTCGCGCGACCGATACGTCGGTGGGGGAAAACGAAACCATACTTCCGGCCGAAGGGTGGTTTACCTTTCGGATCGTCGCCGAGGGCCTCATCCGTTCGTTTACCCTGATTTCAGAGGCGGTCACAACGACGACGGCCTGGAATGTTGCTCCCGCCGGTGACGTCGGGGGCACGGTTCCAGCCGGGAGCGATGTTGCGTGGGTTTCTGATGGCTCACAGGCGGCTGCCAACGCGGTGCACACGATTGAACTGGCGCCGATCAACCTCCGGCGGCAGATGGAGCCGACGCTTCTCACGTTCTGGTACCGCAGCCGGCTGGATGGTGCAGCGTCGCAGCCGTCCGGCGCCCATGTGAAAGTCCGCGTAGGTCCGGATGCTCCGTGGGAAATTGCGGTCCCGCTCAGCGGATATCCATCCGTCCTCTCGCGCGCCGGTCACGCCATGGATGGCCAGCTGGTATTCCGTGCCGACACCTACGGCTGGCGGTTCGCCGCGGTCGAGTTACCGCCTGAACAGGATGTTTCGGTGCGGTTTGATCTGGCGGTTGGTAGCACAGAACTCCTCGATGGGAACGAATTCCGATTGGCTGGAATTAATATAACCACGTTGTTGCCCAACGATTTGCAGGCCCCCGTCATCCTTTCAGTGGATCATTCGGAGCGGATTGCCATCCGGAACGTGCCGGGCCAGGGGCGGCTGGCCGACGAGCTGGTGGTGACCATCCAGGCGTTCGATGATCTGGGCGTGCACGGGGCCACGGCGCAGGTAACCTTTCCTGATGGAACCGAAGAGACGGTACCGCTCCGGCAGGACACGGCGGCGCTTGGTCGGTACTCGGGTAACATAGGACGGCCAGAACTGGCGACGCCCGGGGCTGCTGTGTCTTTTACCGTGACGGCGCACGACTGGTCTGGACAGTCCGTGACCTGGCCCGCGGGTGGCCAGCCGCGTTCGGCCGCCTATGTCCTGTCCGATGCATTGGACCTTCTGTCTGGCGCCGTCACGGCGGCCGGGTGGTCAGCCGCCCCGCTCTGGCACATTGCGTCCAGCGACATTTCCGGATACGCGGCATCGCTCAGTACGCAACCTGTCGTTGTCCCCGAAAATGCGGAGCGAGCGGCGCTCCGGCTGCGCCATGAGTATGTGCTCACGGGGGAGCATGGTGCCACAGTGCAGGTCTCGACAACCGACGGCGACTCATGGACCACCCTGGAGCCGGAAGGAGGCTATCCGGGCGACATGCGCCTCAGTGCGTCGCATCCACTGGCCGGCATACGGGGATTCCGGGACGCAGGAACGGATGTGGAAGACGTGTTTGATGTATCGGCCTTCCGGGGCACTGAGGTGCTGGTCCGTCTGTTGTTTGCGGCCGAACCGGGCGCCGCGGACGGGGGCAGTTGGATCGTGTCCTCTCTCGAACTTGTCAACGAGACACAGGAAACGGAATTTGTCGTATCGACCCGATTTTCGCTGAACACGATTTACCCGAACCCGGTACGCAATACGTTCGTCGTGACGTATTCCCTGGAAGATGCGGGTGTGGTGGAACTGGAACTGTACGACACGCTGGGCCGCCGTATTGCGAGACTTGATAACGGCGTCAAAAACGCCGGCAGCCACAGTGTAACGTATAATGCCTCGGGGCTGTCCGGTGGGCTGTATGTGGTGCGGCTGCGGGCGGGTGGGCAGTCCGAGAGCCGGACGGTGGTAAAATTGTGAGGCAGGGGGCCGCGGATCGTCTGCGCGTCAAGAAAATGTAAAGCGGCAACCCGGCCGGTGCTGGCGGGTTCAGGTGGGATAATCAATACACGGAATATCATGGATTACAAGGAAGGCGGTTACAAGGTCAAGGATTTGTCAATGGCGGACAAGGGGCGGATGCGCATTGAGTGGGCCGAGTCCCGCATGCCGGTGCTCATGCAGCTTCGCGACGAGTACTCAAAGACCAAACCGTTCGCCGGGTACAAGATTACGGGCTGTCTGCACGTGACCAAGGAAACAGCGGTTCTGATTGAAACGCTGGCGGCGTGCGGTGCCGAGGTGGCATGGAGTGGATGCAATCCGCTGTCAACGAATGACGAAGTGGCGGCGGCATTGGCGCTTGGGGGGATTGAGATCTACGCCTGGTACGGGCAGTCGACCGAAGAATTCTACTGGTCTATTGACCGCACCATTGACAAGACGCCCCACACCACGCTCGATGACGGGGCCGACTTGATTTTCCGTGTCCACTCGACATTTCCCGAGAAGAGCGCCGACATCATTGGCGGCTCGGAGGAGACCACGACGGGCGTGCATCGGCTGCGCGCCATGGCCGCCGACGGCAAGCTGCTCTACCCCGTCTATGCAGTCAACGATGCCGAGACGAAGTGGGATTTTGACAACGTATACGGTACAGGACAGTCGACACTCGACGGCATTCTGCGGGCATCGAGCGTGCTTTTGGCCGGCAAGAATTTCGTTGTAGCCGGTTATGGCCACTGCGGCCGCGGTGTCGCCATGCGCGCCAAGGGCATGGGCGCCAATGTGATTGTGACCGAGGTCAGGCCGACCGCCGCACTCAAGGCGACGCTCGAGGGCATGCGCGTCATGACCATGGAAGAAGCGGCCAGGGAAGGCGACATTTTCGTGACGGCGACCGGTATGAAGGACGTCATCCGCGGGGAGCACTTTGCCTCCATGAAGGAAGGCGCCATTGTATGCAACACCGGGCACTATGATGTGGAGCTCAACCTGAAGGAGCTGGCTGAGATCTCAAAGGATGCCCGCATCATCCGAACGGACAACCGCGAATACACGCTCGACAACGGCAAGAAGATCTACATCCTGGCCGATGGCCGGCTCGTCAACCTGGCCGCCGCCGAAGGCCATCCGTCCGAGGTCATGGATATGAGCTTTGCGAACCAGTTCCAGGCGCATTTGGCGCTCATTCGGAAGCATGAAGCCGGTGAGGACTTGCCGAACGACGTGATGGATCTGCCCGAGGAGCTTGACCAGCAGATTGCTCGCCTGAAACTGGAGACCATGGGGCTTTCCATCGATGCGTTGACGAAGGAGCAGGAAATCTACTCGACCGATTACTCGGCGGGTACCTGACGCCTGGAAGACCATCCGCAGGTGATTCGGTCGAATCCGGAACACCGGACCCCCTCATCCCATACAAACAGCATGTTTAACAATTTGAAGGGGTTGTTGGGATGGCACTGTACAAGCACCAGGTAGCGCAGTTGGGCGATGTGGATGGAACGGGATATCTGTTTCGGCAAAAAACGGTACTTGGTGACAATTACCAGGGCGTCTTCATCGCATCGGACAGTGAAGCGGCTGCACAGCTCGAGGCGCTCAAGGAGGCTGATTCCGTAACCTTCAGCGGTGTTGCCTACCGGCGTAACCGCTCCGGGAAAGTGTCTGTCGACAAAGGAGAGTACGAGGTGGATGTAAAAAATATCACCACGGTCGGTATGGGCGAGCGAGCCCTGCTGGAAGTCGTGGAATGATCCACTGAAGCCAGGGCTTATTCCCAGGTCAGAATGTCCTCTTCAGATTTGTCACGTGAAGCCCACTCTTCGGCATCGGGGAGTGGGTCTTTCTTTTCCGTGATATTTTTGCCCTGTTCCGACCACTGATTCGACAGGTAGGCATTCCACTCGGTGTAGTGGGCGTACTCCTCGGGCAATTCGTCGTCGGCGTAAATGGCCTCTACCGGGCAGACCGGCACGCAGGCATTGCAGTCAATGCATTCGTCAGGATGAATGGCCAAAAAGTTGGGGCCCTCGTAGAAACAGTCAACGGGGCAGACTTCCACACAATCCGTGTGCTTGCAGTTGATGCACGGCTCGGCGACGACGTAAGGCATTCTTTCAAAGGTTGATCTGTATATTCGGAAGATACAGAAGTGCAGTACATCAATCCAGAATGGTCGTGAAAACCAAGCGAAACAACCTGCTGGAAGCGGTCGTGTGGACCACAGCGCTCCTCGTGCTCGCCATCAATGACCCGGGTACGCCGGACAGGGTCAATCTCTGTCTGATCGATGCGCTCGGCTTGCCGTTCTGTCCCGGTGAAGGCCTGGGGCGCGCGGTCGGCTACCTGGCGCGTGGCGAGTGGCACCAGGCCCTGTCCATGCATTGGGCGTCGCCGCTCGTGGTCGTCGTTCTGATACATCGAATAATCAGTCTTTCACAGGCTCTGACATGTCGAAAATAATCAAATATCTGCCCGAACTGGATGGGGATGAACAGGTCTTTGTGGCCCGGCTTATGACCGATATGACGGAGGAGCAGGCGGACCAATTTGGCCGGGTGTACCGGGAGCGGCGGAAGGATCCGACGACCGTTCTACTGCTTACGCTTGGCGCATTCGTCGGGGTGGCCGGTCTGAATCGTTTCTTTCTCGGCCAGATCGGAATGGGGCTCGCCTATCTGTTCACGGCTGGGTTTTGCCTTGTTGGATCCCTTTTCGATCTTTTCAACCACAAGGCGCTGGCCGCTCGATTCAATGAAGAGGCGGCCCTCGATGTAGCCGAACTTATTCGAGGTGCATTTCCTGCACTACCCGAGGGTGACGCGACATGACGAAACGGTCTGGATTTTCATATATCGCACGGATTCTCACCGTTGGCATCCTGGCCTCTGGTCTGCTGGTCGCCTGCAATGGGGACGCGAACCAGGAAGGCCCTCCCGCCCTGCCACCGGCCGCGCTATCGGACATTGAGCTCCCCCCAGGCTTTGAAATCAGCCTGTTCGCGGAGGGCGTTGTGAATGCCCGCTCCATGAGTCTATCGCCGGGCGGCGTCCTGTTTGTGGGGACCCGGTCGGAGGGGAGCGTCTATGCACTGGTGGATCGTGACGGCGATTTCGTTGCCGACGAGCAGTTTGTGATTGCCACCGGGCTGAACATGCCGAACGGCGTCGCCTTTCGGGACGGCGCACTGTATGTGGCCGAAGTCAGCCGCATACTGCGTTTTGACGACATTGAAGCCAACTTGGACTCGCCTCTTCCGCCCACCGTGGTCCGTGACGACTTTCCGACAGATGCCCACCACGGGTGGAAGTACATTGCATTTGGACCGGACGGCAAACTGTATGTCCCCGTCGGTGCTCCCTGCAATATCTGTAACCCTGGCGACCCGTACGCATCTATACTGCGCATGAACGCCGACGGCACCGAATTGGAGACGTATGCCCGGGGCATACGGAACTCGGTCGGCTTCACCTGGCACCCGGAGACGCACGAATTATGGTTCACCGACAACGGACGGGATCACCTTGGGGACGACGTTCCGCCGTGTGAACTCAACCGGGCACCGGAGCCCGGCCTGCATTTCGGCTACCCGTTCCTGCACGGGAAGGATGTGGTCGATCCGGAATTCGGTGACGTGGAGCCGCCCGACGGCACTGATAGTGTTGCGCCCGTCCAGGAACTGGGGCCCCATGTCGCGCCGCTCGGAATGGAATTCTACACGGGGGGAAGTTTTCCCGACGAATACCGGAATCAGGTCTTCATTGCCGAGCACGGTTCATGGAACCGGTCCGAGAAAATTGGATACCGCGTCATGATGGTACGGCTCGATGCATCGGGCGCCGCCGTATCCTACGAACCGTTTGCCACCGGATGGCTCGAGGGTCAGGAAAACTGGGGGCGTCCGGTCGACCTGGAGCTCATGCCCGACGGGTCGATGCTCGTCTCCGACGATCAGGGAGGTCGGATTTACCGGATTGCCTGGGCGGGTCCGTAGCCCCTCGGACGGGGTACGGGATCGGGATCAGCGCACCACCTGGACCAGTTTGGAGGCGTTCACACCCTCCCCCTCGAGCCGGATGATGTAGGAGCCGGACGTGAGAGCCGAAACGTCCGAGCTGATTTCCGTGGTGCCGCCGGGCAGAAAGCCGCTGAACAGGTCGGTCACCCGGCGCCCCAGCATGTCGTAGAGATCTATGCGGTAGAACCCTGGTCGGGCGGCCGACAGAGTGACAGATAGGTGATTGGCAGCCGGGTTCGGCCAGGCAGCGAGGGCTGGGGCATTCGGATCCGGCAGCTCGGAGAGCGTCTCAACGGGCGTAGCGACCGAGCGTGGTGTCCAGGCGGCTGATATATCCAGATTGTCGCCGGGAACAGCCTCCGGATTCAAGTGCGTAAAAATGGCCGTAACGGTTCTGAAATTGCCGTTGAAACGTGTGTAATCCGAGCCGCCTCCAAGGTCAGCGAACTGGAGCTGCCCGCCATCGTCGGGCTCCAGGACCAGACGCACGCGGTTGCGGCTCCGGAGCGTCGTTCGCTGCTGCTCCTGGAATGCAGGCGGAAAGACCCGCCAACTCGGCATGTCAAACACGAATTCAAAATCCGATACATCCTTCCACCGCACATAACGGACGGCGCCGGCATGGACGGCATGGTTCGTGAGCTGAGTCTGAAACCCTCCTTCACTCGTCATCGATGGAATCTCTCCATCGATTTCACGCCCCGTAAGCGAGATTCTGATGGAAGAACGCCCCGATTCGGTGTACCCGAACCTATTGTCGATAGACTGGTCGTTGAACAGGTTGGCCGTGTGGAAATCCGTGATGGCCGATCCGAGGTCATCTCCATGCATGACCAATACGGAATCCAGGCCTCTTGCGCCTTTCTGATTGAGCCCAGTCAGCATTTCTGCCACACCACTGCTGCCTACCCGATTGGCCAGGTAGGTAATGAACAGGCCGGCTCGTTGGTAGTCCATGGCGCCCGGACCGCCCCCGTCACGCCACTCGAAGAGCGTCCGCCGGTATTCCTGGGGCAGCGAGAAGAATGTGATATTGCGCCAGAAATAGCCGAGCATGACCATGGCGTATTCGGCGTACCCCTCCGTCAGGAACGTCTGGTCCCAGCCGTAGGAGAGGTGTACGAGATGGGTATATTCGTGCGCGGCAATGGCTGCGAGCGTTGTCAGGTTGCTCGTCCCGCTGGCCGAATCCAGATACAGCACGTCCCGACCATTTCCTTCTCCGGGAAGGGCGTTGGGATTGACATCCGTCGAGGACACGTAACCCAGCGTCCCTGTCGGGCCCCTTCCAATATCGTAGAGCAGGATGTCGACGCGTCCGTCGCCATCTACATTCGGTGGCAGACCGAATACATCATGGATGTTCTCGAAAATGCCTTTTCCCGGGTCAATGGACTGGGCAGGCGTGTTTTCGAAGATTACGTCGCGGAGACCTGCAATCTCGCCTGGCGTGACGTTGCCGTTGTTCAACTCGACAATTTCAACCCAGAGGACGTAGGAACTGGTCACATCCACGGCCCGAAAGCGGAGTGGCATCCACGCGTTTGATTCAAGTACGTTGAACTCCTCCTCGTCGCCGAGATCGGGCGGCAAAGAGGCCCCTTTGTGCTGGGGCAGCAAACCGGCCTCGCGGGCATGCAGGAAAGCAGCTACGTGACGCCGGGCCTCATCAGAACCGGAGTCTGTCGCGCAAAAATGTCCATGAACGTGGTCGGTGCTGAGCGCCCGGTGATCAATCACCTGCGCACGAACGGGCGAGAAAACCGTTAGGAACATCCATATAACGCCAAGAGGCAGGATCACGGAGACACGCGGCATCCCGGCACGGAAACTGATATCATTCAGTCTATGAACACCATCCGGTTTCGATATGACTATGCGTGTATTCATGTTGGCATTATTGGCGTCGACGTCTGCACTCGTCAGCGGCTGCGCGGCGCCCTCCGTTGGTCTTCGGTCATCGGACATTATTACAGTTGAGGGCATGATCAACGTCTGGGGAGCCGAGCCGTTTACGGGTATTGTGCTGCATACGGACGACAGGAACACCTACGTTCTGGTTCTTGACGATGAAGAACGCGGCAGGCTCGTGACCCCCCTCTCGGCCCGCGTCTCGGGTCGCGTGTATGTCGATACGTGGCGCGGTCAGCCGTTTGCTCATATTGACGTGATCTCCGTGGATTCATCGGACCAGTAACATGGACCGGGAGGTTGTGGACGTCGAGGTTTCCAGGCGGTAGAGGTATACTCCGCTTGAGAGTGGTCCGGGCTCGAATACGGCGATATGTGAGCCCGCCGCCTGTGGCTGGTCGACCAGTGTGCTGACCTTCCTGCCGAGTAAGTCGTAGACCGCGAGCGTCACGTGGTCGGGACGCGCCAGCTGGTACTCAACCGTGGTTCGAGTTGAAAATGGATTCGGCCAGTTGTGCGACAGAGTTACCGATTCAGGTAGTGCGCCTTCGTCATCCGTGCTCGTGAAGGTGAATGCCCGGTCGGAAAATGTAGCCCGGATGGGGACACTGTACCCTTCGAAAATCAGGTTTCCGGACCCATCGTTGATGGTATTGAACGAACCCCAGCTGAAATCCGTAGACCCTGTGCCACCGAACGGGAAGTAGAGGCTTCCAGGATTGTCCGCTCCTGAAAAGGCGCTCATGCCGACAAAGAGATGGTTGTCATCGGTTCCTGAGTTTTCAATACTGACAAAAAAAGTTTCCCCGAGCTGCTGGATTTCCTCTTCAAACGCCGTCAGGTCGATTTCATGAAAGGTCAGCTGCGGGACGTCCATCTGCGTGATGTCGCTGACGTCAAGCGAGAGGACTTCCTGGCCGGGAAGCGGGGTGGCACCTCCGTCAGACGTATACAGTCGGAGGCGGAAGTCCTGGGTGCTGGACTGGGTCTGTCCGAATATCGACAGGTAGTACATAGCGACCGATATGGACTCCAACCGCATGTCTGCAGGTGTCACGAACCGGTTCGCAAATCGCGAAGTTACCGGCAGCTGTCCGTCATCGAGGGAAAAACCAGTCAGGAGTGTCTGTCCACCTGATTGTTCGGTCAGGATTTCGCCATCATCATATGTGACGTTCTGGAACGTGATCTGATTCTGTATGGGCATCCAGGAGGCGCCGTACGTAAAGCTTGCCGACTGATTCGTGCCGACCGTTATGTCGGCATGCGGTACGACCAGCGTTACCGACTCAAAATCGCCCGTGACAAGGGTACCTTCTCCATTCATGTCGGCGTCCACGACGCTTACAGGCCCGGAGGCGGGGTCAAGAACCAATACCGGCATGAGATGATCGGGATTGGTCGGGGTCGTGGTTGTCAGGTTGATCGTGAAGTCGCCCACGTTTTCCCAGCGCACGTACTCGACGCTTCCTGGACGGAGGCTCCGACCGGTCACGGGCGTGTTGGTGCCAGCTGTGCCATCGATGAGCAGAATATTGCTTGCCCTGACGAATGCGTACTGATCCTCCAGGTGTCCGTAGTTTTCGGCTACATTCCGATCGTTGATCAGGTTGGCCACGTGAAAGCCCTGGATGAATGTCTTAAGCGTATTCTGCCCGTCGCCATCCGTTAGCGAGTTGAGTTGCAGCAGGTAATTGCCGGCGTTGAGTCCGGTCGATCTCGAAAGAGCCCCCGTTTCCAGAACACCTACCCGCTCGCTGAAATAACTCGTGAACAGTCCCGCCCGTTGGTAGTCTTCGCCTCCGGGGCCTCCAAACTGGGGAGAGGGCCGAAAGTCCATGAACGGGCGCGCCCGCTCCGACGGGCTGGAGAGGTAGTTGATGGGACGCGCCGTGAACCCGTTCTGTACTTCGGCCCACTCTGCGAGTCCCTCGTCCACGAAGGCCGCATCTCCCGCGTTGACACGTGCAAAAATAAGGTGTTGATACTCGTGCGCCAGCGTTTGCTGCACCGAAGACTGGTCGCGCCGCACTCCAGTCGAGCTGAACATGCCGGGCATGACATCAATGTGGATCATATCGCGCGTGTTGCCTGAGCCACCTGAGAGGTCCGACGGATCAAAAAACCCGAGCACTGCACTGAAATTTCCTGCCGACGGATCGAAAAAGTCCTGGATGTCATGCAGCATGATGTCGGTCTTGCCGTCACCGTCAACGTTCGGCGGCGGACCGAAGATCTGCTCATCGTTCAGGATGATTCCCTGGTTGGAATTGAATGAGCCGGCCGGGGTCTGCGTCCCGAGCGCGAGCGCCATCTGGTCCAGATCGGCCTGTTCCACCGGGCCATTCGGGGCCAATTGGGCCGTCTGTACCCAGAGATTGAACGCCTCGTGCTCCACGGTCAGCGTAAAATCTACCGGGATATAATCGCTCGTGCGCAGATTGAATACGTGGAATATCTGTGCCTGTCCGAGCCCGGCCGCCTGTTCGCCCGATTTGCGTGATGGAAACTGGCCTGCATTGCGCATGGATCTGTATGCGGCCAGTGCCTCCTGTCCCCGCTCCGATTCAATAAGCGAGCGCGTAATGTGCAGGGGCACCACGTCATCCATGGCGCCGGTCGCTGCAGGACCCCGTTCTTTGGCACTGTCCGTGGATGGGATGCCCTTCTGGGGAATACGGTACACATCGAGTACCTGTGCGTGGACGGTCGTGCAACCAGCGATTGCGGCAACCATGACAACGAGTGCGCAAATGAAAGTTTTCGGCATGAAGATGGGGTCTAGAAGCGTGTTGAAGAATCAGCGTGCACCAAGATGCGAGCGCCGGAATGACAGATGCAAGGCGTCCCGACGCCGAATAGCAGCGCTATTCGAAGGAGGGACAACGCAG
>JAJCYR010000102.1 GCA_029262775.1 Bacteroidota bacterium
ATTGAGCACCACATGCGCACGCGGGCCATTCTGGCAGCCGTTACATCGAATCATGAAGCCCGCATGCAGCTGCTTCGCGCTCTGGACCACTGATCGGCATGGCACACCAGCTCTCTGAGAATCGGATCGTTGTATCGGGAATCCAGCCGTCGGGTACGCTCCACCTGGGCAATTATTTCGGTGCCATTCGGCAGCACATTGCTCTGCACGACCAGTTTGAGTCGTATTTCTTCATTGTCAACTACCACGCGCTGACTTCGCTGCACGACCGCGATCGGCTGCGCGCCTATTCGCTCGACGTGGCGCTCGATTACCTGGCGCTCGGTTTCGACCCAACCAAAAGCCACCTTTTCCTGCAAAGTGATGTCCCGGCTGTCAATGAGTTGGCGTGGATTTTCTATACGCTTACACCCGTCTCCCAGCTCGAGAAAGGGGTCGCCTACAAGGACAAGGTGGCGCAGGGACTCTCGGCGAATGCGGGCCTGTTCAACTATCCTGTTCTGCAGGCCGCCGATATCCTGATTTACGGCGGGCACCGCGTCCCGGTCGGCGCCGACCAGAAACAGAACATCGAGATCTGCCGCAACCTCGCAGCCCGGTTCAACGACCGGTTTGGTCGTGGTCCGCAGGACGCACAGGGTCCGCCGCGCGAAATGCTTCCCGTTCCCGAGCCCTACATCCTGGATGACGTGGCGGTCGTCCCGGGACTCGACGGCCGCAAGATGTCCAAGAGCTACGACAATACGATCGGCATCTTCGACGAAGGCAAGGAACTCAAGAAGAAGGTCATGGCCATCGTAACCGATTCCACGCCGCTGGAAGAGCCCAAGGATCCGGACACCTGCAATGTGTATGCGCTCATTCGCCTGTTTGCGGACGAAAAGACGCGCCGGCGCGTGGCTGCAGACTACCGGGCCGGGGGCTACGGCTACGGGCATGCCAAAAAGGAACTGCTCGCGCTCATCACGGATCGGTTTGCCGAGGCCCGCGAGCGCCGCCGGGAACTTGCCAAGCGCCCAGACGATGTGATGGATGTACTCCGCGAGGGTGGCGTGCGCGCGCGCGAGCGGGCCGAAACCGTCATGGAGCGGGTCCGCGACGCGGTGGGTCTGATCACGACCTGGAATACCTGACCCCACTTACGGCACGGCAACATGATCCTCATCATAGACAATTACGATTCCTTCACGTGGAACCTGGTGCACCTCGTGGCGCGCGCTGTGGGCGACGACCTGCGTGTCGTGCGTAACGACGAGATCACGTTGGAGGACATTGGAAGCCTTCGCCCCAACGGCATCCTGATTTCCCCGGGGCCTGGCCGCCCGGCCGATGCCGGTATTTCCGAGGCCGTCATCCGCACGTTCGGCGCCACCACGCCCATCCTCGGCGTGTGCCTCGGGCACCAGGCCATTGGCGAGGTCTACGGCGGCCGCGTTGGGTACGCACCCGTCCTTATGCACGGTAAAGTATCGACCATCACCCACCGCGGAACCGGTATGTTTGACGGCGTGCCCCAGTCGTTTACGGCCACGCGTTACCACTCGCTCGTGATTGACCGGGATTCGGTACCCGACGTGCTAGGCGTCACGGCCGAGACCGACGACGGAACGGTCATGGGACTGAGGCACCGCGCACATCCGGTCGAAGGCATCCAATTCCACCCCGAAAGCCTGCTCACGACAGAGGGCCCTCGGCTCATTGACAACTGGACCGCTTCAACGGAGCGACTGGCTCATGCGTGAAATCCTGACCCGCATAGCCGAACACACCCCGCTTACCCGGGAAGACGCCGTCCGCGCCATGGAACTCATTCTTCGGGGCGATGCGGAGGCCGAGCAGATTGCGGCTTTCCTGCTCGGATTACGCGGGCGGGGCGAAACGTTCGATGAACTGGCCGGACTGACCTCGGCCATGCGCTCGTTTGCCACGCAGGTCGTGGCGCCGGCGCACGCACTCGACATTGTCGGAACGGGCGGCGATCGTAGTGGCACCTTCAACATTTCCACCACCGCTGCCTTCGTATGTGCGGGCGCCGGCGCCACGATAGCCAAGCACGGCAACCGGTCCGTGTCCTCGCGCAGCGGGGCGTCCGATGTACTCGAGGCGCTCGGCCTCAGGACGGAGCTCGGCAAGGAGGGCGTGGAATACTGCCTCCGCAAAGCCGACTGCGCCTTCCTGTTCGCCCCTTTTTTCCATCCGGCGCTCAAGCACGTCATGCCCGTCAGGCGCAAACTCGGCGTCAGGACCTGCTTCAACATTCTGGGCCCCATGTGCAATCCGGCGGGCGTGCGCCGCTATCTGGTGGGTGCCTTCTCGAAGGACATTGCCCGTCTCATGGCCGAAATCCTGTCCGAGCTCGGAGCGGAGCGCGTCATCACGGCGCACGCGCACGACGGCCTGGATGAAATTTCCCTCTCCGGCCCCACGACCATTTACCGGGTGGACCACGTTGGGGCCGACGTCGTGGAGCAGACCGTGTACCCCTTCGACTACGGGCTGCAGGTAGCCCCGCTGTCTGCTGTTCAGGGCGGTGATGCGAAGGAAAATGCCCGCATCGCACGTGACATTCTGGATGGTAAAAAGGGGGCTCCGCGCGACATCGTCGTGCTCAATGCCGGGTTTGCGCTCGTCGTCGCGGGACTCGCCGAGGATCCCATGCAGGGCGTTGGACTCGCCGCCGAAAGCATTGACTCGGGCAGGGCCAGGGCCAAACTCGAGCAGATGGTGGCCATCACGCAGGAGGCGCCCTGACATGGCGACCATCCTGGACGGCATTGTTAAGGATACCTGGGGCATTGTGGCCAATCGTCGCCGCCAGATTCCGCTCGCCGAGCTCGAGTCGCGGCCGGAATTCGAACGAAATCGCCTGTCACTGGCCCATGCGCTCCGACATGACCCACTCCGACGTGACACATTAGGGAGCCAAGCGCCCCGCTGCGCCATCATTGCGGAGGCCAAGCGGGCATCCCCCTCGAAAGGTGTCATCCGCCCGGACTACGATGTGGCCGCCATTGCCGAGTCGTACGCTGCTGCCGGGGCGGCCGCCGTGTCCGTGCTCACCGAGCCGCTGCACTTCCAGGGTGCGCTGGAGCATCTGGAACAGGCCCGCCGTATTTCCATCCCCCTGCTGCGCAAGGACTTCATTGTAGATCCCTACCAGATCACCGAAGCCCGCGCCTGGGGAGCCGACGCCATTCTGCTGATTGCCACCATCCTGGAGCGGGATCAGGCGTCAGAGCTTGTCGCCGCTGCCCGAGAGCTCGGCCTGTCCGTGCTCATGGAGCTCTACGACGTGCGCGAACTCGACAAACTCAATGTCGATGCGCTCGACATTATTGGCGTGAACAGTCGCGACCTGAACACGTTCGAAGTCAATCTGCAGCGGGCCATGGAAGCGCTCCAGTCCCTGCCGGACCACGTCGTGCGGGTGGCGGAGAGCGGTATCCAGACCCCGGAAGACGTACGTATGCTGGCTCGTGGCGGCGTCGACGCCGCCCTCATCGGCGAAACATTCATGCGGGCCGCTGATCCCGGCGCGCTGCTCAAGACGTTTAAATGACAAAAATCAAGATCTGCGGCCTCACCAACCTGGCCGATGCCCGTTTCGCCGCGGGTGCCGGCGCCGACTTCCTGGGGTTCGTACAGCACGAAGCAAGCCCGCGCTATACGCCTCCGAAGGCCGTTGCCGAGATTGCCGAATGGCTCTATGGGGCGCGCACCGTGGGCGTGTTCGTGAACCGGCCGCCAGACGACGTGAACCGGGATGCCGAAGTGGCCGGCTTTGAATTCGTGCAGTTGCACGGGAACGAGACGCCCGACGTGGCCCGGGAACTCGACTTTCCGGTCATCAGAGCCATCCGGATTGAGCCGGGATGGACGGCCGCCGACGTCTCGCGCGAAGCCCGCCTGTGGGAAGACACGGCCGAATACCTGCTTTTCGATACATGGGATCCTGCGCTCTACGGTGGAACCGGACGCAGCTTCGACTGGTCCATCCTGAAGGAGGTCCGTATCCCGCTACCGTATTTTCTGGCCGGCGGACTGACGCCCGATACGGTCGGCGCGGCGGTGGCCATGGCTGCGCCTTTTGGGGTGGACGTCAGCGGCGGCGTCGAGGAAGAACCCGGACGAAAAGATCCGGAGGCTATCAACCAGTTTGTAAGCGCCGTGCGCCATCAATGACAATTGCACGCAGCGGGAGCTACCACACATGACATACAACGCACCTGACTCGACGGGCCATTTCGGACCCTACGGCGGCCAATTCGTCCCCGAAACGCTGATTCCCGCGCTGGATGAACTCAAAACGGCCTACGCCGAGCTTGCCCATGACCGCAGCTTTGAGGACGAGCTCTCAGCCATGCTGCGCGACTACGTCGGCCGCCCGACAGCGCTCACGTACGCATCGCGCCTGACAGACGCTTTTGGCGGCGCCCGGATTTACCTCAAGCGGGAGGATCTGTGTCACACGGGCGCGCACAAGATCAATAATACCGCCGGGCAGATTCTGCTGGCGCGCCGTATGGGCAAGCGCCGCATTATCGCCGAGACCGGCGCGGGGCAGCACGGCGTGGCAACGGCCACCGTCTGCGCCAAATTCGGCATGCCGTGCATTGTGTACATGGGTGCCGAAGACATGGAGCGGCAAGAGCTGAACGTACTGCGCATGCGGCTGCTCGGCGCCGAGGTCCGGCCGGCCACCAGCGGTAGCCGCACACTCAAGGACGCCACCAACGAGGCCATCCGGGACTGGGTCACGAATGTCCGGGATACGTTCTACATCATTGGGTCCGTCGTGGGGCCCCACCCCTACCCCATGATGGTGCGGGATTTTCACGCCATCATTGGCAAGGAAACCGCGCACCAACTCCGCGAACAGGTGGGGCGCGATGCGCCCGATGTGCTGCTGGCCTGCGTTGGAGGCGGCTCGAATGCCATCGGACTTTTTTATCCGTTCCTGGACCGGGAAGACGTCCGGTGCATAGGCGTCGAGGCCTCCGGCGAAGGGCTCCACGCCCGGCACGCGGCCACGCTTACGCTTGGCGAGCCGGGCGTCCTCCACGGCGCATTGTCGTATCTGCTGCAGGACGCCGAAGGACAGGTCCAACTGGCGCATTCCATTTCGGCAGGCCTCGACTACCCGGGCGTGGGTCCGGAGCACGCCTCACTGAAAGACGCTGGACGCGTCGAGTACGTCTGCGCTACCGACGAGGAGGCGGTCCGGGCGGTCGAACAGGTCTCGGAGCTCGAAGGCATTATTCCCGCGCTCGAAACAGCCCACGCGTTTGCCCGCCTCCCTGAGATTGCTGCCTCCCTGGGCGAATCCGACATCGTCGTGGTCAACTGCTCCGGACGCGGGGACAAGGACATGGGCACCATCAGCCAACACATCAAGGAGCGCGACCAGTGAGCGACAGACTTTCGCGCGCCATTCGCGCATCAGGCCCGGACCCGGCACTCGGCATGTTTCTGACGTGCGGCTTCCCTTCGCCGGACGTGACACTCGGCCTCATGCATGCCATGGAAAATGGGGGTGCCGATTTCATTGAGCTCGGTATGCCATTTTCCGACCCGCTCGCCGAGGGCGGCCCCATCCAACGTTCGTCAGCCCGTGCCCTCGCCGCCGGCATGACCATGCGGCGCACGCTCCAGACAGCCGCCGCCTTCCGCGAAGCGAGCACGCTGCCGCTCGTCCTCATGGGCTACGCCAATCCGGTCATGCGCTTTGGGCTGGGCAACTTTTTCAGCGCCTGCCGGTCCTCTGGTGTAGATGGCCTCATACTTCCGGATGTTCCGGTCGAAGAAGCCAAGCCCTTTCTTGATGAGGCATCGAAGCATGACGTGAACCTTATTTTCCTTGTGTCCCCCTTGACACCCGCGGCCCGGCTGCGGCACATCGATACCCTGTCCTCCGGGTTCGTCTACGCCGTATCGGTAGCAGGCGTAACGGGCGCCGAGCTACCAGATCCGGACCATGTGGTCCGCTACGTGGCCGCAGCACGGCAGCAGGTCCGTGCCAATCCACTGCTGGTAGGCTTCGGCATCCGCACGCGCGAGGACGTCCTTCGCTACGCCGCCGTATCGGACGGGTGTATAGTCGGATCCGAACTTGTCAGGGAAATTGAGCGGGCCGAAAGCGAAATGGAACCCACGGACTCCGCGACTGCCGCCGCCGCTTCTGCCTCCGCCTATATGCAAAAACGCGTCCGACAATTTGTCCATATGTTGAAGCACGGGGCCAAGCCACCAACCCAGGACCAGTAATGACTATATACCGATTTTCAGGAATGCTCCTTCTCGCTGCTGCACTTTTTGTCCAGGCGGGCTGCGAAAACCTCGAGTACCGGCCCATGGCCGCCGGTCGTGAAGGCGAGATCATTGTGGTCATGGATTCCTCGCGTTGGAGCGGACCTGTGGGCGATGCTGTCCGGGAGCACGTTGCACCTTACCTGGGCACACTCCCTGCTCCCGAACGGGAATTCGGACTGCGTCGCCTATCCATGACAGGCCCGGGAGCACTCGATGCCATTCGCTCGCAGAAGAATGTCCTGATAGTAGCACCACTGGCAGACAACACGGACGAAGCCCGTTTCCTGAAAGCCCGCCTCGACAGCAGTTCCATTGCAGCGGTCATGGGGGGAGACACGGCCATCATTTCGCGCCGGGATCTGTGGCGGCAGCGCCAGCAGGTCATGTACGTCCTCGGCGCCACGGATGAGGACCTCGTACGTGCTCTCGAAGCACAGGGCGATGACGTTCGTTACCAATTCAACACGATCACCCGCGAGCGCATGTCGTTCGAGATGTTCGAGAAGGGGCGGCAGCCCACGCTCGAGGAGCAGATGTTGGACAAGCACGGCTTTGCGGTCAATATGCAGCACGACTGGTTTACGGCCATCGATTCCACACTCTCGGACTCGACCGGAATCATCTGGCTCCGGCGCGTCGTCAGTTCCGAGTCCTGGCGCAGCCTCTTCGTTTATTATGTGGATGACTTCAATCCCGCCAACCTCACCCCCGAGTGGGTGCAGGCGGCGCGTGACAGACTCTCGGAAACCTGGATCCGGGGCAACGCAGTCGGGTACACGACGACCGACTACCGACGTGAACTGACCAGCGAAAACATAGACTTCAGGGGCCGGTTCGCCTACGAAACGCGCGGCCTCTGGCACATGGTTTTCCGGGACGATGACGGAGAAATCAAGCCCTTCGGCATGGGTGGTCCGTTCCTGAACTACACATTTTACGACGAGGCATCTGGCCGGCTCTATATGCTCGACGGCACCGTCTTTGCACCCGGCTACGACAAACGGGAATTCCTACGCCAGATTGAAGTCATTGCCCATACATTCCGGACGGCCGATGATCATGCAGCATCGTAGCCTACGTTCCCGTGCGGTGCTCCTGCTACCTGTGCTCCCACTATCCATGCTCCTTTTGCTGGTATCATGCTCCCGTGATCCGCTACAGGGACGCCCCCCCCTCAGTGACTCGACCTTCGTTTCGGTCATGGTAGATCTGCATCTGGTCGATGCGGATCTCGCGCTGGGCTCAACGCCCGGTGCTGAGGGGCTGCCGGCGGTCCCCTCCACGGCGCGCGACTCGGTCCTGACCGCTCATGGCGCCACGACGGCCGAGTTCGAGGAAACGATTACCTGGTGGGCCGCCCGTCCAGAGCAGTTTCTGAAACTGTACGAGAATGTCCTGGAGCAGATCAACCGCATGAGCATGTAAAGCAGGTGCCCCGCTCGGGGGCCGATTGCACGAGGTTCGACCCCTCATGACCGTTCGTGCTCCCAGAGTGCTCGCCGCTCCTGTATCCACACAGGCTCCTGCCACGGCCGATTCCCTTCGCGACCCGCATTCCCTTCGCGCCCAGTCCTCCCTTCGCGCCCCGCCCTACTTTCGCGCCCTACACTCCCAGACCGACCCGTTCGCCGCTCCCGCCTCTGGCTGCCCAGCGGCACATACGGTTCATGGCGGCCGGTGCAGTTGTCGCACATCCCGCATGACATGCTCCGCATATCGCCAAAGTGGCGAACCAGCCACTCCCGTCGGCAGGTCGTGGTCCGGGCGTAGCGGAATACGGTTTTCATGGCACGGCGGGCGCGCCGACCCTCACCCGCCAATCGCTTACGATCCTTTTCGGCCTCATCGGTTCGAATGAGCACCGCATGGGCGGGGCGGCCGTCCCGGCCGCCCCGCCCAGCCTCCTGATAGTACGCCGCAAGCGATTCCGGCATGCCCACATGCGCTACAACCCGCACGTCCGGCTTGTCAATCCCCATTCCGAAGGCGTTGGTGGCCACCATGATACGCACGTTGGCCCGCATCCAGGAGCGTTGGCTGCGCTCGCGCTCGCCGGGCCGCATGCCGCCGTGATATTTCGCCACCGTATACCCGGCGAGCGCGAGCCGCTCCGCCCACCGTTCCACCCCACGCCGCGTGCTGTCATACACGACGGCCGCGCCCGGCACGGCGCCGAGAACACGCACGAGCCGTGCCAGCGGCTCCGGCTCGTCGAACACCGAGTAAACAAGATTGGGCCGGTTGGCCGATCCGGAAATACGAACCGGGCGGTGGAGGGCCAGCGATCGTACCATATCCCGCTGCACGCGGGGCGTGGCCGTTGCGGTCAGCGCAAGCAGTGGAACATGGGGCAACACCGCACGCCGGAAGGCACCAATGCTCCGGTAGGCCGGCCGGAACGACAGGCCCCACTCACTCACACAGTGCGCTTCATCGGCAACCAGTAGCCGCACGTCAAGGCGCGAGAGCAGCCGCAAAAATGCCCGGGATTTCAGGCGTTCGGGAGCCACGAACAGAAAGAACGGCTTCGCAGCCCGCCCCAGACCAAGCACCGATTGGTACATGATTGGTGCCACCTGGCCCACGAGACCAATCGCCGGAATGCCGCGGCCCAGCAGACCCGCCACCTGGTCCTCGATCAGCGCCGTGAGCGGCGAGATGACCAGTGTCGCGCCCCCGCGGATCAGACCTGGTATCTGGTAGCAGGCAGACTTCCCGGTTCCCGTGGCCAGAAGCGCGAGCACATCCCGGCCCACAGCGCTCGCCAACACCACCGGTTCCTGTCCCGGCCGAAAGGCCTCGTATCGCCAGTACGTACGAAGTAGAGACAGGGCAATGTTGGTGAGCGACTCCGGTTCGCCTGCTGGCCCCGGCCTGCGACCACCGTCCGCCCGCCCCGTCCGGACCACCTGAGCCCTCCGCAAATCCGTAGCCCATCGGACCACCCGAACCTTCCGTTCAGCCCGCGCCCGAATCCCGCTCCGCCACCTTCGAAACTTCCCGAACCACCGCTTCTGCCACGTCATCCGGCTCCCCATCTCCTGTATTCACAGTGACATGCGCCTGCGCATACACGGGGCGCCTCTCGCCGAGAAGCTGCTCCACGCGAGCTTGAAGCGCATGGTCCTTCAACATTGTACCATCAGGACCCAGAAGTAGCGGCCGCGTACCTCCGCGGCGCGACAATCGATCACAGAGCACATCGACGGGCGTTTCAAGCGCAACAAGTACGCCATGCTCCAGGCACCAGGCCAGATTCTCCGCTCGCATGATGGTCCCACCCCCCAGCGAAACCACCACATTCTCCGTAGATCCCGTACGGACCAGCACTTCCCGCTCGGCGCGACGAAACGCTTCCTCGCCGAGCACATCGAAAATGGCCGGAATGGACATGCTCTCTGCATCCACGATTTCATCATCCAGATCGAGGTACGACCAGCCGAGCAGGCGCGCCACACGGGGCGCGATGCAGGACTTTCCCGAGCCCATGAAGCCGGTCAGGAATACCCGTGGGGTTGGCATAAAAAAGCGTTAACTTGGCTACCGATGAACCCCCAATGTACGTAATGCCGACCTACAGACTCACGTTGGAATACGAAGGCACCGACTGGTATGGCTGGCAGATTCAACCGGACCGCCCCACGGTGCAGCAGGCCATCCAGGATGCCCTGAAAACCGTGCTGCGCCTGGACGACGTGCTGGTCGTGGGTTCTGGACGTACCGATGCCGGCGTACACGCTACCGGGCAGATCGCTCACGTAGCGCTCGGCATCGGCAACACGACCGATGTCTTTCGACTGAAGGGGGCACTGAACGGCGTGCTCCCTCCAACCATCGCAGTTCGGGACATTGCTCCCGCGCCGGACGACTTCCATGCGCGGTACTGTGCCGTCTCCCGGCGCTATGAATATGCGCTCACCAGCGAGCCTGTGGCCCTGCTGAGGCGCCATGTCTGGCATCTCAGGCCTGCTCCGGACGTGGATCTCATGACACAGGCTGCCCAGGACCTCGTCGGGACCCATGATTTTTCCTCCTTCTGCCGTACACAGGCGGAAACCCCAAGCAGGGTATGCACCATTTCCGACGCCGTTTTTCGCGCTCAGGCACGGCCCGGCCTCTGGACGTTCTGCATTGAGGCCGACCGGTTCCTGCACGGCATGGTTCGCTCCATCGTCGGTACGCTCGTGGACATTGGTCATGGGCGGCGCCCCCCCGGTGCCATACCGGATATTTTGGCGCAGCGGGATCGTCGGGCCGCCAGTCGGTCAGCCCCTGCGCGAGGCCTGACGCTCGTGGACGTCCGCTACCCGACAGATACGGCGCCCAATCGGGGTAGTGCCCGGAGCAAGACGGCGCCGCAGCGGTAGAAGCTCAACGCATCAGAACCCGATCACCATGCGATATCTCGTGTCTCCCATACTGCTCATTCTTTCTCTCTTCCTGTGTGCCTGCGACGGCGACGGCTCAGATCCCGCTGTGCCGGCCCCGGTGGTGCGCGTCGTTGCTCCCGACCTGTCCATCGCCATAGTCGATGCAACGGTGACCGTCACCCTCCGTGTTGAGTCCGACAACACCGTCACTGCCGTCCGGATGGGCGGTGTGGAATTTGTCCGCAGCAAGGACGTCGATTCAGAGTGGACGGGTACGCTACCGCTCGCAGGTGGCCTCAATACGTTCACTGTGGAGCCCTTTATCGACGGATCGCCTGCGCAGGGCTCCGTCGTGCATGCACTCAGAGCACACGTTGAGGTCGTCGAGACCTCCGATGTTCTCATGCCGTATGCCACGGGCGGTCATACCATGACCACCCTGCCCGACGGCCAGGTAGTCATGCTGGGTGGATCTTTCGGCGCCGGTGGGATTGCCCTTCCTGATGTTCATGCACTCAAACCAGGAGGACGTTTTTTCGCCCCCCGACGTCCCGGTTTCCAGATTGGGAGAGCTGGCCACACGTCCATTCTGCTACCCAATGATGAGATCCTGATGCTCGGAGGAGGAATCAATGGAAATGTGGCCGGGGTTGGTGAACTCGTCCAACGCATAGATATTGTCAATGCCGATACGGGCGCACGTGAGATTCCCTTCGTTGGGGCCCCCATTCGGCGTATGTACCACAGCGCCTGGGCTTCGATGGGCTCGGACGGCATTTTTGTTACACTTTTTGGCGGCAGGGGGGATGTCCAATATGTCCCCTCCCCCCTCCTCGATATTCGGGATGATGTCCGAGTCTTTGAACTGCGTGACGATACACTGTATGCCCAGAGTGAAGCGATTGGCACGCGGGTGGAGCCCATGGCCGGTCACGTGACCGTGCCCATTGACGATGCCCCCCACGGCCAACACAAACGCTTCCTGGTACACGGATTCCGGATCGGAGACGTGCTCACAGGAAAAACCATGATTTTCGATCTACAGTCGGGACGAGACCCACAAGTGGAGACCGCCCCCTCACCCGTCGCGAATCGGCTCCGAGCCGCGGGAGTTTACCTGCCCGGAGTCGGCGCTGCCCTGTTTGGCGGCCGAACGGAAGGCGGCAACATGGTCGTGCCTGAAATTGAAGTTTTCGTAACCAGGGCGGGTCAATTCTTCAGCATACCCGTATCTGGTGACGCTACGCTGGTGCAGCGATTCGGCCATCATGCGACCCTGCTCGCAAACGGACAAATTTATCTTTCCGGCGGATTCGATGCTGAAAACGCCCCCCTCTTCGACTCTGAATTCCTTCAAATCACCTTTTGAGTCCTCCGCCACATGGATCCTGTATCATTGTCCATCTCCTCGGAGACGGCCCACCTCAGCCAGGTCATTGTCCACACACCGGGTGCCGAGATGGACCTCGTCTCGCCTGCCAACCGGGAGGAATTGCTATTCGAAGATATCCTCTTCGTGAGTCATGCCCGCAAGGAGCACGAACTCATGTGCCGCGTCTTCGACAAGGTAGTTGGGCGCGATGGTGCCGTCATTCAGATCTCGACCCTGCTTCGGGAGGCGCTCGACGAGCCGGATGCGCGGGAACGGTTTGTGGACGAACTGTGCCGAGTATCACCTGGCCGCAACCTGCAGGCCTACGCGGACGAACTCAAGCAGTTACCACCCCTCGAGCTCTGCCATTTCGCATTGACGGGTGACAGTCCACTCCCCATCAACGCACTGCCCCTGCCGAACCTGCTGTTCATGCGCGACCTTGCTGCCGTGGTCGGCGACCATATTGTGCTCAGTCACGCGGCCACGTCCGCGAGGGCGCGGGAAAGCGTCATCATGCACGTCGTGGTGCATCATCATCCGGCATTCTCGGCGTGGCGTAACAATATCATTACGCTTCCTCCTGGCTTGACCTTCGAAGGGGGCGACCTGCTGGTAGCATCCGAGAGCACGGTTCTGATTGGAAGTTCAGAGCGCACGTCACTCGGAGCCGTCATGGCCGTATCTCGTCAGCTTTTCGAGCGAACGGCGATAACAGACGTCGTCATGGTCAACCTCCCGAAGGAGCGCTCATGCATGCATCTGGATACCGTTTTTACATTCGCGTCTCCCGGCGAATGCGTGTCGTTTCCGCCGCTCATAGACCGCCAGGGTCAGCACAACGTGCTCCACATCCGTCCAGGCAGTGATGATCAGGGATTCTCCTGTCTCATCCGCGACAGCCTGCATGAAGCGCTCGAGCACACGCTGGGTCGCAGCATCACGTTCGCCCCCTGTGGCGGGCACAACCCACTCAGCCAGCAGCGGGAGCAGTGGACGGACGGAGCCAATCTGTTTTCCATCGCGCCTGGTGTGGTCATTGGCTATGAACGAAACGCCCGTACGTTCGACGAGTTGGCTTCGCTCGGATACCGTGTGGTGACCGCCCAGGGATTTTTATCCTACTACGAGGAGAGCTCGTTCAAGGCCAATGAGAAAATTGCCATCAAGCTGGACGGGCATGAACTTTCCCGGGGTCGGGGCGGGCCGCGCTGCATGACCCTTCCGCTCTCGCGCACGGCTCACCCGACAAACACATTGCGACCATGAGCCTGGAGTCCTTGATGTCGCCCCACCGCAGGTGGATGCAGGTTGCCCTTCGCGAGGCCCAGCGAGCCTACGACGACGGTGAGGTGCCCGTCGGGGCGGTCGTCGTCCGAGGTGAGCATATTCTGGGTCGGGGTCACAATCAGGTAGAGCGCCTGTCCGATCCCACGGCCCATGCCGAAATACTCGCCATCACGGCCGCTTGTGCCACCACGGGAGAAAAATGGCTATCCGATGCCACGCTCTACGTCACACTGGAACCCTGTGCCATGTGCGCTGGCGCATCGGTACTCTCCCGCGTCGAACGCATCGTGTTCGGGGCCATGGATGACAAGGCGGGCGCCGTTTCCACGCTGTACAACATTCCCCAGGATACCCGCCTGAACCATTATGTGGATATCATTGCCGGCATCGAGGAAGATGCGTGCGCATCTCTTTTGACGTCTTTTTTCAGGAAGCGACGCGCCGCAGAAGACGACACGGCATAACAGGAGTCAGGACATGACCCAGAGCACATACGATTCCGTTGTCGTAGGCGCAGGCCCGGTCGGGATCGCGTGTGCGATAGAACTGAAGCGGATAGGGCATCGCGTACTCGTCGTGGAAAAGGGAGGACTTGTCCAGTCGCTGATCGGCTACCCGACAAACATGGAGTTCTTTTCCACGCCCGAGCTGCTGGAGATCGGAGGCTACCCCTTCGCGACGCGTAATTATAAACCGCGCCGCGAGGAAGCCATTGATTACTACCGGCGGGTGGCCTTCCGGGAAGAATTGCCACTCGCTCTCCAGGAAGCTGTTCAGGATCTGCAGGGCACGAAGAATGCCTTCTCTGTTGTCACGGACAAGCGCACTGTGTCCTGCCGCCATGTCGTGCTTGCTGTCGGATTTTTTGATGTCCCAAACCGACTGAACGTCCCGGGCGGCGAACGCGAAAAGGTCGTCCACTACTACAAGGAGCCTTACGCATATACCGGCCGGGATGTGTTGGTTGTAGGCGCCAAAAACTCGGCTGCCAAAGCCGCCCTGGATTGCCTTCGTAACGGTGCGCGCGTCAGCATGGTCGTTCGTGGTTCCGATATCGGCGAATCGGTCAAATACTGGATCCGTCCGGATTTGAAAAACAGGATCGAAGAAGGCGCCATCCATGCCTGGTTCGAGTCGGAGGTCGAATGCATTGAACCGGACTCGGTTACCATCCGCACGCCGGAAGGCCGCCGCGACATTCCGAATCACGTTGTGCTCGCCATGACCGGCTACCGGCCCGACTTTGAGCTGCTCGAATGCCTCGGCGTCACGTTCATGGACGATGCAGCGCGTACACCCATCTACAACGTTGAGACCATGGAAACCGAACGGTCAGGCCTCTTCCTGGCAGGTACCGTCTGTGGCGGCCTGAACACCAGCCGTTGGTTCATCGAGAACGGCCGTTTTCATGCACAGGCCATAGCCCGTTTCCTCTCTGGTCACTCGAGTGCCGAGAGTATTTGACGCGCCGTGGCGTCGCCGGGCTCCAAGTCCAGGGTAATGGCTGCCTGCCGGCGGGCAGCGGCGAAGTTACCCGCTCTGAAAAGAGCCAGCGCATACTTGGACGATGTGGCTACGGCAGACGGTCGGGCCGCGTGCGCCCGCTCCAGATACTCTACGGCCAGGCTCTCATTGTCCTCGTTCAGATGGAACGTACCCAGGTTGTCCAGCGCCTCAAAGTTGCCAGGATCAATGTCGACACCCTGTTCGAAGAATTCGCGGGCCGCAGTGAGTTCGCCCCGCATGGCATGTACCAGCCCCAGGTTCGAGATCGCGGGCACATACCTTGGGTCAAGGGCACGTGCCGCCCGGAGCCATTTTTCTGCCTCTGCATCGTCCCCAAGGCGGATGTAGGCCGTTCCGAGATTGTAGTGTGCCAGCATATTAAAGGATTCCTCCTGTGCGGCACGTCTGTACTGGGTTATCGCATCCGACAGATTTCCCTGTGACTCCAGGAAGCTGCCATAGTTGATACGGATGTCTGCCAGTTTCGGTTGTATGGAAAGTGCCTGTTCGTAGAGCTGCGCCGTGGCGCTTGCTTTGATTCCAAGCCACTCGTAGGTCTGTGCAAGTGCATTGAGGCGCTCGGCCACACGGGGGTTCTCCCGGACAGCTTCCTCCAGTGGCCCGACCGACCCCTCGTAGTCGCCAAGGAGTTGCAAGGCAAAACCCATGAGGAATTCGGCCTCACCCGTCAGCCTGTCCTCCCGGGCTGCCTCGTTCAGGAGCACCACGCCTTCTCGCAGTAACGCGCTTTTACCCTCCTGACGACCGAGCGTAATGGTTGCCATGCCCTGGTACATGACGCCACGGCTGCCTTCCCTGTCGCGTTCATAGTACGCAGTAAGTGTGCTGCCAGAGCGGGTACGGATGGGCTCAGGCGACGAACTCCGCTCGGGCGATTCTCTTCCGACGACCCGTATCCAGTGGTCCGTAAACGTCGAGTGGGGGGCTTCCTCCACGTCTGCATCCGGCATGTGGCAATTCACGCAATTGGCCGTTTCCGTATGGGATACCATGGCCTGCGTACCTTCAAACTGAAGCGCGAGATCTTGTGCGCCATGACAATCCATGCACGTGGCATTGAAATACGCATCGCCCGCATTTCGAAAACCCTCATGCGGATCGTGGCACGTTGTGCAAAGCAGCGGTGTGGTCGTATTGACTGTTTCCAGGAAGCAGGCACTTCGCTTCATGCGGTCCGCGTGCGAAATCACTTCCACGGATCCTGTTGCTTCTTCCTTGTGCGCACTGAAGAGCGCTATATACGACGCCAACGGCTCTGAGGGCCGGAAATCATACGCTGTCCTGCCTGTCCGCAGGATGGATACATCGGCACTCAAATGGCACTGCTGACATACGTCAAGTTGTCTTTCGACGCCCAGGTGAGCCGAGTTCACGATCGAGTCATCGATATCGCCTTCTGGCTCAGGTGAAGACAACCGCTCTTCCACATGGAGCGCTCCTGCACCGTGACAACGCTCACAACCTATGCCGAAGGGTACGCTCTCATAGGCACCGTTTGTCTGTGCAATGGGTTCGGGATAGGAATTGTGGCAGGCCATGCACCGATCGGCAATTTTCCGGTCAAAACGATTATTTGCGACCTCATACCCCGGTGAAAAATCCCACCGCTTTGCATTCGTGTACCACGTAACCGGTAGTTCGTAGTACCAACCATCTTCCTCCGTGATGTACGTCCGGGCTATCGTACCCGAGCCGACCACGTACTCCATATGACGAATCAGGGAATGCGATTTCCTACCCGCATCATCGAGCAGATATTCCTCCATGAAGTACTGCCCCTCGTCTTCATATGTGCGGTACCGATATCCGCTCGCACGGTCCACCACCTCCTGACTGCCAAACGCTTCCACCGCCGTTTCTTTCGTCAGCGCATAAATCGAATGCGCCATGCCGTGGTCCTGAAATCCGCGGTATTCCATCTCATGACACTGAAAACAGGCTGCGTCACCTACATATTCGACGGACGGCACCAGATTTCTGAACGTCGGAGCGCTCACGTCACCGTCATCGGATGCCTCCTGCTGCGGACCGCACCCAGCAACGAACAGCATGGCCGCCAGAGTAACAGCAGCCAGTCCGGGACCCACACGAAAGGAGAGCATAATTTTTAAATAAACGAAAAGCGGGGTGGATCTACTCGACCCACCCCGCTTTCGTTTCCTTTAGGAACGGCCCTGTTACAGACTGATTGCCGCCGTAAACATGTTTACGTTGTCAAAGAAGTCCGTAGAACGGAATGCATAGTCAAACTGCACTTGCGTCCCCTGCAGGTTCAGATCAATGCCGGCCCCGAAGTTGCCGCCGTTGAAGAACGTGAGGTCCTGGTCGCTCACGAGATCGACACCGCCACGGATGTAGAGCACGTCGAGCAGACCCAGCTGTAGACCGCCACTGAACTGGTCCTGGTCAAACGAATTTGACCGAAAGTTACCGAGGACGGTAACGATGGCCGCATCGTTGACCTGTCGGGCGTAGGATACACCTACGTTCAGCAGGGACGGAAGCTCGACTCCTTCGCCTTCGAGATTCAGGGAGTTGGCTATGGCGTTTGGTGGCTGATTGGGCAGCTGCACCTGACGCGTCAGACCAACACCGTCGTACTGGATGTCGGAACCGATGTTCTTGAGTGCGATACCGAGACGCAGTCCCGTTTCGCCCACCACGTACGTCATGCCGGCATCAAAGGCCACTGCCGTCGCGGAGACATCATCGATGCTCTCGTTGATGATCTTGGCTGTAAAACCAGCAGAAATACGATCCGTGAACAACCGGGCATACGTAAGACCCGCCGTTACAAACGTCGCATCGAACGTAACCGAAGTTTTCTCGGGCTGCAATTCCGTCTGCAGTGGAATATCACCAAAATCCCAAGCACTCACCAGGAATGCGAGGTTGTTGTTGCCAAAACTCTGGCCGATCCCAAAGTAATTGACGTCAATATTGGCTACGTAATCCATGCGACTGAAAATCACCGCGGTTCCGTTGTTGACAGCAAGCCCGGCCGGGTTGGCATAAACGGCGTCAAGGCCATTCATGCCGACCATACCCGCCGTCATCGAAGCACCGAGTGAGGCGCTACGCGCCGTCAGTGGAACGAGCAGTTGAGTAGCACCGGCTGTTCCGCGGCGATTGTCATCGCCGGCTTTTGCATCCATCACGTCCAATCCAATCAATGAAATGATCAGAAAGGCGCTCAGGACTAATCTGGACATGTTAGTCATATCACTGTTCCTCCTTGTAGTCTGTGTGTAATTATCAATATTCATGTTTGCCTCAATTTAGAATGTATTGAGTTGGACACGCTTCTTGATAACAGCAAACTTGAGCACCCTTTCACCCAAATCGGTGTCGACATGGATCAGGTACATACCGCTCGCAATGGGCAAGTTCTCTTCGGTACTCAGATCCCACGGGAAAAAGTTTGATGGGTTGTTCTTTTCCAGTGTGGTGATCAGCGTTCCGCTGAGCGTGAAAATCCGAATGGTTGCCCGGGTCGGCATATTCGTGAAGCGAACCTGGTCAGTGAGCTGAGATACCTCGTATGAAGATGCGCCCTTGTACGGATTCGGTACAATACCGATTTCGTCGAGAGCGGCAACGGCTTCTTCCTGCGTCTTCTGACGCGCACCAAGACCATCCGTCGAGAACACGAACTGGTCGCCCGGCTGGTTGGGTTTGGTGGTCAAAAGACGGAATACCGATCCAGTCTCTGGCATATCCTGGTTGTATCCAGTCTGGCTGGGTGTAGTAGCATCCCATGCCTGGGGTGCGACGCAGGCATCTGCATCACCACCATTCCAGTTGAAAAAGACGGTGCGTCCCATGACCTCTGGACCCGCAGCTGCCCCCGCTCCATCACCGGTTGCAAGCAGTTCAGCTTCCCAGGCGTCATACCCGGCAGTACCCGGCGTCATATCCGACGGAAGGAACCAATACGTGGCATCGGTTTCAGGATCGTTTGAGCCGCCAGAACCGGAGTGGTCAAAACATTGTATGCCGTAACCATCTCCGTCCCAATCAATGGTCCAGGGAATGAGGCGAACGTCATCACTTGCATTGTCAGGAGTGCTGATGCCAGTCCGCCACAACTCGAACGGAACCTTGATAACGCTTCCGTCCGTGAAGGCATTCCACGCGTACCCACCGTCGGCTGTAAACCGCATTTCGAAGTCGAATGGTATGATATTCGACCAGCCGTTTGCGCGACCCGTTACCGAACGTGCAATAAATGCGTCGTACGAAGCCCGCGAACCGTTGTCGAACGTGTGGAACATCCAATGGCCTTCCCCAACCTGTTGCGTATCATCTGCTCGAGGAGTTGCTCCAGGAAAACCCTGGAAATCCGCTGCAGCACCAACATCCGGTACAATAGGACCAGCTGCGTTTGCTATGGCTCGGAATCCAAGGAAGTTGTCTGGTGCGCCTTCGATGTTGATGGACAAGCCATCCACCTGGACAATATCGTCCCCGATAGGAAGGCTCTTCCCGAGGGCGGCCGCTGCCGCCGTTCCGTCAAAAACCTTCTGACCGGACGCCGTATTGATCACGTCGTAGGCAAGCACCTCAGCAGATGAAGACTTCAACAGGTGCTCAGGAGTCGCGTCGTTGATACGATCGTTTTCGCCGACCACATCGCCGCGCTTGGCAGACGTACCGGTGTCTGTCGTGAAGAATTCCAGCCGGTAGATATCTCCTGTGATGGCTGCCGGGTTGATCACGTTCGCCGTCACATTACCATTTCCGATGTTATCACCGCTCCCACCAGACTCGATGTCAACACCAGCCGACTGGCGTGCCAGCGCCTCGGCATCGGCCGAAACCACGAAGTCCGGGCGGCTCGGCGTCACGGAGACACGCGCGGTGGGACTGTTGATGACTTTGGCACCCGACGTTGCATTGTACGCATACGCCTGAACACCAAACTCCACGGTGGTGTAGTTCGTGAGGTTGTCAATGCGAATAGAGTGCTGTAGGCCACTGTCAGACCCGTCGGCCGTGATGAACGTGAGCTCAGTACCTTCAATGACACGGGTAATGCCATTGACCTTGTCAAAGGTGGCAATGATCTCACCCGCGCCGTCGCCCGTTGACTTGAAACGGAACACATTGTACCCCTCGAAGACGTAGTCGTTGTCCTCAACGTCCGGTGAGAGCAGCGGATCGACTTCCGTATACTGATCGAGGAAGTTGTTGTCCGTAGGGCGGTAGTTCCACTCGAGGAGGGCCCCACGATCCAGTTCTGTGACTGTGACACGTGGTCTCGCTGGACCTCCCGCGACCTGGAACCCACTGTCGAATACGGTCTGCGCAACAGCGTCATCAGCCTTCATCTGGGTGACCGAGTTCAGATGGTCATCGCCGAAGGCGGTAACGAGGGCGAACACAATCTCCTGCTCGTCTCCCGGCCGAATCGTGAAGGGACCCGACGCCATCACGAAACGGCGATCAGCAGGTGTAATGGCGGTGTTCTGACCATCCGAGTTGATCTCGGACCAGAACTGTAGACTTTCAGGATCGCCCGGGAACATGAAGCTCGTAGGTATCGTCGAGAAATCACGTCCGTTTCCACCAAGCGTAAAACGCTGTCCATCTTTCCAACGGCCTCGCATGTAGTTATAGAAGTCGGGACCCGTCCGCGGGTCACCGGTCACATCAGCACCGTTGTTATAGAAGGCAAACGCTGTCATTTTCAGACGCTCATTCTCCTCGTCAATCTGCCCATCGCCATTGTCATCTTTGCCGTTGGAGTCAACGAGTGGGCCCTGGAAGAAGTCGTAGCCCGAAGCCGGTACGTTCGTTCCATAGCTTCCTTCGTCGTCCGGATCTGCGTTGTAGACGAAACCCAGACCAAGCGTGGTATCCGAGCCGACGTAGTCGTCGTCAAAGTTACCAAGATCCGGATCCGAGAAAATGCCGAAGTAGGTTTCATCGAGTGGTACGGTGCCCCGGTAGAACATCCGGAACTTGTAGAATGTAGTGTTACCCAGCGCACCAGCGCTGTTGAACACAAAAGCCGTACCGTGAACTTCCAGGCCTACTGGAGGTGTGTCGGTGTTGTTGTGCTGGTTGCCCATGTCGTTCATGACCCACCAGGCCATCTGGTCGCCCAGAATCTGTGGGCGTTCACCCGCGGCAAGATTGATCTTACGATCCACACGGCTTGCCAGCGGCTGGTCCAGGAGGTCAATGACTTCACCGTTGGCATCGAGCGTTGGCGCGCCGAGACCGGTTGGCCAATCCCTGAGGTCTGGCGAGGCGGGTGCGCCGCCATTGAATGCGACCACATCCTCCTTGGACACCTTCCAGAGGCGATCCCATGGGGAGCAGTCTGAAGGAGACGTTCCGTCGTCATTCAAAGGGCCGGCCCAGTATTCCCATGGACCATACGTCGTAGCGGCAGCGCGGAGCTGGCCACCTACGGTACCACCCAGCCAGATACCCGAGGCAAAAATGGTATTGTTACCACCGCCCTTGGGAATCTCATATACGGGGTTACCACCGTTCCAGATAATGCCCCCATTGTTGAGGACTTTGGATCGGACATTGTTGATGTCCAAAAATACTTCTGCTGTCGACGCTTCGCAGTTCCCGACGGTCTGCGCACGTGCTGACGTGCTGACCAATCCGAGCGCGACGGCCGCGACAAGAAGACTGATGTTTCTGATATATTGCATAGTCATCCTTTTTCGATAGTTGGATTTCTGCTGGTATCTGTGCTGTCAGAGCGCCAGAAGTGGGGGGGGCACAGGCCCCCCCCCACAGCACTAAAAAAAACAAAAAAAAAAAATAAAGAAC
>JAJCYR010000103.1 GCA_029262775.1 Bacteroidota bacterium
GCCGTGGCCAAACCCGTCCGCGGGCAGCGTGACGGTGCCCTTTGAGTTGCCCGATGCCGCGCACGTCACGCTCCGCGTATTTGACGTGCTGGGCCGCGAAGTGGCGACGCTACTCGATCGCGACCTGCCCGCCGGGCGGCACGAAGCGGTGTGGGAAGCCGGCAGGGCCGCTGGCGCGGCCGGCGGCGCGGCCGGCAGCTCGGGCCACGTGCCGGGCGGCGCCTACATCATCCGCCTCGAGGCCGGTTCATTCACCAAGAGTCGGGTCGTGACGGTGCTATAGTCACGAATAAGTTCCAAAATAAATGTAACAATAAGAGTTACATTTAAATCCCGCTCTGGATTGTACCTTGGGGGTCGTAACGAACCTGATGGGTACAGAGCGTCATGACGAAAATCCTCTTTCTGCTGACCCAACGCGGCACGCAAGCCGTGTTGGCGACCGTGCTGCTCGGCGTTCTCGCCGCCGGATGCGCCGATCCGCATGCCAGCGAACTCTACGTCAATGGCCGCATTTGGACGGCAAACGAGGATGAACCCTGGGCCGACGCCATGGCCGTGCGCGGGGAATACATTATATATATAGGATCTGCGGCAGCCGCCGAGGGCGTGCGCGGCGAGGATACCCGCGTCATTGACCTGGAGGGCGCGTTCGTGATGCCGGGTTTTATTGACAACCGCACGCATTTCCTGCAGGGCGGCTTCAACCTTGCAAGCGTGGAGTTGGAGGGGGTGGACAGCTCGGCAACCGGTACGCTGAAAGCGCGGCTCGCCATGCTGGAGCGCGCCCAGCAGCATGCCCTCAGCCTTGGGGTGACGCAGGTCCACGACGTCGGATCGTACGGCGGATGGGATGACCTCGAGGCGTTTCGGGTCGCTGAGCGGGAGGATTGGCTGAGTCTTCGCATCTACTCGCATGTGCCGCTGTCCTCGTGGCGCCGCCTGACGGATTTCATCAATGAAAACGGGCTCGGCAGCCAGCGTCTCTGGTGGGGCGGGCTCACGGGCACGGTCCATGGCGGGCTCGTCGTGACCGATACCGTGGCCATGCGGCGTGACATTATGGATGCGTACGGCGCAGGGCTGCACCTGTCGGTGAGCGCCATCGAGGACCGCGCGAACGACTGGCTGCTCGGCGTTTACGCCGAAGCGCGGGCCAACACCGCGGGCAGCATGCGGCAGGTGCTCCGCATTGAAGGCGCACAGCATTTGTCGCCAGCGGCGTTCGGGCGGTTCGCCGAACTCGGGGTCGTGCCGTCCATGCAGCCGTATCATGCCATCGATGATGGCCGCTGGGCCGAGGCGCGCATTGGCGAGCCTATTCGCACTACCTATGCGTTCCGGTCACTGCTGGATTCAGGCGCAGGGCTTACGTTCGGATCGGACTGGACGGCGGCGCCGCTCAATCCGCTGCTCGGCGTGTACGCGGCCGTAACGCGGCGCACCATTGATGGCGCGCATCCGGACGGGTGGGTACCGGAGGAGAAAATCACGCTCGAAGAGGCGCTCGTTGCGTACACGCGCTCGGGCGCCGTGGCCGGGCGATCAGACGGATTCTCGGGTGTCCTGAAAGCAGGCCGACTCGCCGATTTTGTGATGTTGTCGGAGAATCTATTCGAAATGGATCCGGTGGCCATACCGGACGTCGAGGTCGTGCAGACGGTGATTGGCGGCAAAATCGTGTATACGCGTGAGTAGACGTGGGCCGGTTTGGCGCGTCCTGGTCGGGGCCGCGTTCTACAGCCTCATGATCGGGCACGCGGCGTGGGCCCTTGTGCGATGGGGCGTGTGGGGTAGCAGGAGGGGGCCGGCCCGTGGCCGGCTGGCACGGCGCTGGCAGGAGGTGAGCGGTATCCAGGGCCGCGGTGCCCGCCGCATGCTGAGGCTGCTGGGTTGGGAGGTGGCCGTGCGCGAGGGCGTGGATGGCCACTGCTGGGACGCGGGCGGCCGCCCGGGCTCCGTCGCCGACGTTCCCACCAATGCTCCGGTGCTTGTCGTGGCGAACCACATTGGTGCGCTCGATCCCTGGATTCTGGCAGCCATTTTCGACTGCTCGTTCGTCGGAAAGTCTGAAATTGCCCGGTGGCCCATAGTCGGCTTCGTGGGGCGTGCGGCCGGACTCATCCTGGCCCACCGGCAGCGAAAACTGAAGACCACGCGCATGGTCCATGAAGTCCGTGCCCGCATGCAAGCGGGCGTGCCAGTGGCCATTTTTCCAGAGGGCACAACCTCTGACGGGCGGGCGCTCCTGCCCTTCAAAACGGGTGGCTTCGCGGCGCTCGTGGACAAGGGGGGCAGCCGCGACGGGCCGGACCCCGGCGAGACCGGCTTCGTCCTGCCCGTGTACTTCCACATTACCCATATCGACGGGCAAGAGGCGACCGAAACCGAAAAAACAAGCCTCACATGGCATGGCGGCGAGGAGCTGTGGTCCTGGCTGTGGCGCGTCACGCGTCACAAGCTCCGCTGGGGCGTCGCCATCGGCGTGCCCATCCCGGCGCGTGGCCACACCCGCAAGTCTCTCGGCCAGGCCGCGCAGCATGCCGTCGAGACGCTTCGGACCACAAAAACACATGACCGTTCCGCAAGCACCTGTTAACAGGCGCTAATAATCCCACTGCTGCCGGTTGTCCATGATCGAATCGAAGGTGTTCTCGAGCTCGGGTACGGCCTCGGCAAAGGACGGGGCTTGGGCCAGAAACACGGCAACGGTCATCGTCTTTGTCTCCCCAGGCAGCAGGTCGAATCGCGCGATGGACAGGAGGTTGCGAACGTCCTTTCTGGAGTCGAGCCAACCCGTTTCCGACACGGGATCTCCGGTGTAGGCAAACGGCGTGATCTCGCCGGTCACCGGACTCACCATGGGCTGGCCAGTTGCCGATAATCCCTGCAGTGCGAGAAGGACCTGGGTGGGAGTCTTGATCTCTGTTTCCTTGAACTCTTGAGGTCCTATGAATTCCGTCAGGATTCGATGCGCCAGCTTCGGCTGCGACAGTCCACCGGCCGATTCCATATCAAGGACCGTATACCCCACCATCACACCATAACATTCAGGAGGCAGGTCCGGATCCGCGTCGTGGGGCTTTATGTACGTGAAGGCGTAGTGTTTGACCGCATTGTAGCCGTTTTGATTATCATTGATATTCAGTTCCAGTCGCTCACAGGGCGCAGCCTGAGTAAGCCGAGAATTCCACTCCAGATCAATGTCACCCCCGAATCCGACGTGCAGATCCGTGATCGGGTCTTGTGACTGGTTCGACAGGTCGTAGCGAAAAAAAAACGTCCTCTCCAGCGGGCCGTTCTGGAACACGAACGATGTCATCCCGACGTTCAGCCCTGAAAAGTTGTGTACCCGCTCATTCGGCTCGTTCGATGGACGGAAGAGTCCCCATACCATCACATCACCATACATGTTGGGACTGCCGTCTGGACGCGACGGGGCGCCATCCTGGACGGGCCAGTTCTCGATGTTCTGTAAGGCCTCCATCGCAGATAGCTTATACAGGCCTCCGCCTTCCGACACGGACCGCGAGAACTCAAATTGATTAAGGCCGGAGAAAGGGAGGCCAGTGATGTTTGCACTTAGTCCGTCATTTTGAAAACCGGCAATCCAGAGTCCAACGAGACCAACCGACATGGATTCATTTGGTTGAGAAACGTCTGGTGTGAAAAGAGCCCTGGATATTTCACCGTTGGAACCAATACTTACATCTAAGATCTCGGTGAATAATGGAATTCGTATTCCGGGATTCAGAACAATCCCCGGATCGCTGCTATCCGCGTCGCAGCTGGAAAGAATCAATAACAGCAGGCACGCAAGGCCGATCACCGACCTTCGATTCAGTACAGGGTGTTGGTTGTTGTTCAGTTGCATTGTCGGTCTTCCGCTAATAATCCCACTGCTGCCGGTTGTCCATGATCGAATCGAAGGTGTTCTCGAGTTCGGGTACGGCCTCGGCAAAGGACGGGGCCTGGGCCAGAAACAAGGCAACGGTCATCGTCTTCGTCTCTCCGGGCAACAGGTCGAATGGCGCGATGGACACGAGGTTGCGAACGTCCCTTCTGGAGTCGAGCCACCCCGTTTCCGAGACGGGATCCCCGGTGTGGGCAAACGGCGTGACCTCGCCCGTGACCGGATTTACCATTGGCTGGCCAATCGCCGATAATCCCTGCAGTGCGAGAAGGACCTGGGTGGGCGTTTTAATCTCTGCTTCGTTGAACTGGTCAGGGCGTCTGAACCTTTTCAGGATTCGATGCGCCAGCTTCGGCTGCGAAAGGCCGCCGGCCGATTCCATGTCAAGGATCGTATACCCCACGATCACACCATAACATTCAGGAGGCAGGTCCGGATCCGCGTCGTGAGGTTTTGTGTACGTGAAGGCGTAGTGTTTGACGGCATTGTACCCGTTTTGGTTTTGGTTCTTAGTCACTTCCGGTCGCTCGCAGGGCGGAGCCTGAATAAGCCGAGAACTCCACTCCAGATCAATGTCACCCCCGAACCCGAGGTGCAGGTCTGTTACCGGGTCTTCTGACTCGTTCGACAGGTCGTAGCGGAAAAAAAGCATCTTCTCCAGCGGACCATCCTGGAATACAAACGACGTCATTCCGACGTTCAGCCCTGAAAAATTATATACCCGCTCGTTCGGCTCGTTCGATGGACGGAAGAGTCCCCATACCATCACATCCCCATACATGTTGGGACTGCCGTCTGGACGCGACGGGGCGCCATCCTGGACGGGCCAGTTCTCGATGTCCTGTAAGGCCTCCATCGCAGATAGCTTATACAGGCCTCCGCCTTCCGACTCAGGCCGCGCGAACTCAAATTGATTAAGGCCGGGGATAGGAAGGCCTGCGATGTTTGCATTCAGTCCGTCATGTTGAAAACCAGCGATCCAGAGACCAACGAGATTAGTAAACAACATGGTTTCGTCTGGTTTTGGCAGGTCCGGAATGAAGGTGCTCAAGCCTATTCCACTTTCTGCTGCGATCCTTGTCTCGAGTACCTCGTTGGAGAGGAAAAATCGAGGTTGAGGATTCAGGACAATCCCCGAATCGTCTGTCTGTCTGTTTGAGTCGATTTCGGTCGGCGCGGTGGTATCACACCCGTATAGGGCGAGCGAGAGCGTCAGGACACCGAGGAAGGGCAACGAAAGGTTGGAAGTCATTGATCCTCATTTTGCTGTTGCATCAACCTACATAAGCCCCAGGCCCTGCGCATGTGCCTGAAGTCATGTTTTCCTGGTGAACAATCATTTAATCCGTGGGTCTTGAGTCTCGGGCCAAGCTCAGCCGGCCGGCGAACCCGGGTGGTTGGCGCCGCTTCGTCAAAACATGACTTTTGGCACTGTTCGTCTGCCGATGTAGGCCGTAACGTGCACGAAATGCATGCAAGAGATAGCGTCATGAAAGGAAAAAGTCCCA